>CAVPXO010000004.1:290000-633853 GCA_963709755.1 uncultured delta proteobacterium
TCCGTATTACCGCGGCTGCTGGCACGGAGTTAGCCGGTGCTTCCTTTGATGGTACCGTCAAATAGTACACGTATTAGGCATACTACATTTCTTTCCATCTGACAGGATTTTACGACCCGAAGGCCTTCATCATCCACGCGGCGTCGCTGCGTCAGGGTTTCCCCCATTGCGCAATATTCCTCACTGCTGCCTCCCGTAGGAGTCTGGTCCGTGTTTCAGTTCCAGTGTGGCGGATCATCCTCTCAGACCCGCTAACCATCGTTGCCTTGGTAGGCCATTACCCTACCAACTAGCTAATGGTACGCAAGCTCCTCCTGGTACAGTAGCTTTCATGAAGAGGCCACCTTTCCTGATTGCTCAGCGTATCCGGTATTAGCACACCTTTCGGTGGGTTATCCCGGATACCAGGGCAGATTACTTACGCGTTACTCACCCGTGCGCCACTCTACTCGCTTTCCGAAGAAAACTTTCGCGTTCGACTTGCATGTGTTAAGCACGCCGCCAGCGTTCGTTCTGAGCCAGGATCAAACTCTCCAGTTTGATATCCTAGACTACCCCAATCATAATGGGGTAGTTACTTATATAGTGCTTACCCCCGCTAAAGGGGATAAACTCCTCTCAAAAATAAATTCCTGAGAGTCGTTAATTATATAAGAGCTCAACTTTGAATTACAAAGTTTGCCCTTGAGGTAATTAAAACCTCATCGGGCCCGTTTGCTTGTTTGTTGTTATTCAGTTTTCAAGGATCGTGCTCAGGCTTCCTAAAACGAAAACCCCGCGGTACAAGTTCCGCGACGAGCAGGCAAATCTAACATAACTGCAAATTCCAGTCAATGCTTTTATTTCTTATCTTTTGTTTTTGATTCAACCCGATACACTGGAGAACATCTCGTCCTCGACTCGTTTCGTGTTCCTCAAAGTCCGCGGCAAACTACTTGATTGGCTGGATGCCGTCAAGTAGAAAATTGCCCTCTTTTTGTTTTGTTTGGACGACCAAGCAATAAAGTGCTATTTTTTGTATGGTATCTTTTAGCTGTCGTTACTTAAATTTTCATTGTTGACCGGTTGAGGAAGAACGTTATAATTACAAACAATCCATGTTAAAAGATACGGTGTCAGGGAGATTAGTTTTTCTTCCATGATAACATGTTAACCGAGCTTTTAATGTCTTGCGTCAGAACTCCTGCCATCTTTATGATATCCCCTTTATGGATGTTGTAATAGTTTAGCAATCAATTTTTCTCTCTAGAGGAAGTTATGAATATAACTGTTTTTGGTGTTGGATATGTCGGTTTAGTGCAAGCTGTTGTTCTTGCCGATGTCGGGCATAACGTCTGTTGCGTTGATGTGGATGAAAAGAAAATAGACGCTCTGAAAAATGGTGAACTTCCTATCTTCGAGCCGGGATTATCAGAATTGGTTTTAAGCAATCATGAAAGAAAACGAATAGTATTCACCACAGATGCAGTGAAAGGTGTCGATCATGCCGAACTTCAGTTTGTAGCTGTTGGCACTCCACCCGACGAAGATGGCAGTGCGGATCTCCAATACGTACTCTCAGTTGCAGAAATGATCGCCAGTAACATGAATGAGAGCAAAATTATTATTAATAAGTCTACGGTACCAGTAGGTACAGCCGATAAGGTTAGAGCTCACATGACTGCTATCCTCAAAAAAAGAAAGATTGATTTGCCATTCCATGTAGCATCCAATCCCGAGTTTTTGAAAGAAGGATCTGCGCTTGATGACTGTATGCGACCTGAGAGAATTATTGTCGGCACTGACAGTGCACTGGTAGAAGAAAAAATACGTGAACTGTATGAACCTTTCAGTCGTAATCGAGATAAAATCATGGTGATGGATGTTCGTAGTGCCGAGTTTACTAAATATGCCGCAAATTGTCTGTTGGCTACGAAGATCTCTTTTATGAATGAAATGTCGAATCTTGCAGAACTGCTGGGGGTCGATATTGAGCAGGTGAGGAGAGGTATTGGGTCGGACTCCCGTATTGGGTACCAGTTTATTTATCCAGGATGCGGTTACGGCGGCTCCTGTTTTCCAAAAGATGTTCGGGCACTTGAGCGGTCGGCAAATGAGATTGGTTATGAAGCTAAAATTTTACGTGCGGTAGAGAGTGTTAACTATAAACAGAAGGAAAAACTCTTTGAGCATGTTTCTTCTTTTTATAATGGAGATATTGCAGGTAAGACTTTCGCGGTATGGGGGCTTTCCTTTAAACCAAATACCGATGACATGCGTGAAGCTTCCAGTCGGGTTTTAATTGAAGCATTGTGGAAGGCTGGCGCCAAAATTCAGGCCTACGATCCTGAAGCAATGGAAGAGGCTCAGCGGATTTATGGAACAAGAGATGATTTTACTTTGATGGGTACTAAAGAGGCTGCCCTGCACGGAGCTGACGCTCTGATAATTGTCACCGAATGGAAGAGCTTCCGGGTGCCTGATTTTAAGAAGATGCTTGAAGAATTACGCGACAGGGTAATATTCGATGGGAGAAATCTCTATGACCCTGCCAGGGTCGAAGCGATGGGAATTGCCTATTATGGAATTGGACGAGGTCGTTCAATTAGAAAATTCGTTTGAATCTTAATAGAAAGAGAAAGAGCATATATATGAAAAAGGCGTTAATTACCGGGATTACCGGGCAAGATGGAGCGTATCTGGCAGAGTTTCTCCTCCAAAAAGGTTACGAAGTACATGGAATAAAAAGGCGTGCCTCTCTTTTTAATACAGATCGAATAGATCATCTTTATCAGGATCCGCATGTAGGCAATCGGAAATTCATTCTCCATCATGGTGATCTGACTGATTCTTCCAGCCTCATTCATATTATCGGCAAAGTGTTGCCCGACGAAATCTATAATCTTGCTGCCCAGTCCCATGTTGCTGTTTCCTTTGAAGAACCTGAATACACTGCCAATTCTGATGCATTGGGAACACTCAGGGTTCTTGAGGCAATCAGGATTCTTGGCTTAACCGAAAAGACTAAATTTTATCAGGCCTCTACCTCTGAGCTTTTTGGCAAAGTACAGGAAACCCCACAAACAGAAACAACACCTTTTTATCCACGCTCGCCCTATGCTGTGGCTAAAATGTATGCCTACTGGATTGTTGTTAACTACAGGGAGGCGTATAATATGTATGCCTGCAACGGTATCCTTTTCAACCATGAATCCCCGCTCAGGGGGGAGACTTTCGTTACCCGCAAGATTACCAGGGCTCTGGCCAGGATTTATCTTGGGTTGCAGGACTGTTTACATCTTGGGAATCTGGATGCAAAACGGGACTGGGGCCACGCCCGCGACTATGTGCAGATGCAGTGGTTGATGCTGCAACAGGATAAACCAGAGGACTTTGTTATCGCCACTGGTGAGCAGTACTCAGTTCGTGATTTTGTCAACGCTGCTGCGGCAGAAATAGGAGCAGGTATACGCTGGGAAGGAACAGGTGTTGACGAAACTGGAATTATTGAACATGTTCAGGCCGGCAGTGGTGCGAGTAAATTAAAGATAGGAAATACTATTATTAAGGTAGACCCAAGGTATTTTCGACCAACCGAGGTTGAGACACTTTTGGGTGATCCCAGAAAGGCCAGGGAAAAACTTGGCTGGGTCCCGAAAACTACTTTTTCAGAACTGGTAACGGAAATGATGCGCTCCGATCTGATAGAAGCAAAAAGGGATGAACTCTGTAAAAGCGAAGGGTTTACAGTTCTCAACCATCACGAATAATAATAGTATAAGATATGCTAGATCACGAAAAAATCTTTGTTGCAGGCCATCGTGGTATGGTTGGTTCTGCAATAATCCGGAAGTTAAATGAGCTTGGCAATGATAATATAGTTACCCGATCTCATGCAGAACTTGATCTGACAAATCAGATGATGGTTCGCAATTTTTTTCAGACAGAAAAAGTGGATAGGGTGGTATTGGCTGCCGCGAAAGTGGGTGGTATTCATGCAAATAGTGTTTACCCAGCCGATTTTATTTATGTAAACCTGATGATCCAGGCTAATGTGATTCACCAGGCGTTCAAGTCTGGTGTGCAAAATCTTTTGTTTTTAGGAAGCTCCTGCATATATCCTAAATCAGCTCCACAACCAATGAAAGAGAGCTGCCTGCTTACCGGTACTTTGGAACCGACCAACGAGCCATATGCCATAGCTAAAATTGCCGGGATTAAAATGTGTGAATCGTATAACCGCCAGTTCGGTACAAGTTACCGTTCGGTAATGCCGACAAATCTTTTTGGTCCTCATGATAATTATCATCTTGAAAACAGTCATGTCGTTCCGGCAATGCTTCGCAAATATCATCTGGCAAAACTGGCCATGGATGGCAACATTGAGGCAATTGTTGCAGATGAGGCACATTACGGCATAATTCCAAATGATATCCGTAAGGCCATTGGTTATATAGCCGAGACGAAGAGTCTTAAAAAAGATCACACCCCAATGGTTGTTCTTTGGGGAAGCGGTTCACCGCGGCGGGAATTTCTGCATGTCGACGACATGGCAGCGGCATGTCTTCATGTCATGGAGCTTGATCAATCTCATTTTATTGGAGATCAACCGTCTTTTCTAAATATCGGCACTGGAAAGGATATAACTATCAACGAGACGGCGAAACTGGTTGCCAGGATTGTGGGCTTTACCGGCAAGACAATCTATGATAGTGACCATCCGGACGGTACTCCACGAAAATTGCTCGATACGGAGAGGATCAATAATCTCGGCTGGCAGCCTCGCTTTAGTTTTCTTGAAGGGCTGGAGGATGTTTACCAGTCTTACAAACGGGAGATGAATACCTTTTCCTGATATATATTCACTGAAGATCCAGGAGATAACAGTCGGGTCAGCTTATTCCTCGATATTTCTTCGAAATCTGTCGATCATATCGTTGCGGATCCTCTCGTGGTCAAGTTTAAAGATATCTTTTGGAAATAACAATTCCATGACTCCCGAGTCAAAAATTCGTTTCACTTCATATTCGTCGTGAGCGACATCCTTTTTGTACATGTAGTTGAGCCATGAGCGGTTGGTGTGAATGATAAATTCAACCCTCATACCGCCCAGCCTGGCAAAAAATTTCATCATTTCCGTTTTGGAACTGGATCCGGTTGAGGTGGCTTTGTAAACAGCGGATCCGGTCAGGGTATCGGATATATCTTCTAACACCATAAAGCTGTCAGCTTTTGATGCAGACTGGGTCAGGTGGTTCTGAAATGTTTTGATGTCTGCAACGGAATCCAGAACTGCCATTAATCCGAGCTCGTCATCTACTGCAACTGCTGGATTTTTCTCGTTTTTACGCAGCAATTTAAGTACCTTGGCTTCCGGAGGTTTTTTGCGGATAGAGACGTAGATAGGGATATCGCGATTCCCGGTGGAAAAGCGTCGGCGTTTGAGCAGGGTGAGTTTTGAGCCTTTTTCGAGTTGGATTTCCTGACCTTGCTGTGCGTTTAGCACCTTAACGCTGGTGCAGCAGAAGGTATCTTCTGAGTGTTGTGACTGGAGATAGACAATATCATGTTCACCAATTTTAAGGTTCGTACTCCAGACATAATCATTGAGAAAATGCAAAAAACTGGAAAATTTTTCTTCTATTCCTGTTTCCCTTTCGCGCTGATCGATGCTTCCTGCCAAATTCATCAGAACTAATTTTCGACGAGCCTCAAAACGGGCCTTTTTATGGTATCTGTTATTGAACATGATGAGCAGGAGCGTGACTGGATCATTAGCCACTTCTATTTCGTTGGTGGTGGCTATGAATGAGGCGTAAGGCTTCAGTATTTTCACCTTGAGAGAGTTGACTACAGCGTCGGCAGTACGAGCATATTCATACACCCTGGCCTGGATCTCTCTTGGCGTACCGTTCAGGCCAAACATGTTGCCGAGCAGTAAACAAGCACGCTGACTGCGGTGAATTTGTTTTTCAGGGTGTTTGATGAGTTCGGGAAGTTGGGCAAAGTTTGTAATACCCAGAAACTCAAAAATCTGACTGCGAAGAGCTCTGTACTTGGTGATATTGATTCTTTTTCGACAGAGATTCTTGACCCACTGTCGGGTCTGAGAGGAAAATGGTTTACTTAAATCGACATTGTCGTCTACTGCCAGCGGTCCATTCTGCAGCAACGAGGTGAATACGCTGTGTTCATCTATAACGGACATTGAAAATTCCTGCTCCAGCCTTTGAAATATTTACTTTTGAATTTGCTCTTTGCCTCTTGCTCATGCTTCAGTATCCTTGGTGCTGTCAGCCACTTTACCGATATTTTGAAATATAAACAGTGGAAAAATGACTGATTGCACAGAATTAAGTACACAAAGAGATGAATGGAAATCTTACTTGAGGTATAATCGAATCTTTGTTATGGGAAGGCAAGATTTTCATATAATTAGGCAACTGCCTTTATTTTTTAACTCTACTAGCGGAATTGAGCATGTTCAGAAATTTCAGTATTGTGCCAAATATTATGTTTGGCAGAGGTTCATTTAATCAGCTTGAAGATATAATTGCCCCTCACCGGATAACTCCTGATTCATATTTTGTTTTTGTGCTGGATGATGTCTTTAAGGGCAAGTCTTTAGAGAAAAGATTACCTGTTCAAGGCAAGGATTTATTGTTGATGGTAAATGTCGACGATGAACCCAAGACGAGTTATATTGACGCGCTTGTTAAGCAACTTGTTGATTACAGCAACATAAAACCAGATGGTATTGTCGGCATCGGCGGCGGGGCTACCATGGATATCGCCAAGGCTATTTCGCTGATGGTAAATAATCCTGGATCATCCGCCGACTATCAGGGCTGGGATCTGATTCAGAATCCATCTGTATATCATGTTGCGGTCCCCACACTCGCCGGAACCGGTGCCGAAATTTCCCGCACAACCATCCTCACGGGGCCTGTAAAAAAACTCGGGATTAATTCAGATTACACATTGTTTCATCAGATTGTTCTTGATCCGGAACTTCTTGTCGGGGTTCCGAAGGATCAATGGTTCTATACCGGCATGGATTGTTATATACACGATGTCGAGTCGCTTAATGGTACCTTCATCAATGAGTTCAGCAGGGCCTATGGCGAGAAGTCAATAGATCTTTGCCGGCAGGTTTTCCTGGAGGACCACCCAGACAAGGATGACAAGTTGATGATGGCATCCTATTTTGGCGGCATGAGTATTGCTTATTCTCAGGTTGGGGCCTGTCATGCTCTTTCCTATGGACTTTCTTATGTTCTTGGTATTCATCATGGTATCGGTTGCTGTATCGCCTTTGATTATCTTGAAGAAATTTATCCGGAGGGCGTGAGTGAATTCAGGCAGATGATGAAAAAACATGAGATAACTCTGCCTAGAAATCTGACAGCTCATTTGGATAAGGAAGCTCTCGAGCTGATGGTTACCACTGCCCTTAATCTTGTTCCACTTTGGGAAAATTGTTTAGGACCGGATTGGCAAAAGCTGATGCCCCGTGAAAGATGTCTCGAAATTTATCGTCGGATGTAATTTTGGCTGATTCTCGTCTGGAAACAATAGATCGGTGTTCGAAATCAGCCTGTCTGACAGGAATAAAACGAGCTTTACCAATTGTACTCGGCTATGTGCCGATTGGATTTGCCTACGGAGTACTTGCGGAAAAGAGTGGTTTGTCTGAGGCGAACACCTTGTTGATGTCTCTTATAGTTTTTGCAGGTTCTGCCCAATTTATTGCCGTAGGCTTGTTCGCCAGCGGGACCGGGCCAGCGGCGGTTATCATAACCACCTTTGTGGTTAACCTGCGGCATATGTTAATGGCTGCATCGCTTGCCCCCTATCTCTCTGGCTGGAAAAAACGGTACCTCGCTTTTTTTTCCTATGAATTGACAGATGAGACTTTTGCCCTTCATTCATCTGCGGCTGGAAAGCTTTGTGATTGCAGGCTGGAGGCCTTGTCTCTCAATCTTACCGCCCAGGTTTCCTGGGTCCTGGGGACAGCACTGGGAATCATCGCTTCCGGTCTGATAGGTGATATTAAACCATTGGGTTTGGATTACGCATTAGCTGCTATGTTTATCGGCCTTCTGGTGGGACAATGTAAATCGCCTGTCCAGGTCATTACGGGGATTCTGTCAGGCGGCATTGCTACTCTTTTGTATCTGGCAGGATGGCATCAGTTTCATATCATTATCGCAACAATTACCGGGGCTAGCCTGGGGCTAGGGGTTGAGTTGTGGATCAAACGCTGATTTTCTGGACTATCGTGGGGATGGCGGTTGTTACGTATCTACCGCGAGTTCTACCCACGCTTTTCTTGAGTGGCAGGAATCTCCGACCGATTATATCCTCCTGGCTAAAACTGGTACCGCCTGCCGTTCTTGCTGCCATGCTTGTTCCTTCGCTCTTGGTCCGGAGTAGCTCTGTTGATTTAAGTATCGAAAACCTTTTTTTCTGGGCAGCTCTTATTGCTTTTCCCGTGGCATGGAAATGGAACAGTCTTTTCGCAACAGTATTGATTGGTATGGGGTTAGTTGCTTTTGGCCGGTATCTTGGCCTTGGAACGTGAGACCTCATGATCAACAATTCGTCCTGTTTTGATAGTGCAGAAATAGTTCAACCCCTGTTGCAATGGTTCCGAAAGACCAACCGAGATCTTCCCTGGCGGCGTACGTACAATCCATATCATGTCTGGATTTCTGAGATAATGTTACAGCAGACTCAAATGGAGCGGGGTGTCGCATATTTTCTGCGTTGGATAAGAAGATTTACGGATATTCAAGCGGTAGCGGCAGCCGAAGAACAGGAGATTCTCAAATATTGGGAAGGGCTTGGCTATTATGCAAGAGCCAGAAATCTACATAAGGCAGCGAAGATTATCGCTTTGGATTTTGGTGGTGAAGTGCCCTGTGAATACCAACAACTGTTGGGGTTGCCTGGAATCGGACCATACACCGCAGCAGCTATAGCCAGCGTGGCTGGGAATTATGATATTCCGGTAATTGACGCTAATGTGAGTCGCGTGTATGCACGAATTTTTAACATAGGGGAGCCTGTCAAGGATCGACGGGTCCAGAAACTTCTGATTGAAATTGCTGAAAATCTTTTGCCAAAGGGGCAGAGCAGGGCGTACAACCAGGCATTGATGGATCTGGGTGGCCTGGTCTGTACCCCGAAAAATCCAAAATGTTCAGAATGCCCTGTCGCAGCACAATGCATGGCTCTAGAAAAAGGAACAGTCCCGCAGCGTCCGGTGGTCGGCCCCTCAAAAAAAATAATTACCATGCACAAGGTGGCTGGATTTATTCAATGGAACAGGAAGATTTTCATTCAGCAACGTAAGCCTGACGATGTCTGGGGCGGATTGTGGGAGTTTCCGGGTGGTCAGGTGTCCGAAGGTGAGCCAGGTGAAAAGGTTGGTGCAAAAATATTAGAGGATATTGGATTATCTGTAACTCTTGTGAAACCTATTATCAGTGTAACCCATCAATACACCAACAATAAAATAATTCTCCACTGCTTCCTCTGTAATCTGATAGGAAAAGAAGTTGAACCCATTCTGGGCTCGGCCACCAACTATCTGTGGATTTCTCCGGAGGAGCTGAAACAGTTTGCTTTCCCGGCGGGTCCTAGAAAAATTATCGAATATATCAGACTTCATGAGCCAAATCTTCTGAGCTCGCAATCTATAATTTAATCCGCCTGATAATGAAGCTCGACGGGGCAATGGTCTGAGCCTAAAATCTCTTTTAATATCGTCGCATTTCTTACCCGCTTTTTCGCCCCTCCGCATACGCAAAAATAATCAATACGCCACCCGATATTTTTGCTCCGGGCACTGAAGCGGTAGCTCCACCAGGTATACTGCTCTGGTTCCTGATTGAATATCCTGAAGGTATCGATATAGCCTGCTTCAACAAAAGTATCCATCCAGGCCCTTTCTTCAGGAGTAAAACCTGCATTCTTAACATTCGTCTTGGGGTTTTTAAGGTCGATTTCCTTATGGGCCACATTAAAATCGCCACATAGGATGACTTCTTTTTTAGTCTCAAGTTCCTTTGCAAAAAGGGTCAGTTTTTCATTGAATCGCAATTTGTAGTCGAGCCGAACTAACTGGTCACCACTGTTGGGAAAATAGATGTTTATCAGGTAGTACTTATCGAACTCCAGAGTAATGACCCTTCCTTCACAATCGAATTCAGGATCGCCAATTCCGTAATATACGGCTACTGGATCAATTCGACTATAGAAAGCCACCCCGGAATATCCTTTTCGTTCGGCGCTGTGCCAGTAGGATTTATAGCCAGGAATATTTTTAAGTTCTTCGGAAAGCTGATCCGGTTGCGCTTTGGTCTCCTGCAGGCCGATGACATCAGCGTCAAACTCCGTTAAAGTATCAATAAATCCTTTTTTTTCAATGGCACGGATGCCGTTGACATTCCAGGAAACAAACTTAAGTGTACTGTTCTCGGTCATTTTTACTCCGGGAATTTTACGGGGACGTACTCCATTTTTCGGACATTTTTTCTCTAGCGGGCAAATATCACAGTGAGGGCTGACAGGTCTGCAGATAGATTGACCAAAGGCCACAAGAATTGAGTTTACCCCTATCCAATGGTTTTCCGGCAGCTTGGCTCGCAGGGCTATTTCTGTTTTTAGCGGTGTATCTGTTTTGACATACTGCCATATATTCATAATCCTGTGTACATGCGTATCAACACAGATAGCCGGTTTTTGGAAGGCGACACTCACGACCAGATTGGCAGTTTTTCTGCCGACTCCCGGAAGCGTAACGAGTTCTTCAATTGTCTCCGGCACTTTTCCACCAAACAATTTCAGTCCCTCAGGTAATTTTGTTAAATGTTTGGCCTTGGTTTTGTAAAATCCTACCGGATAAATAAGTGATGCGATCTTGTCTTCCGACAGTTTGGCGAGAGAATCCACGTCTGACGCATATTTGAAGAGCCGTGCCGATGCGTTGGCTGTGGTTTCATCTTTTGTCCTGGCGGAAAGAATGGTCGCCACCAAAACCTTAAATGGGTCTTTCGTCTGCACCGCAATCAGATCGACCACCGGAACTTGTTTGTCACGTACAGCTATGGCTACAGTGCTGAGGAACCATTCAATATCGATTGTCATCTGGAATCCATTTATTATTGATTATAGCAGGATGTACGAGAGCAGGTTTAAGGCTGTATGATATCCGGCTCGTAATTAAGAGTGGCAAAGTAATCTTCCACTTTTTCTGCCCGACGAATAAGTTCGACTTTGCCGTCAGGTTTCAAAAGAAGTTCCTTGGGACGAAGATTGCCATTATAGTTGAAGCCCATGGAGCTACCATGGGCACCGGTATCCTGGATAACGATGGTATCTCCGTCTTCAATCTTGGGAAGTTCCCTCTGCACTGCGAATTTATCATTATTTTCACAAAGGGAGCCGACAACATCAACGATCTCCCTTACGCTGCTATCATGTTTATCGACCACATCGATGTGATGGTAAGCACCATACATTCCCGGACGCATAAGACAACTCATTGACGCATCAACCCCTACGTAGGTTCGATATATATCTTTCCGATTGATTGCCTTTGTCACAAGAACTCCATGTGGCCCTGTTATGAATCGACCACTCTCCATATATAAGGCGGGTTCATAACCATGTTGTCGTTGGAATTTTCTAAAAAGAGCTGTGATCTCCCGGCCCATGGCATTGAGATCCAAGCCGGCTTCACCCGGCAGATATGGGATGCCAAGGCCCCCCCCAATGTTTATGAACTCAAAAGTGATGCCTGATTCATCGGAGATCTCAGCGATAAGTTCCAGCAACATCTCGCTGGTCTGCACCATATACTGATAATTAAGTTCATTTGAAGCGAGCATAGTGTGAATGCCGAATCGCTTAACACCCAGAGACTTTGCCTGACGGTAAGCCTCGATGATCTGATCGTGACTTACACCGTATTTAGATTCAACAGGCTTGCCAATAATGTCATTGCCATTTCTTTTGGCACCAGGGTTGTAGCGAAAGCAGATCAGCTCAGGAATCTTTGGTACTTTTTTTAGCAGGCTGAGATCATCAAGGTTGAGAATCGAACCACCATCTTTTTCTGCCTCTATAAAATCCTGCTCGCTGGTATTATTGGAAGTGAACATGATATCCTCTCCACGCCCACCAACCTGACGACTGAGGCGGAGCTCGGCAATCGAGCTACAATCAAAGCCAAAACCGATATCTTTCATGATTGATAGAATATGGGGATTAGGCAAAGCTTTTACTGCATAATATTCACGAAAACAGTTAATTCCGGAAAAGGCATCTTTCAGTCTATTGCCGGTCTCTCTGATTCCTGCCTCGTCATAGATGTGAAAAGGAGTGCCATAGTGACTGGAAATTTTATCCAACACAGGAAAGAGACGTTCTTTGAAGGCTTGAGAAATAGGCATGGTACTGATTCCTTTATATGGATTGAGGGAGCTGTATCCGGCTGGTTTCCTTGACCGTCGATAAAACCGTTTCGGTGCTGGTGGAAAGGACGCCTTCAATTGTTATTATTTTTTCCTGGAGCAATTGGCCCAGTGTTGCCGTATCCGCACTTCGTATTTTTACCAGATAGCAATCGCTACCTGAAACGAAGTGTACTTCCTGAATCTCGGGGATTATTGAGAGTTGGGCGCCAACGTTATCACACATGGCAGCAATGGTCTTTATATGTACAAAAGCGACCTGTGCTCGGTTGAATCGCTCTGGATTCAAGCGAACCTCATAACCATCAATGATCCCTTGCTTCTCCATTTTTCGGATACGTTCCAGGACCGCTGATGGAGCAAGACCGACTTGCCTGGAAACTTCGATATTTGGGATACGGGCTTTTTCCTGAAGTATGTTTAAAATTTCAAGACTTATAGCATCCAACATATTTCCTCCTTGGTAAAATGATGAATATATTCTCTAATACTGGCAAGTCAAGAATAATATTCTGCCAAATAGAAATTAACGTGAATATATTCAGTCATAAAACAAAAAGAAGACATTAGTTCTTCCAAAATATTTTCCCCATACAAAACGTTTGATAGTAGACAACAAACTTTGTACAAAGAAAAAATGTAAAGATAAATGTTAGTTGAGGATGGAGCATACAAGCTGTCTAATCAATTGGGAAAGGTGAGACATGACATTTTCTATAAAGCCACTTCTAACAGGAGTGCGTAATCCCGATCAAGGAATAATGACGTATCAGAAAGGCTATGGCAAAAGAATCTGGTTGCCCATCTGGGCATTTCTGGTGCAGGGACATAGCCATAATATACTTGTCGATACGGGTCTTGATGAAAATGAACTTTTTATTCCAGCTGGTTTCACTAAAGAGACAGGTCTGGAACCTGCCTCGTTAGTGGAATGCCTGAAAAATGAATATCTGACTGTTGAAGATATTGATATTGTGATCAATACTCATTTGCATGACGATCATTGCGGTAATAACGGTCTTTTCAGCAAGGCTGTTTTTTATGCCCATAAAATTGAAGTCGAATTCTGTAATGCACCCCATCCGCTCGATCATCGCTATGATAACTATTTTATCGAGGGACAGACATTTATTCTGGTTGAAAGAGATCAGGAAATTGTCCCAGGCATAACTGTAATTCATTCCCCGGGACATACTCTTGGAGGTCTCTCGGTGATAATAGAAACCGGTTCAGGTGCGGCGGTAATCACTGGATTTTGCTGTAATCAGGAAAATTTCCCTGCGAATGGACCAGCTGTCTGTCCAGGTGTGCATCTTGATGCAATGGCTGCCTGGGACTCGATTCAGAAGATCAAAAATTTAGGTGTTACTATTCTGCCAATGCATGATCTTGGGTTGAAAAAGATCGAAGGTTGATTGCCCTGGTTTCATAATTGATTTTCGTTTTTTTTGACTTTGAAGTAATGTGATCCTGAATTGAGTATCTAGTATCACTGTCAGAACATGAAGAATTGCCTTGCGCTTTTGACGAGATGAGGAGTTTGTATTGGCAACCGTTACAGTCATCGTACCCACTCTCAATGAGGCGGAGAATGTTGATCTGTTGCTTGAGCGAATTTTAAGCATCAGACGAAACTGCAATATTGACTTCGATATCCTCTTTGTTGATTCAGCATCTACTGATGGAACATGTGAACGAGTGATAGAGTGGCAAAAAAATGAAGCGGTCCGACTGATTGAGAACGATATTAATGTCGGATTGGCCGGAGCTGTCCTTGCCGGTGCCAAATATACGAATTCAAAATATGTTCTGGTTATGGATGCTGATCTTAGCCATCCTCCTGAGCTTATCCCAAAACTGCTTCAACCTCTTCTGAATGGTACGCACGACATGGTAATTGGAAGCAGATACATAGAGGGAGGTTCTGTTCCCGACTGGCCCTTTTCCCGAAAACTCTCGTCAAAGATTGCTACTATCCCCGCTCGTTTGTTTTGTGAAGTAAAAGACCCGTTGGCAGGTTTCTTTGCCGTGGATCGTCGAAGGTTGACGGGATTATCCAGCTCCGTGCCCGGCTTTAAGATTGGATTGGCGATATTGGCTGAATATGGAAAAAATATTCGGGTTATGGAAATTCCAATTGAATTCAGAGATCGTGATTATGGGCAATCAAAGATGAATTATCGCGTTGCCCTTGCCTATATGAAGCAACTCATCAACCTGATGTTTAAGCGAATAAGGGTGTCACGGGAGACTGTATGAGCATAAAGTGGGTACTTCCAGTTGCTGTTACTTTTCACCATCAGCAAGGTTTTTCGGATCAAGCAATCGTTGCAACTCTTCCCGTGGAATATCTGTCTGTTCCAGAGCTACTTCAAAAACCGGTCTATTTTCTTTTTGGGCAATTTTTGCTATTTCAGCAGCCTTCAGATAGCCGATTATAGGATTCAGCGAAGTGACCAGAATAGGGTTGAGGGAAAGGGCTTGCTCAAAGACCTGGCGGTTTACCGTCATGTCTTTGATGGCTTTTTCGCCAAGAACCCGGGCACTTCCAGCCAATAGATCAATAGAGTGAAGAATGTTGGCGGCTGCAAGCGGCAACATTGTATTGAGCTGAAAATTTCCACTCATACCAGCGAGATTTATTGTGGTATCATTACCTACCACCTGGGCCGCAGCCATGCAGACTGCTTCTGGGATAACCGGATTGACTTTTGCCGGCATGATACTGGAACCAGGCTGCAGGGCAGGCAGCTTAATTTCACCGAGCCCGGTGTGTGGACCCGAATTCATCCACCTGAGGTCGTTGGCAATCTTGCTGAGCGCAATCGCACAGGTTTTTAAATGTCCTGAAAATTCAACCACGGTGTCAAGGCTACTCAGCCCCTTGTAGCGCGATGGAGTTGCAGTAAAAACAAGATCAGTTCTCTTGCTGATACGCTCTATGGCTTTTTTGGAAAAATCGGGATGGCAATTGACACCGCTGCCGACGGCTGTACCACCCAGAGGAAGACGGCTCATTCTCGGTAAAGCGCATTCAATACGCTCTATACATTCGTCGAGCTGTACTGCCCAACCTTCAAGTTCTGATTGCAATCTGATTGGTAGAGCATCCATTAGATGAGTTCGAGCAGTTTTTATGACATCGCTATTTGCTGCTCCGAATTTGCGTATTATATCGGCCAGTGCCTTGAGAGCGGGCAGGAGTGACCCCGTAGCTGCATTTACCGCAGATACCTGAAGAGCTGTTGGAATTACGTCGTTGCTGCTTTGGCAGAGGTTTACATGGTCGTTTGGGGAGAGTTCGACGCCTTTATTGCGAACAATACCTACAATTACTTCGTTGACATTCATATTGGTACTGGTACCAGAGCCGGTCTGAAAAATTGACACGGGAAACTGTTCAAGTGGACGAGTTGAGATCAATTCGTCAATTGCATCGCAAATAAGCTGACTCTTTTCACTAGTAAGGAGGCCGATTTCACAGTTAGTGCATGCCGCTGCCGCTTTTATGATAAGAATTGCTTCGATCAATTTCCAAGGCAAAGGCTGTACTGAAATTGTGAAATTTTCAACAGCACGCTGGGTTTGTGCACCAAAGAGTGCAGTCGTGGCCACCCGAACTTCTCCCATACTGTCTTTTTCAATCCGGTATTTTTTCGAGTCCATTTCTCTTGCCTCTGTCAGGGGGTTGTCGAAGTAGTAGGAGCCGATAATTTTTTTAGCAGCTCTCCAAGGATAGACTGTTCAGTCTCCGTCAACACAGAAAATCTGTCGAGAACAATATCGGCATGGGCCGGAAAAATTCGTTCTATCATCAACCTCCCGTTATACGTCAGGTGGATTGTGTAATATCGCCGGTCTTCATTATTCACCTCTCGTTTTACTAATTTGTTTCTTTCGAGATTGTTAATGATAGTTGTTATATTACCAGGCGATTTCAAAATTTTTGAAGCAAGTTTTTTTTGAGACATAGGGCCGAGATGATACAACGCCTCCATGATACCAAACTGGCTGACTGTAAGTTCGGAAAGAAAATGATCGTGCACATCATTGCAGACACCGTTTGTGCTGCGAATGAGTTTGATAAAAGTGTTGAGTGCCAGTATATGTTTTTTACTGCCGATGAATTTTGACATCACTTCCTTTAGCCGCGGCTAACACTATATAGTTTGATATTAAACTATGATTTGATGTAAAATTGTCAAGTAGCAAGAGATTTGCAGGGAGGCTGAGGGAAGTGCTGGAGATGCTGAAGAGATGATTGTGTCCGACTGTTGACCGGACATGTATCCGGTCAACAGGGAAGAAAATTATTTCTTCCAGAGTCCGTGCAGGTTGCAATAGGC
This sequence comes from uncultured delta proteobacterium, assembly GCA_963709755.1. Lineage (GTDB taxonomy): Bacteria > Desulfobacterota > Desulfobulbia > Desulfobulbales > Desulfocapsaceae > Desulforhopalus_A. Next base: position 306,808 of record CAVPXO010000004.1, read on the forward strand.
ACGGGCGGTGACTACATTGGCTGTTATTGGAAAAAAGGCTGAGGGCTTTGCTGATGGGTGGAGAAATTGTCGATAGACAGTGTCACCTGCGATGAGTTCGATCCACTCTATAAAATGAGCATCCGTCATGGGATGATCTACTGTGCCTATATTAACTTGCCAGCCACCATCACGTTTTTCAAGAGAGGGTACGTGTTTTTCTAGAGCAGCATCAGTTGTATTTTCATTCTGCAATGTCATCTGTTGACCACAGCACATCATTTCAGCACCGCCTGCGGTAAGAACTTCAGCTATGTTCCCACAAATATCGCACTTGTAAACACCCATCTTTTTGGCCATTAGTATTCCTCCTTTCTTAATGAATAGATTCCAACCATCTTATCCAAATACTGTTTGATACCACTTGGTGAAGGTGGTTATTGTAGTTTTTTCAACATGATCAGTCATAAGTCTGGTTGATTTTGCTGAACTTCAGTGACCAAGATTAATCACATATTGACAGGTCCGCAATAATTTATATTTATTTTGTTAAAAAGAATCATTTCTATTTGTTAATGTGTCGCAATACCGGAAAGAATCTTTTCTTCAGATAAAGGGTATGTTACTCTATTGGTATCTATTAAATGTAGTTAACTCTTTACATATTTTATCAAAGGTTTGGCAGGTGATTGCTTGTTGAAAAAATAAGAATTGTTACATAGTATTTTTTTGAGTTTTCTAACATGAACAACAAGGAGAGATTATGAAAATGAAAAACATTCAGGAAATGATTCTGGGGATCGCCATCATACTTATTGCAACTGCAGCTAATATTCAAGCAGCTGAATACGACCATGAAATTCAGGATCAGAAGATCACTTTTGCCTGGAAAGTCGCAGGTGATACATTGGCTGTAAAACTTTCTGCCGAAACAGAGGGTTGGATTGGCATCGGGTTTAATCCTGAAAAAGAGATGAAAGGAGCCAATTTTATTCTTGGATATGTTAAAAAAGGTGTTGCTAAGCTTGATGATGATTATGGAGTTGATGAAAATGCACATATGCCGGACACAAAACTTGAGGGAACGAGTGATGTAACTCTGGTTGGCGGTACGGAAGCCGATGGGAAGACCACCTTGGAATTCACCTTGCCTTTAGCCTCATCTGATAAAAATGATAAAAAAATCGACGTTAACGGAGATACCATAGTTCTTCTGGCTTATGGAGCAGGACGCGATAGTTTTCTTGCCAAGCATAAATATAGAACAGCCCTGAAAGTCAATTTAACTACCGGTGTTTCGGAGAAATTGTAGGAAACCTGGGGTAGAGATGAACAAAGTTTGTAAAAACATCGTAGGTAGTTTTCTGTCGTTTCTGATGTTAGGAATGTGCAGCATCTCCTGGGCACAGAATAATGACAATAATGAATCGACACTGCTGGAACAGACCAAGCAGCTTATAACTGTTAAGACCGAGGATGATGCTCTCTGGATTGAGGAAAAAACAGGTTCATATCTGCCACTTGATTTGCAGTTTGTGGATGAGGAAGGCAAAGAGATCAGGTTAGGTGAAATTATCGATCGACCCACAATCTTACTTCCTATTTATTTTTATTGCCCGAATATCTGCAGCAAAAATCTTGCTAATCTCGCAATTGCTCTTGGTAATCTCAGTTTTGTGCCAGGGAAAGATTATCGAGTTATTGCCTTAAGTTTTAACGAAGCGGAAAACCATGAAGATGCTGTCCGGGCGAAAAAGAATTATTTGAAAATTGTTGGTGATGATTTTCCATCTGATGCATGGCGTTTTCTGACCGGGAGTCAAAAAAACATACAGACTGCGATGGATAGTGTGGGATTTCGTTTCAAAAAGGTAGATGATGAAACGTTCATTCATCCCGCCGCCCTGATAGCCATAGCAAAAGATGGGAAAATTATTCGTTATGTCTATGGCTCTTTTCTGGCCGGTGATATAGATATGGGATTGGCAGATGCGACAAAAGGAAGTCCGTCTCTGTCAGTGAAGAGGCTCCTCGCTTTCTGTTTTAATTACGACCCCAGTAAAAACAGTTCATTGTTTCAGCGCGTAAAAATTGGTGTAATGCTGTTTTTCGGCATAGTTTTGGCTTTTGTGTTTATCTACTATAAACGAAAACGGACGTAAAATTCAGATGGCACAGGCAATGATGACAGCGTCAATAGACAGGAAATAATTATGACTGTAACACAATCTTTCTATCATACTTCGGCTCCCCCCGGTCTCACTGGAATAAAATCCTGGCTGTTAACGCATGACCACAAACGCCTTGGCCTTATGTATCTTGGTGCAATTTCCTTTTGGTTCGTGCTCGCAATGTTTCTCGGTCTTTTGTTAAGAACCGAGTTGATGAGTCAAGGCCGGACTATTATGGATGCGGAGACCTATAACGCAGTGTTTACCCTGCATGGGGTAATAATGATTTTTCTCTTTGTTATTCCTGGGATTCCTGCAATCTTTGGCAATTTCTTTTTACCGATTCAGCTTGGAACCGATGACGTATTTTTCCCACGCCTTAACCTTTTCAGCTGGTATCTCTTTATGATAGGAGGACTTTTCGCCATTATTTCGTTGTTTGTTGGCGACGGCTTTCCTGATACCGGCTGGACTTTCTATGTGCCTTTTAGCGTCCAGAACAGTGCTAACGTAGGTTTAACAGTGACTGCTGCTTTTATCTTAGGTATGTCGTCGATGTTGACCGGTCTTAATTTTGTGACCACCTTTCATCGTATGCGTGACAAGAATATGGGATTAATGCAGATACCTCTCTTTTCATGGTCGCTCTACGCTACAGCCTGGGTGCAGATTCTCGCGACACCTGTAATCTCCATAACCTTTGTGTTAATTGTAGTTGAGAGATTTTTTCACATAGGACTCTTTGATCCGGATAAAGGTGGTGACCCCTTACTTTATCAACATCTGTTCTGGATGTATTCTCATCCTGCTGTTTATGTAATGATCATTCCCGGTATGGGCGTTATTTCAGAAATTATTCCTGTCTTTTCGCGTAAATCTATCTTCGGCTATAAGGCTATTGTCTGGTCGTCCATGGCTATCGCCATAGCCGGTTCACTGGTTTGGGCGCACCACATGTATACAAGTGGTATGAGTGATGTTTCCGTCTTCATCTTTTCCCTGCTTACTTATCTTGTAGCGATCCCATCTGCAGTGAAGGTGTTTTCGTGGGTTTCCACCATGTATAAGGGGTCAATTGAAATGACGCCGCCGCTCCTCCTGGCGCTCATTTTTATTTATCTCTTTAGTATTGGCGGTCTCACAGGGTTGGTACTGGGTGCAGCAGGAACAGATATCCATGTGCACGACACCCAGTTTGTTGTGGCGCATTTTCACTTTGTTATGTTTGGCGGCACGGGTTTTGCGTTCTTTGCTGCACTTCATTTTTGGTGGCCGAAAATGTTTGGTATCATGTACAGATTCAAACCGGCCTTTATCGGAGCGTCACTGACAGGTGTTGGATTTCTCTTTCATTACGTGCCTATGCTTATCTTGGGATTACAAGGTATGCCTCGGAGATATTACGATTACTTGCCCCAATATGAAACCGGCAATTTCCTGGCAGGGTTTGGAGGATATCTGCTGATTATCGGCATGCTGATCATGTTTGTTAATTTGTTGATGAGTTTTAAACAGCAGGTGCAAGCTCCGGCTGATCCCTGGGGGGGCACCACCCTGGAGTGGACAGTCCCTTCACCACCGCCGGTACATAATTTTATTGAAAAACCACACATAGAAGACTTTCCCTATGATTTTACCGGGATAACTGAGAGATTACAAAAGAAAGGCAAGTAAGGAAAATTGTTATGAGTGCCCAATTTGACAAGACTGGTATTAAAATAGGAATGTGGTTGTTTCTCTACTCAGAGATTATCCTTTTCGGTGGCCTTTTTGTTCTGTATGCCGCCTACCTGCACAGATATCCCGAGTTTTTTGCCGAGGGTGGCAAAGAGCTCAACAGAGTGATAGGTACAATAAATACGGTAGTTTTGTTGATTTCCAGTTTTACTGTGGCCGCATCTATCACTGCGATGCAGAGAAATGCAAAAAAGCAGACTATCGGCCTGTTAATATTTTCTATTTTTTGTGGTGTTATTTTCCTGGTCAATAAATATTTTGAATGGGGCGCTAAATTTCATCATGATATATATCCAAACTCAGAGACTCTTGTTTCCGGAGAACCTGGAGTGAATATCTTTTTTGGACTCTATTATGTTATCACCGGATTGCATGGTCTACATGTCATCATCGGAATGGTATTGCTTTCCATCAGTCTTGTTTTTGTACTTACCGGGAGGGTGACCTCTTCCAGATTTTCCATGCTTGATAATTCAGGTCTTTACTGGCACCTGGTTGATTTGATCTGGATTTTTGTGTTTCCTCTTTTCTACCTGGTACTGTAGAAAATGTTTAATTGTTCTGGAGATTGAACGTGGATAACCAAGAAAAACAACATGTACTCAGTTTTACTCAACTTGCGATGGTTCTTGCCGTTCTGCTTGTCTTGACGGGGATTACCGTGGGGGTCTCCTATGTGCATCTGGGATTCTTCAACATTCCCATTGCGCTTGCCATTGCCTGCACCAAAGTGACCTTTGTCCTGCTTTTTTTCATGCATTTGAAATATGAAGGGAGGGTAATAAATATATCATTTCTCAGTACGGTAGCCGTGCTTGTTATTTTGATCGGTTTCACCTTCTGGGACGTAGCATACAGATAACAGTGGAGAAATTATGACCCCGGTACAAGGCGTAGATCAGGCATTTTGGTATATACTAGGCGTATCCATTGTCCTGCTGCTTGGGATAACCATTGTGATGGTTTATTTTGTCTTCAGGTACAGGCGAAGCAAAAATCCTGTTGCAACTGATATTCGGGACAATTACCCGCTGGAAATTATCTGGACAATAATCCCGACACTGATTGCACTTTCAATGTTTTACGTCGGCTGGTCATCGTATCTTGGGCTTAGAACAGTGCCTGATGACGCCTTAGAGATTGAAGTCCTTGCCCAGCAGTATTCCTGGATTTTCGTCTATGATAATGACAAGGAAACAGAGAATGAATTGGTTGTTCCTGTAGGGAGGGCCATTAAACTTAATATTTCTTCTCTTGATGTAATACATAGCTTTTTTTTGCCGGCATTTCGGGTCAAGGTTGATGCGGTTAAAGGAATGCCAACCTATGGTTGGTTCTATGCCGACAAAGTCGGAGAGTATGACATAGAATGTACTGAATACTGTGGAGTGGATCACTCTGCGATGGTTGCCAAATTAAACATTGTCCCTGAAGAAGAATTCCAAAAATGGCTTCTGAAATAACGTGACGGACAGTTTGAATAGTCGATCAGTGCACAGCTTGCACAAGGCTTCCTATTCGATATGAATCGAAGATTAAGCCTTGCAAAGGTTCCACTTTGCCTCCTCATTAGCTGCTCCACAGTTTTTGGATATGTTTTGGCAGACCCAGTGGTAGCATTTGGGACATTTTTCACCGGATTTGGGATTTTCATCCTGGCCACCGGTGCAGCCACTTTAAATAGTCTTCAGGAATGTCAGCTGGATAGTGAGCTGGAAAGAACCAGGAACAGACCTCTGCCAAAGGGTTTGGTTTGTCCATCTGATGCTGGGTTACAGGCGTTTGTCCTGCTTTCTGTTGGATTGATCATAATGTTTGTAGCCACAAAAACCTTTCTGCCCGTATTGTCGGCAGTCCTTGCAGTGATTTTGTACAATGGTGTTTATACTCCGCTAAAAAAAAGGACAATCCTGGCTATTCTTCCAGGAGCTATCTGTGGATCTTTTCCGCCTTATATCGGATGGCTTAGTGGTGGAGGAGAGATTGTAAGTTATACCGGGGCCTTGTTGATTTCCCTTTTCTTTTTATGGCAGGTACCGCATTTTTGGCTCGTTCTGTTAACCTTTAAACAGGATTATCAGAGGAGCAGTTTTCCTAATTTTCTTCGACAGTTTGAGGAGCACAGCCTAAGACGTTTTTTTGTCACCTGGATCGGTGCGCTGATATTCGTCATGCTTATGTTTTTAACCTTGCCTTTTCCCGTGGGGTTGGCCTTTCGTTTGGCTGTTATAGTTAATAGTTTTCTGTTACTTTTTGTTTTTGTCTACAACCTGGCGATACTGCAAGCCTGTAATTATCGAATTCTTTTTATCGTTTTGAACTGTTCTTTGTTTCTGCACATGCTGATTTTTGGAATAGGCCGTATTGTAGGTGAAATGTTATAACCCGCACAGCATTAAAAATGTAAAAGAAATGGAGGGTAACTTGGATATTAATTGGGCATATATTCGGAAAGGATGAATCTCCTGCAAAAAAGCCAGTATGGTTTTCAAGGAAAAAAATATCTCCATTGAGACGGAAGTTAATGCAAAAAAAGAGATCTTCTCCGGAGAAAGAGCATGGGAGGTGGTTGCCGGTGCCAAAAGAGTCTATGTAGCAAGCGGCCAAAAAATTATCGAGTTTGATCCGGCAACAGCGGATAAAGATGAAATGTTGCGATTAATTACCGGTCGATCCGGTAATCTCCGTGCCCCTGCTCTAAAATGGGGAAAGGATTTCTATATCGGTTTCAATGCCGATATGTATAAGCGGATAGAGTAGTTATACCGTCAATTGCTTTCATAAGAAAGTAGAAGAAGGAGCCTTGTTAGCTTCTTCTCCTTCTTTTTTCAATTTTTCGATTGATTGTCGTTAATTGTGGGCAGTCAGATATTCCTTCACACCTTCTGCTGTCGGTTTCATTGCTTCTTCACCTTTGTTCCAATTTGCCGGGCATACCTCCCCGTGTTTCTCAGTAAATTGAAGAGCGTGCAGGATACGTAAAGCCTCATTAACATTCCGCCCCAATGGCAGGTCATTCACCACCTGATGTCTAACAATACCTTCTCTGTCAATGAGGAAGAGCCCTCTTAAGGCGATGCCTTGGTCAAGGAGAACTTCATAGGATTTTGAGATGGATTTATCAAGATCGGCTACCAGTGGATACTGAATATTGCCGATGCCTCCGTCATTTACTTTGGTGTTTTTCCAGGCTAAATGTGAAAAAGCTGAATCTATCGAAATACCGATAAGTTGACAATTATGATTTTCAAATTCTTTGACTGCTTTGTTGAAAGCAAGAATTTCGGAAGGGCAGACAAAGGTAAAATTAAGAGGGTAGAAGAATAAAAGTACATATTTTCCGCGAAAATCTGCAAGCTTAAAATCTTCCTTGAAGCTATTGTCAGGCAATACCGCGGTGGCAGTAAAATCCGGCGCCGGCTTGGTTACTAAAAGGCTCATAATTTTCTCCCATTATAATTAATCCAGATATTAAAGTCTGTTGAAATATATTAGACACAGCTAACAACAAAAGGAAAAAAAAGCTGCAACGCGAATTACTAAAAAAACGGAACGCTGCAGCTCTAACTGGAAATTAATCTACTTTCCAAAAAGATTCTTTTTCAGCGCCACACAACGGGCAAACCCAGTCTTCCGGCACATCTTCCCACGCAGTTCCTGCAGCAACGCCATTATCTTCATCACCAACTGCCGGATCATAAATGTAACCACAAGGACATTCCCATTTTTGCATTGTCTTCTCCTTTTAAGTTTTTAAGTAATGATAATTATTCTTACGTGATTTTCACTATAGCAAATGCTAAACCTGAGTCAATAATAAAAAGGTTGAGAAAGATAAATAAATTTTTTCACCTATTTTCCCGAATGATTTTTTTACATGGCATCAGGGCGGTTGCGGTAGCTGATACGATATTACCGGCGACTCCAGGACCGTCACCGGCCACAAACAATCCTTTCACTGCTGTCTCAAGATCGTTATCGGTAGCAATCTGGGTGGCAAAAAACTTAATTTCGGGAGCGTAAAGCAGCGTCTCGTCATTTGCGACACCTGGAATTACATGATTCAACTGTTCGAGTCCATCGACGAGATTAGTAAGAATCCTTTCAGGCAATGCCATAGCAATATCGCCGCAGGTTACGCTTTTAAGGGTTGGCTCAATATAGCTGTTTTTAACCCTGTTCCAGGTTGATCTCCGGCCCCGCTTAAGATCCCCATATCGTTGCAGAATGGGTTTACCTCCACCGATAAGAGTCGCCAGTTTACCAATTGACTCGCCGTAAGATTGATTATCCTCGACAGGATCGGTGAGAACGACTTTGGACAAAAAAGCGAAATTAGTATTGTGAGATTTCTTATCCATGAAAGCGTGGCCATTGACACAGACAAAGTCCTGATAATTCTCTAATGCAACATAACCACCAAAATTGGTGCAGAACGTTCTGGTCTGATCGTCATATTTTGATGTTCGCACAAAAAAAGTAGGATCGTAGATTACTTCGCAGAGATCCTGCATTATTTCGTTATGAACTTCAACCCGCACACCTACTTCAATGCCGCGTTGTGACACTTCAATGCCATGACTCCTGGCAACATTTGCAACCCATTCCGCTCCTACTCGCCCTGGAGCAAGAATAACATTTTTGGTTTTATATGTACCTCGGTTGGTTTTAACTCCTCTGACAATATTATCTTTTACGAGCACCTCTTTGGCCTCTTCAGAGTGATGAAAAATAACACCTTTTTCCGCCACATAGTCAGCCATTTTAGTAATGTGGTTTGGGAGATTGTCACTGCCAAGGTGTTTTTGCTTTATGATAAGAAGATCGATTCCCTGCTTACGAGCATCTTTCCTGATATTGAGAGCTCTTTTCATATCAGTTGGAAATACTTTACCATCCATGTTGAATCGATTAAAAATGGCTTCGGTTTCATCAATCAAGGCAGTGGCTGCAGAGACATCCATAAACTGGGTAAGATCGGTTTTCCCGAGTTTATGGATGAAATTGAGCTTTCCATCGGAAAACAGCCCGGCACCACCGATGCCACAAAGGATATTACATGGCCTGCACTTAATGCAGCCCCCATCTTTTATTGGGCATTTTCGTTTGAGTGATGCTTTGCCTTTTTCAATAACCAGTACTTTTAGTTTAGAATGTTCGGCCAAATAATAAGAGGCAAAAAGTCCAGCTGGACCTCCACCGACAATTATTACATCGAAGATTTCATCCGAAGGATTAATTTTCTTTGGAACCAATATCGTTACCTCTTAAAAAACCTGAAATGATTTCCTTTTTGCCCTTTTTGGGGTGCTGAAAAAATGCAGGAAATCATTTCGTGAAAAATGGATATGTACCTTAAGGAGCAATGGGATACACGAAATTACTCTGCGGTAACCTTACCGGCTTTCGATGTTGCTGGGGCAATAACAGCCGGGGTTTCAATAGATTTTGAAGCAGCAGGCGCCATACCATAGGCCATCCGTACTTTATTTTCAATATCGAGGCACATCTCAGGCTGGTCCGTTAGAAAACGTTTGGCATTTTCTCTGCCCTGGCCTATTCTTTCCTCATTGTAGGAGTACCAGGAACCACTCTTTTCAACTATTTCCAGGTTTACTGCGAGATCCAGCATGTCTCCAACCTTGGAAATACCTTCGCCATATACTATGTCAAATTCGGCTTCCTTAAATGGTGGAGCAACTTTGTTTTTAACAACTTTTACCCTGGTACGATTTCCAACCAGGTCCTGACCGTCTTTGAGCTGACCGATTCTTCGGATATCCAGGCGCAGAGAAGAATAAAATTTTAAGGCATTACCGCCAGTCGTTGTCTCGGGATTACCAAACATTACGCCGATTTTCATCCTGATCTGATTAATGAAAATCAGTATAGTATTGCTGCGGTTGAGTACACCGGTAAATTTCCTCATTGCCTGGGACATCAATCTGGCTTGCAGACCAACATGGTGATCACCGACATTTCCATCGATTTCCGCTTTAGGTGTAAGGGCTGCAACTGAGTCGATAACTATTACATCAATGCCGCCCGATCGAATAAGTATTTCAGCGATTTCAAGCGCCTGTTCGCCAAAATCCGGCTGAGAAACGAGCAGGTTGTCGATATCCACACCCAGACGCTTGGCATATTTGGTATCAAGTGCATGCTCCGCATCAATGAAGGCAGCGGCTCCGCCGGCCCTTTGGGCTTCTGCCACGACATGGAGGGCCAGCGTCGTTTTACCGGAAGACTCCGGTCCGTAGATCTCTGTGACACGGCCCTTTGGGATGCCACCGACTCCAAGCGCAATATCAAGGCTTAAAGCACCTGTCGAAACAACAGGAATATTCTCTGTTTCATGGGATCCCAGGCGCATGATGGACCCTTTGCCAAACTGTCTTTGAATTTGACTTATTGCGTTGTCAACACTGCTTACTTTATCTTTGTTAGCACTTACGGCCATGCGATTCTCCAAATTAAATAATGAAAGGGATGTAAAGAAGGTGAATGATATCTACCATACCATGGAAAATAAACAAATATCTTACATTGGGAAATGAGGATGGAAAATTTTTCAATAATGAAGCTTCTGCAATAAATATTTCCTTATCAGATCCAGACCACTCTGTGCTGCAATTTCTCTAATCTGGGAACGGTCTCCGTTAAAGTGGAATTTGGTGACCCAGTTTTCTTCGGAAGTTGCGATAGCGATATAGACAGTACCAACCGGTTTTTCTTCAGTACCTCCGCCGGGCCCTGCTATTCCGGTTACGGCCAGACCGATATCTGCGCTACTTTTTGATCGTACTCCCACCGCCATTGCCTCTGCGACCTCACGGCTTACAGCTCCTTTTGTTTCTAATATATGCGGAGAAACATCGAGATATATCACTTTTAGAGAATTGGCATAAGAGACGATACCGCCAAGTAAATAAGCTGAGCTTCCTGGCGTGTTTGTTATTTTCCGACAGATTAATCCACCTGTACAGGACTCTGCTATGGCAAGTTTATATTTGTTTTCGATAAGGAGGTTGCCCACCACTTTTTCCATGCTGTCTCGATCATAGCCGTAAATCGAATCGCCCAAAACAGTGTTGATTGCTTTGCAGGATGATTTAAAGAGCCGCTTCGCGTTATTGTTCTTTTTATTACGCACAGTAAGGCTCAGATGGACTTCAGGGAAAACCGGATAATAACCAATGTGGACATCAGGACTGAGATCAAGAGTTGCAATACGACGATTGACTTCAGTTTCCGGGAGGTTAAAAATGCGAAAAATTCGCTGATGAGTCGTCAAGCGGTGGTCTTTGTGCCAGGTGGATAGTTTTGGCAGCACCTGTTCAACCAGCAGCTGCTGCATTTGACTCGGTATTCCCGGAAGAAAAAAAATTGGTTTATCATCATGAATGAGCTGATATCCAGCCATTCTGGACCCTGGGCTCAATGCTTCGGCACCGGATGGAAGCCAGGCAAGCTTTTCCAGCCTGCTCACGGGAGAAGCGGTAATTTCATCGAGGTAGGTACGTATATTGGAAAGAATCTCCAGATTAGGCATGGTGGGGCGGTTGAGTGCCTTGGAGACAGCTTCATTAGTTAAGTCATCATCGGTGCTGCCGAGGCCACCGGTAACAAGAACAGCATCAACCCTGCTGAGTGCCTGTTTCAGGGCCTCACCAATAAGGCTGGGGGTGTCCCCAATGGTGTTCATAGCGTAGATTTCATAGCCGGCTTCAAAGAGGTTTCTGGCAGCGAAACTACTGGTGGTATTAAGGATTCGTCCTGAAGTAAGCTCGTCGCCTATGGCAATTATTTCAATTTTCATGCTTCTCCACTTTTTCACCAATCACATTGTTGTCTGTACATCGTAGAAGCTTGACGTCCGCAACACTGTTTAACAGGCTATCGGGACCATCAAAATGGACTGCAATATAATTATCGGTAAAACCTTTCAGCATTTCGTCTTTATTCCGTACACCCTCAACGAGAACCGGACGGATCTGGTGCAATTGACTCTCGTAAAAAGAATTTTTCTTTTCATTACTTATGGAACGCAGCTGAGCAACTCTATCTTCTTTGACACTGTTTGGGACTTGTCCCTTAAAACTTGCGGCCACCGTCCCTGGACGTATTGAATAGGGAAATACATGCAAGTAACTGAAATAGAGCGATTGGAGAAAATTTTTGGCAGCAAAGAACTGTTTATCTGTTTCACCTGGAAATCCGGCAAGTATATCAATACCGATTGATGCGTCCGGCAGTTTTTCATGACAGAGCTCTATAACCCTTTGAAATTGATCAGTGGTATATCTTCGGTTCATTTTCACCAGAATTTCATCATTTCCACTCTGTAAAGGAATATGCAGATGGGGTTGGATATTCTTGCGTTCCTGCATGAGAGACAGCAGTGATTCACTTATTTCTAACGGTTCCAGTGAACTGATCCGGTAGGCCGTATCCGGAGTGGCAAGGGTCAGTTGGTCAAGAAGTGACAGCAGGTCTTCCTTTCCGGCCAGATCCTTGCCATAGTAGCCAAGATGAATGCCTGTCAGAACAATCTCTTTATGTCCTGTTTCAGTAAAGGTTTTTGCCTGTTCAATGACTTCTGCAATCGGCAGGCTTCTGCTGGGTCCTCTGGTATAGGGGACGATACAGTAGGTACAAAAACTTTCGCACCCGTCCTGCACACGAAGATATGCTCTACTGCGCTCGCCAAAACGTCTGACCGGCAGGCGGCATATTTCTCTGGCATCAGCAATAGTTCCCATGATTGTTTCGTGAGTCCCTGATTCTTTATTCGACACACCAGCCACGAGACCATCTTTTTTACTGTTGCCTATAAGTGAATACTTTCTGCCCTGAAGCTCTTTTATACCCGCAAGTTCTTTTTCGGCAATTTCAGCATAACAACCGGTAATAATAATTTCAGCGGCAGTATTGTGGCGCAGGTTCTGTCGAATGGTCTGGCGCGATTGTGCCCCGGCACCTGCCGTGACTGCACAGGTATTAACAACAATAAGGTCAGCCTCTTCGCTTTTGGAGACAACGGTCATACCTTTTTCTTCAAATCCCGTCTTGAAGGCGGCGGATTCGAACTGGTTTACCTTACAGCCAAGGGTTGTAATAAATATTTTTTTCATCTCTACGATATTTTCTTATAGTATGATCCCGGAGCCGAGAAGTTCCGTTTCATGGTAGATAACGGCAAATTGCCCTGGTGTCACAGCTCGTTGAGGTTCTTGAAAGATGATATCGCCGCAACCGTTGTCATTTAATACAAGTCTTGCGATTGACCCCCTGTGGCTGTATCGGATACGAACCATATATTGAATTGTGACATCAGGTTTTTCACCCAAAAGCCAATTGAGCTTCTGCACTTGGATTTGTTTTTTGTATAATTCTTCGTTCCTGCCGACAATAACCCTGTTGCCATTTACATCCAGGCCGACGACATAGAGCGGCACAGCGCTGGAGATCCCCAAACCCTTTCTTTGTCCAATGGTATATCTAAACAATCCTTTGTGATGGCCGAGTACTTTGCCTGAGGTTGAAACAATAGGTCCTTCATTTGTTTCACCAGTCGATCGGTTTTCTAAGAAATTACCAATCTGGTTGTTCTCCAGAAAACAGACATCCTGGCTTTCCTGACCATGAAAATCATGGAAACCGTGTTCTTCTACATACCGATAAGTATCTGTTTTGGTCTGCTCTCCCAGAGGAAATAAGACCTTGGCCAGTTGTTTCTGAGTCAATCGGGACAGAAAGTAAGATTGGTCTTTTTTAGGGTCATCGCCGCTATGAAGATGATAGATATTACCTGCCTGCCGGATTCTGGCATAATGACCCGTAGCCATTTTGTCCATTCCGGCAGCAAGAATAGCCTCCATGAATAAACCAAATTTTATTTCCCTGTTACAGATTACACAGGGATTGGGGGTCAAGCCCTTGAAATAGCTGCCTGAAAAATAATGTAGCACCCTTTGTTCAAACTCCTGCTGGAGGTTGATAATCTGTAAAGGGATGCCAAGTTTTGTTGCAACCGCTTCAACACGATTTTTCTGTGCCTCAAAATTTGGTTGCGCGAGCTGCATGAAAAAACCCTGAACCTGGTGGTGTTCACGCAGCATCATGGCGCAGGCGGTGGAATCAACTCCGCCGCTCATGGCTATGCCGATTTTATTTTCTTTCACTGAATGTCTTGTAGTTCGTGCAAGGTTGCACTAATAAGTGTTTCAAATAAGGAGTGGAAGAGAACTCCTTTCATACATCCCCGTGCACCTCGAATGGAGTCACGAGTTTTTGTTCAAAATAATTATGTAACAGTAAATTGTTAAAACTAAGCTATTAGAATACCCCACCATGATTAAAAATGAAAGTCGCAAAGGGATTGCTCCAGTGTTGCCTGAGCTGCTGGCACCTGCAGGAAACTATGAAAAATTGGTTACCGCCGTTCATTATGGCGCAAATGCGGTCTATTTAGGCGGCAAAAAATTTAGTCTCAGGGCGAAGGCCGGCAATTTTGATGACGAAATGATACGGCAAGGTGTTATTTTTGCCCATGAACAGGGTGTGAAAGTCTATGTCACAGTAAACATTATCGCCCACAATAAGGATTTTGTCGGGTTGGATTCCTATCTCACTACATTACAAAGTATGGATGTAGACGGTATTATTATCTCTGATCCAGGAATCCTCAGCTATGCCCGAAAAATCGTGCCGGCTTTGCCTGTTCATTTGTCAACTCAGGCAAATGTTACCAATCATGCCTCAGCCAGCTTCTGGTTGAGTCAAGGAGCTGTACGCCTCAATCTGGCACGGGAACTTTCTTTTCAGGAAATACTTGAGATTCGAGAGAAAGTCGCTGGTGAACTTGAAATTTTTGTGCATGGTGCACTCTGCATTTCCTATTCCGGACGTTGCATGCTCTCTAACTACATGACCGGCAGAGATGCCAATCAGGGCAGTTGTGCCCATCCCTGTAGATTTAGCTATGCATTAGTTGAAGAAAAACGTCCGGGAGAATATTTCCCCGTTGAGGAAGATGAACGCGGCACTTATATCTTCAACTCCAAGGATCTGTGCCTGCTTGATATGTTACCTCAGCTGGTAGCAGCTGGAGTTGATTCCTTGAAAATCGAAGGTCGAATGAAATCCATTTTTTATGTCGGGGGGGTTGTTCGTGTCTATCGCGCCGCACTTGATTACCTGGCAAATCTTTCAAAAGATGAGTGGCAGGAACCTGCTGCAATTCGAATGCCGGATCAGTTCATTCAGGAAATCCATAAAACCGGAACCAGAGGAACTACAGAAAATTTTATCAATGAGCGACCAGGCTGTGCTGAAATGATATACGGCTCTTCTCGCGCAGAACAGAGCTATGAACCTGTAGCGGTTATTCGAGAACCTGGAGATGCACCTTTGGTTGAAATTCGCAATCAGGTTGAACCGGGTGAACAAATTGAATACATGCAGCAGGGCGTTGGTCTGATTCCTTTAAAAATTATTTCTATGAAGGACGAAGCGGGAACAACTCTTGTTAAGGCAAATCCAGGTAACATAGTGGTTATGAGAACTGAGCCTCAACTTCCCGAAGGAGTAGTACATGGTATTCTGAGAAGAAAGAAGAAATAGTCTTGTTCTGAAAAAAAGTGATTATTTTTCGATGAGTTTTGAGAGCTGGTATGCTCCGCTCAACATTAACCAAACCAATAATGTGATGATATAAATACGCAAAGAAAGGAAACAGAACACCAACGTCTGGGTAAAAACATTTAAGCGATGCTCATAGGTGGCTGTTCCCTGTTTAATTCGCAACTGGCTATGGGAAAGGTGACCTAACGATTTATTTTTATAATATATCTTTGTGAAACTGGCAAGTAGAGCGTTGGCACAGGCAACAAACATAAAGGAAACCAAAAGCATCGTAGTCCAATTGTAGTGTTGCATACCATGAGCCTCATTTTGAAAAAAACTATAAGTAAGAACAATCAGCTCAGAAGAAAAATTAGTCGCCATTTTCAGGGACCAGCTGAAATTTTCCACTTGCCACATCTGTTCACGGCAGGTCATTGTGCGGCAAACTTCATAGAAAGCATAATACGTTTTTTTCTCCTTAAATTCAACAACCAGCTGATAGGTACTCCAAAAAAAGTGTCCATTACTATCAGCATAAAATAGCTTGAGAACAGGTCAAGGGATTCATTATCACTCTCCCCCTGTTATAAGCTTACAAGAGATACAAACGAATTTGACAAATCATAAATAATCAGCTACTTCATGTAGGATGATTTTCTGTTCAGCGGTTTCTGCTAGATAAATTTCCGGGAGATGGAGATACTTTTTCCTCCGCTCTTGCGGTGCATATTGCCAATGTCCTGTATTACAGAATTCGAATCCATATCCAGTAGGAAGGCACCTTATGTTTCTTCAGAAAACCTTTTTTTTGTGAAAAGGGGAGTACAATGCAAACTGTTTTTGCCGGAAAGAAAATTATCCTTGGGGTAACCGGATCAATTGCAGCATTTAAAGTTGCTGGATGGGTAAGTGATCTGGCCAAGGAAGAGGCTCTGGTTTCGGTGGTAATGACCACATCTTCAACTAAATTTATTACTCCTCTGACTTTTGCCGCTTTATCTGGAAACGATGTTCATACAGAGATGTTTTCAGCGGCAAAAGAAGATACTATGGCGCATATCAGTCTGGGTCGTGATGCCGATGTCGTTTTGATAGCACCGGCAACAGCCAATACCATAGCCAAACTTGCCAATGGTTTCGCTGACGATCTTCTCACCACGACCGTCCTGGCGACCAGGGCAAAAGTTTTAGTTTGTCCAGCGATGAACAGTCGTATGTACTCTCACCCTTTGACTCAACAGAATATTGTCAGGTTGCGGGATCTCGACTACACCGTTATAGATCCGGACTGTGGGATGATGGCATGTAAGGAGGAAGGTGAAGGCCGCCTTCCCGAATGGGACGTGGTGAAGGAATATGTGGCCAAAAGCCTAAGCCCTCAGAATTTGCAGGGACATCGGGTATTGGTAACCGCCGGTCCCACAAGAGAGCCACTTGACCCTGCACGTTTTCTAAGTAACCGATCTTCAGGCAAAATGGGCTACGCTCTTGCCCGCAGTGCTTTTAGGCGAGGTGGAGAGGTTATTCTTATCAGTGGTCCCAGCACACTGCCTTGTCCTGTCGGAGTCACGATGGTGAAAGTACAGACTGCCAAGGAAATGTATGATGCTGTTCTTCATCATGCAGAAAGCTGTTCAGTTATAATTAAGGCAGCTGCAGTTGCAGACTATCGGCCTGGAAAAGTGTTTGAACATAAAGTTAAAAAGGAGCAAATCGACACCCAGCTGATTCTTGAACGTAATCCGGATATTCTGCTGGAATTAGGCAAAAGAAAGAAAGCCGGACAACTTCTGGTCGGATTTGCTGCAGAGAGCCGCAACCTTAAGAAAGAAGGCATGAAAAAGCTTCAAAATAAAAATCTTGACCTTATTGCGGTTAATGATATCAGCGCTGCAAGTACAGGGTTTGAGGTTGAAAACAATCAGGTCTTACTGATTGGAGTAGCCGGTGCAGAGTCACTACCGTACACCAGCAAATTGCATACTGCCGATCTTATTCTGGACAGGGTCGTTTCCCTGCTTAGTGAACAGACTTTAATAACTGACCGGAATTGATGTTGAACCTTACACTTTGAAAGGTATTATTTCAGTAAACAACAACGCTTGAATTTTAGTCCGGAACCACAAGGGCACTCAGTATTTCTGGCGATTTTTGCTTTCGTTACCTTGCATTTCCCTTGTAAATAATACCAAAGTCCATTTTCTTTTAGAAACTCGCTGACTTCCTGAAGTTTGCAGAGTTGACCATTCTCAAGATAGGAGCAGGTAAAATCGACTGTCCCCTTGCTGTCATCTGCCAGGCCATCCCGGCAACCGTTAATTTTCAGACCGAGCCATACGACGGGGTGGTCTTCAAAATTGAGTATTTTGGGACGAGTTTTTTCATGCCAGCTCGATTGAATATGATCGGCGTGTTGTTGGACAAACCCTGTATAACGAGAACGCATAAGTCTTTCAGCTGTTACGGCGAGACGATGATCGTTTAAGACAGGCAGACAACAGGAGGAATAGGTTGATCCACTGCCGCACGGGCATAGAGATTCTCTTGTCATAAACTACTCCTTAGATTAATGGTGACTCCATAGTTTTTTCTCGATCAGGTAGAGATACAATTGATTACAAGGTGGTTCAACGGAAAAATGAAAGAGAGTCTTTTTGGCAAGAATGTCCGGTTTCTGAAAGAGTTGCGATCCTATTCCCTGATCGGAATACTCAGGTGTCTGTTTCTTAAATTGCGGGGAAAATCCATTCTGGTAACTGGGAACTGCAGAGGTTGTGGTACCTGCTGCCGGAGCATATGCCTTGAAGGAAAAGATGGCTGGTTGCGCTCCGGAAAAGAATTTGAAAAAGTGATAGTAAAATTTCCAGAATATGCCCGGTTTGAGATCATCGGCAAAGATCAGCAAGGTTTTCTTCTCTTTAGCTGCACCTGGTGTACACAGCAGGGGACATGCATGGACTATAATAACCGGTTATCTCTGTGTTGCAATTTTCCCGAAAGTTCTCTGGTTTTTGCTGGTGGGCAGCTTCCATTAAACTGCGGATATCGCTTTTCAGAAGTCGTACCGTTTGAAAAAATCCTTAGTCAGGAATTGAAAAAGAAAAGATGAAGCGAGTCCTCATTCTCGAGCCTTATTTCGGAGGCTCTCACAAACATTTTCTGCAAGGCCTGCAACAGTGGCTTCCTGCAGATTATACACTATTTACACTTCCCCCAAGAAATTGGAAGACAAGGATGCAGTTATCAGCGCCTTGGTTTATTGGACAAATCAAGGTACTTCCCGTTGCGGAACGATACTTTGATAGTGTTCTGTGTTCATCATTTTTAGATGTGGCCGTTCTGCGGTCTTTGCTTTTAAGTGTCAAGGGGTGGAATCACAATGCAAGAATTTTGACATATTTTCATGAAAATCAGTTCGTCTACCCCCAAAGGTTTAACCAACCGGTGAACCATCATTTTATGAGCATCAATTTTCATTCTGCCCTTGTATCTGATGGTATCGCCTTCAACTCAGTTTATAATCGGGATAGTTTCCTTGCCGGTTGTCGAGAGAGCCTGCGTGCTGCTGCTGATATGGAGTTGCGCGGTACTATAAAAGAGTTATCTGACAAGAGTCACATTCTTTCGCCTGGAATAGAATTTTTTGAAATCGACAAAATCAAATGGAAAACATCAATAGAGACACCGGTAATTGTTTGGAACCATCGTTGGGAACATGACAAAAATCCGGAATGTTTTTTCCTTGCCTTGGATTCACTGGAAGATCGTCGTATTGATTTTCGATTGATTGTTCTCGGCCAATCATTTAACGGCAGCCCTGAATGTTTTTCAGAAGCCCAAAAAAGATACAAAGATAAAATCATCCACTATGGATACGTGCCCTCATACCAAAAATATATAGAATTACTGAGCAAAGGTGACATCATCATCTCGACGTCCCTCCATGAATTTTATGGAATAGCTATAATAGAAGCGGTACGTGCCGGATGCGTGCCTCTCTTACCCAATCGTCTATCGTATCCAGAACTTTTTGACAAACAATTTCTCTATCGTGACAATACCTTACCTGAAAGATTGGAAAAGGCAGTGAAGAGAAAATGTCGGCTTACCCCGGAGCAAGCCAGGTCAATGACAGACCAATTTAGTTGGTTGAACCTGCAGGAGAGCTACGCAGAATGGATGTAGACTGAAACTCCAAGACTGCGTTCTCTAAGAAGAAGTTACTTTTTCATACTTTTGGCAAAGTCCAGCATTCGTTGAATCGGTATACGGGCTTTTGCTGCCAATTCATCCGATACATGGATCTCATTTTTCCCTGTCTCCAGAACCTCGGCCAGGTTTTGCAATGAGTTCATGCCCATCCATGGACAGTTGGCGCAACTCTGACACGTTGCACCTTCTCCTACTGTTGGCGCCTCAAGAAAAGTCTTCCCCGGAGCGAGCTGTCTCATTTTATTAAAGATACCCGCGTCTGTTGCGACTATAAATACTGTGTTGGGAAGGGTGGTTACCGCATTGATAAGAGCAGTTGTCGAACCAACGACATCTGCTTGGCTAATGACATTTTCCGGTGATTCGGGATGTACCAGAATGGCCGCTTCCGGATGAAGTTTACGCAGCCTCTCCAGAGCAATCGATCTGAACTCCTCGTGTACGACGCAGGATCCGGGCCAGAAAATCATCTCTGCTCCAGTAAGTTTTTGCACGTAACTCCCCAGATGCCTGTCTGGTGCCCAAAGGATTTTTTCACCCTTTTCAGAAAGATGTTTGATAATTGGCAACGCTATCCCCGATGTTACCACCCAGTCTGATCTGGCTTTTACACGGGCACTGGTATTTGCATAAACAACGACTGTATGATCCGGGTATTGATCACAAAAGGAAGCGAACATTTCATATGGACAGCCTTCGTCAAGGGAACAGGTCGCTCCAAGATCCGGCATGAGTACTCTTTTCTCAGTATTAAGTATTTTTGATGTCTCACCCATAAACCGCACACCTGCCACAACCAGCGTCTGAGCTGAATGTTCAGTCCCAAAACGTGCCATTTCCAGACTGTCTGCAACACATCCGCCTGTTTCCTCAGCAAGATCCTGCAAGACCCCGTCGGTGTAATAGTGGGCGACAAGTACGGCGTTCTGTTCATCAAGCAGTCTCTTTATACGTTTTTTTAAAAGAGTGGTTTCTGAACTGGAGAGTGCAGGCCACTGAGGATGCGGGGGCACTTTTACATGCGGAATAACAGGGAGAGAAATATTAATTTTTGATTCAGTAACCATTTTTTTTCTTAAACTCATTAAAAATTCAATCTTTATGTTTTGTTGTTGTGCACCTGCCAGAAACTATATACATGATTTGCATGATGAATATTAGTTTTTTATAAAAATATTCAAACCCGTAACTTGTCAGTAACCGGCTTTATTGCGTGCAACTTGAATTGCAAGATTGATAAAGTCATTAGTCGTCAAGGTTTCTGGTCGTGCGGCTGGCGAAAGATTGGCTTGTTCAATAGTCTGCAGGGTAATTTTTTTATTTGCTGCCTTATCCTGATTTACAGAGTCAGCAAATAAACAGGCACCACTCAAGGTGTTGAGAATGGTTTTCCGGCGTTGATTAAATGTTGTCCTGACGAGCCGCCGAAAGAGGGCAAAATCATAAGAATTCTCTTCTGCAGGGTACTTACGGGCTTTGGAAAAATCAATAGTAATGACGACGGAATCAATTTTCGGTCGTGGGTGGAACTCTGCCGGCTTGAGTGTCATGAGTTTGTGAACAGAAGCGCAACTTGCGAGGAGCACAGTTGGTACACCGTAATCCTTGGTGTTCGGAACGGCCATTAGCCTGTCGGCTACTTCTTTTTGCAGCATGACTGTGGCAGTGCTTATAAGGGAAGCATTGTCAATAAGTTTGAAGATAAATGGATTGGATATCGAATATGGTAGATTGGCCAATATCTTCAAACTTCCACCGCATTTTTGGGCGATTTCCTGAAAATCAGCGGTAAGAATATCCTGATGAACCAGAGTAACGTTATCGGGTAACCCTCCTTCTTCTTGATGAAGACGGATAATGCCACTGTCGATTTCATACCCGAAAACATGTCGTGCCGTCGCAGCAAGAGGGTGTGTCAGTGCTCCAAGTCCTACTCCTACCTCAAGAATAGTATCAGTGCTGCTCACCTTACCCGCCCGGACAATAGCCTCTGCAGTTTGTTTGTGGACGAGAAAATTCTGACCTAATCTTTTCTTGGGTGCAAGCTGGTTGTTTTTCAGTGTTTGGTGAGTTTGGCTGCCGAATTTTGTCATTATATAGTATCTTTTATCTTCATGAAGTAAGAATGAGATCTGATTTGAAAAAAACTATTCAGTTAAGTATTCGCTTTTTCGTCCTTTTCTTCTGAATTTGTATGAAAAACATTAAAGCAAGATAGTAACTTACTACAGCAAAAGGCAAAGCCAGACATACGCCCCCGACTCCCATTACAATCAGTGATTGATATCCGGATTGTGCCAGAGTTGAAATCGAATCCAGGAGACCATCTCCTGACATGGCCTGTTCGACTGAGCTTTTTACGATTTTAAGATTAAGTTCATATGGGGTAAGATAGTTGCCGATCCTGGCCGATAAATAATAAATTGGAAAATAAGTCAATGGATTACAGACTATCCAGCTGATAATAATACCGGCAAGGGTTGATGTCCTGGTTGAAAGTGAGAGAAAAACGATCAGCACGGTATGAAATGGCATTGTTGGAGTAAGACCGATAAAAACTCCAATCGCAGTTCCACCGGCAAGTGCATGGGGAGTTCCCTGCAATCGTTTGAATTTAATGAAGTAGTATTTAAAGAAACGCAGCATAGAAGGAAATCATCAGCCAAGTTGTGATCGGGAATAGACATCCTCATCAAGCGAAACAGGGCCTGATTGGTTGAATGCATGGAATCCGGCAAATGCGATCATAGCAGCGTTATCTGTACAATACTTTGGTTGTGGTGCATAGAAGGAGAGTCCTTCGTTCGCGCATCGCTTGCCAAATACCTCACGTAGTCTCAAATTCGAAGAGACACCTCCGCCGACAACCACGGTATTAATATTCTGCATTTGAGCGGCTGTAATGGTCTTTTCAACAAGCACATCCACGATTGCTTCCTGGAAAGATGCACAGATATCTGCGATACACAGTTCAGAATTTTTCAGATGTTGTTGATTAACATAATTCAACACAGCTGTTTTCACACCACTAAAACTGAAGTCATTGGATTTATCATCAAGCCAGGCCCTGGGGAAATGAATCTTTCGTCTATCACCGTTTTTTGCATTTTCAGCAACCTCTGGCCCACCAGGGTAGGGTAGTCTGAGAAGTTTGGCAACTTTGTCAAAGGCTTCGCCGGCTGCATCATCTCGGGTTCTGCCTAAAAGCTGAAAATCAATATAGCTTCTGGCAAGGTAAATTGATGAGGTGCCACCAGAGACAATGAGAGCAATATAAGGGAAAGGGGGAGATGTCTGGTCAAGAAAAATTGACAGGATATGGCCTGCCATATGATCAACACCAATAAGCGGAATATTGCTTACATAGGAAAGTGCTTTAGAGTATGAATATCCAACAAGAAGCGAACCGATCAATCCTGGTCCACGGGTTGCAGCGATGAGATCAATGTCCTGGAGCTGGACCCCTGCTTTTTCCAGTGCAGTCTCAACAATTGGATTAATCGCTTGAAGGTGTTTTCTAGATGCCAGTTCCGGAACAATCCCACCAAATTTTGTATGGATACTGTCCTGGCTGGTAAGCACATTGGAAAGAATTATATTGTCTTGGAGAATCGCCGCTGCAGTATCATCGCAGGAAGTCTCTATACCTAAAATAAGCATGCAGGCATTTATGGTTGAGTGTAATATTGATTGTGTTATTACTGTTATTCAGAGTAAGAAACGGTCAGTTAACAGGAAGTGATTGGTAATTGATGGCTTCTCCAAATTTTAAAAAACATGTACTAGGCTGTATACCGTGACACAAAAGATACAAACAAATTCACCGCTTGTCGATCAGTTTTCCCGGACTATTTCATACCTCAGGCTATCACTTACAGATCGTTGCAATCTTCGTTGCTCTTATTGTATGCCTGGAGAGATACAGGACAATAATACGATCGTTAAAACGGGTAAATTCCTTCCCCATGCCGACCTCCTCAGTTATGAAGAATTACTGCGAGTAGTTCGACTTGCGGTAGGCATGGGGATGAATAAATTACGGCTGACTGGGGGTGAACCTCTGGTAAGAAAAGGAGTTCTGGGTTTTATACATCAACTGTCTCTGCTTGAAGGTTTAACCCAGGTGAGGTTAACCACCAACGGTGTGTTATTGGCAGAATATGCAGAAAAACTTCATTCTGCCGGCATACGACATATAAATGTTTCACTTGACTCATTACAACCTGAAAAATTCAGGAAAATTACAGGATATGATCATTTTGCCAAAGTTTGGCATGGTCTTCAGGTAGCCAAACAGCTCGGTTTTAAAATAAAACTCAACGTTGTTGCCATGAGAGGTGTCAACGATGACGAGTTTCAGGATTTTGGACGGTTAGCTCTTAATGAACCGTTTAAGGTGCGATTTATCGAGTTTATGCCTGTTGGTGGAGAAAAAAGCTGGCGAAAAGAACAATACATCAAGGCGGAAGAAATTAAGCAACTCATCTCAGAACTTGGAGTCTTGACCCCTTTCCATAAAGAACACGGAGAAGGACCAGCTCGAATGTTTGACCTTGAATCTCCCGACAAGAGAAGAGGAGCTGTCGGATTCATCAGTCCGATAAGCCACCATTTCTGTGATCAATGCAACAGGCTCAGGCTTACCTCTGAAGGAAAGCTCCGTTCCTGTTTGCTGAATGACAAAGAAACCGATTTGAAATCATTGCTTCGTGGGGGGGCGTCCGACCAGGAGATTGTCGACAGTATAAGGACGACAATTATGGATAAACCGCAAGGCCACACTTTAAAAGAGGACCCGGCGGCAGATGAGAGCTCTTCCTGCAGCGGTCAGATGTCACGAATCGGTGGCTGAATTTTCTCCCTGAGGATAAGAGCCGAGCCACTCAAAATAGGAGCACATTGCTTTAAGCATGGTGCATCCACGTTGAATCTTTTCATCCTCAATATGACCGAGCATATCCAGGAAAAATAGATATTTCCACTGCTTGCCTTTTATTGGTCGTGATTCGATTTTTGCCAGATTTATATCTTCCTTAGAGAGTGCCGTGAGAACATCATTGAGTGATCCTGGTCTATCCATGAGGCCAATCAATAATGAAGTTCTGTCCTGCCCGCTCCTTGATGGAGATTTCTTGCCGATAACTAAAAATCTTGTGGTGTTGCCCCTGTAATCCTCAATCCCCTGTACAACTACCTGCAACTCATATGTCTTTATAGCCAGAGAAGATGCAATAGCGCCTATATTAGGATTGTTGGCAGCCATCTGCGCGGCGGCGCCGGTGGAAAAGACAGGAAGTGTAGGCGTTGAAGGAAGATGTTTTCTTAGCCAGTCCCGACATTGAGCAAGTGGCTGCGAATGAGAGGCAACTGTTTGGATATCTTCCATGTTCCCTGATCTACAGACGAGGTTATGGCTGATTTCAAGTTGTAGTTCACCACAGATCTGGACCCTGTATTTCATAAAACAATCCAGCGTTGAAAACACGGCACCTTCGATTGAATTTTCGACTGGAACTATGCCATATCTGGTTCTACCTTTTTCAACCTCGGCAAATACATCGTCAATTGTTTCCATGGCCTTGTAATCAGCGGAGTGGCCAAAATATTTCACACCGGCCAGATGGCTGAAAGTTGCCTCGGGGCCTAAAAAAGCCACCTCAGCTTTTTTCTGAGAGAGCCTGCATGTAGTTATTATTTCATGAAAAATGGATTTTAATGCGTCTGGTGGAAAAAAGTCGTTGTTATCTTTCAGGAGTCTGTCATAAATCTGCCGCTCACGGAGTGGATCCCATTTGGCTCGCTTTTCACCATCTTTTAAACGGCCAATTTCTTTTGCACATGAAAGACGTTCCTTAAGTAATGTGAGTATCTTGTTATCTATGGAATCAATAGTGTCTCGAACCGACACTATTGCTTTTTTTTGCTCAATTTCCATACTGCTCCTTGCCGTTTGCAATGTGAAAGTATTCAATACTGACTGAATGGACTGACTGAATGGACTCAGGCAAACAAATTAGGCCAAAGAAATTGCTATGTCAAGGCGCAAAAGAGAGCTATAGTGCACTTTTAGTCAGGATCAACAAGTGGATAAGATTGGATTTATATTTTGATATTCTATTTATTAATTAACACAAAAACAGCAGGATTGAAATGAGTGAAAAAAATATCCAGAAAACATACGATGAAATAAATGCTCGGATAAAATCAGGTGAAGCAGTAGTGGTAACTGCTGAAGAAATGGTTGGTATTGTAAAAGAAAATGGTCCGGAAGGGGCAGCTCGGAAGGTGGACATCGTTACCACTGGAACATTTGCTCCCATGTGCTCTTCAGGGATGTTTTTTAATTTCGGCCAAATGATACCTACCATTAAGGCCTCAAAAGTTTGGGTTAACAAGGTCCCCGCCTATGCGGGTCTTGCAGCTGTCGATGCATATCTCGGTGCTACTGAACCAGCTGAAGATGATCCGTTAAATAAAATATATCCAGGTGAGTTCAGGTACGGTGGCGGGCATGTCATCGAAGATCTTCTCCGTGGCAAGAAACTGCTCCTGGAAGCTAAAGCATATGGTACTGATTGTTATGCTGCAAAAAAAATGAAGAAAGAGATCGGCTTGGATGATTTGCCTTCTGCGCTACTCTGTAACCCGAGAAATGGTTACCAGAATTATAATTGCGCAGTGAATTTATCTGACAAGACAGTACATACTTATATGGGGATGTTGAAGCCAAATTGTGGAAATGCAAACTTTTGCAGTGCAGGCGAATTAAGTCCTCTTTTGAATGATCCATTTTACAAAACCATAGGGGTAGGAACCCGTATTTTTCTCGGTGGTGGCTATGGATACGTCACATGGCGTGGTACCCAGCATAATCCACGGGCCCCAAGGCACAGTAACGGGGTACCCTTAAAACCCGCCGGAACACTTATGGTACAAGGTGATTTGAAGCAGATGAGCCATGAATTCATACGAGGAGTTTCCATTCGAGGCTATGGTAGTTCTCTCGCTGTTGGGCTTGGCATCCCTATTCCTATCTTGAATAGTGAAATGGCCGAACATACGGGCGTCTCTGATAAAGACCTTTTTACTCAGGTTGTCGATTATGGCCACGACTACACTAATGGAATTGCACGTAGTTATGGGGAAGTCAGTTATGCAGAACTGAAATCAGGTGAAATTGAGGTAAACGGAAAAAGAGTCAAAACTGCTCCACTGTCCAGCATGGTCAAGGCACGCTCTATTGCTGAAATCCTCAAGAAAAGTATTTCTGAAGGCAAATTTCTGCTCAATAAACCAGCAGAGCTTTTACCGGATGGTCGTGAATATTAAAGGCAGATGGATTCATACTCTTTCAGGAAGACCTTTAATACCAGGTTTTGTTGATAGGACAGCGACCGTGTCGACAGGAAAACTTATTCAAGGAAGATCAATTTATTGCTTGATTCTGATTTGCGATTCAATTATGGTGCCTTGTTATGGGCGTATTACCCTGAATACAAAGGGTTGCGTCAATTAATGAATTTTTGCCAAAAAGAGATAGAAGAGAGTTTTTTTTTGACAAATCAGTAGAGTTTAGGTAAAGCAACATTGTCAGGGAAAGAGGGCAGCTGATGTTGTTCTCGTTTGGCTTGCAAAGAAAGATTAAGCAGGGAGGAATTCATGAACAAGAAGGAATTGATTGAGAGTATCGCAGGTGCAGCAGACATCAGTAAAGCAGCTGCTGAAAAAGCACTGAACGGCACCCTTGCAGCGGTTGCTGAAAGTCTGAAAAAAGGTGACAAAGTCACACTTGTTGGCTTTGGCACATTTTCTGTTTCAAAGCGCGATGCTCGTCAGGGGAGAAATCCGCAGACCGGAAAAACCATCGAGATTCCAGAAAAGAAAGTTGTAAAGTTCAAAGCCGGCAGCAAATTGTCTGAGACTATCAATTAATTCTATTGTGTCATGAATCATCGATACGGTAACTGTCAATA
The DNA here is from genome assembly GCA_963709755.1 of uncultured delta proteobacterium. Taxonomy (GTDB): domain Bacteria; phylum Desulfobacterota; class Desulfobulbia; order Desulfobulbales; family Desulfocapsaceae; genus Desulforhopalus_A. Next base: position 334,508 of record CAVPXO010000004.1, read on the forward strand.
TGCTTTTAGTACCTTAGAAATTCTTATTTTCGCTTTCACCCATTAAAGGTGTCGTGAAAAGGGCAGAAAGGAATGTAATGAAGGTATATACTCCGAGATATTTTTATTAATCCGAGTGAGCAAAATAATAATACAAAAAGTTACAGTGTCTGAATGAGTACATTACAAGGAAGCATAGCATAATAAACGTTCTGCACTTTCAGGCAAAGTGACAGTGTTGCTAGACATTTTGATAGTAAGCGTCCCAAAAGGCCGTTCCTCACAAGGAACGGCCTTTTTGTTTTGTCGGTTGATAACGGTTGACAGCTAAGTTTCATCGAAAGTATCTTAGATGACAGATCGTTTTGCTGAAAATATACCAATCAATGAAAATATCGAATACCTGGATTTATAATGAGAGAGATAAATGAAATCTTTTGAAGAGCTTTTAGAGGAATCAACTCGCATCCATGGACATGTCTGCGCCGGGCAGGTAATTGGAGTACGTATGTGTATGCTTGCTCTTTCTTACCTCAACATCAGTGATCCTAAAGGGGCTGATCGTAAGAAGCTGTACGTGTTCGTGGAGATTGACAGATGCGCGACAGATGCCATACAAACTGTCACAGGCTGCAGTTTGGGCAAAAGATCAATGAAATGGGTCGATCATGGGGTTATGGCCGCAACATTTGTAAATCTTGAATCCGGAAAAGCAGTAAGGGTAACTGCTCTTGAAGAGGCTCGTGAACTTTCGAAAAAATATTGTGATGATATTATTGATAAGTATGCACGACAGTTGGAGGCATATAAGGTAATGCCTGAAGACGAACTCTTTCGTGTTGAAGCTGTTGTCGTTGAAATTCCACCCGAAAATTTACCTGGCAGACCGCTTAAGAGGGTTCAATGTGATAATTGTTCAGATTGGGTACAGGATAAAAGGGATGTTGAGAGTGATGGTAAGATTCTTTGCCGAAGTTGTGCCCATGGACGGTACTACAGGTTGCTTGACAAATAGGTGATTCTTTTTTTTAAAAATAATTAATAGGCACTTCGATGAGGAGAGGTGAATTGAAATGGTTGTAACTCTTTTGGATTATGGTGCAGGTAATGTTCGCAGTGTAAGAAATGCTCTTCGAGAACTTGGGTATACAGTTCAAGATGTCAAAACCGCTGAAGATATTTTCACTGCAGAAAAGTTGATTTTTCCAGGGGTTGGCAGTTTTGGCCTGGTAATGCACAGATTGCAGGAAAAGGGATATGTCGAACCTTTGCAAAGACGAATAAGAGAGAACAAACCATTTTTGGGGATATGTGTTGCTCTGCAGGCCTTGTTCGAGGGAAGCGAAGAATCGCCCGGAGTTGCCGGCCTTGGAATTATACCCGGACAGGTAGTGAGGTTTCCTGAAACTGATTTGCCGGTTCCTCAAATAGGGTGGAACGGTATCAGGTTTCAAAAGAAATCGGAGTTGTTTAATGGGTACAACAATGAGAAACTATATTTCGTTCATTCCTACCATGCATCTGTTAGCGAGGCTACTCAAGATTGGATTCTTACCGTTACCGACTATGGCTATGAATTTGTTTCGGCAGTTGAAAAAGGCAATGTCAGTGCGTTCCAATTTCATCCCGAGAAAAGTGGTAAGGCTGGATTGAAGATACTCAACAACTTCCTCACCTCCGATAATAATCGGGGAGTCATTGTTGTCAGTCGAGACAGAAATGCTGATGCAAAAACCCACATTGCCAAGAGAATAATAGCCTGTCTCGATGTTCGCAGTAATGATGCCGGTGATCTTGTGGTTACAAAAGGGGACCAATATGATGTTCGCAGTGAAGGTAAGGTTAGAAACCTTGGGAAACCGGTAGATCTTGCGAAAAGATATTATGAGGAGGGAGCGGATGAGATCACTTTTTTAAATATTACCGGTTTTCGGGATTTCCCCATACAGGATCAGCCGATGATAGAGGTACTGAAGAAAACATCTGAAAATGTGTTTGTTCCTTTGACAATTGGTGGAGGTATCCGTGAATTCACCGACTCCGAAGGAGTTTCTTATACGTCCCTGGATGTTGCTTCTGAATATTTTCGATCCGGTGCCGATAAAATTTCCATTGGGAGTGAAGCTGTCTACGCAGTTGAAAAGTATTTAAAGACAGGAAAAAGAACGGGTAAAAGTTCCATCGAGCAAATTTCCATGGTTTATGGGGCTCAGGCGGTGGTTATCTCAGTCGACCCGCGAAGGGTTTACGTGCACGACCCCGACAGTACCTCACATACCACTATTGAAACAACTGCTCTCGGTCCTGAGGGAGAACAGTATTGCTGGTATCAGTGCACTGTAAAAGGAGGTAGAGAAGGTCGTGATCTGGATGTTGTTCAGTTGGTTAAGACTTGCCAGGAGTTGGGGGCGGGAGAAATCCTCCTTAATTGTATTGACAAAGACGGCACGAACAGTGGTTTCGATCTGGAGCTAATATCTCTTGTGAAAAAGAATGTGTCCATTCCTGTAATCGCGTCCAGCGGAGCGGGGAAAGCTTCACACTTTGTTGATGTTTTTAAACAGACATCCACAGATGCAGCCCTTGCGGCAGGCATCTTTCATCGGGAAGAAGTGACAATAGGAGAAGTAAAAGAAGCGATAAATGCAGCAGGGATAGAAATACGGTAATGCATGCAACAGCACTGTTTTTTTCAAAAACTGCCTCAACATTCGAAAAACATTCTCTACGATAATTGTGTCTGTTTGTAAACAGACGATATTTCTTTAAATATCCGAGGGGTTATTTTGTGAAAATCAATAAGTAATGATATGGCTATAGGGTTATCCATAAAGAAAAAAGGCATTATTAGTTTCCTGTTTTTTAGTATCCTGCTGGTTCAAGTGCTCAACGCCCTGTCGGTGTGGACGTACAGGCGTGGTCTTATTGATCTTGTGGCACAGGGAAATGTTCGCCTTGAACTATATATTAATTTTTTACAGGGAATATTGGGCAAATATGAAAGTTTGCCGGAACTGCTGGCGATAGACAACAATCTGGTTCGGGCACTGTTGAATCCAAAAGAAAAAAAACGCATTGAAATCCTGAATCGATATTTAGAAACTATAAATAAGGTCAGTGACACTCTAGATACCTATCTCATGAACAAAGACGGTCTCACTATCGCCGCCTCCAACTGGAACGAGAGTCGTCCTTTTATAGGGAGAAATTTTAGTTATCGTCCTTATTTTAAACAGGCAATGAAAGGAAAACTTGGACGATATTTTGCACTCGGTTCAACCTCTTCAAAAAGGGGATACTATTTTGCCTATCCAGTTCGAAAGGATGACGAAATACTTGGAGCAGTTGTCATTAAAATAAATATAGATTCAGTTGAGCAGAGCTGGGCGGCTCGCGACGAAAATTTTTTAGTTTCTGACCCGGATGGAGTCATCTTTATCACCACCAATCCTGACTGGCGATTTAAAAGTCTCAAACCTCTGGAACAGGAAGTTCGTCAGCGGATTACTGAAAGCAGGAGGTATCAGGAGGCTGTTCTTGTTCCCCTCAGCAAACAAGTCAAGAATCTTTGGGATAAAGTACAGATTTTGGATATTGATAACGGAGCAGGTGATAACAAAAGAAGAGTTCTGAAACAATCTCAATTTATGTCTCAGGCCGGATGGAATGTTCATATCCTCACAGATACCAGGGTACTGAGAAAAAAAGTGTTTTTGGTTAATGTCATAGTAGGGACAGGACTCACCCTTGCTTACATTTTAGGTACCCTTCTCATTCAACGAAACCACCGACTGACTGAGCTGCACCAGATTGAGGAGGAATCGAAGAGAGCTCTGCAGGAAGCAAATGAGCTATTGGAATCAAGGGTATCTGATCGAACTCTGAAACTCACCGAAGCAAATGAGATGTTGAGGAAAGAGATTATTGATAGAAAGCAGACTGAGGTTAAACTGAAGCGTACCCGTAAGGAACTGATACATGCGGCAAAACTAGCGGTTCTGGGGCAAATGTCTGCCGGTATAAATCATGAATTAAACCAACCTCTGGCTGCGATACGAAGCTATACCGATAACGGCAAGCAATTTCTGCAAAAAGGTCGACTTGACGATGCTATGTGGAATCTGGAGCAAATTGGTGAATTAACTGAACGTATGGCACAAATTGGTGTCCAGCTTAAGTTATTTTCAAGAAAATCGAGTGGGATGATAGACGTAGTGCCATTGCATGGGGTTATTGACGGTGCTTTGGAAATTCTCAAACCGATATTAAATAAAGCGACGGTAGAACTTGCAATAGATATCAAACCTGACAATCTGGAGGTACGGGCGAACCATGTGCTTCTGCAGCAGGTCCTGGTCAATCTTATCTCCAATGCAATGCAGGCATTAGAAGGGCAGGAGATAAAAAAAATACTGCTTGAATGTCATGTAGTTAATGAAAAAGTAGTGGTTGCAGTTCATGACAATGGGCCGGGAATTTCTACGGAAAATCTCAATAAAATTTTCGAACCATTTTTCACGACAAAAAAATCAGGCCAAGGTTTGGGGTTAGGCTTGACGATTAGTGATCGAATTGTGAGAGATTTCGGAGGACAAATCACTTTAGTTCAAACCATGGAAGGGGCTCGGTTTGAGTTTACCTTGGATAAAATAGTATAACAAAAATGAAAACATGCGAGAAAGTGCTTTTCATCGACGATGAAAAACACATACGGCAGGCAAACCAACAGACGCTGGAATTGGCAGATCTTAAGGTAATTATAGAGGATTGCGCTGAAAAAGGTCTTGATATCCTGACAAGGGATTGGCCGGGAATAGTGGTATGTGATATTCGTTTGCCTCATATGGATGGCTTGCAGTTCCTTCTGGAAGTACAAAAAATTGATCAGGATCTGCCGGTTATTCTCATCACAGGACACGGTGATATTTCGACTGCAGTGAACGCAATGCGCGACGGGGCGTACGATTTCATAGAAAAACCTTATTCGGCCGAAAGGCTGGTAAAAACTGTTTTACGTGGACTGGAAAAGCGATCGTTAACTCTGGAAAACAGGAATTTACGTAGGGAATTGGAACTGCATAGTGCACCTGGTCCGAGGATTATAGGTCGCACACCTGCCATGGAAAAATTGAGAAGCACTATCTCCCAGGTAGCCGATACCGGAGCCGACGTCCTTGTACTTGGGGAGACAGGTACAGGAAAGGAATTAGTCGCCAGAGCATTGCACGAAAACAGCAGTAGAAGGTTAAAAAATTTTGTAGCTATTAACTGTGGTGCCGTCTCCGAATCTATTATGGAAAGTGAACTTTTTGGCCACGAAGCGGGGGCGTTTACCGATGCAAAATCAACTCGTATTGGTAAGTTTGAACATGCAAACGGTGGAACCCTTTTACTCGATGAAATAGAATCGATGCCCCTGCGGGTTCAAATCAACCTTCTGCGTGTCATGCAGGAACGCTGCATAGAAAGGCTTGGCTCAAATCGTTTGATACCAATCGACCTAAGGGTTGTTGCGGCCTCAAAAGTCAATTTGCGGGAAGCCTCAGACCGGGGAACCTTCAGGGAGGATTTGTATTACAGGCTTAACGTAGTATGTCTGGAAATTCCGCCTTTGAGAGAACGGCGGGAAGATATTGCACTTTTGTTTCACCATTTTCTTTTGGTTGCAGGGCATAGATATCAACAGGAAGTCCCCACGCCCAACAATTCACAGATTAATGCTTTATTGGCTTATCAATGGCCTGGCAATGTTAGAGAATTAAGAAATTTTACTGAAAGGTATGTTCTTTTAGGTCGACAATTCGATTGGTCTCTGGAAAAGATGCTGTCCGGTGAGGAAAAAACACAAAATAGTTCTCTTGCAAAACAAGTAGACTGTTTCGAAAGAAGTCTCATTGAACATGCTTTGGTTTCTTTAAATGGAAGCATTAAAGAGGTGATGCTTGCCTTGGCAATGCCCAGGAAAACGTTATACGATAAGATGCGTAAATATGGTTTAAAAAAGAATGATTATAAATGAACAGCCTCTTCTAAAAGCTGGTTTCCTTTTTATACCTTTCTTGCCACCTGGCTCAAAGTAACAAAACGGGTGGATTTCCGCCTATTCCTTATTTCCTACACCTTGATTTGTGTGATCAAGTGATTAATTTTCTAAAGAAATATTTTATTTTCCAGCTACTTTGTCGTGAATGGGTGGAATTCCGCCTATTCTTTTCTGTATTTAAAAATTTACAATAAATAAACATAATATATTCAGCCACATTACATCTTTTGACTGTTTTGGTCCAATGATTGCAATGTCAAAAGGCAAATCAGCGGAAACCTTAGTTTCGTCGATATAGACAGTTGGAAGAACTGTTGTTCACTGTTACCGGCTTTACCGGTAAACAATCATTCAAATTGGAGGGAATTTTATGTTCAGGAAAATTACCACAGTCGTTGCTACCGCAGCTCTCTCGGCAATGTTCTTCACCGGTTCTGCGTTGGCAAATGATCCGATTACCATTAAATTTTCACATGTTGTTGCTGAAAATACCCCAAAAGGGCAAATGGCAATCAAATTCAAAGAGATGGTTGCAGAACGTCTTGGTGGAAAAGTTGTTGTCGAGGTTTTCCCTAATTCACAGTTGTTCGGCGATAATAAAGTACTGGAAGCAATGCTTCTTGGTGATGTGCAGATGGCTGCACCAGCACTTTCAAAATTTGATCGATACACCCCACAGCTGCAAATTTTCGATCTCCCATTTCTCTTCAAGGATATGGCCGCTGTTGAGAAATTCCAGCAAAGCGATAAGGGCCAGGCATTACTTGATACTATCAACAAAAAAGGCTTGATAGGATTAGGGTATCTCCATAACGGTCTGAAGCAGCTTTCCTGCAGCACACCATTAAAAGTCCCAGCCGACGCAGCCGGACTCAAATTTCGTATTATGACCTCTGATGTACTTGCTGCCCAGTTTCAGGCTATAAATGCAACTCCTTTGAAAAAACCATTTTCTGAGGTTTTCACTCTTCTTCAGACAAAGGCTATTGATGGTCAGGAAAATACCTATTCAAATATCTACTCAAAAAAATTCTTTGAGATTCAGCCTTATATCACAGAATCCAATCACGGACTTCTTGACTATATGATCGTCACATCCAAAGAATTCTGGATGAGCGTTCCAGAGGATATTCGGCCTGAGTTAACGGCTATTGTCAAGGAAGCAATTACTTACGGCAATAAAGTTGCTGCAGAAAAAGACCTGGAAGATCGTCAGAAGATAATTGATTCCAAACGGTCTGAAATTATCGTGCTTACCGATGCTGAAAGAAGCCAGTGGGTTGAGGCTATGAAGCCGGTGTGGGAACAGTTTGAGAAAGAAATTGGCAAAGATATGATTGACGCCGCTTACAAGTCTAATATGTAAATGAATCGGCTGTAAATGAGCCGGCTGTTATCTTATTAAAGAAACAGTCGGCATCTTTTTGTCCGTAAGGGGTAAAATATGTTTATGCGATTTATTAATCGTGCGGAAGAGTCAATTATTTGCATTTTGCTGATAACGACTACTTTACTTGTTTTTCTGGACGTGGTCATGAGATTTGGCTTTAATGCCGGATTTATGTGGACGCAGGAACTAACGCTGCATATGTCAGCCTGGATGGTTCTCTTTGGTGCCTCATACGGATTAAAAGTCGGGTCCCATATTGGGATGGACGCATTTGTCAAACTTTTTCCCGTTGTCGGGCAAAGAATACTTTCAAGTATTGCCGCAATTCTTGCAATCATCTATTGCGGGCTCATTCTCTATGGTAGTTATATCTATCTGGAGAAGATGAAACTCATAGGGATTGAATTGGAAGACATACCGATTCCAGCCTGGCAGGCGCATGGAATGTTATTGGTCGGCTATATTTTCCTGACTATTCGTTTGCTTATAATTCTTTGGTCCTTAGCTACAGGCAAGGCTGAAGGATTTAAACATTCCGATGAAGCAAAAGACAGCATGGAACTGGCAGAAAGTATCAAGAACGAAGGGGGAAGGTAATGACTACTGCAGCTTTATTTATACTGCTTTTTGGATGTATGATGCTCGGCATGCCCATCGCTCTTGCCCTTGGTCTTTCCAGTATAGGGACTATCCTGATGTTTTCAGGAGACTCACTTTCGTCGATTGCCTTGAAATTATTTGAATCACTTTCTGAACACTATACACTTTTAGCTATACCATTTTTTATTCTATCATCAAGTTTCCTATCAACTGGTGGCGTTGCAAAACGTATTATCAGATTTGCTCTGAGTATGGTAGGACATATCCATGGTGGTATCGCCATGGCCTCGGTAATAGCCTGCATGATTTTTGCAGCGGTATCGGGATCATCTCCAGCGACAGTCGCTGCAATCGGCTCTATCGTTATTGTTGGTATGGTAAAGGCAGGCTATCCTGAATCATTTGCAGCCGGTGTAATAGGAAATGCCGGAACTCTTGGTATTCTGATTCCTCCTTCCATTGTTATGCTTGTCTATGCAGCTGCTACGGAGGTATCAGCCGCCCGCATGTTCATGGCAGGATTCCTTCCTGGAATATTGATGGGCGTTATGCTTATGCTTGTTATCTATGTTGTCGCCCGCATCAAAAAAATTCCCCGTCAACCATGGGTTGGCATGAAGGAAATCGTTTCATCGGGGTTTAGTGCCACCGGCGGGCTTATGTTGATAGTTATCGTTCTGGGCGCAATCTATGGTGGCATTGCCAGTCCCACCGAGGCCGCCGCTGTTTCAGCAGTTTATGCTTTTGGAGTGGCGGTTTGGGGATACAGAGATATGGGCCCTCTCAAAAACGAGCCATGGAAGCTGGATGGGGAGAATTTTGGAGCAATGATTGGTCGTAATCTCAAATATATTATCCTGACTCTACCCAAAATTATAACCGATAAAGAAATCAACAAGGTCATTCTTGATGCCTCAAAAGTGAGTATTATGCTCCTTTTTATCATCGCCAATGCCATGCTCTTTGCCCATGTTTTAACCACTGAGCGTATTCCGCATCATATTGCAGAAATGATAGTACAGTGGGGTCTGGACCCCTGGATGTTTCTCATTGTAGTGAACATACTGCTGCTCATTGCCGGAAACTTCATGGAGCCGTCAGCCATTATCCTTATTATGGCACCAATTTTGTTCCCCATTGCGGTGAAACTGGGAATTGATCCGATCCATCTTGGTATCATCATGGTTGTCAATATGGAAATTGGAATGTTGACGCCACCTGTCGGATTGAACCTCTTTGTTATTTCGGGAGTTACTGGAAATAGTATCGGATGGGCAATAAAGGCTTGTGTGCCCTGGTTGCTGGTTCTTCTTTCTTTCCTTGTTCTTATAACCTATATACCTCAAATATCACTTTTTCTTCCTGAATTACTTGATAAAATCCAGGGCTATTAAGTAAGTTAGCGATAATTTCTTCAAAAAGGTCATCTTTCGGTTCATTGCGGGACTAGAGAGATGACCTTTTTTGTTTCTATTCATCATAAAGTTTATTACTTTCATTACTGGATCTTTTTGTTTTGATGTGTTGATATTGAACCGAAGGACAGAATGGCTAGTAAAATTGAAATATATCTTGCTTCTCCACGAGGTTTTTGTGCAGGAGTGGAAAGGGCAATCGAAACCGTAAAGCTTAGTCTCAAGCGATACGGAAGGCCTGTCTATGTACTGCATGAAATAGTGCATAATAAACATGTTATTCTCGAGCTGGAAGAGTCAGGTGCTGTGTTTGTTGAAAACTTACAGGATATTCCGCCGGGAGAAGTATGTATATTCAGTGCTCACGGCGTTTCCCTGGCTATCGAAAATCGAGCTAAGGAATTAGGACTGCGGACAGTTGATGCCACCTGTCCTTTGGTGAGCAGTGTTCATAGAATGATCGAAAAATATCACTTGTTGGGTTACGACGTTATTATCAATGGACACCATAAACATCCCGAGGTTGAAGGGGCTGCAGGAAGGGTCAGCGGCAGAGTACACATTGTTGCCAATGAATCCGAAGCTGAGAATATAACAGTCAGCGATAGTGCAAAAGTCGCCTATGTTACCCAGACAACACTTTGTAAAAGTGATCTGAGCGGCATTCTGGACATTTTATCAAAGCGATTCCCCAAAATCAAAGGACCCAAATCCAATATCTGTTTTGCTACGCAAAATCGACAAGATGCCGTCAAGCAGCTGGCAGAGAAAACTGATCTGATTTTTGTGGTTGGCTCGAAAAACAGTTCCAATTCAAATAGATTAAGAGAGGTTGGCCTCCAGTGTGGCGTGGAAACGTATCTTATTGACGATTATAATGATCTTGACCCTGCATGGATCTCTGGTAAAGCAAGAATAGGAATTACCGCCGGCGCTTCCGCCCCTGAAAGATTGGTTGAAGGAGTAATACTCTGGATAAAGAAATACGGTGCTGCCAACTGTATTGAGTTAAAGGGAATCAAGGAAAGTGTGCATTTTAGCCCGGCTGTTGTGTCTTCAGATTAGCTCGCTTTATTTATGAGAATTGAGACCAGCGGTTCTTCCCTCGGATGACAGGCTATGCGTGCAGTTCAAAAAGCAGGACTCAATAAGGATTCTTATTGAGTCCCATTTAAAACATATGCACTCAATCGGTAAGCGCTTCTGTTACTCTCTTCATCGCCTCTGTTACCTTTTCATGACTGTTGAATGCTGAAATGCGAATATATCCGCTTCCACATTTACCAAATCCCGCACCGGGCGTACAAACCACTCCGGCTTTATGAAGAAGCATATCGAAAAACTTCCAGGAGTCCATCCTGCCATCTATCCAGATATAGGGAGAGTTTTTACCACCTACATAATCATATCCCAATTTATCCATTGTCTTGCAGACAACAGCACTGTTTGCCATATAATAATCGATTAAAGCCTTGGTCTCAGCTTTCCCCTCCACACTGTAGACAGCTTCCGCCGCGCGCTGAACAGGATAGGAAACGCCGTTAAATTTTGTGCAGTGGCGTCTGTTCCAGAGCCCATGAATGAAGTGTTTATTACCCGAATTGTCATAAGCAGCACATTCTTTCGGAACGACGGTATACGCGCACCGAGTTCCGGTGAAACCAGCACTCTTGGAAAAGCTGCGGAACTCAATAGCGACCTCTCTGGCACCTTCTATTTCGTAAATGGACTTTGGTAAAGATTCATCCCGAATGAAGGCCTCGTAAGCGGCATCAAATAAAATAAGTGCTTTGTGTGTTCTGGCATAATCGACCCATGTCTTCAGCTCAGCCTTTGAAATGGTAGATCCGGTTGGGTTATTTGGAAAACAGAGATAGATCAGATCAACATTTTCGATGGGAAGTGCCGGCACAAATTTATTTTCTTTGGTGCTGTCGAGATAGACAAGTCCCTGGTATCTCCCTTCATCAAATGTACCGGTTCTTCCAGCCATTACATTGGTATCCAGGTATACCGGATAAACCGGATCAGGAATGGCTATTTTAATATCCTGGCTGAAAAGCTCCTGAATGTTGCCTGTATCGCACTTTGCACCATCGCTGACAAAGATTTCATCGGGGGAAATATCAGCTCCCCGACTTTGGAAATCGTTGACGGCAATCGCCTGGCGAAGAAAATCGTACCCTTGCTCAGGTCCATATCCTCTAAAGCTGGTATCATCGGCCATTTCGTCCACTGCGTCATGAAAGGCCTTGATACAAGTGGGCGTTAATCCTTTCGTTACATCGCCGATGCCGAGTTTGATAATATTCCTGTCCGGGTTGCTCTTTTGAAAAGCAGCTACCCGTTTGGCGATATCAGAAAAAAGATAGGAAGCCTGCAACTTTAGATAATTCTCATTGATTTTAATCATGTATTTGTTTCTCAGTTGTTTTATGGATAAAAGGGGTTACGTTATTCAACATTAAATAATTATCAGAGTGGAGCTGTAAATATAATTGAATGACAGGGACTGTCAACCGGCAACTCACTTTGTCGATCTAAATAGCAAAAGGGATTATAGTATGAAAATTCAACAATCTGGCACGATCTATCGAAATGCCTATACAATATATGATTATATTATTGAACAGTTTGAGTTAACATTTCAACTGTTCGATCAAAAAACTGTTGTGACGGCCAAAGGCAAATATTTGAGAAACCCGAAGTCAAATGCCCGAAAAAATGTCCCCCTTGTGCTGTTTGGTGAAAAGCTGGAATTACTTGCAGTGAGTGTTAATGGAATTCAACTCAGTGAAAATACATATCAGGTTGATGATAAAACACTTCGACTTACTAAGTTACCTCAAGAATTCACCCTGGAAATCATAACCACCATCTATCCGGATAAAAATACTTCCCTGGAAGGCCTGTATCGCTCAAGTGGGAACTATTGCACCCAATGTGAACCGGAAGGTTTTAGAAAAATAACCTATTATCCGGATCGACCTGATATTCTGACCAAATTTACAACACGGATAGAGGCAGACAGGCTGGCATGTCCGGTTATGCTCTCAAATGGAAATATGATTGAGAATGGAGAACTGGATGGTAATCGCCACTTTGCCGTTTGGGAAGATCCCTTTCCCAAACCGAGTTATCTTTTCGCATTAGTGGCTGGGAAACTTGTGAGTATTGAGGATGAGTTTGTCACACAATCTGGTCGGATTATAGCTCTTAAAATATTTGTTGAAGAAAGAAACAGAGATAAATGTGGCCATGCCATGGTTTCACTGAAAAAAGCCATGCGCTGGGATGAAGATATTTATGGTCTTGAATATGATCTTGACATCTTCATGATTGTAGCCGTTGATGATTTCAACATGGGTGCCATGGAAAATAAGGGGTTGAATATTTTTAATTCCAAATTCGTTCTCTCGACCCCGGAGACGGCAACTGATCAGGATTATCTTGGGATTGAAGGGGTTATTGGCCACGAGTATTTCCATAATTGGACAGGTAACAGGGTTACCTGTCGAGACTGGTTCCAACTTAGCCTGAAAGAAGGGTTAACTGTATTTCGTGACCAGGAATTTTCGTCTGATATGAATTCACGCAGTGTAAAGAGAATCGAGAATGTCAGAATTTTAAGGAATTTTCAATTTAAAGAGGATGCTGGTCCAATGGCTCATCCGGTTCGCCCGGATTCTTATCAGGAAATTAATAATTTTTACACCACCACCATCTACAACAAAGGGGCTGAAGTTATACGCATGATGCGTACTCTTTTGGGCCCAAAGCTGTTTCGCAAGGGAATTGACCTTTACTTCAGCCGACACGATGGGCAGGCGGTCACCTGTGATGATTTTGCTGCTGCTATGAGTGATGCTTCTGGAGTTGATCTTGAACAATTTAAGAACTGGTACAGTCAGTCTGGAACCCCTGTTTTGCATGTACAAGGTGAATGGCAAGAGGACAATGAAGAATATCGGCTCCTTATCAGGCAGAGCTGCCCGGCAACTCCAGGCCAAACGACAAAAGAACCATTTCATATGCCTGTCTCTGTTGGGCTTCTTGGGGTAAATGGAAATGATTTATTGGACACTCCTGACGGGGATGCTGTTTTGCAGTTATGTGAGAAAGAGCAGCTTTTTACTTTCCAGAACATTAAAGAGAAACCAGTTGTGTCTTTCCTGAGAGATTTTTCGGCTCCCGTCAGGGTTGAAAGTTTTCAATCCAGAAAAGAACTCTCGCTGCTCATCCGAACAGATTCAAACCTTTTTAATCGATGGGATGCTGCAAACCGTCTGGCAGGGGAGACAATACTGGAAATAGCAAAACAATTTCAAGACAACCGGCAACCGTCAATTGAAGAACTGTTTCTCGATGCAGTATCTGAAAGCATAAAAGGAAAGATTGAAGATCCTGCTCTTCTTGCCCTCTCCCTGCAGTTGCCTTCGGAAACTACTTTAGCTCAGGAAATGGATATCATTGACCCCGACGCACTACACGATGCAAGACAAGTACTGAAGAGAGAATTGGCTCTCAGAAACAAGGAACAGTTTCTCACCCTTTTCCATGATAACCTTGACATCGGCACCTATTCCATCACACCTGAAGCCATTGGCAGGAGGAGTCTCAAAAATGTTTCCCTTGGGTATCTTATGGCTCTGGACCCACTCCCGATAGAAATCCAGGATCTTTGTTATAAGCAGTATCAACAGGCTATCAACATGACCGATACAATGGCGGCGCTATCCAATCTGGTCAATCTGAACAACGAGATTAAAAATGATGCGTTTGCGGATTTTTATAAAAAGTGGGTGGGTGACCCTTTAGTGCTCGATAAATGGTTTAGCCTACAAGCTCTGTCATTTCTCGAAAATACATTAGATAATGTCATTCATCTAACTGCAAATCCATCATTTTCTATGTCGAATCCGAATAAAGTCAGAGCGCTCATTGGGGTGTTTTGTTCCAACAATCATGTGCGATTTCACGATAAGAGTGGGGCGGGGTATCGATTTCTTGCAGAAAAAATACAGGAACTTAATTCAATAAATCCACAAATTGCCGCTCGCCTGGTGTCACCTCTGGTGAGTTGGAGACGTTATGATCATGAGCGCCAAAAACTGATGCACCAGGAGCTTGTTGGAATTTTGGGCGTACAAGATCTTTCGAGTAACGTTCATGAGATAGTTTCTAAAAGTGTATAATATCAGCTGACACCCCCACAGGAACCTACTCAAAAAATGAATTTAAGCCACTCAACAATTAGAGTCTTTTGTGACAAAATAGACAGCGGTATTTAGGTGGGTGCCCATCTGGCAGCGGGGCCTCTTTGTCTTGTTCATGGCAGTCGAGGCAAAATTTTTCTGCCTCCTTTTTATCTTTGATTGAATAGAAACGGTTATGGATGTCATCATGGGGAAGAGGGGAGGTTGTCTCCTTAGGAGCATTAAAGAGAAAGAGAAGGATACCAGCACAAATAATGACAAAAAGAGAATTGCCGATAAGTAGTTTAGTGCTTTTTTTCTGATTCATGATTCATCTGTGTTTTCTAAAGGGCATATGTCCTTCATGTAATTTTTAGGAAGCCATTTCTACCGCGCTAAAATCAATGAATTTTTTTTTCAAACAAAAGGTAATGAGCTCTGCGAGAAGTATCGAAAGATATTTGTTTCTTCCAAGGATGGTTACCATTTTTCTATGTCTGGTATGATTCCTTATCATTTTGTTAAATTCTAGAGGAATAGAGAGAGGATTAACAATTGTTCTCGCCACAGCCTCTCCGGAAATTATCGCAGGATATATTCCTTCTCCCGTCAATCCCGAGGCAAGCCCGGCAGCGTCGCCAATGAGAAATATATTATTAAAATGGTAGCCCCGATAGTCAAAATTGATAAATTCGGCTTCCCCCTTATATTGAGACAGCGGATAACCTGCCTTCTCGCTCCATTTAAGAAGGTTTTCCTTTAGTTTTTTAGCTTTCATCACCCTGGCATCGACATATGCTCCTATGGATACTGTTTCTTCATGAGGAAAGACCCAGGCGTAACCACTGGAAAATAATGAATTATCAAGATGCCACTCCATATTGGCATAATTTCCAGGCAACTGATAATTAATGCCTACACCAATATCACGTACAGGAAGACCTAGATATCTCCTGACAATAGAGGATGATCCATCAGCACCTACAAGAAATGCAAACTGATGTTGCACCATTTTCCTGGTAGTTTTATCCAAAAAGGTAATTTCGTTTCCATCGATCGATGTCACCTGGCACCCAAGACGTATTTCAGCTCCCGCCTGTAGCGCCTTATCACTCATCTGCTCTCCGAGCTTAACACGGTTTACAGTTGCGATTATCGGTGTCGGAGCAGAAACAATTGCCCTCTGGGATCTGGTGAAAATATATTGGGTATCAAATTGTCTTTCAAAGATATCAAGAGGAACTTTCTTAACCAGACCATTCCAGGTTACTCCTCCAGCACAAACTTTTTTCCCTTGTGTTCGTTTTCGTTCCAGGACCAGAGTTTTTAGTCCTTTAGAGGCAGTGATTTCCGCGCATGCCAAACCACCAGGTCCGGCACCGACAATAATGACATCAAAGGACATATTGAAAAAGATACCCAGCTTAAAGAAAAACTACAAGAGCGGCAGGCCTGGATTGAATTTTATAACAACAAAACCTGTCCAGTGCAACGTAAGTACTGAACAGGTTTTGTTGTCGGTAAAAATTAAAATAAAATTGTGATTTACCCCTCGGAGAACATAGCTTTAAGATATTCTTTGTTAAGCCTTGCTATATTTCGAATAGAAATTCCCTTGGGACAGACAGCTTCACATTCTTTGGCATTGGTACAGTTACCAAATCCTTCTTTGTCCATTTGCGCTACCATTGCCAGAGAGCGTTCCTTTCGTTCAACCTGGCCTTGAGGAAGCAGGCAAAGTTGAGAAATTTTTGCACCGGTAAAGAGCATTGCGGCACCATTTGGACAGCTTGCAACACAAGCTCCACAGCCAATACATGTAGCGGCGTCCATTGCCAGCTCAGCTTGCTGGGATGAAATGGGAATACTGTTCCCATCTGGAGTCCCCCCGGTATTAACCGAGACATATCCACCCGATTGAATAATGCGATCAAGTGCAGAACGGTCTATAAGCAAATCTTTTTTAATCGGAAAAGCTCTCGACCGAAAAGGCTCTATAACTATAGTGTCCCCACTTTCAAAATGTCGCATGTGCAACTGGCAGAGAGTGGTTTCCTTTTCAGGACCATGGGCGACTCCATCAACAATTGCACCACACATTCCGCAAATACCTTCGCGACAATCATGGTCAAAGGCTACAGGATCCTTTCCTTCCTTAGTGAGTTTTTCATTAAGCACATCAAGCATCTCGAGGAAAGACATATCCGTGCTGATGGAATCGAGAATATACGTTTCCAGATTGCCCAATGCGTCACTATTCGGTTGTCGCCAGATCTTCAGCGTCAAGTTAATGCTGCTCATGATGTCTATACCTTAAGAGTTCGGTTTAAAGTCTCCGTTTTCATCGGGAGTCTTACTTATAACTTCTCTGACTGGGGGTCACAAATTCGAAAGTAAGTGGTTCTTTATGCATTACCGGCTGTTTATCCTCGCCGACATGCTCCCAGACGGAAACATGCGAATAGTTAGCATCATCCCGTTTTGCTTCATTTTCTTCTGTCTGGCTTTCTTCCCTGAGATGACAGCCGCAAGACTCTTCCCTGGCGAGTGCATCACGAATCATTATTTCAGCAAATTCCAAAAAATCGGCGACACGGCCGGCTCTTTCCAATGACTGATTAATGTCTTTTTTTGTTCCTGGAATGTAGACATAATCCCAGAATTTTTGTCTGATACCTGGTAATTCTTCTAACGCCTTTTCCAAATCATGTCTGTTTCTGGCCATTCCACAGTTATCCCACATCAGTTTACCGAGTTCTTTGTGAATCTCATCAACCGTAAATTTACCTGCGGGACCATCGCTGCTGTTTTTGAGAAGTTTTGAAATCCTATCTTCGACTTCACGCTTAGAAGCTATAAAAGAACTGTCATGTTCACTGACTCCGTCCAATGTATTGGTTGCAAGATAATTCGCTATAGACGTTGAGATAACAAAATATCCATCGGCCAGTCCCTGCATCAGCGCGCTGGCTCCCAACCGGTTGGCTCCATGGTCGGAAAAATTACATTCCCCAATGGCAAACAGACCAGGAATTGTAGTCATCAGATCGTAATCAACCCAGAGTCCGCCCATGGTGTAATGGACAGCGGGGTAAATCATCATCGGTTCCAGCATAGGGTTACTGTCTGTTATCTTTTCATACATCTGAAAGAGATTGCCATATTTTTTAAAGATAGTTTCCTTACCGTCCCGCTTTATGGCTTCGGAAAAATCAAGGTAAACAGCCAGGCCGGTTCCACCGACGCCTTTTCCTAAATCACATTGTTCCTTTGCGTTTCTGGAGGCGACATCACGAGGGACAAGATTGCCAAAACTCGGATATTTGTTTTCAAGGTAATAATCGCGATCAGCTTCAGGAATATCGGCAGGCTTGCGGGTATCGTCTTTCTTCTTTGGCACCCAAACCCTGCCGTCATTACGAAGACTTTCGCTCATCAAGGTAAGTTTTGACTGATAATCACCGTGGACCGGGATACATGTTGGATGAATCTGCACAAATGAAGGATTGGCAAACCCTGCACCTCGTTTGTGTGCTCGCCATGCTGCCGTAACGTTAGACGCCATTGCATTTGTTGAGAGAAAATATACGTTTCCATAGCCACCTGTGGCGAGAATGACCACATCAGCCGAAAAACTCTCAATTTCTCCGGTTATAATATTTCGGGTTGTAATTCCTCTGGCTCTGCCATCGGCAATTACCAGATCCATCATTTCTCTGCGGGGGAACATCTTAACCTTTCCCACGTGTATCTGCCTGCAAAGAGCACCATACGCACCTATGAGCAGCTGTTGACCAGTTTGTCCCCGGGCATAAAAGGTCCTGGAAACCTGTGCTCCGCCAAAGGACCTGTTGGCCAGAGTGCCACCATATTCACGCGCAAAAGGAACGCCCTGGGCAACACACTGATCAATGATCTCAGTGCTAATCTCTGCCAGCCGATGGACATTTGCTTCTCTTGAGCGAAAATCGCCACCTTTGATAGTGTCGTAGAACAAACGATGCACTGAATCGCCATCATTTTGATAATTTTTCGCAGCGTTGATACCTCCCTGGGCGGCGATTGAGTGGGCACGCCTTGGGCTGTCCTGGATGCAAAATGTTTTAACCTGGTATCCCTGTTCGGCTAGTGTAGCCGATGCGGATGCCCCGGCAAGACCGGTTCCAACGACTATTGCAGTGTATTTTCTTCTATTGGCAGGGTTAACCAGTTTGTCGGAAAAACGGTGACTATTCCATTTTTCTTCGAGAGGGCCGGAAGGGACACGTGAATTGAGTTCCATATTTTTAAAACCTTGGCTAGTTTCTTTTTGTGAATTTCCTTACATTCGTCCAAATACGAGTATTTTCATATCCTCAGCTTGATTTCTATTAAAACGAAGCCCCAAGTCCGGACATGAAGTAGAACGCAATGCCACCAAAGATTAATAGGAAAAACAGTGGAATAATAATTGTAAGTCGGCCAATTAGCTCGTTGTAGCGAGGATGGTTCACACCAACCGTCTGCAACATGCTCCAAAAACCATGACTGAGATGGATGGTCAGGACTATGAAGGCAAGTATGTAAAAGAATGCGTAGAAGAAATTGCTCAAGCGTTCTTTAACGGTAACAGATATGAGAGAATCTTCAGGGGAAAATGTAAAACCGAAAACATGAACAATGACAAAAACCAGAATGAATAGTCCCGTATAGGGCATGGTTGCAGAGGCAAATGAATTTTTGACAACCCGGGTGGTCACTGCATACCTGGAATTTCTTGCCTGGCGGTTCTCATAGAAGAGAAATAGCCCGACGACAATATGGGTCAGAAAAATCAGGAGCAGTGAGAAGCTAAAGACCAGAACGATGAGCGGGTGACTGTGAAGTTCATCGGCGTAACTCTGAAAAACTTCACTACTCATGAAAATTGTTGCATTGCCTGCGGCGTGAGAACAAAGGAATAAAAACAACAGCAACCCTGTAGCCGCCATTAAAAATTTCTTACCAATAGAAGAAGTCACAAACCTGACGAACCACATAAGCACACCTTCGGTGAAAAGTTATGAGTGGATGTAATTTTTCGATAGGATAGATAATATAAAACTTTACCAAAAAGAAAAGAAAAAAGTTGGTTTTTTTTCTGCCATTGTCATATTGTTTTTTACTTTGACGGTGTTTATCTAATAAGCGAATTAAATCGAGCCCTAAATTTCTCTAACTACTATGAAAGATGTCATATTCATCATTAATTTTTGACCTTGACGGCACTCTTCTTGATACTCTTGACGACCTTGCCGCTACCTGTAACGAAGTGCTGGAGTGCAACGGTTTTCCTACACACCCTGCGCCTGCTTTTAAAACATTTATTGGCGATGGTCTGCAAGTGCTCATGCAGAAAATTACGCCTGTCGGAACAGGAGAAAAAGCTCTTCAACAGTGTTGTGACTTATTCACTGAACTATACTCACAAAATTGGAAGAGAAATAGTTGCCCATACGATGGCATTAATGATATGTTGTCCGCGCTGAAAAAGCATGATGTTATGCTGGCGATTCTATCCAACAAACCTCACAGATTCACAAAACTTTTTGTTGATGAATTTTTCCCACGTGGTTTGTTTCCCATTGTATATGGACAGCGAGATGGATTTCCTAAAAAACCTGATCCAAAGGTTGCCCTTGAGATTGCAGCAAAATTTGGTGCTCTCCCGCAGCAGACACTGTTTGTCGGCGATTCAGGTGTAGATATTATGACCGGAAGAGCAGCCAGGATGGGTACGGCCGGAGTTTCCTGGGGATTTCGGAGTATTCAGGAATTAACTGCACATAAAGCAGATATAATAGTTAATAATCCTTTGGAGTTAGAGCAATATGTCTTATCTTTCACCTGACCTGATTCCCTATGTGAAGTATCTGACTCCACCGGTTGTTGGTGCTTTTATCGGTTATGTAACCAATCGAATTGCTATCAAGATGCTGTTCCGCCCCTTGAAGGCGTGGAAAATAGGCAGGATCAGGATGCCAATGACACCAGGGGTCATTCCTTCAAAAAGAGCAGAACTCGCAATGAACATGGGGGAGGTGGTTGGTGATCATCTGCTGACCAGCGAGGTAATCGGTAGAGGGTTGCAGCAAGAGGTATTCCAGAACCATTTATATGCTCTCATCCAGGAAAGGGTAGAGGGTATCATGCAAAAAGATTTCGGCGATCTCGCCTCAACCATCCCGGCTAAATTCAAAGTATATTTTGATATCGGCACCAAAACTATACGGTTTCAGTTAAAAGAACAGATTCATTGTTTCATTCATTCTGAGGAATTTATCGAGACAGTGGGTAAGGCAGTTGATAATCAACTCAGTCACTTTCTTGAGCAGGAAATCAGTTCAATCATAACAGGTGCCAACCGAGAGAAGACCTATCACTTTTTAGAAAAAAATATCTCCAGAATGTTTGAAAGCGAGGCAATGGAGCAATGGGTAGAAGATTTTGTTCACCAGAAGGTATACAGCACTCTCCAGCAGGAAAAATCACTTTCGGATATCCTGCCGGCCTCCATACAGGAGTTGTTTATAGCAATGATAGAAAAACAAGTGCCGACCTTTCTCAGTAAAATTGCAGTGATTGTCAGCGAGCCTGATGTACGTGAAAAAATTATTCAAGGTGCTTGTGGTGGTGTTGATAACTTTATAAATTCCCTTGGCTCTATGGCTGATATGGTTCGGGGGTTTCTGCCGATGGCGATGGTGGAAGAAAAAATCCAGGAATATCTCATTGAAAAAAACGATGACATCATAGCCTGGCTCCAGTCAGAAAAAGTTCAAGACCGTGTGGCAACCATTTTAAGAGAGAGAAGTCTGGAATTTTCAAAAAAGCCGATTGTTGCCTTTATCAAAGCAGAAAATGAAAATGCTATTGAAGAATTTTGCTCCCAATGCACAAAACAGCTCTTGTTGTTGATAAGAGGCGAGGAAGTAAGCGCGACTTTCATCTCCATGTTCAAAACAAACATAGAGAATCATATCGATTCAGGTTCCATAAGCATGCGCAAGGTGCTCGTCGATTTACTTGGGGAGCAGTCTATGCTCTCGGGCAAGGATTGGATCAAAAAGGAAATTCAAACGCTTCTTCAAGCTAATAATTCCCTAAAAACTATCGATTATCTGGTAGATTTTCTTATGGAATCGCTCCTGCAGAAACGAATAGGAAAACTTGCCAGGCTTGTTCCTGGGGGAGTGAGAGAGGGTTGGTCGAGATCTCTGCAAAAAGTTGCCTCAACAATGCTTGAAAACGAAGTTCCCGGGTTGGTTCAATCGTTAAATATCCGCAAAATTGTAACGGAAAAGGTTAATTCTCTTGATATTTTAAAACTTGAAGGACTTTTACTGTCGATTATGGAAGAACAGTTTAAATATATCAACCTTTTTGGGGCACTGCTGGGTTTTCTTTTAGGTTGTATCAACATAATTTTTCTTTACGGCATCTAGTTCAGGTATCGACTATCTCTTGCTGGTTACAGATCTCTTACGCTGGTTTTGGCATCAAGCTGTTAATCTATTCGATGAATATACGCTGAAGAATTTCAAAAAAAGTGAGCATTTTATTAGCTAGAGAGGTAAATTCTACTCTGTGCTTCCGGTAATAATATGTGTCAAAGGAGACTGCTTTTACTTGTCGTTAACTTTCATCAATTATTCAGAAGGAGGAACGCCATGCATGACCGACGCATTTTTCTCAAGACAGCTGCCGCCGCCTCACTAATTGCATTCACATCCGTCCCCCTTGCCTTTTCAGCAGGCACCACCGAATACACCAATATCATCTTCACTAAGGACAATCCTGGAAAATGGGCAGGCAAAGAGGGCATTCATGTCCCGCAGGTAACCATAAGCGGCTCCAAAGTCGACGTGGTCACAAACCACCCGATGTCCGACGCCCACTTTATTGTAAGACACACACTTGTTCTTGAAAATGGAACCTTTGTAGGAGCCGCAACTTTCACTCCTGCCGATAAGCCTGAATCCAGTTATGAATTGCCAGCAGGCTACAAGGGAAAGATACATGTGACCAGTTTTTGCAATCTTCATGATTTCTGGCTTACCGAAGTTACGGTTTAAAACCTGCAATGTGATAAAATAGATTTCCTTGTCCTTTCCTCCCAAGGGGTGCTCAATTAAGAGCTCCCTTGGCTGGCAGCGTGGCCTGGATTTTGTTAAAGAGAAATAATTTTTCTGGAAAGGCAGGGGGATATCACCGCTCTCCTGTTGCCAATTGACCACAAGCAGCAGAGATGTCAGTGCCCCGGCTGTTTCTGATAAATACTGTGTAGTGCGCTTCGATAAGTATCTTTTGGAAAGCCAGTAGTCGTTGTCTACTGGGGCTTTCAAACGGAAGTTGTGGAGATTCGTTATATGGAAGCAGGTTTATTTTGCAGGGAATTCCTTTAAGTTTCCGTCCCAACTCAATGGCATCTTTATCTGAGTCATTGATATCTTTCAATAGCGTATACTCAAACATTATTCTTTTTCTTTTAGGCATGGGAAAATCACGGCATGCATCCAGCAGTTCATCCAGGCAATATCGATTGTTCACCGGCATCAATCTGCTTCGAACCTCATCAGTTACAGCGTGCAGTGAAATAGCTAGATTGACTGTAGTCATTTCTCCGAAGACCTTGATTTTAGGTACTATTCCGCAAGTAGAAACGGTAATTTTCCTGCTCGATACATCGAGACCCTTCTGTTCCATTATGATAGAGAGGGAGGAGAGAACATTTTCAAGATTATTAAGCGGCTCTCCCATTCCCATATAGACAACATTGGTCACCCTGTCGGGACCGATGAGACTTTCCGGCGGCTGGTCCAGGAGATAGTCCCTCACACCACATATCTGATTAACAATTTCTCCTGCGGTAAGGTTTCTCACAAAACCCATGGTGCCCGTAAGACAGAAGCTGCATCCCATGGCACAGCCTACCTGAGAAGAAATACAAAGAGTGTTTCTATCCGGTTCCGGGATGAGTACAGATTCGATGATATGTCCATCGCTTAGTCTGAAACCAAATTTTACACAGCCATCAGCTGCTTTTTCTATAATGGTGTTCGAGAAGCTTGAAATACAGGCATTTTCTTCTAACAAATTTCTGAGGACTTTGGCAAGATCTGTCATTTGCGAAAACTCTGTGACCCCAGGCCGATACAACCATCCCATTATTTGCCTGCCCCGAAAGGCGGGTTGCCCTAGATTCTCAACATACTCAATCAAACCTTCCTGAGTGAAATTCTTCAGGTCTGTTTTTGGCAAAAGATTCATAATGCTCTCCTGTAATCAGGGACGAGAGGTCTAGTTCCTTCCAAGGCTTTTTTTATGGTCTCGAGAAAAGCATTTTTATCTCTTGGCAGCCGACCGGCAAGGGGCAAATAATTTGAGGCATGATTGGCGTGAAATTGACATTTCATGTTTCCAAAATGGGAAATAAGCAGATGAAGTTCCTTTAAAATTTGAAAGGAAGTCGGCATGATGAATTTGCCTGCCATCATCTCTCTGCCAAGAGCAGTATTCTGCAAAGGCATCAAGGTTAGAGCGGCAATCTGGTTTGGTTCCATCCAGTTCAAGACTTCTGCTGTATCAAGGGCATGTTGAAACGATAATGCAACCCCCCCAAGACCGAGAAGGGTAGTGACCGAGAGAAAAATTCCCGCTTCCCTGATTTTTCTGCCTGCAGTTGTCATCGTTGCTGCCGTTTCCCCTTTTCTGACATATTGCAGAACCATGTCGCAACCGCTCTCGAGGCCCATATACACACGATCCAATCCCATATCTTTCAGTTCCAATAATTGACTACTGCTTTTGCCTCGTATGGCCCTTGCGTTTCCATAGAGTGAAATTCTGGTTATCCAAGGGAGATGTCTGCGTATTTTGACGATAAGCTGAACAAGTCTTTTCTGAGACAAGATAAGTACGTCGCCATCAGCCAGGAATACACGATTTTGATGACGGCAATATTGTTTTGCGAACTCGAGGTCTGCTTCAATCGTGCCTTGCGATTTGAGTCGGAAAGGGGTTTCCTTATAGGCACCACAAAAGGTACATTTATTATAAGAACATCCGACCGTCACCTGGAGGATTATTGCGTTTGCCTCACTGGGCGGTCGGATGACATTGCCTGCATAATTCATAACAAGACGTTTTAGTCCACCTTATTTTTTGCTTCGAAATCTTTCATAAACTCAACTAATTTGACAACGCCTTCAACTGGAAATGCATTGTAAATGGAGGCACGACATCCTCCAATTGAGCGATGTCCTTTGAGTCCATTGAGTCCGATTGCAGTCGCTTCAGCAATAAATTTTGCTTCAAGTTCCGGAGTAGGCAAGTTGAAAGTGATATTCATCAACGATCGCGATTCTTTTTCAGCATGCCCTCGGTAATAGTCACTGCCATCAATCGCGGCATAGAGAAGGCCTGCTTTTATTCTGTTTATTTTTTCAATTGCCTCGACCCCACCTTGTTGTTTCAGCCATTTTAACACCTCGCCGACGACATAAATAGAAAAACACGGTGGGGTATTGAACATAGACCCTTTATCGGCATGGGTTTTGTAGCTCAGCATGGTTGGGGTGTTTGTTGGAGTTCTCTCAAGAAGATCCTCACGAATGATGACAATTGTTACTCCAGCGGGACCAAGATTTTTTTGGGCGCCGGCAAAGATAATACCAAATTTAGAGACATCCACAGGTCGTGAAAGGATATCGGAACTCATGTCACTAATAAGCATTTTATCTGTTTTTGGCAGATCGGCAAACTCGGTGCCGTAAATGGTATTATTTGATACGTAATAGAGATATTCTGAATCTTCTCCAACTATATATTCATTTTGCTTAGGTACTCTATTGAAACTGTCTTTCTCACTTGAGAACGCCACTTCAATTTCGCCAAAAAGCTGTGCTTCTTTGATCGCTTTTTTCGACCAGGTACCGGTGTTAAGGTAGGTGGCTTTCTTTCCTTTACCTAAAAGATTCATGGGGATCATGAAAAATTGGCTTGAGGCTCCGCCCTGCAAAAACAAAACCTTATAGTTATCTGGGATTTGCATCAGCTCTCGCAGCGACGCTTCGGTTTCGTCGGCTACAGCCATAAATTCTTTCGAACGGTGACTGATTTCAATAAGACCGATACCGGTTTCCTGAAAATTAACCACCTCCCGACCTGCTTTCTGCAGGACATCGTAGGGAAGAGTTGCAGGTCCCGGACTAAAATTAAATACACGATCAGCCATGTTAATTTCTCCTGTTGTAGGTTTTTAAATTGGAAAATGCTTAAGGGATCAATTATAACGTATAAAATTTATCGGCAAATTATTTCTTATTTGGACGGGCATTGCCTAACTGCCTCATATAAGACTATCCCGGCAGTCATGGCAAGATTCAAACTTCGGATATTGGGATTCGCCATAGGCAGAGTATAGCACCTGTCCTCGTACAAGCGGAGTATGTCTTCGGGTAAGCCTTTGGTCTCCTTTCCAAAAACTAAAAAACAACCTGGCTTAAACTGGGCTGAACTGTATACTCTAGTAACTTTAGTGGTAAAGAAAAAGAGTTCGAGTTCCTTTTGAGCCAGTAGAAAGACATCAAGGCTCTCCCAATGTCTAATGTCAACATGTTGCCAATAATCAAGACCGGCACGTTTGAGGTGTTTATCATCTGTTGAAAAACCGAGAGGATGTATTAAATGCAGTATTGAATTGGTTGCTCCGCACAGTCTGGCTATAGAACCGGTGTTTGGGGGAATTTCAGGTTCCACCAGAACTATATTGAAAGGATGAGGTTTGTTCATGTCAGGATGCTACCGTAGGATTATAAGTACTTAAGGGAATATGGTTTATACTCATTACGCAAGACGAAAACAACGAAAAAAATATAACGATCTGCTTGAAAGGCCCTGAACGTTGCATTGGCATTGTTGGCGGATGAATGTTAACTTAATTTTTGAAATTCAGAAGATACAGAGGATAACTGTGCTGATTATTTGGTGGAAGTGGTGATTTAATTTGAAAGAGTCAAAGGGTAATTTAAGAGACGGACGTATAGCAATATTGATTTTTTTTATATCCGGCCTGCTACTTTTTGATTTTTCTTGCGCTCGCCACTGGATATTTTTACATGGAAACACTGGTCAAAATAATTCAGAGCAGTTGTGCCTCGATCCTCTAAACAAAATTGTTATCAAAAATTTTCCTGCAGATTCTAGCCGGGAACATGTTTCTATCCCCGCAAAATTTACACCTTTCTTTTTTAATTTGATTCCAATTAACAGTGCGGACAAAAATATGCTTATGAGTGTTCAAGGGGTAGGACCATCTTTGGCTGAAAAAATCATTATGTACCGTCAGCGAATTGGCCCATTCAAAAATGAGCTCGATCTCCAAAATCTTAAAGGAGTGGGTTTAAAACGTGCGACAAAGCTTGCCACCTCCTTCACATTTACAGAGGAACCGTGACAGCTGAAATAGTCAAAAAACCCTGTCTGGTTCTGGTCGGCCCAACAGCCATCGGCAAAACAGATCTTTCTTTAACGCTTGCTCGCCGATATGATTGCGAGATCGTCAGCGTCGATTCCATGCAGGTTTATAAGCATATGGACATTGGTACGGCAAAAGCATCAATGAGTGAACGTTCTGAGATCCCGCACCACCTCATAGATATCATTGAACCGGATGAAAATTACGATGCAGCAAGATTTGCAATCGATGGATTGCATGCCATACGCGACATTCACTCGCGAGGCAAAATACCACTGTTGACCGGAGGAACAGGGCTTTATCTGAGAGCCTTGTTTGAAGGTATCTTTCCAGGCGTCCCTGTTGACGAAGCAACAAGGCGGATGTTAAAGGATAGATTACTCAACGAAGGTTCGTCTAAATTACATGAAGAACTATCATTATGTGATTGTATTTCCGCGAAAAGAATTAACATGAATGACAGTCAGCGATTATTGCGGGCATTGGAAGTTTTTCATGTGTCGGGAATACCCTGGTCAGAACATATTGCATCCCATAAGAAGCAGAGCCAAGGGGTTATTTTTCACAAGACACTCCAACTGGGATTAACTACCAATCGTGAAAAACTTTACCAGAGGATCAACAATCGTTGCGACTTAATGCTTGATAATGGGCTGGAGGATGAGGTCCGAAAGTTGTTGGCCATGGGCTATGACAGGAATTTAAAGGCGTTCGGATCAATAGGATATCGACATATTATTAATTATATTGAAGGTTCCTGGTCCAAGCCCGAGGCTGCACGGCTTCTCGCCAGGGATACCAGGAGATATGCTAAAAGACAATATACATGGTTTGCTAAACTAGAAAATCTGCGATGGTTCGATGTCGACGATAAACCCAAAATTCTCCAGACTGTTGAAAACTGGTTTGCAGAACAGGTTCAGAAATAAAATTCATGAATAAAAAAATCCAGCCCCATATGGTTGACAGACTATCACAAATTCCAGCTGTTTTTATCGAATATCTTGAAACAAGAGGGGTGGTAGGGGACGAGGCAGTATGTAAATTTCTTAATCCGGTACTCGCTGATCTACCAAAACCTGAGGAGATGAAAAATCTTCCGGCAGCAGCGCGTCTCGTTGCTGAGTATGTAGTTACCGGCAAACAGATTATAATCTGGGGTGATTATGATGTGGACGGTACCACAGGTACGGCCCTCCTGGTAAATTTTTTCCGTGAACTAGGTACGGAGGTCAGGTGGCATATTCCTAATAGATTACATGAAGGTTACGGTTTAAATTCACAATGGTTCACCAATCGAAAAGAAAATAATCTTGCTGACGATTTTTTGTTAATTACGGTTGATTGTGGCATCTCAGACTTTCAGCAAATAGAGGTTATAAGAAAAATTGGTGGTAAAGTAATTATAACTGACCATCATTGTCTTCCGGAAAAATCGATTCCTGCCTGCCTCGTGCTCAATCCATCTCAGCCATCCTGCGGCTTTCACAAAAAACATCTTGCCGGGGTTGGAGTTGCTTTTTATCTGGCTGCCGGAATCCGGACAGAACTCACCTCTAATGCACTCTTTAGTGAAGTCACCAGCCGAATTAATCTCAAAAAATACCTTGTTTTTGTAGCGCTAGGTACAATAGCGGATGTGGCCGAACTCACAATTACCAACAGAATACTGGTCAGGGGAGGACTTGAGGCTTTTTCGGAGTCAAACTTTATTGGCCTCAAAGAACTGCTTGCTTCATGTGAAATCTCAGGAAATTATATAGCATCAGAGGACATCGGATATCTTATAGGCCCAAAATTAAACGCTGCCGGCAGACTGGGCGAGAGCAAAATTGTCGTAGAACTTCTTACGGAAATTGATCCTAAAAGAGCTAAACGTTTAGCGCAAAAACTCACAGATCTCAATATTGAAAGGCGAAGGATAAGTGGTGATAATCTAGAAATGGCTTTAAGTTCTCTAAGTACCATGCAAATAGACAGAGACAAATGTGCTATCGTAAGGGGAGAATTACACCAAGGTGTGGCCGGGATTGTTGCCTCCAGGCTTGTAGATCTTTTTAAAGTTCCTGCAATTGTTTTTGCCAAAAAAGAACACCCAAATGGACAGATATATTTTACTGGTTCGGCAAGATCAATAGAAGGTGTTAATATTATAGCATTATTATCTCAATGTGCAGATTGGATTGACAGATTCGGTGGTCATGAAATGGCTGCGGGATTAACGGTGACAGATGTCAATATGCAAAATTTTGAGAGATCTTTTACGTCTCTCATCATTGTGGCCATGAAAGAAAAGCTTGTTAAGCCCAAAAAACGGTATGATATCTGCTGTGCTGCAGAGTTGGTAATGAATAAAGAACATCTGGACTGTATTCGATTGCTTGAACCATTCGGTCCGGGAAATCCGCAGCCAATTTTCCAGGATCCATCGGTAACAATAACTGATTGTCGAGCAGTCGGTAAAGATTCCGAGCATTTACAGGTTACAATTCGGGGTAAGCATTCAAATTTTAAGGGGATAGGTTTTAGCCTTGGTAAACATCTCAGTGAAGTCCAGGCTAAACCCAGGAGAAACATGATCTACACTCCAACCATGAACAGATTTCGTGGCACTATGAGTTGGCAGGTAAGAGTTATAGACCTTTGACGTTTTGAAAATCAAAAAGAAATCTAAAATAAAATCAACCATCACATTTTGAAGATTGATGGCTCCTGGCTTAAAGAAAACCTCGATTCTTCTTTAAGGTTGACGGAGGCGTCCTCCCTGAAAAAACAAAGAGCAGAGCACCACGAGCTATTTAGCTTATTTATTTGTACATGTGGTTGTAATTACATAATAATATATTATATATACATAATATACATTATGCGACATTGGTAATATTGATGTTTTTGATGGTTTGCAGAAATATAAAAGGTTTTATCTCTGGTTTTTTTATTAGAGCAAAAATGATATAGATACCCATGCTTGAATCAAATTCCCCAAAACCCTTCCATCGTGTCTTTAACTCTGTATTGAGACTCAGTTGTTGGATCAGATATTCTTACTTAATGTAATTTGGAGATTTCAATGTCCCGTGAAATTTATCAGGAACCTCTTGTCAGTCGTTATACCAGTCTTGAAATACAGCAACTTTTTTCAGAAAAGACCAAGTTTACAAACTGGCGTAAATGTTGGCTGGCCCTGGCCGAAGCACAATTTGAACTTGGTTTGACTGATATTGTCAGTGAAGAAATGTTGAATGAAATGAGAGCAAACATTTCCAATATAGATTTTGATGTGGCAGCCCAAAAAGAAAAGGAAATACGACACGACGTCATGGCGCACGTCTATGAATTTGGGCTCAAATGCCCTCAAGCTGCTGGTATCATACATCTTGGTGCCACTTCTCAATTTGTAGTTTGTAACACAGACCTTATTATTCAAAGAGCCGCCATGCAGTTTATTCGGTGTTCTTTACTTCAGGTTATAAAAAACCTATCTAACTTCTGTTCTGAATATAAAGCCTTACCGACACTTGGTTTTACGCATTATCAGCCTGCACAACCGACTACTGTTGGAAAGAGAAATACTCTTTATCTTCAGGATCTTATTATGGATCTGGAATATATTGATACTTATTTGGAACAAATTAAAGCACGTGGAGCTAAAGGCACCGTCGGCACTCAGGCAACCTTTTTAGAGCTATTTAAAGGTGATCATGAAAAAGTTCGCCAGCTAGATAGACTGGTTGCAAAAAAACTCGGATTTTCAGAGACATTTGCGGTTACAGGGCAAACATACACGCGCAAGCTTGACATGAAACTTGCTGAAACACTCGCCGGCATTGGTGCTACTTCTCATAAATTCGCTGTTGACCTCCGGTTGCTGTCAAATCTTAAGGTACAGGAGGAACCGTTTGAAAAAAACCAGACGGGTTCATCGGCCATGGCTTATAAGAGAAATCCTATGAGATCTGAAAGACTTACCGGTCTTGCTCGAAAATTAATGAATCTTCCGCAAAATTTTGCCTCCACCTATAGTAATCAATGGTTTGAGAGAACTTTGGATGACTCTGCAATACGAAGAATGGACATCCCTCAGTGTTTTCTGCTCACCGATGCAATATTAAAGCTGTTTATTAATATAACATCTGATATGGTTGTATTTCCGGCACAAATAAAAAAACATCTCATGGCTGAGCTCCCCTTCATGGCAACAGAGAAGGTTCTAATGGAGGCGGTCAAAAAAGGTGAAAGCCGCCAGGAAATGCACGAAGTTGTCAAGGAGCACTCCCTTGCCGCGGGCAAAGTCGTGAAGGAACAAGGCGGAGAAAATAATCTCTTCGCTCGGTTGGCAGCAGATGAACGTATCCCCTTCTCCTTACAGGAACTTGAAGCCATGGTCAGTGATTATTCTCAGTTTACCGGCCGTGCTAAAGAACAGACTGAAGAATTTTTACAGGAAATAGTGCACCCTCTTCTGGAAAAAAATTCCAGCAAAATGAAAGTGATTGATTCTTCACTTGCAGTCTAAGGAACAACTGATGATGAAAATGTGTGAAATTTATCTGCGCATTTCGCCAGGAAAATTTCATTTTTTAAAATTCATTCTTGAGGGTTATGATAATTTGGCAACATTATCAAGTTATCAAAGTTCTGACGGAGTCGTAGTTATACGATACCCCGAAGAAATGGCGAACGATCTTTTCGGCCTTCTGGGCTATCTCGCCGAATATTTATCAAAAGCAAAATAAGTAGTTATTGAGGGTTACGCATCAGGTGGGTATGAAACAAAGGATATTTGTTATAAAGACGTTCGGTTGTCAGATGAATGAAAGGGATTCTGAAATAATGGCACAATCTCTTTCAGGCCATGGTTATATTGAGGGAATGGATATGTATGAAGCAGATCTGGTTATACTTAATACCTGCTCAATACGTGCGAAAGCTGAACAAAAAGTCATGAGCCTTCTCGGGTATCTCCGAAAGGCAAAGCAACAACGGCCTGATATGAAAATCTGCGTTGCAGGTTGCGTTGCCCAACAGGAAGGTGCTCGGATTATTGAACGGATGCCACACGTCGATCTTGTAATTGGAACCCAGAATATCTACGACATTGGCGAGGCCCTGGAAAAAACCAACCTGAAAGGCAGCATGGTGGTAACAGATCTAAAGAATGACTATGATATTCCAAGGTTTTTGCCAGAATTTTCTCTTTCCGTTTCCCTTGATCAGGAAGCATCACCCGCGCAGTCTTTTGCTTTTAGAAAATTTGTTACAATAATGCAGGGCTGTAATAATTATTGCACATATTGCGTTGTTCCGTACACGAGAGGAAGAGAAGCCTCTCGTAAAGTGATTGATATAATGGATGAAGTCAAGGCTTTAGTTACGGCTGGAATTAGGGAGATTACTTTACTTGGACAAAATGTCAATTCATACGGGAAGACCAATCGAGTTGATCAAATCAAAGAAAATTACAGTTTTTCGAACCTCCTGAAAGAAGTTGCAGGCATTGAAGGGCTTAAGAGGCTGAGGTTCACCACTTCGAACCCGAAAGACCTCACCGATGAACTTATGAAGTGTTTTCAGGATACCGTAAATCTTTGTCCCCAGTTTCATCTGCCTGTACAATCTGGATCCGATAAAACGCTTAAGAGAATGAATCGAAAGTATACTGTTGCGCAGTATTTAGAAAAAGTTAACAGGTTGCAGGAATATTGCCCTGAAATTGCCTTAACGACAGATGTTATTGTTGGTTTTCCTGGAGAAACCGAAGAAGACTTCGAGGGGACAATGGAATTGCTGGAGACAGTTAGATTTCATGGTTCCTTTTCGTTTAAGTATTCCGACAGGCCAGGTACTAAGGCCAGTCAGTTTACGGATAAGGTTGACGAGGAGACCAAATCCATCAGATTAGCCAGATTTCAAAAGAGGCAGGATGAAATAGGTCTCGAGCGAAATAAAGAATACGTTGGCAAGGTAAAGAAGGTAATGATAGAGGAAACTGGTGAGAACGGGTCGAAAGGCAGAACAGAGACAAATCACATTGTGCATTTTGAGGAATATATTCCCTGTATGCCGGGTGACGTCGTCAGTGCAAAAATAATCTTTGCCGGTCAGCATTCATTGAAAGGAAAATACGAGAAAATAGATTAAGTATGTTGCCTAATTACATGTAAAATCGATTAAAATCATTCCAAATCGTCCAGGATATCTTCTTCATGAGAAATAGCCGTATCGTTCTCTTTTCCGTCCTTTCCCCGAACGAGTTCTAGACCCGGCAAAATCAGGTTTTGTTTAACTTGTTCGGTATTCACTCCATTGGATCGAGAAACCCTTCTGACAACACGATTGGAAACACGTTTCCCTTTGGCAGAGGCGTTTTTTATCAGATAGTCATCAAATGCAATTTCCAGATTATTGGTCTTTGCTCTCGCTGACGGCATTAAATTTATTCTTGCAAAATTATTATCACCGAAAGTCAAAAGCAGAATTTTTGATCTCTTGTGTTCCGCAAAGAGCCGATATTCCTTCTCAAGGATAAAACTTGGAGTCTTGAACCGTTTGACATAGCCGAAATTCTCCGAACCATCCCGATAAATGATGTTAAAAACATTTTCCTTTTCAACAATGCCAAACCACTCAAGGTCGTGGCCGACATAAAGCTTGTCGGTCACGGGAATAATTTTATAAAGTCCGTTGGTGTAAATAAGGAAAAGCTTGTCGTATTCGGAGCATGTAACTGTCAGGTCCTCTTTGGGGTCTTCGTCTTCTTTAATCTGATACCCCATGAAACCGGATTTACGGTTATACAAAACGTTGAGGTTGGAAAGAGCCGCTTTTCTAAAACTGACTTCAGAGAAGCTGGCAATCTCCGTCAGCCTTGGGTAGTGGTGACCGTATTTGTCGAGCAGTCTGTCGAGAAAAGAAAGTGTAAAAGCAACCATATCCTTTAGTGAATTACGAATATCTTTCATATTTTTTCGTATATCACGGATTTCTTTCTGTTGCTTGTTGATATCATATCTGGAAATTCGTTTTATTCTGATCTCCAGAAGTTTTTCGATATCATCTTTTTTGACAGGTCGAATGAGTTGCTCTTTATAGGCGACCAGGGAGTTTTCTACGCTTTGTATGACAGCTCTGTAACTTGTCTCTTCTTCAATATTCTTGTACAGCCTTTCTTCTATGAATATTTGTTCAAGTACTTTTGCGTGCAACTTGTCTTCATACCTGGCCAACTCAATTTCCAGTTCCTGCTGCAGGTCTTTTTTGAGCTTTTCAGTGTTAGACCTGATGACATCGCTTACCGTTGAAGTCTCCGGCGTCGTTCCTCTTATTAGCGTAAGATTTGGCGTTATCGGGATTTCACAGTCTGTAAATGCAAAAAGAGCCTTGATGGTTTCTTTTGCATACACTCCCCTGGCGAGTTTAATTTCTATCTCAACATTTTCAGCTGTATAATCGTTGATCGAGATAATTTTAATCTTGCCTGCCTTGGCTGCTTTTTCGATGGAATCCGTTAAGGATTGTGTGGTTGTCGTGTAAGGAATATCCTTGATGACAATTGTTTTATCATTAAGCTCTTCTATTCTGGCCCGACACCTTATTTTTCCATTACCGTCTTCATAATTACTTACGTCAACGAGTCCCTTTTGTGGAAAATCGGGATAGAGAGTAAATTCTTCCCCCCGTAAAATTTTCTTTTGCGCGTCCAGTAGTTCGCAAAAGTTATGGGGTAATATTTTAGTTGCCATTCCAACTGCGATGCCGTCCGCCCCCATCAGCAGCAGCAATGGAATTTTAGCGGGAAGCGTTACCGGCTCCAACATTCTCGAGTCATAAGACTCGACAAATTCAGTGAGATCTCTGTTGAAAAGAATTTCTTTGGCAAGGGGGGAAAGCCTGCATTCTATATATCGAGCTGCCGATGCTCGGTCGCCTGTGTAAATATTACCGAAATTGCCCTGTCTTTCTATCAAAAAACCCTTGTTGGCAAGATTTACAAGGGCAGCAAAGATAGACTGATCGCCGTGAGGATGCAACTTCATTGTCTCCCCCACTACGTTGGCAACTTTATGATAACGGCCATCATCCATATTGAAAAGCGTCTGTAAGATACGACGCTGCACAGGCTTTAGCCCGTCTTCGATGGAAGGAATAGCCCTTTCACGAATAACATACGAGGTGTATTCAAGAAAATTCTTATCGAACAACTGGTGTAGTTTTCCGAGATTTGTGTCCATGTTCTTCTATGGGAAATTTTATTATACCCTGTTGACCAGGTGTAATGGAGAAGGGTATTGGTCAATTTTACATTAAACTTCGACCACAAGGTTTTCCATGATATACTGGCGCCGCGTTGGTGTGTTTTTACCCATGTAAAATGACAGAACCTTGGCAACTTCGCTTAAAGAGTCCAGATTCACGCTTTTCAGACGGATATCCGGCCCAATGAATTGTTTAAATTCTTTAGGCGAGATCTCCCCTAACCCCTTAAAACGCGTTGTTTCAACTACAGTTCCTTTATTGCCCGGCCCATTCAGTTTTTGAGTGGCTGTCTTTTTTTCCTGTTCAGAATAGCAGTAAATTGTTTCTTTTTTATTTCTAACTCTGAAGATAGGCGTCTCAAGAATATATATACGTCCTAATTTGACGAGTGGCTCAAAATAGTGGAGAAAAAATGTGAGCAGCAGGTTCCTGATATGTAAACCATCAACATCTGCATCTGTTGCCAGGATAACCTTATCGAACCTGACATCGGAAATAGAATCTTCGATATTAAGAGCGCGCATGAGAGCATACAACTCTTCATTCTTGTAGAGTGTCGTCATTTTTTGACCAAAGACATTCAACGGTTTTCCTTTTAATGAAAAAACCGCTTGAGTGAATGGGTCCCTGGATGAAACAATGGAACCTGCTGCCGATTGTCCTTCAGTTATAAAGACCATATTTTCTTTACCATCCGGCGAAGGCTTTGATTTTGAGGGATGGTGTTTGCAATCCTTTAACTGGTCAATTTTGAAAGCAACTTTTTTGGCATTAGCCCGTGCCTCAGTGCGGACACTCTGTAATTCCTTTCTGACTTTTTCGTTTCTGAGAATTTTGTCTATAAGCATCTGCGCGGATTCAGTGTCTTTATACAAAGCGCTCGAAACGGCGTCTTTTACCCTGTTGACTATCCAGGATCTTACCTCGGTGTTTCCCAACTTGTTTTTTGTTTGAGACTCAAAAACGGGATCCTTTATCTTAATGGCTAAGGTGCCTACGATCCCGTCTCTGACATCAGTATTAACAAATTTTTTTCCGGAAAATTCATTGATCCCTTTGAGAATACCTTCCCTGAATGCAGAGAGGTGAGTTCCGCCCTCGTTTGTATACGTTCCGTTGACAAAGGTATAGTAGCAGTCGCTGAAAGAGTCCGTGTGGGAGAAGGCAAACTCGAGAGTAGCATCGCTGTGGTAAATGGGCGTATAGAGTTGAGCCCCATCAAGTTCCTTGTCAAGAAGGTCCAGCAAACCCCTGGCTGAGTGAAAGAGTTTTCTGTCGAGATAGATTTTTAATCCGGCATTGAGGTAGGCATATCTCCATAATCGATTTTCTATAAAAGAAATATCAAATGTATAGTCCGGGAACATTTCCCTCGATGGTGAAAAATCAATCTGTGTGCCATTTTTTTCTTCCGTATCTCCTTCGCTCTGTTTGATAAGTTTTCCATTGTTAAAAAGTGCCAAAGCATATTTCCCGTCACGATAGGAAGTTACAGTGAAAACATCAGAAAGTGCATTAACTGCCTTTGTGCCGACACCGTTGAGCCCGACGGAGAATTGGAAAACATCTGTATTGTATTTAGCACCGGTGTTAATAGTGGATACACAATCGACAATTTTGCCGAGCGGTATTCCTCTACCGAAATCTCGTACCTGCACTGAACCGTCGTCATTAATGGAAATATTGATTCTCTTGCCCGCACCCATGATAAATTCATCTACAGAGTTATCAACTACCTCTTTAAGAAGAATATATATGCCGTCATTGGGGTTCGAACCATCTCCCAGCCGACCAATATACATACCGGGACGCTTTCTGATATGTTCGAGAGAGCTCAGGGTTTTTATTTTGCTTTCGTCGTAAGTATGTGTAGATACGTTCATTGCAGTGCGGTCCATCACAGTGAAAAGATTGATAATAGCGTGGTATATTATTGTATTTCTAGGGAATGCGCAACAGAGATAAAATGCGAATCAGATCAAAGAAAACTTCATGCCCTGGAAAATGAAGCGGAAATATTCAATATTTTAGATAGGTGACCACTTTATCAGGGGCAATATTTTGAAGAGAGATTTGAGTAAGGGAAGTACTTTTACATCATACGAATACGTTCACAATCTGGGCATATCCAGGTTGGGCCATTACTGATTCCCCACTTATTCTCCTCAAAACAATCCTTGCAGATCATAAAACCACAAGGGCAACTCCAGCAGAATTCTTTTTTTTGGTTACAGCAATGACAAATGTACTCTCCGATTTTTCTTTTTCTGTATCCTCCTTTTTTTTCTATTAACGTCATTGTTGTATCTCTCCATAGACCCAATTGACATATTCGCTACTGGATTTGTGTATTTCATGGACGATTAATTCAGGCAAGTCATAGGGGTGTTCCCGGAGCAACAGTACCTTTACCTTTTCGACACATAACGGTATCGTTTTAAGACTTAAGGAAAATTCGGTTGACTGTGTTTTCTGCCCCTGCCACCGAAAGATACTTGTGATGGGTCCGGAGATCTGTGCGCATGCAATTAACCTGCTGTCTAGAAGTAGCTCGGCAATACGCTCAGCTTCTTCTTTCTTTTCAAGAGTCGTCGAGATGAGGATTATTGGTTTCATGGTTGTTGTATGTAGTTATCTTTTTGATTATAATCAGTTTTATAAGAAGGAACTCATAACATGATTGCAAGTCAAGAGCATATAGGAAAAAGAAATTTTCTTTGATCATCTGAGAACGCTTTTACTTTCTCTTCTATTATAATATCTTGTCTGGCAATTCAAACTATTCCAGCTTAGGTTCTACTTTCTTATTTTAAGCTGCCTCAAGGCAGTGTCGGTATGTACTAAGAATCCCACTTTTTCCCAGGCGGGATAAGACCAGAAAATTTCTATTAATTATTGGGTGTGCTATGTTTTTGGTAGTTGATATTGGAAACTCTCATACTGTAACGGGTATGTACGAAAATAATGAACTCGTTGGCCAGTGGCGGTTAAACTCCAATGCCAAGAGTACTGCCGATGAACTGGCAATTCTTTACCAAACCTTGTTCGCTATGGCCGGAATAAAAAAAGATAAAATAAAGGGTATTGTTATAGCAAGTGTGGTGCCAATTTTGCAAACAGCCTGGGTGGTTTGCTGTAAAAAACATTTTTCCGGTTATCTCGAACATGATATATTTGTCGTCAGAGTAGATAAACTAAAGAGCCTTATAAGCGTAATGCTGGACAATCCTGTTGAAGTGGGTGCCGATCGGCTGGTAAACAGTATTGCTGCCTGGAATCAAAACAAGTGTAAACAAATAGTAATAGATTTCGGTACTGCTATTACCTTTGATTGTTTAACAGAAAAATGCGAATATCTGGGAGGTGCAATTCTTCCCGGCATTGCAATTTCGCTTGAAGCGCTCGCCAATAAAACAGCTAACCTGCCCCATATTGACGTCTCGGAACCACCACCTTCCATAATTGGGAAATCGACCATACAGGCAATGAAGAGTGGCATTCTCTATGGCTATGGTGGAATGATTGATGGTTTGGTTGAGGGTATTAAAAAAGAAATGATTACATCAATTGATGAAAAATTTAAGGTAGTTGCCACAGGAGGCATGGCGCAACTGATAGCTCCTTATTCGAAATCAATTGATGTGATTGAGCCTATGTTGACCTTGTATGGGTTACAAATAATATATAACCGAATTGTCCGGCGATGAACCCGCAACTTTTCCCTCCACCACTAAAAAAGGGCGACACAATCGGCATTGTTGCCCCTGCAGGACAATTGCAGGACAAAACTCCTTTCTTAAAAGGAATCGAGATTCTTCATGAAATGGGTTTTAAGGTTAAATTCCCAGGAAATCTCTGGCCCGGTTCGGAATATCTTGCCGACAGCGATGAAAATCGCGGTTATGAATTTAATAGTTTATTACTGGACGAAGAGGTTAAAGGTCTGGTCTCCCTGCGCGGAGGATATGGCTGTCTGAGGATGTTGGATAAAATTGATCTTTCAATAGTGGCCCGGAATCCTAAAACCCTGGTGGGTTTTTCCGATATTTCAGTTCTCCAGAATTATCTGTTTGCGCAAACCGGCCTGGTTTCTCTGCACGGTCCGGTTTTGACCTCACTTTGTAAGGCAACCAAAGAAACTCTCGTTAGTTTATATGATTGCCTGACACAACCTCAAGTGTATGGCATCCGATCGGGCAGCGTCAAGGTTCTGCGTGACGGGCCTGATGTTTCAGCTCCTTTAATCGGTGGTAATCTTACCAGCCTGGTAACACTTTTAGGTACCAGATACGATTTTTCCTGGGATAATAAGATTATCTTTTTAGAAGATACCAATGAGCCTGTTTATAAAATAGATCGCATGCTGACGCAGTTGAAACTTGCAGGAAAATTAGACAAGATCGTTGGATTTATCCTGGGTGATTTCTCAATGTCGACCAACGAACACGAATGTAAAAAGATTCAGTATAAAAAATCGGTCTGGGACAGAATCCTGGAAGTATTTCCTAACGACAGAGGTCCTGTCTGGGGAGATTTTCCATCAGGACACTGCAACCGCAATCTCAGCTTTTTTATTGGAGCAACAATAGAGATGAAAAAAACAGGAACCGAACCGCAGTTCCAATATTCGACCAAATAACTCCGGATATGGTGTTTGACTTGAACGACTATTAATGCTATACAAAGAGGGTTGGTCAATCATTCGAGTATGTAACGTGCTCATTCATCTAGATAAAAAATTATATACTTGTACTCATGAAAAAATTATTGAAAATATTCTTTGCCCTTGGTTGCAGCTGTTTACTGGCCTCCACTTCTGTCTATGCGACAGAGTATTTGTCGATAACAACCGACAACGCCAACGTTAGAACTGGGCCTGGTACTAATTTCCCCGCCTCTATGGAACTTTTTCAGGGATATCCACTGAAAGTTGAAAAGAAAGTAAAAGACTGGTATCAGGTTTCAGATTTTGAAACAGATTCAGGCTGGGTTCATGAAAGTATTGTCAAAAAAGCAGATACTGTAATTGTGAACGCCGCAGAAAGTATTAATATGCGCTCCGGCCCATCAACCAACGATTCTGTCGTTGCCGATGTTGAGAGAGGGGTGGTGCTGACTAGAATATCCGAACAAGGTAAATGGACCCAGGTGCGTCACAGCAGTGGAACAATCGGGTGGATCTACAGTCCCTTGCTTTGGCCGAATTAATTTCAAACTTGCAGGATTTTCAATATAGCAGCATCAAGAGCAAGGGGAAGTCTCACTACCTGCTTGGCTTTGTTGGTAAACAGCAATACCCCTTGCTCTAATGCATAGTAGAGAATATCCCTTGTGATCTCAACATCCTTCTTGCAATAGTGCTGGATCAGGTCTATCCTTCCTTCTTTGTACCAGGCTAAGGCTTGTAATCCGTCTGCGGTTTTTCTGGTTCCAAGCGTCTCTGCGGCAAGACTGTTGAGGCTTAATCTATAGCCCAGATAATTATGAACTTCCTCCAGAAGATCAAGTGTCGGCATCTGACTGAGATCGAGAGTTGTATAGGCTGATAATACCCTGTTATCAAAACGTTTATTGTTAAAACCAATGACAAGATCAAAGGTCATCAGATGGGCAATGAGTTTATCCACCTCATGTTCCAGGTAACTCACAAAATCATTCATTTCTGAATCATATACCACTGCTACCGAAACGCCCATTTTGTGTATATTTCCCCATCCCCCGACTTCCTCCGCCGAACGGATGGTTTCCAGGTCAAATACCCCAAACTTTGCTGGTAATGCATCTAGTCCCTTCAACTCCAGCGCTTGATGTACTATTAATTGCTCAAGATTGATTTGGAGAGGCTTGGCCTGTTGCAGAGAGAGGCTGTCGTGAATTTTACCTGATTTTTCCTTAAGGATTTCCGTAAGGAGAAAGAGGCAGGCCTTTTTATCAATCGGTCGATTTCCCGATCCGCATTTTGGTGAGTGAACACAGGAGGGACAGCCGTTATTACATGCGCATGCAGTTACTGTCTGTTCGGTCTGCATGAGTAAGCTGTCCATTTTTCTAAATGCCTCTTTAGCGAGACCAACCCCACCCGCGTAACCATCATAAACAAAGATCGAGGCACTTTCGGTCTGTTCGTGCATGGGACAGGAAATACCCCCTATATCGTTTCGATCACAGAGTACCAGTAAGGGAAAAAGCGCGATCATTGCATGCTCCATGGCATGAATGGCCCCCATAAAATGATGCTTTTCCTGTTCAACCAGACTGACTATAGTCTCGGGGATATCTATCCAGATGCTTTCAGTTTCTATTATTTGTTCAGGCAGATCGAGAGTTGTAGTTGAAATCAATTTCTGGGAAACACTGTGTCTCTTTTGATAGCCTGTTACTTTTTCAGTTACCTTCACCCTTCCAAAAGATACCTGTACTCCAAAACTGCATTTTCGTTTAAGAACTTCCAGAATTTCAGTGTGCTTCTCAGTCGTCGGCCTGGTGAAAAATTTTGGTGTCTCTTTGTGTACGATAACTTCATGAGCTAACAAATCGAATCTATCAACGACCCAAGTGGTGGCTCTATGGATATAAACAGCACCGGGATGGCATTCTTTCATTCCTCGTGCCGTGTCAATTTCTCCTACTATCTCACCATTTTCCATGTCAATAATTGACATTCTTTTTCCACCGCCACGAAGATTGATATGTCTCTGCGGATACTTTCTTCCTGAAATCCATTTACCCCCTGTCACTGTCTCAAGCAACATTCCTTGACAGGTCAGTTCTTTAACTTTTTTCGCAATAATGTCATTTTTCAGTAATACTTCATCTCTTAATAATATACTCTCTGCCGCACAACAGATGAGGTGCTGATCCATGACAGAACTATTTTCCG
Source organism: uncultured delta proteobacterium (assembly GCA_963709755.1). Classification (GTDB taxonomy): domain Bacteria; phylum Desulfobacterota; class Desulfobulbia; order Desulfobulbales; family Desulfocapsaceae; genus Desulforhopalus_A. The sequence goes on from CAVPXO010000004.1 coordinate 376,762, forward strand.
GATTAAGTACAGCCGACTCAGGAGATCTGGCAAAAAAGTCTTCAGGCTGTCTCATATAATATTGATCCAAAGCGTCCTCTTGACCGATCAAAATAATTGCAGATTGTCGTAATCCGCGACCTACCCGCCCTCCCCTCTGCCAGGTGGCCATTATAGAACCTGGATATCCGACCAGGATGCAGAGATCCAGGTCACCTATATCGATCCCCAGCTCCAGAGCCGAGGTGGAAATTACTCCAAGTAATTCGCCGGAAAAGAGTTGCTGCTCTATTTCCCGTCGTTCTTCAGGCAGAAAACCTGCACGATAGGCACTGAGTTTTGATGAGAGTTGTCCTAATCTTGGTGCCGTCCATAGATTTATCAGCTCAGTCATTTTTCTGGACTGAGTATAGACAATTGTTCGCAAGCCCCTTTTAACCGCAGCCTCAAGGAGCTGGCTTGCAGTATAGGCAGCGCTGTCCCAGGGGTTAATAAACAACATATTTTTTTTTGCCTGGGGAGCGCCGGACTGGGTTATAACCTCAACCGGCCTGTTGATAAGCAGTTCGCCAAGTTCCTTTGGATTACCGATGGTCGCAGAAAGAAGGATAAAGGTAGGATGGGCGCCATAACCGGCAGCAATCCTCTGGAGCCGCCGCAGGACCCAAGCCATATGACTGCCAAGTACTCCACGATAGCTGTGTACTTCATCGATGACGACATATCGTAACTTGCTGAACAACTGGGACCAGTTCTGGTGATAGGGCAATATTGATAAGTGAATCATTTCAGGATTGGTGAAAACAACATTCGGCGGGTTATCCCGGATTTTCCTTCGACGATAACTCCCAGTGTCTCCATCAAAGAGTGCGGAAATATTTTGATTTTTTTCTTGTATGTCAGCAGGCATTTTTTGAAATAACGATTGCAGCACATTATGCTGATCCTGCGCCAGAGCCTTCAAAGGGAAAATGTAGAGTGAATGCCCTGGATCATCACGAAAAAGATCACTAAGAACCGGCAGATTATACACCATACTTTTACCGGATGCGGTTGGAGTAGCTACGAGGACATCCTTACCTTCAAGTATAGAGCAGATGGCACTGTGTTGGTGACTATACAGCCGGGTAACTCCCGATTGTATTAAGCTCGTTATGAGGACTGTATTTAACGGCGGAAAATCAGGAGCATATAGTGCATCAATTGCGGCAAAATCTCGATGACATACTACTTGAGGCCCAAATTTCGGAGAGCTTTTAAGAGACGATAAATACTCATTGACATCGGAAATCATAGATACCACAAGGCCGTTGCACCTACAGGGTGCGGTGATAAATGTTGCTTAAATAGCACAGAATGTATACTTTGCTGAACGCGTCATCTTTATGTTCAGTATCAGGTGGTTTCATTCTAGTGTAAATACCAAACTTCCACCAGATCAACCGTGTTAATAATCATGCAATACAAATAAGTCATGCCTTCCATTGCCACTTTAGGGCCTGTTGGTTCAGACAGCTACCAGGCTTCTTTACAGTATTCTCCAAATGCTGAGTTGTTCCTTTATAACCGAATCGCCGATATTCTGACGGCTTTTAAAGAGGGTGGGGTTCAATACGCTGTTATACCAGTGTATAACACGCGTGAGGGAGAGGTTAAGGAATATTTCAGATTAATGGCAAAGATGGAACAAGGTTTCTGGGTAGATAATGTGGTGTTGCCGATTCATCTTTCATTAGGCGCTCTCCACGATCCCAATAATGTTGACCTGACGATTACCACAATTGTCGGGAGAAGTTCGGTGTTCAGGCAATGTGAAGAATTCATCGAAGAAAATTATCCCGACGCAACGCTTATGGCTGTTCATGATATCGAAGCAGCCATGGCCGCCATTTGTCTGGAAAACAAGCTGGGATTTGCGGTAATCGAATCGGAAGCGTTGGTGAAGAAACATGGCCTTAATCTCCTGGCTCGGGAAGTAGTCGCTCATAATCGAACCAGATTTTCGATAATCGGCAGAAAGCCGGCTCCAGCCTCCGGTTATGATGCTACAGCCATTATCACCCGCCCACTGAGAGACCGGGTAGGAATGCTTGCCGATATCTTAGGCGAATTTACCAGGCGCGGAATTAATATTCTCGATCTGCGATCGGAAAATGATATCCAGACGCAGAAATTGCGAATATATGTGGAAGTCGAAGGCCATGCAGATACTGCTCTTTTAAAAGACGCCCTCAATACAATTGAATCGACCGTCATTCAGGAAAAGGATGCCCTCAAGGTGCTGGGTTCTTTCCCTCGGGTCGATATGCGTGTTAAAAAAATCAAATCCTTTGGATTTGTGGGAAGTGGTGACATGAGTAAATGGTTTGCCGATCGTTTGGAAAACGAGGGTTACAAAACGTTTATTACTGGCCGCAAAACCCCCTTGTCCCCTGAAGCAATGATTGAAAAAGCAGATGTCATCCTGGTCTGCGTGCCAATTTCAGTGACAGCGACGGTCATCAGCACCTACGGCCCCCTCTTAAAAGATGGCCAGGCTTTGATTATCCTTGCCGGTGAATCGGAGAATACAATTGCATCCGCCTTGAAATCAACAAGCCAGGGCGTGGAGGTAATGTTTGTTCACAATCTATGGGGTCCACAAGCACTTACCATGAAAGACAAAAACGCCGCGGTTGTCCGCACCCATCGGAGCGGAAGCTTTTGCAGCGAGTTTGAAGCGTTTTTATACAAACATGGTGCAGACATCAATTACGACAGTGCCCAAAAACATGATTTACTCATGGGGGTAAGCCAGAAACTTCCGACAACAGTGTCTGTTGCTCTGGCAATGACCTTGAAAGAGCATAAGATCGACTGCAACGACATCAACAGTCATTCAACGTTAACCTCGCTCTATGGTATTCTGGCAATGGCTCGGATTCACAATCAAAATCCGCGTACTTATGCAGAAATTATGGCAACAGCGGGCGATGGCAGAAAAATTGTGCGGAGTTTTGCACAAAACATTATTAAGCTAATGGATCTTGCTGAGCAGGGTAAAATTAAAGAACTATCTGACATAATGGAAACAAATAAAGCAACTATGCCGCAAACTTTTCTTCAGTCCCGAATGGAACAGGCGAAAGCAGTGGATGAATTAATGAGTCAGCCAAACATGAAACTTGCGTAGACTTTTTCATAAATCGGCTAGTGTTATTCTTTGCTAAATATAATGAGTTTTATTTTCAATCATGCTTAATGCAGTATACACTGAGATCTGCTGACAGGCATTTTTAAATTTTTTGAAGGAGCTGTTCTATGTTTCAAGATTTGACTTATCTGGACGAGGTGAAAATCTGTCCTCATTGCAAGCAAAATTTGTCCTGCTGTGAAGCACCACCTATCCATGTCGGAGATGGACTTGGCTGGGGATCGGATATCCTGTTTATATGCCTTAACGATGGATGTCCTCTTTTTTTAAATGGTTGGGATAAGATAGAACGCCAATATGGTCATCACGCATCGTACAGATATATGGAGCTTCCAGGAAGCCCTGAGGGTAATTGCATGATGGTCGGCAATGCTGATGCATTCAAGGCCTGCATTGTCGACAAAGAAGTACTGAAAAATCAGAATGCACGTTTTCAGAAGGAAAAAGAAGCCACCCAGAAGTTAAAAAGTTGTGTCGAGGAAAATAATCTTGAACCGGTGATGACCCTTTTATTAGATGAAGGGGCCTCAAAGAGTGTGCGTATCTCAGCGTTGGGGTACCTCGCAGAACTCAATGATCTTGCCTGTGTTGACCCCCTGCGAAATCACACCTTCAGGGATCCTGCCATAGAGCATGATGTGAACAGGACGATAACTGAGTTGCTTAAAAGAAATTTCAAGAAAGAGTGCCCGCATTGTTTGGAAATCATCAAAGCGCAGGCAAAAAAATGCATGCATTGCAAAGAAAACCTGTAATGATTTATCCCTTGCAAAACCAGACTTGACCGGGTATATAACACTGGTTTTTCAGGCTAACATATTTTATGGTGGGCGTAGCTCAATTGGTTAGAGCACCTGGTTGTGGCCCAGGAGGCTGGGGGTTCAAGTCCCCTCGCTCACCCCATAAATATTTAAACGGGTATCAGAATTATTCTGATACCCGTTTTTTTTATATACTACGGTTCTACGGTTAATATCCCCTGATTTTCTTTCAAATATTTTCCATAACACTCTTTGCATCTGGAATGATAGTTTAGTATAAATGTTTTTGTCATTTTAGCTTACAAGATTCACTTTCAACTCATTACAGAGAACAATGACTCCTTATAGTAAAATTGATCATCCCGAAATAACTGCACTGCTCTTTCCGCATCAGAACATTTCCAATTCTTCTTGTCCTGCAAGCGCTGAAGATGTCAGATTTGAAACAGAGTCGGATTTTTTCTTGCACTGCAGGTATTATTGTTTTGATCAGACAGCCCCTCTGCTTTTTCTTTACCCCGCAACAGGAGTTTCTGGTCATTCTTTTAACTTAATGGCTGAAAGTTACCTTAAGCAAGGCTTGAATGTATTTCTCACATCATATCGTGGCTGTGGCATTAATAACGGAACTCCATCTGTTGGGGCAATGTATGCCGATTCTGAAAAATTGTTTCAACTTGCCGGCAACTGGTTGAGAGACAAAGGCTCAACCGGGCCTTTTTTTGTGATGGGCCAATCACTCGGATCGATATGTGCAATAGACACTGTCTTGAAAAATGGTGATTTGATAAAAGGATTGATCATCGAAAGTGGTATATGTAGCACGGCTGCTTATCTGGAGGCTTTAGGCGTAAATAAAAGCCATACTGACATCTTGGAAAAAGATGGTTTTAATAATCTTAAGAAGATTGAGAAAATAAAAAATCCTACCTTGATTTTCCATGGAGCCCGGGATGTACTGGTGACTCCGGCAGAAGCAGAAAACCTTCAGGCTTCAAGCGGTGCAAGAACAAAACAATTCTTTATTATTCCCGGAGCAGAACACCATACTCTGGGCCAGATAGGCGGCGACTTGTATATTAAGGCTATCCGACAATTTACTGATACGGTCTGCGGCGTTAACACCTGGCGAAGAAAAAGACAAGACCACAAGCGTAATCAAAAAGGTTAGCAAGAATGAAACGACAAAATTATCTGTCCTGGGATGAGTATTTCATGGCAGTAGCCCTGCTCTCTGCACAGAGAAGTAAGGATCCGAATACTCAGGTAGGTGCATGCGTAGCTAATGACCAGAATAAAATTGTTGGAGTTGGCTACAACGGTTTTCCTTTAGGTTGTTCAGATGATATATTGCCATGGGAACGACAGGGCCAGTATCTCAATACTAAATATCCCTATGTATGTCATGCCGAACTCAATGCTGTTTTAAACTCAATTTCCACTGATCTTAGAAACTGCCGGATCTATGTCGGGCTTTTTCCCTGCAACGAATGCACAAAAGTGATTATCCAAGCGGGCATACGAGAAATCATTTACCTGTCTGATAAATATAAAGATACAGACCAGGTAAAAGCATCTAAAATAATGTTGGATACATCTCCGAATATAAGCTACAGGCAACTCACAACCAAGCTTGAAAGCCTTATAGTAAGTTTTGTCCCACCTGAATTATAGTGTGTTAAAAGGGAATTACCCTGTTTCTCACGGAATTATCGTATAGAATCCAGCATATCAGGATTATTTTATTCTTTTAAGAGTTGAGATCTTTTTCTTTGATTTCTCAATTGCAGACTTGGATAAATGGCCATGTTCCCCTAATTCTACTGCCTTAACAAAGCGTTCTTCCCCTCCCATCGTAAATATCTCTTTCCCTGTCATCTGATCCGTCCTCAGGGTCCATGTTATTTTCTGCAAAGGAATCGATAACATGGTCAGATGAATATGCCACCATTCATCCTTACGGCTTGTGTCTCTTTCTATATCGTCGACATGCGCATAAACAAGCATTTGCGGTTCTTTCGCAACAATGAGAACTATATCCCCCAAGTCTGTGGTATCTTTAAAAGGAATAAGTTGTTTAAGTTCCTCGACAATCTTTTGCATCAGTTCATTCCTTATTTTGTCAGCCCGGATTTTTTGTTTGTTATTGACTCTATGACAACTATCCCTGGCTTAAAGTAGCTGCGAGTACAACTTTTATCGTACATTCTGGCTCCGTCTAATAATGGATTTATTATTTCGTCTATAACAGCACGTACGTTAACGGCTTTCTCCCGATTCTCAATTGCCAGGGTCATTGCAAGAAGATCCAAACCCTTTTGCAATACCTTAATAAGCTGTACATTATTAAAATAGGTGACAGAATTATTCTTTTCAGAAAAACCAGGATCGATAGCTTTAACTGTCACATTATCGAGCAATGAATAGTCCTCTGATTTTTTATCAATAATCATACGTAACAGATTGGAACTGTTTCCGAAAAAGAGCAGATCTCCCCAAAATCCATAGAGCGGTTGCAAGCCATCTTGAGGCGAGGGAGTCCAATACGAGTACTGAATCGGACCATACGATTTCACACTCATCCGGATATCATACTCATCGATAATTTTTTCCATAATCATCCTGAGTTCCTGAACGTTTTTAACATGCACAAAAAACATTCCCAGTGGAAATGGAAAAAACATATCTTCTGATGCAGGTTCAAGAACCAGGCTCACCTCTTCTCCCAATAATGAAAAGATTTCTTTTATTTTCTTTCCGGAAATATCTTCAACAACAGACCAAAATTTATCGATCTGAGGTTCTTGCTTTCTGCTATCCTCAAGATAACGTAAAAAATGAGGGATTTTTATAGTGTTAGACCAATAAAAAGCCATTGGATTTTCAGTAGTCAGAGAAAACATGGAACATTTAACCGGTGCCGCATCAACATGCTTTTTAACAACATTATTTACTTCATTACTGTCATACTTCACCAACACCTTATCTATGACACGCTTTTTGTTATTCCAGGAGCCATACCCGAAATCTGCAAAACCGACAGTGGTTGCCAGCTCTTTCAGCAACAGATCCTTACCAATCAGATCCAGATCCTTTAAAGTTTTACTGACAACCTTTCTTGCTTTATTGATAGGAAGATAAAAAAAACGATCAGGCATATCAAAACTACTGCTGATTGTCACGAAATCACTGTCGTGTGCTAATGATGGTTTTTCTGTATCGAAGGTATCAATACAATGTCGCAATTGTTTTTCATTTTGACTCATCACAAAAGCACCCTCAATGATCACCAATGAAAAAACTTCTTCATTGATTTGAATTCTCTTAATATGATGATTTCCATATTGTACACTGGAAAGTACATGCATTCGATCGGATACCCAATAGCTTTCGTCTAGAAGTTCGACTCCACCTATACTATGTTGTGGCTTGGCTATGACAACAATATTGTCCTTGATATAGTCAGAGAAATTTTCATATTTCTTCATATTGGTCGATGGGAGCAACGCAACGGCAAACCTTTTTCCAAAAATCTCATTAAAGAGCACATTCTCCTTGGCCATTGCATAAAATGCCAGCATATCTTTCAGAGAGTGGAGCACGGATGCATTTAACCCAATTTTTTGACCTGTCTGTAAAAATGTAATGGTTTCAAATTTCTTACCAAGCGGTGATTTGACAAATTCCTTAAGAAACTTCGAACCATTGCGTTGTTCAAAATATACCAGTGCACTATCTGGTACGAACCTGGCCATGTCCTTGAAACCATCTATCGGAATTCCCCTGACAAGGGAATAAACAACGACCAGAAGCATGGTCAGCGAAGCGGCCATTGTATTGATTTTCATGATGTGATTTCCATAGGTTATATACCGACCCTGGGAAGCAGGAATCCCTGCTGTTGTAAAAAGACAAAAATAATTAAAATTAATGTGTCGTTCTACAGAACTGGACTGCCTCCGCTACGTGCGCCTGACAAACAGAATCCGAGCTCTCCATATCAGCTATTGTTCTGGCCATCTTGAGAATTCGATGATACGCTCTGGCCGAAAGACCTAATCGGTTGACACTTTTTTCAAGAATTGCCGAGGTTTTTTGATCAAGCAAACAATATTTCTCAACTAATTTGCTATTCATCTGGCTGTTGCAATATATCCCGGATTCTGTACTAAATCTTTCACCTTGGACTGCTCGCGCCCTATCGACACGTTCCTTGATAATTGCTGAACTCTCTCCTTGAGTGTCGGTACTCATTTCTTTATAGTCAAGAGCTGCCACTTCAAGATGTAAATCAATTCGATCAAGCAGGGGGCCCGAAATCTTACCTGTATATTGTTTTATTTCCCTGTCAGTGCAACTGCACCTATTCCGGCTGTCTCCGAAAAAACCACAGGGACATGGATTCATAGCGGTAATGAGGGTAAAACGTGATGGGAAAGTCAGTGTCATGTTTGCTCGGGCAATTGTCACCTCTCCATCCTCAATTGGCTGTCTTAGAACTTCGAGGACGTGTTTTTTGAACTCAGGCAGCTCGTCTAAAAAGAGAACTCCATTATGAGCCAGAGATACTTCACCCGGCTGGGGGACGCTCCCACCTCCGATGAGGCCAGCATCCGAGATAGTGTGATGTGGAGAGCGAAAGGGTCGTTTAGTGAAAAGTAAATTTTTCCCTGCTACCTTTCCCGCTACACTATATATTTTTGTTGTCTCGAGCACTTCTTCAAGGGTCATTTCCGGAAGAATTGTAGGAAATCTCCTGGCAAGCATGGTTTTCCCTGAGCCGGGAGGACCTGTTAAGAGAATATTATGTCCTCCGGAAGCTGCGATTTCAAGTGCCCTTTTTACGTGCTGCTGCCCTTTGATATCGGAAAAATCAACATTATTGCAAGTATTATGAAGGATCTCGTGTAATGCTGCAACCTTCAGCGGCATCACCACATCTATACCGGCAAGAAACTCAACTGCCTGTTGGAGTGAAGAAACGGGAATGATATCTATCCCGTCAGGGACTATCTGTGCTTCATCACTGTTTTCTTTTGGAATAACTATCCCCTTGAGTCCATTTTCTTTGGCAGCCATGATCATTGGCAAAAGACCATTTACCTTGTGTACGCCTCCATCCAGAGAGAGCTCACCGACAACACAGTACTGTCCTTCTCGTTTTCGCCTGAGGACTTCGGTTGCTTCGAGAATTCCAATTGCAATAGGAAGGTCAAACCCTGCACCTTCCTTACGAATATCGGCTGGTGCCAGGTTGACCGTTATTTTTTTAGCTGGAAATTGGTAGCCACAATTTTTTATGGCAGCTTTTACTCTATCCTTACTCTCTCTTACAGTGTTATCAGGAAGACCAACCGTGGAAAACATCGGAAGACCATTTGCGATATCGACTTCAACCTGGATCAACCAACCTTGGATGCCGAGAACTGAACAGCTTGTAATTTTAGCGAGCATAACTTGAAGATAAAATTAAAATTTTAGTAAATTGCCTTTCTTGTACATAGCTAAGAGTTCGGATGAGTAATTACCATTTTTTTCATCGTATATATACAAGGGTGGCAGAACCTCACTCCCTGCTCCGCCATTCTTTAAACATTGGATCAATACCAGACGGGCTACACCGGTTTCCCCGGGATAACTATAAATAAATTGTATTTTTTTTACCTCTAATCGATTATTTTTAGCCAAGATAATGAACTCACTTATTCTTTCAGCAGGATATATAAAAAACACTGTTCCGCCATTTTTGACTGCAAATGCGGCAGCACAAAGGAAATCCTGCAAAGTGGCGAGTATCTGATGTCGGGCTATCCGGGCTTCCGGATTCTTGTTTATCCGGCCGGAGACTGGATTATAAAAAGGAGGATTGCAGACAATTTTATTATACGATTCAGGCTCTATAAATTTGTCAATTTCCGTAATATCGCCTTGAATGATTTTGCCAAGGTGTGCAAGGTTGTTGACTTGATAATTTTTTTTTGCCAGTTCGGCAAGTCCCTGCTGCACTTCAATTCCTGACACCTCTCTCGTTCTGCTCCTCCATCTATACATCACAATCAAACTAATGATTCCGGATCCACAGCCAAGATCCAGAATACTGTCATTTTGCCTGACATCCATGAAATGGGCAACAAGAACTGAATCTATCGAAAATCGATACCCTCTGTTATGCTGATAACAGATCAGTTCCCCGTCAAAAAGACTATCGCAGCTTACACTATTGCAAGGGTCGCTATATTGCATTTCAGTCAACAACTTTATTTCATATAAGGGTGGACGAAAATTCACTCATAATTAAAGTGTCGCAGAAATAATATTCTCTTATTAGCAGCTCTTGTGGGCAAGATTGATTGATCTGGCAAAATACTAATGATACGGCAAACATTAAAAATGACGAGAGCCCCTTCGTGGAAAGAAAAGTCCAAAACTGAGGCTTTATGTAATTGAAGGATATCAAGCTCATTGAACGAAAACAACCTAAAAAAACACTTGAAATCTAAGGCGGGGGAATAAGCTATCGAGTGGAGTCAGCTGCAATGTACTCTTTCTCCGACTGTATTTTCATGTCAGCCGGTATATCAACCTAACCCACGATACCTATCAATCAATACAATATTCCCAACATTATCAGTGGATGATAGTGTTATTACCTCTCAAAGTAACCACCCGTAAGGAGGTATCTCACTTCATGGATGTCTTGGTTTTCTACAATGCCGACATCTAAATAGTAGGTGATAAAAAGACAGGAAGGTATTAAGTTTGCCGGGAAGTTGGATTTTCACCAACGCTTTTTGCTCATGTAACTGGACGCACTAAAAGGAGCTCATTATGTTTGATATATTTATTGATACACACTTCGCCGGAGCACACCACCTGAGAGAGTATCCAGGAGACTGTGAAAAGCCCCATGGACATAACTGGAAGGTCAAAGTAACGGTTCGAGCAACAGAGCTGGATCGGTACGGAATGGGTATTGATTTTAAGGTATTGAAAAAGGTAGTTAAGGAAGTAATTGATAAGCTTGATCATAATGATTTAAACACCCTCCCCTATTTCCAGGATAAAAATCCTTCATCTGAACATATTGCAAGGTTTATTTTTGAAGGAGTCGGTTCATTGCTGGCAAGCAATAACTATTCCCTTTATAGTGTCACTGTACTTGAAACCGACACACAGGGACTTACCTATTATGGGAATAAAGAAAATAGAGGCTCGTTAGTATAATGAATGCACTCTCGGATGTAAAACTTTGTATTGTTGGGTTGGGATATGTAGGACTTCCACTGGCTGTCGAATTTGCCCGCAAGTACAAGACTATTGGCTTTGATCTGAACATTAATCGGGTAAATGAACTCCGTCATGGCAGTGACTCCACTCTTGAAGTCTCCGGCGATGAACTGAGAGAAGTTTCACAACTTGAATTTACAACCGATATAAACGAAGTCGCATTCTGCAACGTGTTCATAGTTGCAGTTCCGACACCAATTGACGCTGCTAAACGGCCCGATTTCAAACCCCTTGAGGGAGCATCCCGCACTGTAGCAAAAGTCCTGAAAAAAGGGGATGTTGTCGTCTTTGAGTCGACTGTTTACCCTGGGGCAACAGAAGAAGTCTGTGTTCCACTGCTCGAAAAAGGTTCGGGGCTGAAATATAATGTGGATTTCTTCTGTGGATACAGCCCGGAACGGATCAACCCAGGGGACAAACTTCACCGACTGCCTTTGATCGTGAAAATAACTTCGGGGTCAACACCTGAAACAGCTCTTTTTGTTGACAGTCTGTATAAAACAATCATTACCGCCGGAACATTTCCGGCGAGCTCCATAAAGGTGGCGGAAGCTGCCAAAGTGATCGAAAACACCCAACGTGATGTCAATATAGCACTTATCAACGAACTCGCGCTGATTTTTGAAAAACTTGATATTAATACACGTGAGGTGCTTGCTGCCGCCGGGACTAAATGGAATTTTCTGCCCTTTTTTCCTGGTCTCGTTGGTGGGCATTGTATTGGTGTTGATCCCTATTACCTGACGCACAAGGCACAGGAAGTAGGATATCATCCCAATATGATTCTTGCTGGCAGGCGGTTAAACGATAATATGGGTCACTATATTGCTTCAACCGTTATAAAAAAGATGGTTAAAAAAGGAATTAATACCGCCAATAGTCGTGTTTTAATAATGGGGCTTACCTTTAAAGAGAATTGTCCCGATTTACGAAATACCAAGGTTACCGACATCATCGCCGAGTTTGATGAGTATGGGATTTCTGTCGACGTCTACGACCCGTGGGTATTATCCGAGGATGCCTTCCGAGAATACAAGATAAGGCTGGTAGATAATCTGCAGGAAGATACGTATAGTGGTATTGTCATCGCTGTTGCTCACAAACAGTTTGCGGAAATGACCATCAGCCAGTTACGCAGACTCTGCAAGGATCAATCTGTTATTTATGATGTTAAAAGCCTGTTCCCCAGAGATCTGGTTGATGGTTGTCTCTAATTTGTTTTGATTTATTAAGGTCATATTGCATGTTAAAATCTGTGCCCGTTGAAGATGCTGTTGGGAAGGTACTCCCCCATGATATTACAGAGATTGTAAAAGATGTAAAAAAAGGAGTAGCTTTTAAAAAAGGCCATATCATTCGACCAGAGGACATCCCGCATCTTAAGCAACTGGGGAAAGACAATATTTATGTTATCTCGCTGACGCCGACGGAAATACATGAGAACGAGGCTGCCTCTATACTCGCAGGTTGCCTTTCCGGCCGTGGAATTGACTACCTTGATAACCCGGAAGAAGGGAAAATAGCGCTAAAAGCAAAATATAGTGGGCTGTTGCGTATAAATAAGGAATCGCTCTTTCAGTTCAATATGCTTGGCGAAGTGATGTGTTCCACTCTCCATGATAATACCCCGGTTGAAAAAGGCGAAACCGTTGCAGCAACCCGCCTTATCCCACTGGTCACTTCGCGCAAGTCGATACTTGAGGCTGAAAAAATAGCTCGTTCATCTTCTCCAATAGTCGAGGTCTTACCTTTAAAAAAAGTTAAGATCGGACTTGTGATAACAGGAAACGAGGTTTTTTATGGTCGCATTGAAGATCGATTTGAAGAGGTGCTGCGGGCAAAAGCCATTGCCCTCGGTTCTGAGATTTTATTGGTAAGACGTGCCCCCGACAATAAGGCGGTTATTGCCGATGAGATAATTGCTTGTATTGAGCATGGGGCTGAACTTATTGTGACAAGCGGAGGTATGTCGGTTGACCCGGACGATGTCACCCGCGAAGGAATACTGGAAGCGGGCGCGACAGCTGTTTCCTATGGCACTCCGGTATTGCCGGGAGCAATGTTTCTCAGTGGGATGATAGGTCAAGTCCCCGTCCTTGGACTCCCGGCCTGTGGAATGTATCATAAAATCACGGTGTTTGATCTGGTATTGCCGAGGATTTTAACCGGTGAGAAGATCGGCCGAAGAGAATTTGCCGAGATGGGTCATGGAGGTTTATGCAGGAATTGTAAAGTCTGCCAATACCCTGTCTGTAATTTCGGAAAATAATTTTGTTATAAAAAAAGTCCTAATGTTCCGAGTGTTGTTTCAGGGTCACAACAGTAGCTCCCCAGCTTCCATTCTGCAGGTCCGCCTGACGATAACTGGCGACCAGAGGATTACGATCCAATATAGCCTGCACAGATCTTCGGATGTTTCCAACACCCTTGCCATGAATAATTTTTATCTCCAGTATCCCTTTTTTTCTACACTCTTCTAAATAGTCAGGTATCAATATTTTTAAGTCTTTTGGAGAAAAATGGTGCAGGTCCAAGGTGCCGTCGATTTCTAAGGCAACCGGGTCTGTTTCATTGAAATTATCTTCGATCGTGGCATTTGCCAGCATCTCCAGGGCAACAGCGGCTGCCCTTTCTGATGCGCCACTCTCTCCTAGTTTTTCTTTTACTTCTTTGAGCGATTGTTTCATCTTTTGTTTTCTTGCCGGGTTTGTCAGGATTGTCAGTAATTCAGATGCAATATTCTCCGCTGTGACGTCATCCTGCAAATATTCAGGTACCGCTTCGTATCCCGCGATAAGATTTACCAGAGAAAAAAAATCAAGCTTAATAAGAAATCTGCCCAATCGATAAGTAAGGGGAGATAACCTGTAAGCCACAATCATTGGCACTTCAAGTAGAGCTAATTCTAAGGTAACAGTACCTGAAGCCGCTATAACTGCATCGCAGGCGTTCATCATGTCATATCGATTTTCCTCAATTATTCGAATATCAAGATTTTTCTCAAAGTTGAAGAGCCCTGCATCCTGCAGATCTTCTCTTGTTATTGTTGAGGCTTTTGGAACGAGGAAGGTAATTTTCTTGGAGGTATTGTTCTGAAAAATTTGTGCAGCAGCCAAAAAGATAGGTAATAAAGAAGACACTTCACGTTTTCTACTCCCCGGCAACAGACCAATACATATCGTTTCCGGCAGAATATTATGGGTGATACAAAATTGTTCTCTGGTTTCGTTTATCTTTACCGTATCCAGTAAGGGATGGCCGACATATTGTGCTTTAACTCCACGCTTACGAAAGAACTCTTCCTCAAAGGGAAGGATAACACCAATCTTATCTACTCTGGCTTTGATTGTTTTGACTCGTCCTGAACGCCAAGCCCATAATTGGGGACTGATATAATAGAAGACTGGGATACCAAGATTTTTTGCTTTTTTGGCCAATAACAGATTAAAATCGGGCAGATCTATCAAAATGAGCAGATCCGGAGGATCCTGGATTAATCTCGCTCTCAGGATACGCTGTGCACGCCAGATATCTTTAAGATGTGAAAATACTTCCAACACCCCGACAACTGAGACCTTCGCAGCATCATAAAGTATCTCTACTCCAAGAGCTTCAAGTTCCTCCCCTCCCATACCGTAAAATTGCAGTTCGGGATTTGCGGAAAGCATTGATTTGACGAGATTTGCGCCATGAAGATCCCCGGATGCTTCACCGGTGACAATCATAACTTTAGACTTCATACTTTTTTCTTGGAAAGAAAATTCTTGAAAAGATCGAGTTTTTGGTGCTCCTGAATTTGATCCATTACCTGCAAGGCGACAGCGAGTGCCCGACGTCCCTCAAATCCGGAAACAGCCGGTTTGGTACGTTCACGGACGTGGTGTATAAAAGAAGTAATTTCACTCATCAGGGCATCACTGTCAGCAAAGGTGCGCAGTTCGACTATCTGTTTCGGCATCCCGCTGTCCCGAAGTTCTTCAGAGAGTTGTATGGTCATCACCCTTTTATTACCGAAATCAACGTTGATATAGGAACCTGGCTGAAATATGCGCATTTTCCTGATATTGGTCCTTGAAATTCTACTTACGGTAACATTTGCTGTCGCTCCATTTTCAAAAATCAAACGGGCATTCGCAATGTCGGTATTAGCAGTGGCAACCGGAGCCCCTACAGTATGAATAATTTTGATGGGCGATTTTATGATATTCAAAATAATATCGATATCATGGATCATCAGATCCAGAACTACATCAACATCCACGCCTCTGCTTTTGAAAGTCGCTATTCGATTACTTTCTATAAAAACCGGGGTGGTAAGAAATGGTTCCATGGCCTGAACCGCTGGATTAAATCTTTCGAGATGGCCAATCTGTAAAATGAGTTGCATGCTTTCGGCCTTGGCGATTAAATCATCGGCTTCTACAAGCGTAACAGTCATCGGTTTTTCCAGCAAAACATCGATGCCTGCGCCAAGGCACTCATATGCTACTTTGTGATGATAGGACGTCGGAACGGCAATGGACACAGCATCAACCAGAGGCAACAGTTCTTTATAATCTGTAAAACTGAGGCAGGAACATTCACCGGCAACCTGTTGGCTATGGCCTGCATCAACATCCGCCACTCCAATTAAATTGACCCCCTGCAAAGCAGCATATTTCTGAGCATGAAAACGACCCAGATAGCCGACACCTATCACTCCAACTTTTATATCTGTCATTTTTTTAATTCTCTACGAAAAACCTTCCAGTAACAGGAAGACAATGTGATTTCAGTGCATTACTCAGATGAGTATCTCTTTAAGGTATTAAATACCTAAATATGCCTTTTGTATATCTGTGTTTGCTAATAATTCCTGTGCCGGTCCTGACAGGGTAATGCTTCCATTTTCCATGACATAGCCTCGATCGGCAAT
This sequence comes from uncultured delta proteobacterium, assembly GCA_963709755.1. Classification (GTDB taxonomy): domain Bacteria; phylum Desulfobacterota; class Desulfobulbia; order Desulfobulbales; family Desulfocapsaceae; genus Desulforhopalus_A. The sequence goes on from CAVPXO010000004.1 coordinate 392,897, forward strand.
ATGCAGGGCCTGGTTGGCATTCTGTTCAACGAGAAAAATGGTGGTATTGCTCTCTTTATTAATTTGTTTGATTATCTCAAATATCTGTTTGATAACAAGCGGAGCGAGCCCCATTGACGGTTCATCCAGTAACAAAAGTTTTGGCCTAGCCATGAGAGCTCTTGACATGGCGAGCATCTGTTGTTCACCGCCACTCAGATTACCACCGTCCTGGTGTCTTCTTTCGGCCAGAATGGGAAAGAGAGAATAGACATATTCCATGTCCTTTTTCACTTTTTCTTTGTCATTTCTTAGAAACGCACCCATGTCAAGGTTTTCTTTAACGGTCAATTGTGGAAAAATGTGTCGACCTTCAGGAACTTGGCAAATCCCCAATTTAACGATTGCATCAGGTGTCATCTTATGGATTTCTTTGCCCTGGAAAATAATTTGACCTGCTCTGCAGCCAACAACACTGCAAATTGTCATAAGAGTGGTACTTTTACCAGCACCATTGGCACCAATAAGGGTAATTATCTCCCCTTCATTTATTTCCAGGGATACATCTTTTATCGCTAATTTATTACCATATCCGGATTCTACATTTATTAAATTAAGCATCTACTTCCTCACCCAGGTATGCCTTGATAACAGCAGGATTTTCACGAATTTCAGTTGGAGTTCCCTGAGCAATCTTTTTCCCGTAATCCATAACAAATATACGATCGGATAAACTCATGACCAGCTTCATGTCATGTTCGATTAAAAGTATTGCCTGTCCGTCATTTGAAATATTTTTAATCAATAGATCGAGTGCTGCTGTTTCCTGAGGGTTCATACCTGCAGCTGGTTCATCAAGCAAGAGGAGTAGCGGCTCAGTTGCAAGTGCACGGGCTATCTCCAAACGTCTCTGAGCACCGTACGGAAGATTATCTGCAAATTCATTTGCAAAATCGGCAAGACCGAGCCGTTCCAATATTGAGTAACTGACTTCAATAATTTCTCTTTCCTCTCTCAGGGTACTGGCAGTTCTTAGAATTGCTCCGAAAATAAATGCCTTGGTCCTACAGTGTCTGCCAATCATCACATTTTCAAGTACCGTCATTTTGGGAAAAAGCCGGATGTTCTGAAAAGTTCGAGCAAGGCCTTTTTCTGTCACCTGATTAGGTTTTAGTCCTTTTAGAGATACAGTTTTAGAACTGTTTGGTGCAGTAAGAAAAATATCCCCGGCTGTTGGTGTATATATTCCGGTGATGCAGTTAAAAAATGTCGTTTTGCCTGCACCATTTGGTCCTATCAGTGCTACAATTTCACCACTTCTTACATCAAGATCGAGAGAATCTAAAGCACGGATTCCACCAAAATCTTTGGTCAGGCCAGTTACATTGAGAATCGGTAGTTTCATTATTTATTCAAAAATTCAGTTAGTGACATAATAAAAATTTTTCTATTTTTTATCCCTAACAATGGATTTATTAAGAATCCTGCAGCGTATCCGCGGGAGCAGTCTTTTTCTCAAATTTATATGTGCGACGGATATTCGCGAATAGTCCCTGAGGTCTGAAAATCATCATACAGACGAGGATCCCACCAAAAGCCAGCATCCTGTACTCTGACAAGGCTCGTAGATATTCCGGCATAAGGATAAGAATAAGTGCACCGAAAACCACTCCAATTATAGACCCCATTCCGCCAAGTACAACTATGGAAAGTATGATTGCCGATTCGAGGAAAGTAAAACTTGCAGGATTGATAAAGGTTGTTTTGGCCGCAAATACAACACCAACAATGCCAGCCCAAAATGCACCAAGAGAGAAGGCAACGAGCTTGGTTTTTCGTTTGTCGATACCCATTGCCTGACAGGCAATTTCGTCTTCCCGGAGAGCAATCCAGGCCCTTCCCAGTCGCGAATCCTGTAATCTGTTGACCACGAAAATTGTAAAGATTACGAACAAAATCATGATGTAATAGGAATAGAGTATAGATTGCTCAAGACTGAACTCCATTCCAAAAAAACCTGGGCGGGAAATATTGGAGATACCGCTTGGTCCTTGAGAAAACTCACCCCAGTTTTCCAATATCAGACGGATGATCTCCCCAAATCCCAAAGTGACGATTGCCAAATAATCACCACGGAGTCGAAGCACGGGGAAACCAAGCAGGATACCGAAGGTGGCTGCCATCAAGCCTCCAATAGGAAGAACCGCCCAAAAGCCGAGACCAAAGTGGAGATTCAAAAGAGCATATGTATAGGCACCAACAGCATAAAAAGCGACAAAACCTAAATCCAGGAGACCCGCGAGGCCGACAACAATATTTAACCCGAGCCCCAGGACAACATACATTAAAGCAGTAGTCATCACATTGGTCTGATAGGTTGAAAAAAAATGTGGGAAAAATATGGCAAGCGTTGCCACAACTCCTATCAGTATATTTCGTTGGGCGGGTTTTTGGAGAATTCTGTGTATCAAAGAGTCGGTCGGTTCCTTGCTCTTATTATGACTGGTTTTGTTTTCTTTTCTATGCTGGAAATATTTAACCAACAAATAGACACAAAATGTTCCAGCAGCCATATACAATGCATTCTGCCAACGCCATACAACTGTTCGCTCTATAGGATTAACTTTTATAACCACAATTGGGAACGTTAAAAAGACGAACCAGAGTGACGTTAGGAAACCTTTTTTTAATTCTTTTATTAAAACCATAGCTAAGGAATTTATACTTTTTGGTTTGTTGCCTTACCAAGAAGGCCGGATGGTTTGAATATGAGGATCATTACAAGCAGTGAAAAAGCAAAAACATCTTCATAATCACTTGAAACATATCCAGTGGCAAAGCTTTCAGTCAGACCGAGTACAAAACTGCCGAGAACAGCCCCTGGAATCGAGCCGATGCCCCCTAGAACCGCTGCGGTAAATGCTTTTATGCCGGCAATAAATCCAATATAGAAATTTATCTGGCCAATATGAGAAGCAATAAGTAGACCGCCAATAGCAGCGAGAGCTGATCCAACTATGAAAGTAGCCGAAATAACATTATTAACATTAATTCCAACCAGGGTGGCCATCATCCTGTCTTGAGCGGTTGCCCGCATTGCTTTACCAATTTTTGTGAATTTTATTCCTACGGTAAGCAACACCATTACAACAACAGTGGTTATAAGGATAACCAGATCTGTAGAGCCGACAATATGGGCTATTGGTTCCATAAATTCAAAATCAGGAATCAACGTGGGGAATGGCAGAAAATCAGAAGTTTGGGCTAGCAGGACGTAATTCTGAAGAAAAATCGACATGCCTATAGCACTTATCAGAGGTGATAATCGAGGCGCGTGTCGAAGTGGTTTATAGGCGATTTTTTCTATGGTATAGCCATATGAGCTTGCCCAAACCACTGCTGCTATCCCTGAAATAATAACTATGGATAGAAGGGGAAAACCATAAATCGAAAGCACCGTGGCGACGATAAAAGCAGTAAATGCTCCTATCATGTAAATTTCACCATGGGCAAAGTTGATTAGACCTATAATTCCGTAAACCATAGTATAGCCCAATGCGATAAGGGCGTAAATGGAACCTCTGGTCAAGCCACTAAAAAGGAGTTCAATAAAATAGTCCATAACAACATAAAAAAAATCTGAAGCGAACAAAAATACCTCATTGCTCACTTCAGATATAAAGGTTTTAAAATCTTATTTAACTACGACATATTTTCCGTTTTCAACAACATACATAGAAAAACCAACTCCGACAGCATCACCACTTTTATCAAAATTGATTGCTCCAACGGGAGTTGCGACCTTTTCAGTTTGGAGAACTTTCTTCAGATCATCAAGGTTGGTTGAACCTGCTTTTTCAATTGCATTCAACATAACAACAGTAGCAGCATATGCTCCCTCAAAAAATGCTCCGGGATCGCTGCCAAAAGCTGCTTTGTGAGCTTCTTTTGCTTCTGCGGCCATGGGATTATTGGAGTTATCCTGAGGGCCGGCAGCATAAACACCTTCTGCAGCATCTCCGGCAACTTTAATAAAGGTATCGTCTTTCACTCCATCATCTGAAACAAATTGTGTTTTCAAACGCTTTTTCTTCATAATGGTGATAATTTTTGAGGCTTCCGGATGATATCCACCAAAGACTACGACATCAGCACCGGATTGCTTGATTTTCTGAACGATAGCAGAGTAATCCATAGCACCGGGAGTAATACCTTCAAACAAAACCACCTCGCCTTTTCCGGTTTTTTCTACATATGCCTTGGCGCCTTCGGCAAGAGGTTTACCGTAATCGCCTTTGTCATGAATAATGGCAATTTTGGTCAGTCCAAGTTTGTTAATAGCGAAATCTATCATTGCTGGAGACTGAGCGGCATTAGGGGCTATCGTTCTAAAAAAATTCGGATAATCACCACTTAAGGTTAATTCATCACTTGTCGCTGATGGAGACATAACCAGGATACCGGCATTTTTATAAATGGGCATTGCTGCTTTTGTGGCACCAGAACAGATGTGTCCAAGAACGACATCGACTCCGTCAGAGACGAGCTTTGTTGCGGTGTTGGTTGAAATTTCTGGTTTACAGACATCGTCCTCGACAAGCATTTCAACTTTTTTACCGTTGATTCCGCCGTTCGCATTCACTTTATCAATAACAAGTTTAGCTGCATTGACGCTGGGCAGGCCATAAGATGCGAGGTCGCCACTATGCGGACCCGCTACACCAAATTTGATTGTATCGCCAGCAGTGCCAAGCGCAGGAACTGACAGAGCAAACAATAGACAAACAGCAGTTGAAAGTGATTTACCACTCAAATTGAACTTCATTTCTTCCTCCCTTAAAGTTGTTAATCAGTGTGTCCCTCTCTTTAGCAGTCTTACAAAAATCTTAAGAAAAGAGCGAGCGTATGCCACGAAGTCATGATATTAGTCTCTTACAGATAATTTTGCAAAATTTAAAAAATTCAATTCCTTCTTGTAATCAATTTTATTTTATAAATCGATGTCAAAAGCTTTAGATCTTCTATTTTTAATTGGCCGTCCTTTTAGCCCTCTTTATAGTGCGCTAATGCAATCGCGGGAGAAATTCTACCATAGAGGAATATTTAAGCAACATACTTTGACTGTTCCTGTAATTTCTGTAGGTAATCTAATGTTGGGTGGGACCGGAAAAACGCCGACCGTCAAGCACATTGCCAAATTGTTATCAAAAAAAGGATACCATCCGGCAGTTATCAGTCGTGGATATGGAGGAAAAGCAAAAGAGGCAGTTAATATTGTGTCCGATGGTGAGACTTTCTTTCTCTCCCCTGAGCTTGCAGGTGATGAACCATATATGCTCGCCAGATCATTACCTGGGGTCCCTGTACTTACCGGAATCCGCCGCATTTATCCTTGTCTCTATTCAATTGAAAAATTCAAGTGTGACATAATTATTCTTGATGACGGATTTCAGCATCTTTCCGTGAAAAGAGATATAGATTTAGTACTTTTTGACAGCACGGTTCTTGCAGGGAACAGTAGGGTCTTTCCCGGAGGGCCATTACGGGAACCGGCGTCAGCATTAAATCGCTGTAGTGCTTTTATTTTGACAGGAAAAAACAGTACCAATGAAGAAAGAACTGTTAAATTCTCAAATCTTCTGCAGCAACGTTTTCCCGATAGGCCTGTTTTTTTATCTTCTTTAAAATCATATGAACTTATAGAAAAAAAAGGTTCAACTGGAATGAGAACGAACTCTCAACGTTTTTTTGGTTTTTGCGGTATCGCTACTCCCTCAAGATTTAAAAATTCTCTTACTGAGCTCGGCGTTGAACTCAACGCTTTTCACGTTTTTAAGGATCATGCCACCTATAGCCAATCCCTTATCTCTGATCTATGTAAAAAAGCTGAGGAGTGCGGAGCAGGATGTTTAGTGACAACAGAAAAAGACTTTGTCAAACTTCGGAATTTCACTTTTACTCTTCCGCTTTTTATCCTCAAGATACGACACAAGATTGAACTCCCCTTCGACCAATTTCTCATGAAGGCGCTAGAAAATCTTAAAAAATAAACAATCTTGATCCGTTACCTTTGGATTATAATTGTGATAAAAACAACGATAAGTTCTGATAGCGTGTTTATTTTACCACAGTCCTAAAGCTTTCAAGGTTTTTAAGAAAATACTTAACCTGCAGATATAATTATATTTATTCAAGTTGTGCCACAGAATCAAACAAAGGCATAAAAATTGCATACTTAGGTAGAGTTTAATTTCATTTATAAGGAATAACAATGTCTTTACCTATTGACCCCTATCAATATACCTTGCGAAAATCAGTTAGTTGTTGCGGCGTCGGGTTACATACAGGCAGAACAGTCAACCTCTCTATCAAACCTTCAGCAATCAACAGAGGGATTCGTTTTTTCCGTGCAGACATGTTGACTGGTGGACATATCCAAGCTCATATAGACAAGGTTGTTGATACTCAATTGGCAACAACCCTGGGTAATGAACATTTTAGAATCTCAACTACAGAGCACCTGTTGGCGGCTCTCCATGGATTTGGTATTGATAATGCCGATGTAGAAGTGGATTCTGCGGAAATACCAATTATGGATGGAAGTGCCGAACCATTTTTCAATTTATTAAAAAGTACCGGCAAAAAAAAACAGAAAGGTCTAAGGAAAATACTTCGCATCACAAAACCTGTCACCTATAACGATGGTGATAAACTTCTTCGTATTTCTCCACATAATGGATTCAGAGTGACCGGGGAAATATGCTTTGACGACACAGTAATAAATAAGCAGAAATATACTATTGATTTGGTCGCAGATAGATTTGCGGATGAAATAGTCAGCGCCCGAACTTTCGGATACGTTGAACAAGTCGAAGAGTTGTGGGCTAATGGGCTGGCTCTCGGCAGCTCACTGGCCAATGTCATTGCTATTCATTGGAACCGGAAGTCAGTCTTAAATGAAGATGGTTTACGATATAAAGATGAATTCATAAGACATAAAGTTCTGGACCTGGTCGGCGACCTGGCACTTTTGGGTTACCCTATTCTCGGGCATGTTGAAGCATACAAAGCCGGACATGCTCAACACTTAGGCTTGATGCAGGCCATTGCAGCATCTCCGGAATGCTGGGAGATTGTAGAGATGAAAAAAAGCGGCGCACATGCCGTTCTCAACCGAATAGCAGTAAACTCAAAAGCCGCTGGTGATGCGTTGATGCCGCTTTTCAACTGTAAACCTCTCAATTCCGCTACCGTCTGATAACCCCAGATTGATCGCACAACCGAATTTTCGGACGGTTACGTTTTTTAAAGATGAAGACCAGAATTATTCACCTATAATCTTCACCAGAACTCTTTTGTTTCTCTTGCCATCAAATTCACCATAAAAGATCTGTTCCCAGGTACCGAAGTGAAGCTTTCCCCTGGTTACAGCAACAACGACTTCTCTTCCCATTACTTGCCTTTTGAGATGAGCGTCTGCGTTATCTTCGTAGCCATTATGGGCATACTGATTTACAGGTTCGTGGGGCGCAAGTTTTTCAAGCCAGGTTTCATAATCATGATGTAAGCCAGATTCATCATCATTTATAAAAACTGAAGCTGTTATATGCATGGCATTGCAAAGCAGTAGCCCCTCTTGAATTCCACTTTCAACTAAACAATTTTCAATATCTGAGGTTATATTTAGAAATGCTCTTCTGGTAGGAACATTAAAATGGAGCTCTTTGTAATACGATTTCATAGGATTACCTACTAAATAGTGTTGATGAATTTATAAATTAACCGGCAATTTTCGATCTTTTCTACTTGGTTTCCAAACTTCGAAGTATTAAACAGGTATCTGTTTTTACTATTAATTAAACAGACAGTCAATTATATAATAAAGATTCTCAACAACCATTGTTAGAGTTGACTGCAATGAATCATGTTGTATAATTAAATGCGAAATGCCTTACGGCCTTTGATAACATAGTTAGGGATTTTCAAGTAAATGATCAGTATCTTGAACGAAATGAGTGTTTTTCTTTTGTACCAAGCCATAGCCAAATACTAAACCGGCTTTGAGAGTTTTTAAAGTACATGCCGAAAAATACAGGAGAAAGAACTAATGACATTACTTGAAGGCTTGTTGTGGTTAACCCTTAATGTATACCATGAAGCACGTTCGGAACCGGAAATTGGTCAGGTGGCGGTTGCGCTTGTCACTTTAAACAGAGCCAATGAAAGAAACCGACCAATTAAAGAAATAGTTCAGGAGCCATATCAATTCAGCTGGACTTTTCAGAAAAAATCGTATCTTCCGGATGACCCCAAGGCATTTTTGAAATGCTTACAATCAGTATACATAGCACTTCAAACAAATGATTTCACCCATGGGGCTACGCATTACCATTTAGACAGCATAACTCCCAACTGGTCCAGCGAATACACCTTCCTTGAACAATACGGATCACATAAATTTTACAAAATAGTTGATGTCATTGAATAACGCCTTGAGCATTAGTTCCTGTATGAACTTTCGCAGCAAGTTCTTTATACATTCTGGGCATTCACAAGTGCTCGGCACATAGCAGAGAGTTTTTCATCTGACATCTTTATTGAGATAGGATATACCAGTGTCCGTTCAAGAAGTGCTGATGTTTTAGGTAATGCAAAAGGGTCATAGACGATTCGCCGTCTACCTCCAGGTTCAATAAACGGATAACCGGATTGTATCAGCGTTTTCCCTTCAAGCAAATGTTCCCACTTTGGATAAAAGTGCCAAGTGTTCTCAGCGAAATTAATTGCTCCCAGCCCAACGCTTTTTAATGAATCATTCACCTTCCGGCAATGTTCTCGATCCTGAAGGGTAAAAGCTAAAAATGTCGCCGAGTCTCCCCTTTCGTCGACCAGCTCCCGAAAAGCTACCCCGGGGATACCAGAAGCAGCTTCTTTCAGCACCGATTTGTTCTTTTGTTGTTCAGCAACGATACCATCGAGTTTGGCGAGCTGTGCAATACCTATTGCGCCCTGAAGTTCCATCATTCTATAATTAAACCCGATAAATCGTCTGCCCTCTCCTCCTCTCGTTGCCGGATTGACTTTGTGATCGTGGCCATGATCCTGATATTCCGACATAGCCCGCCACAATTCGACGTCATCGGTAATAATCATACCGCCTTCACCGGTGGTAATTGTCTTGACTGCATCAAAAGAGAAAGTTCCGCATGTACCAAAAGTCCCAAGATGCCTGTCTTTAATTTTGCCTCCTGCGGCTTGCGCAGTATCCTCAATAACCGGGATTCCCTTTTTTGCTGCAATATTTGTAATTTTCTCGATTCTGGCTTGTGCGCCAAGCATATGAACGGGGATTATGCATCTAGTTTTAGAGGTGATTTTTTTTTCCAGATCCTCCGGATCCATATTCAAGGTAGCGTCCACTTCGGTGAAGACGGGCAAAGCTCCAACTTCAAGAATAGCTTCCCAGGTAGCGACAAAAGTAAAACCCTGGGTAATTACCTCGTCTCCAGGACCTACTCCCAATGCAGTAAGCGCAACTTTTAATGCTGCCGTACCGGAAGTTACCGCCTGTGCCTGAGATGCTCCGCAGTATTGAGCGAATTTCTCCTCAAATTCCCTGACTTTAAAAACGCCCTTTCGCTGCTCATTGAATTCATAACGAAAGAGAACACCCGTATCGAGAACATCCATGATCTCTCTTTTTTCCTCTTCCCCGAATATTTCAAATCCCGGCATTTGTAACTCCTTTCCTGGTACTAATAGTGGTTTCTGCTTTGAGCAAAAAAACAACACAAGCTTTTACTGTAAAGCTTTTAAATGGGCAATCTTGGCATTAATTTCCATTCGATCCTGTGAAAAAGCCGGGTCGTCGCCCATATAGAGCAGAAAATTATTATAGAGAGTAATCGCCTTCTCTATATTTCCTTGCGCTTCTTCGATTCTGCCCATGCCCATGTATGCTATTCGCTCGTATCCTTTGATATCTTTCAAGATATTGTATTGGGTGGCGGCTTCCTGATATTGTTTATCTGCTTCCAGGGATTGAGCAAGATCAAAAAGCACTAATGGATACAATGGATTTGATTTTTTTACGTCAGCTAAAATAGCTTGATATTTTTTTGACGCATCGGCGAATGAACTATTTTTCATGTCGAGATGGGCAAGTTCAACGCTGGCCCAAAGAGCTGACGAAGTACTGCCGTATTTTTTAATAACAGACTGGAGGGCTTCTGCCTTTTTCGCCTGATCGACCTGAAGGGCAACCGATAAGGCAATAGAGGCTTCTTCCTTTATCCGTTCTCGATAGGATCCATACAGCGACCAGAAAACAACGCCAATTACAATGATGGCGATTCCTATCTGAATTAATCGTTGATTGATCCGTATGAAGTCTATAACTTTAGGCGGAAGATTCAGATGTTCCAGTAAACCTTCTACCTTGTCCATATTTGTTTCGGCGGTCAGCCGTTTATTAAACGCACTCTCACTACCCATGCGGTTTACCTCCTGATAGATTTTATGTTATGGTATTATCTTATTAAAAGTAATAAAGCGGACAATATAATATATCACAGTATGTCTGTCCATGCGTAAACAGCCCGTCACCTCTTCAAATTTAAAATCAAGAGAATGAATACCTTCGAAACAGAAGCTATCCTTACCGTTACCCAACTGACCAGATCCATAAAAAATATTCTGGAAAGTGAATTCCGTTTCGTAAGGATAAGTGGGGAAATTTCTAATCTTAAAATGCCATATTCAGGACATTCTTATTTTACCCTAAAAGACAGCGCTGCCCAGGTACGCGCCGTACTTTTTAAGCAACAGAAACGATTTGTCGAGCTTTCGCTTCAAGATGGCCAGGATGTGGTTTGTTTCGGAAGAATAGTGGTATATGAACCTCGGGGTGAATACCAACTCATTGTCGACTCCGTTGAACTTTTCGGAAAGGGCAGACTTCAGCAACAATTTGAACAACTCAAAACAAAATTGCTGGAAAAAGGTTATTTTGCTGCGGCATTAAAGAAAACTCTCCCGCCCTATCCAGACAAGATAGTACTCATCTCTTCGCCAACCGGTGCCGCCATTCAGGATTTCCTGAAAATCGTAACAATAAGAAAGTCACCAATTCAGATACAAATTCTTCCTGTAAGAGTACAGGGTAAAGATGCGGCCGGAGAAATTGCAAAAGCCATTCGGATAGCAAATAATTTAAATGATGTTGACGTGATAGTTTTATGCAGAGGTGGTGGCTCGCTTGAGGATCTCTGGGCCTTCAATGAGGAAACAGTCGCAGAGGCCATTCATCATTCTGTTGTGCCGATTGTGACAGGAATCGGACATGAAATTGATTTTACAATTGCCGATTTTTGCGCCGATTTCCGCTGTCCCACTCCTACCGGTGCTGCAGAAAAGCTCATTCCCGACTGCCACGTTCTGCATAATCACTTGACTGCTTTGCAAAATGGGCTTTTCAACAGGCTGAATCGAAAAATCGCATATCTGGAGCAGCGTTTGCAACATAGCATCCGGTTGCTCGGAAATATGAAAAATATCTTTAGAGATTCGGAATTGAGACTGGATCTAAGTAAGTCCTATCTGTTCCAGGCAACATCGAACAATCTGCTGGAGAGAGAAAACAGGTTGCATTCCTGGATTCGCAGATTACAGGCACAGTCGCCTCTACAACGCATTGAGCTGCAGGAAAGACACCTCTATCATTTGTCTAATCAATTACGGAATCAGATACAACATATACTTGAACGAAAACAGATGGTTCTGGCTAATCAAGCAACTCTTTTAAATAGCGTCAGTCCCCTTGCCACCCTTGGAAGAGGATATTCAATAGTCAGGAAATTCAATGCAGAAGGAGATTCGTACCAGATAATCAGCAGATCAGTTGACACAAACGAAGGAGATATATTAAATATTCTTCTCCATGAGGGACAACTTGATTGTATCGTAAAACAAAGAAAATAAAGTTTTTGGTGATACTCAGTCTCAATAACGTTTCAGGCCACCTTTGTACCGGCAGCCCTGAACGTATCGGCAGTTTCTAGAGCAGTTCCAGCCCTGAGAAAAAATAACCCATCTCAAACGCTGCGGTTTCGGGGGCATCGGATCCATGAGTGGCATTTTCCCCGAGAGAAGCACCAAATTGACGTCTGAGAGTTCCCTCAGCAGCATCGGCAGGATTAGTAGCTCCCATCAAATCTCGCCACTTTTGAATTGCATTTTCCGCTTCAAGGATCATAACGACACAGGGACCGCTCGACATAAAATCGGTAAGTTCGGCAAAGAAGGGTCTCTCTTTATGGACATAGTAAAATCCTTCAGCTTCCACTTTGCTCAAGTAGAGTTTTTTCAACCCGACAATCTTGAACCCCTCATCATATATGCGACTGATTATTTTACCGCTGTTGCCATCGGCAAATGCATTGGGTTTTATAATAGCAAACGTCCTTTCCATACTCTTTCTCCCTGTATAAAGTTTAATATATATTGTTTTAGTATTCCGAGCAGTTCTATATGAACAACCACTTTTTTTGCTCAAAAATTTCAAAATCTCAGGACTTGTTGTCTTCCTGAAGGGTGCTCCACATAAATCCCTTAGGGATGGGGATGCTAAATAAGCAGGCTACGTAATCCAATCAGAAAAACAAAAAAAACTACTGAACCAACTATGACAAGGCGGTTAGTTTTTTTTATATCATCAGGAACAGGCTCAGAAGTCGAATCACCAATATAAGGTTTTTCAACTATCTCATTAAAATAGGACGAAGGTCCACCAAGCCTAACCCCGAGCGCCCCAGCCGTTACAGCCTCAGTATGGCCGGCGTTTGGACTTGAGTGTTTCAGTCTATCTCTCAGAAATATTTTTGCGGCTTTTTTGTAATCCAATTTTAAAATAAATGCAGCTAATATTAAACAGAGCCCGCTCATCCTGGCTGGAAAAAAATTAACCGCATCATCAAGTTTAGCCGCAGCCCAACCAAATTGAAAATATTTCTTATTTTTGTAGGCGATCATTGAATCCATAGTGTTTATCGCTTTATATAGAAAAGCACCGACAACCGAACAGCTGATCGGCGATACATGCAGAACGGGCGCAAAAAAACTTGCAAGCAGAGCAAAAAAAATGGGAGCAGTAATACCATCGACCATATTCTCGGCAACCGTTTCAATTGCAGCTCTGCAGATTCCGTCTTCATTGAGCTTACTGGTATCGCGCCCTACTATTTTTCCCACCGCAATACGACCATTTTCAAGAGACAGGTTGTCTTTTAGCTGGACGTACACCTCTGTACTGTGACGCAGTAAATCTCTGGCCGCAATAGTCGTGTAGAGAAGAATTACTGCAATAACTCCTTCTGCCGTTGCAGAAAGAGATGACGCAATAAAAAGGATAAGGCAAACTACACCCCCGGTGATTGAAGTGACGGCAACAACAGTGACAAAACCAGCTAGATAAAGATTGCTGGTCATTGACCGTGTAATATCCTCACTCAATGAGCACAACCGGCCTATTCCTCTGACCGGATGCGGATACCATCGCGGATCACCTATGAGGGCGTCTAAAAGAATAGATGAGAGGAGTTGCAGGTAATAGATCATCATATTTTCAAGAGACGATACAAAGCATCCATGTCGATATTTTTCCTAACGCAATCAGCCAACCTGTCAAAGGCAATTTCCAGGTTATAGGGTGCAAGTATTTCGCCTACCGGCTGCAAACCTGACCTCTGACGTAAACCGTCAATAAACCACCTCCTGAATTCATCACTTTCGAATATTCCATGCAGATAACAACCCCAAATTTTTTCAGTTCTCTCCATTTGGCCGCAGAGTGTCCCATCGTTAAAGCGAAGTACAGGAAATTCGGACATTGAGGAAATTCCATGGTGAATCTCATAGCCGAAGACTTTCTTGCCGGACAGTTGATGAATACCTGATTTGCGGGTAAGATTTTTATCCTGCTCGATAACAGTTTCCATTTCAAGATAGCCAAGACCTGGCAGCTGCCCGTCAGCTGATTCAATCTTGTAGGGATCGCTGATTACTTTTCCAAGCATTTGATATCCACCGCAAATCCCGACTATTTCACAGCCGTTTAAAAGACACTTATCAATTTTTTCTGCAAAACCACCATCTTTTAAAAATCGCAGATCATGGATAACATTTTTTGAGCCAGGAAGTATTATGGCATCCGGTGAGCCAATATCCGAACAATTTTCAATAATTCGAAGTGTTACATCGGGTTCCTCTAAAAATGGTTCAACATCCGTGAAATTGGAAATATGAGGGAGATTGATGACGACAATTTCGACGCCCTCCCCCAAATGTTTTTTATTGAAACTTCCTTTTTTGAAAGAGACTGAATCTTCCTCAGGAAGCCCAAGGTTTTTCAGATAAGGGACAACACCCAGGACCTTGCGCCCTGTGTGCATTTTGACATAACTATGTGCAGAATCAAGCAAGGAGGCCTGGCCACGAAATTTATTTACCAGAAAACCTGCGACAAGTTGTCTTTCCCATTCGGCCAAAACCTCCATAATCCCGACAAATGAGGAATAGACCCCACCCCTGTCGATATCTCCAACGATGATTACAGGTGCCTCGGCATATTGAGCCATTCTCATATTGACGATGTCGTCGGCTTTTAAATTAACCTCTCCGGGCGAGCCGGCCCCCTCAAGAACAACGATATCAAATTCTTCCGCCAGATCATCGTAGCACTTGCAAACCGAGTTCCACACCTTTGGTTTATAGTCGTTATAATCAAGAATCGACATATTCCCGACAGGCTTACCGCAGACAATTATCTGACTCCCCGTATCGGAATTCGGCTTGAGCAGAATAGGGTTCATCCTGCAATCAGGATCGAGCCGTGCAGCCTGTGCCTGTACCACCTGCGCCCTACCCATTTCGTCGCCCTGCAGTGTAACAAAAGAATTCAAGGACATGTTTTGTGCTTTGAAAGGTGCAACCCGCACTCCGTCCTGGTAGAGTATGCGGCACAATGCAGCTGTAATTATAGATTTACCAGCGTCAGAACAGGTCCCTTGAAACATAATTGAGTTTGCTTTTTTGCGTTCAGCTTTTCGAATCCTGCCTTTGCCGAAATATGCTTCTAAAAGTTGTATGAGTCTAAGGTTTTCTTGTTTTGTTCGAACAGCAATTCGAAAAAATAGATGCGCTGATTCAAGACCTTGGTAATTTTCACATCGCCGGATCATAATCCCCTGTCCAAGACAGTAATCAGCAAGCGATGTGCTATCCCCTCCTTCTAAGATCTTGACGAACAGATAGTTGGCTTCGGAGTAATAGATTTTAAGCTGTTCAATTTTTTTCAGTCCGTTTTCCAGCTCAAGACGTAGATCACGGCATACCTGCCTGGTTTTCACTTGATATGCTGTATCTTTCAGAGCCTCTCTGCCTACAGCCTGGGCAAGGCTGTTAACTGTCCAGGGAGGGATGTTTTCCTTAACCTGTCTGGCCATGGAAGGTGACAAAATTCCATACCCGATTCGTAGACCAGGAACTCCATAAAATTTAGTCATGGAATTGAGGGTCAGGACATTTGGTGCCTCGGCACCAATCGATTTGGCTCCTTCGATAAAATCGAGAAAGGCTTCATCGATGAGGAAAAAATTCTGTGGAAAATCATTTATCAGTGATAATAGTTCATCTCTTTTTACTGTTTTCCCGGTTGGATTATTGGGGGTGGCAATGATCACCAGATCATTGGGTTGAATCATCGCCCCAAGCCGCAACGGATTGAGGGAAAAATCCTCTTCCTCCCTCAAGATAAAGTTTTCAACCGTCAATCCTGCTATTTTGGCTGCCCTGGCATAATCCACATAAGAAGGAACAGGAATAACGGCACGTTTACAGGGCAGTGTTCGCAAAAAAGCATAGAGCAGTTCCGTTGTCCCATTACCGACTACTATATGTTCTCTGGATATCCCGGTATGTTCGGAAATTGCTTCGATAAACAATGTATTTTCGGGATCCGGATAGTGAATGAGCTGTTCCAGCTGGCTGCTGATCAGAGGGCGAAACCATTCCGGTGGGCCAAGGGGATTAATATTAGCACTGAAATCAAGAACATTCCGGTCTTTGACCGTTGAGTCCCGAAGTATTTTATGTATATTGCCACCATGTTCGAATGTATTCATATCGTTCCGTTCGTTGTGTCGTATTGTCAAAAAGATACAAAGAAAGCAGTAAAGGCAATTGCAGTAATCGCTTCGGTGAGCTCACAGACTGCCCCCAGGGTGTCACCTGTTGCTCCACCTAATTTTGTCATGCACCACCTTCCAAAAATCAGATTCACAACCAGAATAGCAACGAGCACAATAGCAAGCTGTGTCGGTGCAAGACAGGCCAGAAGGATTAAAAGCGACAGGAAGGCAACAAAAGCAGAGGTTTTAGCGCTGTTGGAATAAAAAAGGCGGCCAAGCCCCCCTTCCGGTCTTGCGTAGGGAAGACGTGACATTGTGAAGAGTATCGCACTCCTGCCGGCGAGAGGCATGAAAAAAATTGCCAGACAAAGCTTTTCCTGAGGCATTGAACTGAGTGCACTGTATTTAGCCAACATGACGCAGACCACCATAATAACACCCATGGCCCCAGCTCTGCTATCTTTCATGATATTTAAGCAGTCTTCTCTTGGACGGGAACTCAGCAGGCCGTCTGCGCTATCGGAGAGTCCATCAAGGTGGAGAAACCCAGAGATGAAAGCAAGATAAATGAGCGCAACAACGGCAACTACCTGCTGCGGGAAAAAATGCAGTAGAATGTATGCCCCAAAATAACCGAATATTCCGATCAAAGCGCCGACAACAGGAAAAAACTGCAAACATTTGTTAAATCGGCCGGGATCGTCTTCAGCCCGCCATGACACCGGAACAATGGTGAGAAACCGAACAGCTGTGCAGAATTGGGCAAATAGTTGGGGGATTTGTTTTCCTGAAGGGGCCATGAGGACCTGTATCAATTATTTATCAGCTTCTGCGACAGAGGCCTCTTCAAAGGTCGCCACCTTAGTGAGAATGGCAACAGCCCCCTCAACCAGGTTCATCGCCACCGCTGCCCCTGTCCCCTCCCCTAAACGGAAATTCAAATCAAGCAGTGGTTTTTTACATCCAAGATATTCCTGCATGGCCTTATGGCCTGGTTCTACCGATCTGTGAGAAAATATCAGATAGTCTTTAATGAAAGGTTCAAGCTTGTAAGCAATGAGAGCTGCTGCTGTGGATATGAAACCATCGATTACCACTGGTTTATTGTTTGCCGCTGCTCCCAGTATCAACCCTGCAAGACCGCCGATTTCAAATCCCCCTATTTTGGCAAGGATATCGATGCCATCCTTGCAATCAGGGTTATTAATTTCAAGTGCTCTTTTAATTACCAGGATCTTATGCTTGACCTGTTCGTCATCAAGTCCAGTACCTCTTCCTGTCAGTTCAGCAACATCTTTGCCTGTGCAGACCGCAGCAATGGCAGTTGACGGTGTTGTGTTACCAATCCCCATATCTCCGGTACCAAAAACATCAAATCGAGCTGACAGCTCATTGGCAATATCGATACCTGATTCAATTGCCCTTTTGGCCATGGTTTTACTCATAGCCGGGCCTTTGGCAATATTGCCGGTGCCAAGCCCTACTTTTTTATTGATTATCTTGTTGCTTTCGGCCAGGTCTTTAAGATCTGCTGCTACACCCATGTCTACGACAAAAATCTCGGCTCCGGCCTGCGCCGCCAGAGCATTTATTCCAGCCCCGCCAGCCACAAAATTATAGACCATTTGCGGGGTTACTTCACTTGGATATTTGGAGATATTTTCGGCGACAACCCCATGGTCGCCCGCCATTGTAATAATAGCCTTTCGATGAACTTCGGGTTTAATTGTCTTCATCATTCCGGCAATATCAATCGCCAGATCCATCAGATCACCAAGGGCCCAATAGGGAATGGCAAGGTTGTCAAGACGGTTTTTCGCAGCTTCTCTGCTGGCTGAATCCTGAGGAAAAATTTTTTCTATTGTTCTTTCTAAAAGGCCCATAATAACGTTTCCTGTTGGTATTAATTGTTTGCATTCTTTTTCAAAAAGAGAGGTATTCCACAACTCACCAGGATAACCTCGCTCGCCGTTCTTCCAATTAATTGATTACATGTGCCGACGAGATCACGATATCTGCGAGCCAGGGCATTATCGGGAACGATACCAAGGCCAACCTCATTTGTGACACAGATTACCGTTCCTGAAAAATTCTGGGCTTTGTCGAGCCACTGTCTGCACAATACGGCAATGCCATGATCGTCGACCTGGCGACCATGCACCTCATTGGAAAAAAGTACGTTATTCACCCATAAGGTGATGCAGTCAATCAGCATAACATCAACGTCCCTGGTCTCCTTAGAAAAGATAGAAACCAGGTCTGTCTCTCTTTCGATTGTATCCCACCCCCGACCTCTTCTCTCTTCCTGATGAAGCCTGACCCGCTCTGACATCTCTGAATCAACATTCGGACAGGTTGCAACAAAAAGTCGTTTTGTTGAAATAGATTCGGCACGTTCCAGAGCGTACGAACTCTTACCACTTCGTGCTCCGCCGGTTATAAGGATAATCTTCGCCATCTTATCAGCCTGTAATATTGAATCCGGTAAGCACTCCACCTTCGGGAAAAAGACGAATTGAGCAGAAGTAACCGGGCTTCACATCAAACACCAGATATTTTTCGAAATCAAGCCCAAGAAAAAGACAGAGAAGATGTCTTATAATTCCTCCATGAGCGATCACTAATATTTTTTCATCAGCCATCTTTTCCATTTGGATTTTAAAAGCAGCAACTCTTTTTTTGAATGCCTCAAGAGACTCACCTTCAGGGAAGCAAAAAGTATCCGGCTTTATTACCCAGGAATCGACAAGTTCTTGATCTATTTGTAAAATTTCAATGAATTTCTTCCCTTCCCATCGACCAAAATCCACCTCTCGTAACTGTTCGTTTATTTCACAGGCACATGGAATATCGAGCATGGCCAAAGTCTGCCGACATCGAAGCATTGGGCTACAGAGTATTCTGGTAATACCTTTTCCCTGCAACACTCCAGCAGTTTTACGAACTTGCAGCATGCCCCTGTCGGTTAAGGGGACATCGGTCGTGCCAATGTAGCAACCTTGCAAACCAGTATCCCCATGACGCAATAAAAACAGCTCTTTTGCTTTCGTTTCCATTTATCCTGTCCAGTCTTCCAAAGGATCAATTATTTCAATTCCTTCCTTTTGGTTAGCAGATTGAATACTCTAAAATGGATCCATATTCAAAGAATATTACCTCAATTTGATCAAATCTGAGCCAAATTCCTTTCATTCTGATTTTTAAAAGACTGCCTCCGGCAATGAGCAAAAAAGTATGCGAAGGTTAGGGATATTTCAATGACTGCTCTTTTGACATGCAGCTGCTTTGAAATGGAATCTTCTGTGTCTCAGTTTTTAAATATCACCTTTCAGTAGCTCTGCGAGCAGTTCACGGGCAAAATCGAGACTTGGGTCCAGAGTAAGTGAGAGAGTAAGAAATTCAATAGCTGATTCTTTTTTACCGATTTTATTATAATTCACACCAAGATTTGCATAATCAATTCCCGATGCCGGGTTTAAATCGACAGCTCTTTGAAAATGGATAATTGCTTTTTCGTACTGTTGCGTCTTGAAAAAACATACCCCAAGGGTATTGTGCAGATCAGGTCTTTCCTCATCTTCTTTTAAGCCCTGGTAGAGTACATCAACTGCCTCGTCATATTGGCCAAGTTCTTTCAGGCAACTCCCCATATACGAATAAATATAAGGCAAATCTTCAGCTTCAGGCTGCATGGTCAGGGATCGGGAGAAATGTTCAAGGGCTGACTCAGGAAATCCCATATCAGAAAAATTGCGTCCACGATAAAACTCGAGGTAGTAGGCGTCCGGCAAAAGGTTTTCCATCTGCAATAGTTTCCTCTCCAGCAATTCGGAATCGCTGACACATTCGACAAGCAGTTTTGCAGAAAAGAGCCCAATATCGTTAATCATTGACCTTTCACGAAAATGAGCGCCCGGAACGATCGTATATAATGCCGGTATGTCAAGACCCTTATGGGTGACATCGATCATCAAAACTTCCATACCAATTTTTTTGAGCGAGGCTATGCAATTGTCAACTTCGACCTTGATATTATTATGGGACAGATTAGCCATCTTCTGGATGCTGACGACCTCCGGAGATTCAGTTAAATATTCAACCTCTTCCATTGAAAGAGGTTTTGGTAGTCCCGATGCGATATAATTTGAGTCAGTATTAAAATCTCCAGCCAGTTGTGCCACTTCGGTAACGGCCCTGATCAGTGCTTTCTCAGGGTCAGGAGTAGTCCCTGCAGTATATACTATCTCACTTTTGCCTGGAAAAGTTGAACGGTCGATGGCCAGAGCTGAAACTGTACAAATACCGGTATCCAAACTGAAATCGTTAAGATACAGTTCGATATTATTGTCCAAGAACTTATTTATGAGCTCCTTGGCCACTCTATCCTGTACCGAATCCAGATCTATCTTGGGCGTAACGGTTTTCTTATTGTTCACAATAGAACAAACATGCCTTTCAACAATCTCACAGATGCCCTGCAAAGCTGCTTCCTCATAGGTATTGCCCGCAGATGGACCATTAAACTCATTTATCGCAAAGAACCAGGAAAAGGGGATAAGTACATCGCAGCCGGAGGTAACATTCGTGCCCCAGGCCCACTGCATCGGAATATTTTCCAGTAATTGTTCAAGCAACTCAACAGATGAATGGGTATCGTGAACCGACGCCAGCAGGTATCCCAGACCAAGTACGGGATATCCTGCATTGAGCATGGTTTGGTAATCTCCGGAGAGAAAATTTCCCGCA
The DNA here is from genome assembly GCA_963709755.1 of uncultured delta proteobacterium. Taxonomy (GTDB): domain Bacteria; phylum Desulfobacterota; class Desulfobulbia; order Desulfobulbales; family Desulfocapsaceae; genus Desulforhopalus_A. The sequence continues at coordinate 413,806 of CAVPXO010000004.1, forward strand.
TTATTCTTAAAAGAGAAAAATGAAAATCGTTCGGCAAGCTCCATACAGGCGGAAGCTTCAGCCTGTATCGGTGATGCTCCTTTGCCCATCTGTTTTTTGGTACCGGTCAAAGCATGAGCATCTTCGCCACAAACGCTGAAGAACACAGGGATGTCCAAACGCCCGTTGTCTATTCTCCTTACCTCATTTAATATTTTCAGATCGAGAGACTCTACCTTTGCATAAAAATTCTTCAATGTTTCTTCCGGAGTTATTGCTTTATCCTGATCAACAGTAAAGGTTTTCAGGCAATCATTGAATTGTATGGATTTTATTTTCATTTTTCCTTGGATTTTAATAAGTTAAGAATCAGGTTAAATCATTTGAAGGTAAACGTTTTTGAAGGCAAGAAATTTACGGCACGCTAATCATTAAATAGGAGGTTGATATGTTGCATTATTTCAGCATATCTTTTTGATCCTTTAATGAAAATGGTACGGGAAAGATCAGCATTTTGAACCATCGTCAGAACCAATCGCTCAGCGGGAAGTATTCCAATTGCCCGCATTGACCACTCTATTACCGTCAAACCTGAAAGGTAGAAATACTCATCAAAACCGAGGTCTTCCACCTCACTTTCATCCTGCAAACGATAGAAATCCATGTGATACATAGGAATTCGGCCCTCCTCGTACACATGCAGAACAGCAAACGAAGGACTGGTAACATAACAATTATCGGGCATATCCAGGCCACGCGCAATAGCCTGCGTAAGAGCGGTTTTGCCAACGCCGAGATCGCCATCAAGACAAATTATGTCCCCTGAGGCTGACAGATTGCCGAGGAGCCTGCCCAATTTCTCAGTATCGGCAAGATTGTTTAAATGAATTTGAATCGTTTCCACGTGAAACTCCAATCCTGATCAAAAGACCGGCGATGTATGACATGTCTTTCTCAGAAAAGCATCAAAAATTTCGTTTCGTACTGAAACAACAAACCCCGTTCAAGATTGATTGTAGAGCAATCTTGAATGGGGCTTGTTGTAGTGACTTAGAATTTTTTACAAGAATAATTGATAGTACAGAAACTAACTCATCCGATCGACCTTATCTGCCTGTAGTCCTTTATCGGTCTTTGCAATGGAAAACTCAACTGTTTCCCCCTCCTCCAGACTTCGAAAGCCATTTCCCTGAATAGCACTATAGTGAACAAAAACATCCGACTCACCATTCGGCCTTTCAAGAAAACCATAACCTTTACTTGCATTAAACCACTTCACTTTACCTTTCACGCGTTCAGACATACTACACCCCCCCCAGGAAATAGCGGATAGTACCACATGTGCCTGTTGGCCTGTGATCACACCCATGTTTAGTAATACAATCCTAACAATTAGGAATGTACTACTATAGTATCAAACACATACCCAAAAAGTCAAGACTGAACAATAACATTTACACAAAAACGGGGGCTTATCCTCGTTTCTTCAGGTTGGTCTAAATCCTATTTTATCCACCATGTCATAAGTAACTGAAATGGGTTATAATAGAGTGGTAAAATATCCGGAGTAGAAAATTTATTTTGATAGCTCAACCTGTGAACAGGCAGATACCAGTTTGGAATCAAATAATATCCATACCACAATACTCTATCCAAAGCTCTGCAACCAGCAATCAGCTCTTCTCTTGTTCGAGCATAAATTATTCGATCTACGAGAACGTCGACCGCAGGTGATTTAATCCCTGCGTAGTTGTGAGATCCAATTCTGTCAGCAGAAGATGACTGCCAGTAATTGCGCTGTTCATTTCCCGGCGACTGAGACTGGCCATAACTTGTGACGATCATGTCAAAATCAAATTTTTTCAGACGCTCTACATAAAGTGTTGGGTCAATTGTCCTGTATTTTGCCTGAATGCCAAGCTTGTTCAGGTTTTTCACATAACCCGCCATTACTCTTTCAAACGTAGATTGAACGAGTAAAATTTCAACACTGAAAGGTTTCCCCTGCTGATTTACGAGAACTCCCTCTTTTATTCGCCATCCCGCCTCTTCCAGTAATTTTTTTGCTTTGAGCAGGTTTTTTCTTACATCCTGCGGCCCGTTCGTCGTCGGAGTTGAAAGCGGTGTCGTAAAAACTTCTTCCGGCAGAACTTTTCGGTATGGTTCCAGGTATTCAAGTTCCAAGCCCTGCGGTATTCCTTTTGCAGCCAGGTAGGAATTACTGAAAAATGAATTATTTCGAGTGTATTGTCCATGAAATAGTGATTTATTTATCCATTCAAAATCGAGTGCAAGGCCCATTGCCTGCCTGATTCTTCGATCTTGAAAAAATTGATGCCTGGTATTCATCAAAAAACCCTGGATACCGGCATTGTTCAAATGAGGAAATGTTTTCTTGATAATTGTCCCATTTGAAAATTTTTTACCATCCATATCCCGCGCCCATTGCTTGGCAATGTTGATTGAAATAAAATCAAACTCACCTGCTTTAAATGCTTCCAGGGCCACTATGGGATCTTTGTAATATTTGACGACTATTTCATCAAAATTGAACATGCCCTTTCTTGCCGGATGTTCTTTTGCCCAATAATTCGGATTTCGTTTATATGTTATAGACTTCCCGATATCAATATCTGCCACGACATAAGGACCGGAACCAACTGATGCTATAAGCCTGCCCGGGTCGTTTTTGTCCTCAAACTCATTTTGATTATGATATTTCATCGGCAATATTGATAATTGAGAGGCTATCATATGCAGTTCACGATTTGGCCGCTTAAAATTAATTCTTATTCTGCGGTCCCCTATCAAAGTGCTGCCCTCAATATCTTCATAGTAGTAATTGAACTGCGGATGGACCAGCTTGGATTTCATGACATCCAGCGAATAAGCAACATCCTCAATTGTTACCTGACTTCCGTCAGAAAATCTTGCCTCTGCATTAAGGGTAAAAGTGACGGACATCTTATCTTCAGCCACCACTATATCTTCTGCCAGAAGACCATACTGAGAAAAGGGCTCGTCCTGACTTGCAACAGCCAGTGGTTCAAAAACCAGTTCCTCCAGGCCATACGGTGAAGAACCCTTCAGAGTAAATGGATTCATCTTGTCAAAACTGCCCAGATCATGCAGGACCAGCACGCCTCCCTTAACGGCATTGGGCGAGGTATAATCAAATTGAGTAAAATTATTGTTATATTTCAGACTTCCGTCTAAAGACACACCAAGAGCGCCAAGTACTTGAGAGCTATGGAAAAGGGAGATGAACAAGACGAGAAGCAGTGCTTTATTATAAACCATTGATTGCGGATCTCCATGAGGTTATCAAGATTGTTCCTGTGAATTCGACATAGCGTATATTTCTATTATATTCTGGCAATATTACCATTATTTGTGTACTGTGTCTAACCCTGCAGCTGACATATGTAAACTCGCTCTGCCCTGATTATGCCGGACAGATGCGGATTTAAAAGAATCGTCTCTTTTCTCAATACCGGAGTAAAACAATGGGACAAACCATCGTTGAAAAAATATTTGCAACCCATCTGCGCGACAAGCCATCGCCAGACAATATGGTCCTTGATCTTGATGTTGTGATGTGCCATGAAATCACCACCCCCATTGCTATTATGGATCTTGTCGAAAAAGGCATGGACAGTGTTTTTGATACCTCAAAGATAAAGGCAGTTATCGATCACGTAACCCCCGCCAAGGACTCCAAGACTGCAACTCAGGGGAAAATCATGCGCGACTGGGCCAAACGACATCAAATTAAGGACTTTTTTGATGTTGGCAATAACGGTGTCTGTCATGCTCTCTTTCCTGAAAAAGGTTTTGTTCGACCTGGTTATACAGTCATTATGGGTGATTCCCACACCTGCACGCATGGCGCTTTCGGTGCTTTTGCTGCAGGCGTTGGCACCACAGATCTTGAAGTAGGCATATATAAGGGAGTGTGTTCATTTCGTGCTCCTAAAAGCCTGAAGATTAACATTACAGGGACGTTGCAACCCCGGGTAACAGCTAAAGACGTTATCCTGTCCATAATTAAAAGGATTACTGTCAATGGCGCTACCGACAGAGTGATTGAGTTTACCGGCCAGATTGTCGACTCTTTTTCCATGTCCGCAAGGATGACTCTGTGCAATATGGCGGTCGAAGCTGGTGCAACCTGCGGTATATGTCTTCCGGACAGGATTACGGCAGAATACCTCTGGCCGTTTATCAAAGAGGACTATCCAACCATCGATGATGCGGTGGCCGATTATAAAAAATGGCACTCCGATAACGACGCTTCCTACACTGAAATCATAGAGATTAATGTCAGTTCCCTTGCTCCTCAGGTTACTTTCGACTATAAACCGGACAAGGTTAAAAACATCAGTGATATGTCTGGTACTCCTGTTGACCAGGTTTATATCGGTTCCTGCACAAACGGCAGGATTGAAGATTTACGTGATGCTGCCGAAATCCTTAAAGGGAGAAAACTGGCTGCCGGAGTCAGGGGGATTGTTACCCCTGCTACCCCCCTTATCTACAGCATGGCTCTTGAAGAAGGTATCATCAAAATATTCATGGATGCAGGGTTCTGTGTACTTAACCCAACATGCGGTGCCTGCCTTGGTATGAGTTCCGGTGTCCTGGCTGAAGGTGAGGTCTGTGCATCAACCACCAACCGTAACTTCAACGGGCGTATGGGAAAAGGTGGCATGGTTCACCTGATGAGCCCGTTTTCTGCTGCAGCCGCTGCGGTAACCGGAGTACTTACCGACCCACGAGAGATCAAGTAAAGATAAGAAGAGGTGGTGAAAATGAAAGAATTTGGTGGTCCTGCAATTTATCTGGACAGAAATGATATAAACACAGACGAAATAATCCCGGCAAAATATCTAACAGAAATTACCAAAATTGCCTTAAAACCGCATCTTTTAGAAGATCTGATGATCGATGGAAAACAATTTGACAATCAGAGCGATAAAATGAAGGGTGCCAAGGTAGTGGTTTCCCGTGCCAATTTCGGTTGTGGCTCCTCAAGAGAACACGCAGTCTGGGTCTTTGAAGTTAATGACATTAATGTAGTTGTTGCAGAGAGCTTTGCCAGGATCTTCAGGCAGAATATGTTCAACTGCGGCATTCTCGCTGTAGAGCTTGCCCCAAAACAACTCGACAAAATATTCGGGATGCATGGAAATGTTATAATAACTGTGGATCTCGAACAAGGACAGCTGACTGCATCATCCGATGAACCTGGCCAGACAAAAGTGTTCTGTTCCTTTAATCTCAATTCTTTTGACAAGGAATTGGTCGCAGCCGGCGGCTGGCTTACTTACGCGGACCGCAGTTACTAAAAATGAAATAAAAAACCGCATATCAATGATTTAAAGTGGTATGCGGTTTTTCTATCTTTTGCTGATCAAATAAGAATTATAACCCGGAGGCCTGCAGTTGCTCAACAACCTTGACCTGATCTTCTGTCAGTTCTTTAGGAACCTTCACCCCAATTTTAACAAACAGATCGCCGCGTTCCCCTAAAGGTCCAACCGGTAATCCATACCCCCTGATTCTCAACCGTGAATCATGAACCGTTCCCGGGGCGACGTTTACCATAAACTTTTTACCTTCCAGAGTTTCGACTTCCAATTTAGTGCCAAAGCAGGCTTCGCTGAATGAAATCAACTTTTGTACAACAAGGTCATCACCACTTCGGGAAAATGAATCGTTGGAAGCTATTCCCACTTTGAGATACAGATCCCCAGGAGAACCACCATTTTGGGAACTACCACCCTTGCCCTGCAATCGCAACTTTTTCCCTTCTTCTATCCCCTTGGGAATCTTCACAGATACATTGTGAGAATGGCCATTTTTTCGCAGGGTGATTGTCCGCTCGGCACCATTTAAAACTTCCTCAAGGGTGACAGTAATCTGGTAGGTCATGTCTTGACCTTTTTCCGGTGCCGCATGGCATCCCCCGCCAGCACATCCACCTGCGTTACCTTGGCTGAAAAATGAATTAAAGCGACCGTTCCCCCCATTACTTGATCGAAAATTTGCGGAAGATCCGCCACCTACTCCGAATTGCCTCAAAATATCATTAAGATCAAATCCCCTGAAAATATCCTCCTGGGAATATCGCTGATGAAAATCAGTGGAACCATAGAGATCGTATTGTTTCTTTTTCTCTGGATCTGACAGTACAGCATAAGCCTCACTGATTTCCTTAAACTTGGCCTCAGCTTCCTTATCACCTTTATTTTTGTCCGGATGATATTTCAGAGCAAGTTTTCGGTAAACCTTTTTAAGTTCAGCAGGGGTGAAGTCTTTTTGTGCCCCAAGAGTTTTGTAGTAATCCATGGCAACAATCTAATTAAGGTAAACATGAAGAGAAAACGACAATTTGATATTGTGCTATTACAATATGAATTGTTACGTGTGCAGTCAACAAACATTTATGGCTTTAAAAAACTGAATATAATACAAAAAGGAGCAAATTCCCGAACGGTGCACTACTCCTTTTTTGTTTCCGCAAAAGAGAAATAATTTCTGCCCGGTTGCTCAGAATGGCACATCCTCGCCCATTCCACCCCCACCGGTTCCTCCATAGGGTTCAGGTGGTATTGGTGGTTCCTGAAAACCGCCACCGCCACCACTTTCAGTACCTTTAGGTGTCAGGTTTTGGACGTTGTTTGCTATTATTTCAGTAGTGTATTTATCATTTCCATTTTGATCTTGCCATTTTCTGGTCTGCAATCGACCTTCAACATAAACCTTCGATCCCTTTGAAAGATAGTTGCTGCAGAACTCAGCGCTTTGGGCCCAGACGATTACTCTATGCCATTCGGTTTCATCCTGCTGATTGCCGTCCTTGTCTTTCCATCTTCGGCTCGTAGCTACACTGAGAGTGGCTACTGCAGTTCCGCTCTGAGTGTAGCGCATTTCAGGATCTGAGCCTAAGTTTCCAATCAATATTACCTTGTTTATCATAATACGGTCCTCAGTGTGTAAGAGAGTAAAATAGTAAAATCCATAAAATCAACTCTTGCCAATATACGCCAGAATAGAGAAAGAACAAGTTCAAATTTGTAGAAAATCGAGGCGGGTAATTCTCTGAAAATGTCATGTTCCGCGCACGGCCAAGTCCAGCATCTTTGGTAGTCCACCGCGAGTCTCAGGGGTAAAACCCATAACCTCCTGCCAGATTTCATCACTTTCCATGCAAAAATAGATACAGGTAGTCTGAGCAGCTCTTTGCTTTAACCGCTTATGGATGACCTTGTAAAGTGCAACCCTGTTCGGGCGAAAATATCGGGATTTCCCATCCAGTCCCTGAATAAATTCATTAAAATATATTTTAGATGCAGGAAACCTCCTGATGCCTATCTCCTTCAAGGTCGGGATGAAACGGAGGGCACCGAGTGAAATCCAGACAATGGATTCTGCCGGCACAACTGTGAAAAGTCTGTCTATAGTTGCTGTATAGCCTTCCTCCCAACCGGGATGGTCAATGATTGGATCAAAATGAAAGGCCAGCTTATAGCCCCATTCTGCACATTGTTTGGCTGCGCTGAGTCTTTCTTCAAGTGTCGCAGAGCGTATTTCCTGACTTTTCATGATTGATGGGCTATTGAGTGACCAGGCAATGACGGTTTTCCCTCTATGATCGAGGGAAATAAGATTTTCTATCACCGCACTTTTGGTCTTTAGCTCAAGAACAGCATTGTCATACTGTCCGATAAAAGGCACCAGCCGCCGGCTTAGCCCGGTCAATCTGTCTATAGCCAGGGAGTCAGTGAATTCTCCGGTACCAATGCGAAAAAACTGCCTTGGATTTGCAGAAAGAGTTTCAGAAAGCTCTTTGAAAAGTTGATCTATATTTACATAAAATGCCAACCAAGGTGAGTTAAGGTACGCCTGTAATATGCAGTATACACAATCAATAGGGCAGTTTGTCCCAGTATTAAGCACCTGGTAGTCACAACACTGGTATTCACGAGTTCCCGGACAGGGTTTGAAAAAAACGCCCCTGTTGTTACAAAGATAGAGTTGCCGTTTACCGGCAGAGAGATTGGCCACATAATCATCCGCCAGCTTGTTCGGCTTTTCTCTATCCGGCACTATTGACCAGGGCAGTCCGGCACTATCAATAATTTCCCTTGTATAGTCAAGGTCCAGACACGACTCTTCGACATAGATTTTATTAATATAGAAGGATGGGTCTTTCCAGGTATGTTTATGCATTGAGACCCTCCCTTAGGTCTGGAAATTTTTGAACGGCCATCTCCACGTAAACAGGGATTAGCTCAAGGCAGGAATGGCCTGCTTCCATTTTACCGTGTTTTAGGCAACCGTTGCCAAATATCTTGGATTTCTTTATAAATTCATTGAGCGCAATGAGATATTGCTGACAATTAAGCAGATCTCCATCCAATAATTTTCTGAGACTGTATATTCTCATCTCATCCATGCCGAGGCGGTACTGAAAGGAGACTTGATCCTTTCGCCCACCCTCTTTAACAGTAAGAGCTTCATCTATTAGAAGAAAATTGTATTGGCAGCTTATCCGCAACCACAAATCGTAGTCCTCGCAACATCTCAAAGATTCATCAAACAAACCAACTTGATTAAATATCTCTTTTTTTATCATGACTGTCGATGCCCCTACCGCGCAGAGCTGTAGACAGTGATCAAAGATATATCCATGTCGAGGTCTGTGTATTTTTCTCTGATTTAAAAGTTGGCCTTTTCTTAGCCATTTTTCTCGGGTATGACTGATCCGGTATTGGTTATTCTTTGCAAGTTCTTGATATTGTTTTTCAAGTTTATTTATATGCCAATGATCATCCGAATCAAGAAAAGCGATATAAGGGGATTCTGCCCTTGACACCGCAAGATTGCGAGCAGCAGCAGGGCCTTTATTTTTCTGACAGTATATGTGAAAGGCAATTTTGGACGTTGATGACAGATGTCTAAGCAATTCCAAAGTGTTGTCTGTTGAGCCATCGTCAATGATAATGAGTTCTGAACATTGAACGGTCTGGCTGAACACAGACTCAATTGCCCGCTTGAGCAGCAAGGCACGATTGAACGTAGGAATAACCACTGATACCGGACAACTCTTCATTTTCTTTCATTTTTACGAAGACTTATAAAAAAATTATTACATATGGCATTTTTCTTTACCTATACTGTATACTACAAAATTAAAAAAAATATACTCCTTCCATTACGGAAGTTTCAATTTTAGATACAAACGGCTTTAGAATGACCACTGAAATACTTATTAACGCTACAAGCTATGAGGTACGTCTGGCGCTTGTAGAGGATGGAAATCTCAGCGAATTCCACATGCAGAGACCAACGGAAAAGGGTCTCATGGGCAATATTTACAAGGGGAAGGTCGTCCGTGTCCTACCTGGTATGCAGGCTGCTTTCATTGATATTGGACTTGAACGTACCGGTTTTCTCTATGTAGATGATGTGTGCGTCGCTTCATCGGAGAGCTCCGATTACAATCCCAGTATCACGGATTGCGCAAATACTTACATCCGCGCCCAGGGTCTGCACATTGAAGATATCCTCAAAGAAGGACAGGATATTCTGGTGCAGGTCAGCAAAGATCCCATAGGAACAAAAGGTGCCAGACTAACGTGTCATATAACCCTTCCCTGCAGGAATCTTGTCTTCATCCCCCAAACAGATCATATTGGTATTTCGAGAAAAATTGAAGATGAAGATATCAGAGACAGAATCAAATCTCTCATCGAAGAAATTCGACCTCAAGGGACAGGTTTTATTGTTCGAACAGTAGCAGAACATGCTACCAGGGAAGAGCTTGAGGCCGATATGGAATTCCTCATGCATCTCTGGGATGATATTTTAGATAAAGCAGAACACATGGAATCTCGGTCCCTTGTGCATAGAGATCTCGATATTACCTTACGTTCCATCAGGGATTTTTTTACTATGGACGTAGACAGTCTCATAATCGATGACCCGATTGCCTACGAAAAGATACTCGGCCATGTAAAAACCTTTGCACCACAATTGCTTGACAAAATTTCGCTCTATCAAGACACAACACCAATCTTTGAGGCGTATAATATCGAAGTGGAAATTTCACGCGCCATTGAAAAGAAAGTGTGGCTTCGATCTGGAGGATACATCATCATCGAGAGCACGGAGGCCTTGTCTGTAATTGATGTAAATACAGGAAGATATGTCGGAAAAAGCGATCTTAGTGATACGATTTTCAAAACCAACATGGAAGCGGCGATTGAAATTGCTTATCAGTTGCGATTACGAAATATCGGTGGAATTATAATTATCGACTTTATCGATATGGAAAACGACAGTCACCGTGAGCGACTGTACACAACATTTAAAGAAGCGGTAAAAAAAGACAAAAGCAGAAATAATATTCTGAAACTGTCGGAGTTTGGTCTTGTACAGATGACCAGAAAGCGCAGCAGTGAGAACCTGCACCAACTCATGTGTGAACCATGCCATTATTGCGCCGGTGAGGGAATGATAAAATCCCGCCGTACGATTTGCTACGACATATTCAGAAAAATCAACAGAAATTCCAAAAAACACAAAGGTGTTAACATTACCTTGCAAGTCCACCCCAGAATTGCTGATTTGCTGAACAATGAAGAAGAACTCACCAAAATAAAAGTTGAAAAAGAAATTGGAAAAAGAATTATAGTTGCCCCATCAAAGGAACTTCATATCGAGAAATATGAAATTATCTGGCAGAGATAATATGTAGTTTTCTATCATTTTCTCATACAAATTCAAAAAAGGACAATGTTGTACAATGGCTTTTCGTAACAGACATAACTCAAAGGGATCCCACGTATTGTTGACCATTTTTTTCTTTATCCTGTTGATCGCCGGTGCCGGTGTTTTTATTCTTTTCTTTGAAGGAGAAAAGCCGGTAATCAACCTTCAACAATCCAATGCCTTCATCGGTAAGAGCGGCAGCATCAACTTTTCTGTCACCGATACAAAAAGTGGTATTCATACTATTTTGGTATGGGGAAGTCAGGGTGATGTGAAAAAGCTGCTCTATTCTGCAGCGTATCCCAGAACAACATATACCGGTGCAGTCGGTCCCCTTGAGGATACCAGGGCTATCACCTTTGATGTTCAGAAAGAAGGTTTTAGCGATGGTCCAATGACCATTACAGCAGAAGCAACAGATTTCTCCATGCGTGGTTGGTTTACTGGAAATAAAACTATTGCGACAAAAGAGGTTACTGTAGATACCGTGCCCCCAGTCATACAAATACTCCACAGTGAAAAATATATTTCACCCGGCGGGACAGGAGTTGTGATTTACACCCTTTCAGACAAGGACAGCGTCCATGGAGTGAACATCAATGGTATGTTTAATCCAGGCTTTCCAATCGGGCAAGGACGGGAAGGCACTTTTATTTGTTATTTTGGCCTTCCGTATGATGCCGAACAGATTGAGACTTCAAATGTCACCGCAAAAGATCTGGCTGGAAATTCTACAATCATGCCTTTTACTTCAGTCTTTAAACAGGCAAATCAAAAAAGGGATACCATCACCGTAGGTGATGGTTTTTTAAACAGTAAGATACCTGAATTCCAGCAATACTATCCTGAAATGCAAGGCGAATTCATTGATAAATATCTCTATGCCAATTCAACAATCAGAAACCAAAACAATAAAAAAATAAGTGACTTATGTCAAAATCCTTATGGCGATCGACGTTGGCAAGGCCCTTTTTCCCGTATGAACGGAAGCTCTCGGGCTGGTTTTGCTGACCACCGAACCTACTATTATAAAGGCAATGCCATTGATCAACAGGTCCATCTCGGTATGGATATCGCTTCGACCAGCAGGGCTGAAGCACGGGCAGCCAATAAAGGAAAAATTGTTTTTGCTGATTATCTTGGTATTTATGGAAATATGGTGTTAGTCGATCATGGTCAGGGAATTTTCAGCCTCTACTCACACCTTAGTCAAATAAATGTTGCTCCAGGCGATGTGGTTGACCAAAAAACAGTCCTTGGATTAACGGGCACGACAGGAATGGCAGGTGGTGATCATCTTCATTTTTCCATGCTCATTAATGGTGTGTTTGTGACACCAAAAGAGTGGTGGGACCAGCATTGGATAGAAGTCACCATTGAAGAGCCTATTACCAGTTCGAAATTTTAATGATTTTTCTGAAAATGAGTACCTATCGCATTAGGGACATGTACTCATTTTCAGCTTGACGGGGTTGGACTTACTCAATGTTAAAAATGAAGAATTAATTTACCGCAAGAACATAGTTAGTCCTCAATATCATAGTCGGGATGCCCACAGAGTGAACAACGCAGAGTCTGATCGTGTTTATCGAAGCAGAGTTCCCATTTTTTTTCATTAATCATGGCTTCTTCTTCAACTCCGCAAGTGATGCATACCCACTTATCCCCATCTTCTGTTTCAAATAAATGCATGTTGTACCTTCTTTATGCTTGTAGCGTGATTTCTTTCTGCTCTATTTAATATATTACAGACTTGTTCAAAAAGGATTACCGGTGTTATTTATACAGCATATCCTGAAAAAACAAAACCAGGCTCATTTATATTTTCAGCTTTTGATTAACCAAAGTTAAAATGAAACTTCACTCAAAGATTCCACAACTTCTCTATAGCTATTTGGCTACTGAAATGCTTGGGCCGTTTTTCGCCAGCTTTCTCATAATGAATTGCGTCTTTTTTCTAGTCAAACTCATCCCTTTTCTTAACTTTGTACTCGAGCTCAATATTGGATTTGCTGATTTCATTCGACTTTTTTGTTACCTTTTCCCAAATATTTTTCTTTATTCTATTCCCATGGCGGCAATGATGGGAGTAACCATCGGGTTTGCCAGATTATCAAGCGACTCAGAAATCCTTGCGCTCAAGGCAAGTGGCATCAGTATTTACCAGATACTGCCTCCTGTGATAATTGTTGCTGCACTCATCGCCCTGTTGACGAGCTTTGTTTCCATAAAACTTATCCCAGTCAGTGCGGTGGCGATGAAACAACTTTCCTATCAGCTGCTAAAGGAAAAAATCAGCAAAGGAATCCAGGAACATGTATTCACAGAGGCTCTTGGCGATGTCGTTGTATATGTTGATAAAATTGACAAAATTTCAGGAGAATGGACCAATGTTTGGGTATCTGATATACGAGGAGTCGATAATCCTATGGTCACCATGGCGTCTACAGGTAAAATGAACAGCAGCCTCACTGATATGATGGTTTCCATTGAACTGAGAAACGGAAGCTTACATAAACCAGGCTACGATAATGCCCAGATCGTCCAGTTCGATAAATACCAGATAAATATTCCTCTCCAGGTTCCTGATACCTCCGCCGCCCGCTTAAAAAGAACCTCACTGACTATGGGTGAGTTAATGAACGAGGCTCATCAGCCCCAAATAGAGATTGAAAATCAACGAAGGGCGCTGATAGAATTCCACAAAAGACTTGTCTTACCTGTCGGTTGCCTCATTATAAGTCTGATAGGACTTCCTTTAGGGCTACAGGCACGACCTGGGAAAAAAGCTATTGGTATTCAGGCAGGGTTGGCTATTTTTGTCCTCTATTATATTTTTTTCACACTCGGCAAAGGCTTAGCAGAGGAAGGAGTACTTCCTGTATGGATAGCAATGTGGAGTCCTAACGCTTTATTCTTTGTTCTGACGATATTCTGCATCATAAGGGTCACCAATGAGCAGCCACTTGTTCCATCGATCGTAGCTGTCTTTTGTCAAAAAACTTTGAAGATTATTTTTTCTCCACTGAAGATTATTTATGGAAGGACATTGGTCATGCTGAGATGGTTTCAAGACAAATGTGCAACAGGCCAGGAAGTTACTTTATTGAAAAGCAGGGCCAAGATTAGAGGCAATGCCCAAAATAGGGAATTCCATTTGCCTTCCTGCAAGCATTATGATTGCGAAAACTGCACCCTTGAATTCAAGGATATCCATTTTGCGTGTGAAGCCGGTTTTAAACCGTGCATTTTTTGTAAAGACCTCGTTGATAAATAGCTGACCTAAACAAAAGGAGATCTCTATGAAACTGCCCACTGCACGAGAAATGCAGCATCTCGATCAATCCGCAAGCGAAGTTTTTGGGATTCCAAGTATCGTTCTTATGGAAAATGCCGGACTCGGGACTGTTAAGATGATTGAGAATGAATTGGGTCCCTGTAACAATACGTTCGCCTTGATATTTGTGGGCCCCGGCAATAATGGTGGCGATGGATTGGTTATAGGCCGCCATCTGCATCAGCGAGGTTGTCAGCCGGTATTTTTTTTCCTGGTTAATCCAGATACACTCCAGGGTGACACTGCTGTTAATCTGCAAATCATCAGGCGACTCAAACTTCCCTTTCATGTGATTGATAATGCAGCAAGAGTGGAAACCATACCTGTTCTTCTCAAGCAATTCGAATCGAGGGGACTGCCATGCTATATTGTAGTTGATGCAATCTTTGGTATTGGCCTCTGTCGGGAAGTAACCGGTCATTTTGCTGATGCGATCAATCTTATAAATAATTCAGGGTTTGCACATAAATCGCCCATCATCTCAGTAGACACTCCATCCGGCATGGATTCCAATACAGGTAAAGTACTGGGAACCTGCGTGCGAGCCGACTTTACCGCAACATATTGTTGTGCTAAACCCGGTCACTTCATCCATGGAAGCTTTTCCTGGACAGGTAAACTTGAGATTATTGATATCGGTATCCCGCCCGAAGCAATTAATGCGGCCAACATAACAACAGAGCTTGCCACAGATGAAATGATCACCAGCCTCTCTTGGCCGTTGCAACGTAAAAGAGCATCCCATAAAGGAAGTCATGGTCACCTGCTTATCCTCGCCGGATCGACTGGGAAAACCGGAGCGGCTGTTCTCGCAGCTCGTGGTGCCCTGCGAAGCGGTGCAGGTCTTGTCAGTCTTTGTGTACCCCAGGATCTCAATGTTGTTTTTGAGACGACACTTATCGAAGCCATGACGGTTCCCCTTCCTCATAGTAACAATTCTCTGTCAATTTCCGATTGGGAAATTATTTCAAGTCATATCGATAACAAACAGGCAGTAGTCATCGGGCCCGGTATAGGCAAGGATCCCAATACAGCAAAACTTGTGCTGCAGCTCTACCAAAGCGTACGTTGTCCTCTTATTCTTGATGCTGATGCCCTTAATATTCTTGCGGCCTATCGGGGGGAGCTGCATGCCCCTGCAGGTCCAAGAATATTCACTCCGCACCCCGGAGAGCTTGGAAGATTGCTCGATAAGTCAACTGTAGACATTCAGGATAATCGCCTTGATGCGGCTATACTTGGTTGCAACCTTTTCAAAAATGATTTGCATGAAGTTGTGCTGATTCTAAAAGGTGCCGGTACTATTATTGCCAGAGGTGATGGCTCAACAGTCATCAATACCACGGGTAATCCTGGTATGGCGGCAGGGGGAATGGGAGATGTTTTAAACGGAGTTATAGGTGGTTTTATATGCCAGGGTTTGTCACCATTAAATGCATCTATTGCAGGAGTCTATCTGCACGGAAAAGCTGCTGACAAGCTTTACGAGGCACAAGGAGCTGGTTTTCTGGCATCTGAGGTAGCTAATATGATCCCATCGGTTTTGAAAGGTCATCTTTCCAGAAGATAGTGTCTCCATTCACCATTCAATTTGTTGCAAACTATGCTCTTTCAAATATTCGTTACATTTTATGAAGATGCCTGAGCTCATAAAACCTCTATGGGCAGAAAGAGGTGATGGATGGCTTGTTGCCAGGATGAGGTGGTTATGTCGATCAATAAGTTCTGCCTTTTTCTGGGCGAATGCCCCCCAAAGCATAAAAACGACATGAGTCTTTTTTCTTGAAATAGTTTCAATAATATTATCTGTAAGCCGATGCCAACCGAGACCGGCATGCGAATTTGGACGCTTGGCCATCACCGTCAGACTTGCATTCAGAAGCAAGACCCCCTGCCGGGCCCATCTGGTCAGGTCACTGTCGATACTCACTTTTTTACCCTTATAAACACTATTATTGATTTCCTGCAGAATATTACGAAGAGATGGCGGGATTGGCATTCCCTTTTTCACTGAAAAACATAAACCATGAGCCTCAGGCCCTTTACCCGGATGTTCATTAAAATAGGGATCCTGCCCGATAATCACTACTTTTGTTGCCTCCAGACTTGTCAGTTGCATCGCCGCAAAAACATTCTCCCGGTAAGGAAATACCAGGTTTCTGCTTTCTGCACCTTCATAAGCTTTGCTGAGTAACTGTTTATGCAAACCTTGTTGCATAAGGGGAACGTTTTCCTCCCAAAGAATGGGCTGCACCGCAACCCCCTGCCCTGATGTGTTTACCATCTTCTGCTTCCCGTCTTTGCAATTCTACGAAATGGTATCTTCCTGCCTTATTAAACAGACGATTCAGTATCAGCCATCGCCGACGAAACTATCGTTTTTAGCATTATAATGAATCTTTCTTATTTTTTCCACTATGAGGGCTAATGAAGAGGTCTCGGAAATATTACATTTTTCGACGATCTGGCAGCCCATGTTTTTATAGTAACATTCCTCTGTATTAAGAATCGCCTGAGCTCCCCCATTTTTTATTAGTATAGACATACCTCTTTCGCCATCGGCTTCTTCTCCGGAAAGTATTATTCCAGCAGCTCTTTTTTTAAAGACAGTGCTTACAGATGCCAGAAGGATATCAAGCGGCCCGCCTTTTAACGATCCTTTTGGTACCTTTTGTAAGGTTAACTGAGCACTATATGGTTTAATACTCATATAGTCGGAGCCGGAGACAACATAGCAATTCCCCCCTTCAATATTAACTCCATCACGGGCCCGTATCACTTTTATGGCAGAAATTGCATCAAGGTATTCGGCAAAGCCATTGACATGTTCAATCTTCTGGTGGACAACCGCTATTATAGCACCACTCATATTTTCAGGAAGCTGGGGAACTATCTGCAGCAGATTGGAAAAGCTTCCTTCTCCACCACCAAGGACGGAAACACAAGTGCTGCGATGATATAGAGACTGGGCAGCTAAACTCAGTTCTATGATATCTCCACACTGGGAACAGATAATATTATGAACTGGCTGAAATTTTACAATAGAAAGGACTTCGCGGTTTCCGCACTCTTCACAAAAAACCACACGCTGCTCAACTTCAGGAACATTCATTCCCGACGATGATTTTGTAAAAACCGGTTCTTTTGCCTTAATTTTTACAAGCGCTGCTTTTTTGACCTTGTCCAGGAGAAGTTTCTTGTACGTCAAAAGGCTGCTTTTTCGAAAAATGAAATCTTTACAAACAAAATCTACTGCACCATTTTTCAATGTATCAAAACATCGGGCAGTTCCGCCTTCTGTAAGACTTGAAAACATAATAGTTGGTGTTGGACGATGAATCATAAGATGCTGCAGAGCTGTCATGCCGTCCATCAGCGGCATTTCCATATCCAACATAATAACATCCGGCTTGGTCTTGAGCACCATATCGAGAGCCTCAATCCCATTTTGGGCTTCACCAACAACGACAAAATCAGCACAATCGTCGAAAATATCACCTAAAAATCTTCTGAAAACCAAAGAATCGTCTACTATGAGTATAGATGTTTTTGCCGAATTCATTATTTTTCTTTCTTAATGCTTGAAGATTTTCAATTTACATTCAGCTTCGTAATCACATCAAATGCCGGATGTTTTTGGTGCTTTCTCTAATTTGTAAAGCTTATTTTTTTGAATATATTCAAAAACCGCTTTTGGCAGGAATCGTTGAAAGGATTCACCTCTTCCGATCATACTTCTAATATCTGACGAACTAAAATCGACAGGGGTTTCTTCTAATATATAGATATCCTTTTTTCCATTCTCTCCATGCCAGGACCTGTTACTCGCCTTATATTCCAATTTGTTTAACAAAGCAGACAATTGATCGCTTTGGTATCCTTTCCTGTGAGATAAAATAATGTTTACTGAACGTAATATCTCATGATGTGATTTCCAGGTTAAAATATCAAGAAAAGCATCGGCCCCTATTAAAAAAAATAATTGACAACCTGTTTCGTAATGATTTCGAAGCTCCCTGAGGGTGTCTATGGTGTAAGAGGGCTTGGGGAGGATACTTTCGATGGCATTGCATTCAAAATCGTTCATGCCTTCTGTGGCCAAAGAAAGCATGGCGAAACGGTGGCTGAAGGATGCTATTGAGGTGCCGTTTTTATGAGGTGGCTGGGCAGCAGGAATGAATACAACCTTATCGAGATTGCATTCTTTCAGTGCAGACTCTGCCAGTTGTAAATGTCCGTAATGGACAGGATTAAAAGTCCCACCCAGCAGACCAATTCGTTTTGAGATCACTCTCTGACTTGCCCTTGCCCGAAGACGACGAATTTACGAGTAGTGAGTTCCTCAAGTCCCATTGGGCCATATGCATGTAATTTAGTGGTGCTGATACCAATTTCTGCTCCAAGGCCCAGCTGCCCGCCGTCATTAAAACGCGTTGAAGCGTTAACCATAACTGCGGACGCATCAATTTCAGCAATAAACCTTTGAGATGTGCTGTAGTTTTCAGTAATAATTGATTCTGTATGTTGCGAGCCATACTTTTGGATGTATTGCTTTGCTTCCTCAAAGTCTTTCACAATTTTAACACAGAGGATCAAATCGAGAAATTCTGTTCCCCAGTCTTTTTCGTCAGCAGTTTTTATTTGATCTGAAATCTTTACACTTTTAGGACACCCGCGCAATTCAACTCCGCAGCCGGTTAATACCTTAACAATTTCCGGAAGAAAAAAATCAGCAACATCCTGATGCACAAGTAATCCTTCAAGCGCATTGCATACTCCAGGACGATGGGTTTTTGAATTTACTACAAGGGGAATTGCCTTCTTCAGGTCGGCATCTTTATCAATATACATGTGGCAGACACCCTTGTAGTGTTTGAGTACAGGGATTCTCGATGTCTGAGAGACGAAACGTATCAAGCTTTCACCTCCACGTGGTATTACCAGGTCAATATCTTCCTCGAGGGTAAGGAGGTGGCTCACTGCAAGTCGATCGGTAACAGGAATCATCTGCACTGCATTCTGGTCGATATTATGCAGAGAGAGTGCCTGCTGAAGAACGTCAGCTAAAGCGAGGTTAGAGTGAATCGCCTCTGAACCTCCCCGTAAAATTATGGCATTGCCTGCCTTGAGACAAAGAGCAGCAGCGTCCACTGTAACATTAGGACGGGATTCGTAGATCATTGCAATAACCCCAAGTGGCACCCGCATTCTCCCAACCTGGATACCATTCGGTCGTTTAACGAAGTCCTCTATTTTTCCAACCGGATCCGGCAGGACGCAAAGTTCGTGTAGACCGGTTATCATGGAATCGATAACTGCATCTGATAACCGAAGCCGATCAAGCATGGCGGTAGAAAGACCTTTTTCATGACCGCTTTGAAGATCCTTATCATTTTCCGCTTGGAGATACTGTTTGTTCTGAACCAGCAGGTCCACTATTGTGGATAGGACATTATTTTTTTTCTCAGTCGAAAGTGCCATAAGAGATGCAGAGGCAACCTTTGCTTTTCTGGCTAACTCACTGATCATTTGTTCGAGTGTCATCTATGCGTCCTTTAGAATCTAAGGTATACCAACGTCTAGAGAATAACCAAATTATCCCGATGCATAACCTCGTCGCTCTCCTTGATGCCTAGAATAACCTCAATTCGGTCTGAGCGCAGGCCTTTAATTTTTAGCAGTTCTTCAGAGAACTGAAGTTGGTCAAGCCGACCGCGATAGCCTTATTCTCCGAGTCTACGCACCTGACTGAATCTCCGACTCCGAATGTTCCAACAACTTCAACGACCCCGGAAGGCAGAAGACTTTTCCCCTTTTGGGTAATTGCACTGCAGACACCCTGATCGAATGAAAGAGCTGCCGCCACCGGCAGAAACCATTTTAGCGGCTTGTAAAGTTAGAATGGTATTTCTGACATTGAGGTACCTTTTACGATTGGCGAGATCAGAATGAGTCAAAAGTATTTGCGCTATGTTTTTTCCATATCCGGCAAATGCCTCATCATAATCATGCATTAGGCTGGACTGGCCAATTGCTGCCAGCGCCTGCTTTTGCTTGATGGTGAGCTCTATGTTGTCGTTTATGTGAATTTTCCGTTTTCCTGCAGAAACGGCGCCGGAAGTCACTAAAATAACTTCCCTGCCACTGCCATGCAAAAAAGAAATCTCTTTGGCCAGATTATCTATCACATTCTTATTGAGGCCGTTTTCACCAGTCAAAATAGCACTTCCGACCTTCACTACAACTCTTTTGGCTTTATCAAAGAGGGTCTGTCGATAATACAAACCATCTTCCAATTCGATTTCCGAATTCATTCAGTGTTGAACCCGCATGAAAAAGATTTGCTGCATTTCGGATTAAAAATCATCAATATTCAACTAATTTCGATCACGAACAGGTACAAATATGTCCATAATTCTTATTATAAAGAATAGCACGAATGGACTAAGAGACTAAATTAATAAATACTTTTACTTACTCTGTTCACTTTCCATATCTTCAAGAGATTCCAATACGGTATTTTTTAGAGCTTCAATTCCTTCTCCGGTAAAACCTGATATAGTAATAACATTTTGACCCAATTGATGGAAATGTTTTTCAAGTTTCCTGAGATTGGCTTCATCCACCAAATCTTGCTTATTCAATATCAGAATCTGGACTCTGTCGGCAAGTTCTTCCTTGTATTGAAATAATTCTTTCGAAATAATATCATAATTTAATTCAACATTTTCGTCGGATGCATCTATGACATGTAAGAGCATTCTGGTTCTTTCGATGTGACGAAGAAATTTATGACCCAGCCCTACTCCATTATGCGCACCTTCAACAAGCCCGGGAATATCTGCAATTATACAGGGTTTAAAGAACTTATGATGCAATACACCAAGCTGCGGTTCCAAGGTTGTAAAGGGATAAGGGGCTATCTTCGGATTTGCGGCTGAAAGCTTCGACAAAAGAGTCGATTTTCCGGCATTAGGTAATCCTACCAAACCAACATCGGCAATAAGTTTCAGCTCAATTTTCAGCCAGAATTCCTGCCCAACCTCACCGTCGGTAGCAATTCTTGGAGTTCGGTTCGTCCCACTGGCAAAATGTGGATTGCCTAAACCTCCAGCACCACCTTTAGCTATGACCACCGACTGCCCATCACCTGCCAGATCGGCAAGTACCACATCGCTTTCAATATCTTTAATTACAGACCCAACAGGGACATCAACAAAACAATCCTTGCCGGACTTTCCATGCATATCCTTTCCCTTGCCATGCACACCTCTTTCTGCTTTAAAATGAGATCGATAACGAAAATCAATCAGTGAGTTCAAGGAGTTCGTTGCCCTCATAATGACACTCCCGCCTCTCCCGCCATCGCCTCCGTTCGGTCCTCCCCTTGGAACAAATTTTTCTCTGTGGAAACTTACACATCCGTTACCACCATCACCTGCTTTCACAAAAAATTTTGCTTCGTCTATGAATGCCATTTTAATTCCTACAAGATTTCAAATGATGAAATCCTGAAAAAAAAACTCGACCTTCAATTCATAATTGAGGTCGAGTTCAAACTTCAGTAGCGCCGTTGTATTAAACACATCGCCACTAAACAATTTTCGAAAAACTAACCCGAGCGACCGGGGGTACTACCTGATCGGAACTCTTTTCAGGTCTCTTCATACCTCCTGAATAAATGCACTATGCTTAGTGTTCTCATCCAAGGTGCAGGGAGCATGAAAAAGAATCCGATCTGTATGAATCAGACTACAGGATAGATACTCACTCGTTTTCTGTTCTTACCAAATTCTTCGTATGTCACTACACCCTCAATCTTGGCGAAAAGCGTATAATCGCGACCGCAGCCAACATTGGTCCCCGGATGAATTACGGTACCAAGCTGTCGAACCAGGATATTACCAGCCTTTACAACCTGTCCTCCGAATCGCTTGACTCCTCGGCGTTGAGCGTTACTATCGCGACCGTTTCTTGAACTACCACCTGCTTTCTTATGAGCCATTTCCTACTCCTTTTCTACGACAGAAAAAGTCTGCTTTAATATAATTTTGTGCCGGTATTCAATGTATGAGCGACACTTATGCAGAAATTTCTTCAATTTTCAATGCAGTGTACGATTGTCTATGCCCATTTCTTAATCGATACCCCTTGCGTCGTTTTTTCTTAAAGACAATGATCTTTTTGGCTCTGCCCTGTTCTGCAATTTTTGCTGTAACTTTTGCATTTTCCAAAACAGGTTGTCCGACTTTCACACCATCTTCACTAACAACCATAAGCACATCATTAAGATCTATATTATCACCAACATTGCCATCGAGTTTCTCCACCCGAACTTGATCACCACATGCAACTTGATATTGTTTTCCACCTGTACGAACTATAGCATACATATATGAGCCTCTTTGAGTGAATCTTCTCTATTGTCGAAATAACCATGTACTATTACAAGAACCAGACATTTAACCTGAAGGTAACATTAAAGTCAACACAATTCAGGTGCTGACAAGTAATTTGGTTCCAGCCAGTTTCGGTAGAAAATCAGGGAATGAAATTCGGAAAACGGATATTATCACAACTCAATGCCACTGATAACCAAAAGCAACCTTGACACGTTCAGACCGCACTGCAAACTGAGGATATATGACTGGGAACAGTATCAGCCAGAATATTCCAAACGCGCTTTTTCCTTTTCAGATCGAATAGCACATGCCCTTGTAAATGCGGCCTTTTTCCCATGTTTCGAAATCGAAACAGACGTTTTTCCCTGTTTCCCAAGATGCGTTACCCAACTTACTTCATATCTGTTAAGCTTATCATTAAGTCGTACTCCAACAACTCCGGTACCGGAATTGCTGACGGTGACCATATGCTTGTTTGTCCTGACCTTTCCAAGTTTTTTTTCGGTCTTGTCACGCCAGGAAATAGCAGATAACAGACTGGAGTATCGCCCACCGCACTTTCTGTCTGAAAAGAATTTCGAGTGGGTTCTTCCTAAAAACCGTACTCTGACATACCAGCCATGAGTCCTTTTGGACTCCTGATCTATCCTTGCAATATCCTTATGTTTTTCAAGGAGTATTTTTTGTTTTTTGTCATCTTCCATAAACATACCTCGATTTTTATTGATACAGAGTGTTCAGCGAAGAACCCTTGTCCTTCATAGTATTTGCACATTGACGAAGCCAATGTACATTCTGAGAAAAGATGGTATTGTGTAAGGAGCAGACTACAAAACCTGACAACACCTTCCAGTAGAGCTAGATAGTTCGTCAGGAGCAGAATGTCAACTCTTTTTTTTCGAGACATATCCAAAAAAAGTTATTGAATTTCCGGTTTCTTTACCTTTTTTTGTCAAATTCATTCGCCTCGTTAAGGCCTAACATAAACGAACTAAATGACAAAACATAACCATGGATTACCTGATCTCATTTCAACCATTAAAAAACTCAGGGGAAAGAACGGCTGCCCCTGGGATAAAAGCCAGTCCGCATCCTCCCTTCTCAAGTACCTCAAATCAGAATGCGATGAATTAGTCACTGCGATAGAAAACAATGATCAAGTTAATATTTGTGAGGAGCTGGGTGATCTTCTTTACTTAATAGTTATGATTTCGGAAATACAAAACGATCAAGGTTTTTTTAATCTCTCGGATATAATCCGCACAGTGACCGAAAAACTTATCCGTCGCCATCCTCATGTTTTTGCCGGCCAGCCTTATGAGAACGAAGAGCAACTGGCAGCCCAGTGGAAGGCTATCAAAGCGGAGGAGAAGAAAAAAAATACCGTTTGACACATTTGCTCCACCTATGTATTATAGTCAGTTTTTTACTGTGAGGCAAACTGCATTGTTGATTTTGCAATTGCATATCCAGTAATCGCATAATAACAAGAAGTTATTATGCCCTTCTTGCTCTCTGCCAATAATCATAAAGTGCGAGGGCCGAACCTTGCGGTATTAACATTTCCGCAAAAAACATACGTCCACGAGGAGGAACGCATGCGCAGGTATGAAACGATCTTCATTCTTCGCCCCAGCGTTGGGGAAGATGAGATCAATAAAGTTGTCGAAGGCACCACTGCAATTATACTCGATGAAAAAGGCACAATTATCGAGATGAACAAATGGGGCATGAAAAAACTGGCTTATCTAATTAAAAAGGAAAGCCTTGGCTACTATGTTTATTGTGATTTTGCCGGTACTCCAGCAGCAGTAGCAGAAATCGAACGAAAATTCAGAATTGATGACAGCGTATTGAAATATATGACCATTAAAACTGCAAATTCAATCTCCGAAGATCAGATTCAGGACGCTATAATTGCAGTGTCCGCCAAGCAAAATGCCCCGCTGGAGACTGAGGAAACGGATGATATCGATTCTGATGACAGCGATGAAGAAAATATAACTGAAGAAACCGAGTAACTATATATAACTCGAGTATTCAGAAGACAATAACCCGGGAGGGGTACCATTATGGCACAAAGACCACAAAAAAAACTTTTTACTCGCAGAAAATCCTGCCGTTTCTGTGGTGAAAAAGAACTGGAAATTGACTACAAAGATGTAAAAACACTGAGAAGTTTCGTTTCTGAACGAGGTAAAATAATTCCTCGCCGTATTGTCGGTACATGCGCCACGCATCAGCGACAACTTTGTGAGGCTATTAAACAGGCAAGACAAATTGCTTTTTTACCATACGCGGGATCAACGCAGGGTTAATAGCAGGGTATTGGCAGGGAATTCAAGGTGGATAGCCAGGTAAAACAGCAGCCGGATATAGGCAAGATCATCCGCACCATACTACTGTCATCCTTGGTAATTATTCTCCCTGGATTACAATGGTCGCTGTTTGGCTGGCTGCATATTTTTTTGCCTCTGCTCGCTTTTTACACTTTGGGCACATATGGAGGATATACAGGAAAACGGCTGCTTTTGATGTCAGTTGTTTTGTCTCTCATAGTATATCTCGTGCTCAAAAATTTTGATCTTTTTGTCTTTTCCTCTGCATTGCTGCTCTCTGGAGTTGTGCTTTTTTTTTCGGCAGAAAGGCATGATTCTCCAGCTTTGAGCGGATTAAAAGGTTCACTCGCTCTTGCAGGTGGGTGGATGCTGATTATTGCCGTACTTTCCTTTGGGTCGGAAGTTTCGGCATACAGACAACTGATCAATTCGCTGGATGAAGGCATTGGAGAGGCTCTGATTTTTTACCGGCAAAGTGGCGAAATATCGGCTGATACTTTGGTGATGCTTGAAGCGACACTCTACCAGATGAAGACAATTATCCCTTTGATAATGCCTTCTATCATTGGAATTTTCATTCTGGTCATTACTTGGTTAACAATGGTACTTGGAAATATATTTTTACTCAAGACCAGTGGTAAGGCACCATGGGTGAACTATAGATATTGGCAATTGCCTGAGAAAATAATCTGGGTTGTAATCGGTACAGGTTTACTTGCCGTCCTGCCGATCCAGCCCTTAAGAACCATCGGAATCAACAGTCTCGTTTTGTTAAGTACTGTTTACTGCTTTCAGGGTCTGTCCATTACAGTTTTTTTTATGAATAAATGGAAAGTACCCCTGCTGCTCAGATCATTTTTTTATGTAATGATCGTTTTTCAGTCGTTTGGAACACTCATCCTGCTGGTTTTCGGAATAGCTGATATTTGGTCAGATTTTCGAAAACTTAAGCTGGAAGCAGCAAATAAACCTGAATTATAAATTAGCCTGATATATGATATTGTTATCATCTCAGGTTTATAAGACCTATATTCATAGGAGTCTAAAAATATGGAACTTATTTTAAAAGAAACAATCAGCTCTCTTGGCCTTGAAGGCGACGTAGTATCCGTTAAACCAGGATACGGCCGTAATTATCTTCTTCCCCAGGGAAAAGCTGTACTTGCTACAGAGGCAAACCTTGCTATTCTGGAAAAAGACAAGGCAACCATTGAAGCTCGACGCGCCGAAAATCTAAAAAATGCTGAACAAATAGCGAAAAAGATTTCAGGTCT
Source organism: uncultured delta proteobacterium (assembly GCA_963709755.1). Lineage (GTDB taxonomy): Bacteria > Desulfobacterota > Desulfobulbia > Desulfobulbales > Desulfocapsaceae > Desulforhopalus_A. The sequence continues at coordinate 439,916 of CAVPXO010000004.1, forward strand.
TACTATTGAAATTGAACAACTTGCAGGTATCGATGAACGCCTTTTTGGTTCAGTCACAAGTGCAGATATATGCGCAAAACTTGCAGAACTCAAGGTAATACTAGACAAAAAACAGCTCCTGCTTAATGAACCAATAAAAACCCTCGGTGAAACAAAAATTCAGGTGAAGGTCGGTTTCAATGTAAGTGCTGAATTCACATTAAAGGTCGTACCAATTAAGACAAATTAAAATTGTTTTAATATCCAGCGGCTTCAGTAACTGATGTGGTCTGCTTAGTTTGCAGAGATATCTGTCAGTTCTTTGAAATAAAACACACCTAGAGGCTTGACCTTCAAGGTGTGTTTTTGTTTAATGTGAAAACCAGACAAGCTGACCGTTGTTTAGTTCCACCTGCGCGGCGTAAGTCCCTTGACATCATTCTTCCCTACCAGTGAGAATTTTCCAGAGGGTTAATCTTTTTTTTTTGAACTGCAGCAAGCAGAATTTTTTCTATGGCGAATGATGAACGACTTTAAAAATTTTCCGGTACCTGCTCGATCTATTGTTCCTTCAGCAATTCCGCCACAAAATATTGAAGCCGAACAGGCTGTTCTGGGCTCAATTCTCCTCAAGGCCGACCTGCTTGGCGCTGTTCTTGAAATATTAATTCCGGAAGATTTTTATAAAAATAACCATCGTCTTATCTATGAGGCAATGATTGATCTTTTTGAAAAGAATGAACCTCAGGATTTACTTACAGTCTCAAACCTGCTCAACAACGCTAACAAACTCGAGCTTGCCGGAGGACCGACATATCTGGCTTCTTTAACCTCGATAGTACCAGTAACAACCAATGTTACAAGTTACGCCAAAATCATCCGGGACAAATCAATACTCCGGCGGTTGATTACCATAAATACCAATATTGCCGCTCGTTGTTATGAGGAACAAAACGATATTGATCTGCTCGTCGATGACGCGGAACAGGCAATATTTGATATTGCGGGGTCAAAAGGTAACCAGCATTTTACCCATGTTAAATCTATTGTCCCTAAAGCCTTCGCAATAGTAGAAAAGCTCTACAAAAGAAAAGAATTTATAACAGGGGTTCCTACCGGTTATTATGAAATTGATAAAATGACCGCAGGACTCCAGCCGTCCGATCTTATTATAATTGCTGCCCGACCATCAATGGGCAAGACCTCTTTTGCAATGAACATCGCACAACATGCCGCCCTCGTTGAAAAAACAGGAGTAGCAGTTTTCAGCCTCGAGATGTCCAAGGAACAGCTGGTGATGCGATTAATGAGTTCTGTCGGAAGAATTGATTCCCAACGTATAAGAACAGGCAAATTGCGGAGTGAAGACTGGCCAAAATTAACCAGAGCAGTCGGTATGTTGTCGGAAGCCCCTATTTTTATTGACGACACTCCAGCAATTTCTGTACTGGAAATGCGCGCAAAAATTAGAAGGCTTGCCTCAAAACACGATATAGGCCTGATCGTCGTCGACTACCTCCAGCTCATGCGAGGACGAAGTACAGAAAACCGGACCCAGGAAATCAGCGACATATCCCGTTCGTTAAAGGCATTGGCTAAAGAGCATGCAATCCCGGTCGTAGCTCTGTCACAGCTTAACCGGGGGCTTGAAAGCCGTACAGATAAGCGGCCCATGATGTCCGACCTTCGTGAATCAGGCGCGATTGAGCAGGATGCCGACGTCATATGCTTCATTTATCGGGATGAGGTCTATAATAAAGCAGAAGATAATCCAGAAAAAGGTTCCGCAGAAATCATCATTGGTAAACAGAGAAATGGCCCAACCGGCGTTGCACGATTGACATTTATCAAAGAATTTACCATGTTTGAGAATATGAGCAGTTATGATGACCAGGAAGGATTTGTCTAAAGCTCCATCTCTCCTAAGATAGAAAGAAATCAATAATATTATCAACCGTATTTTGAGGCAAAAATAATGACCGAAGACAACGCCATTTCAAATAAGTATGATTTCAAAACCATTGAGAAAAAATGGCAGACACTATGGGAAGATGGTGAGGTCTATAAAGTTACTGAGGACGATTCCAAAGAGAAGTACTACGTGTTGGAAATGTTTCCTTATCCATCCGGACGGATACATATGGGCCACGTTCGTAACTATTCAATCGGGGATGTAGTCGCGAGATACAAACGAATGCGCGGTTATAACGTCCTCCACCCCATGGGTTGGGATGCATTTGGTTTACCCGCCGAGAACGCAGCACAAAAAAACAACAGTCACCCCGCTACCTGGACATATGCCAATATAGATTACATGCGCAACCAGTTGCGTCAGCTGGGTCTCTCGTATGACTGGGCTCGGGAAATAGCCACCTGCAATCCAAAATATTATCGATGGGAACAACTTCTTTTCATCGAAATGTACAAAAAGGGTATTGTCTACCAAAAGGTCACTACAGTCAATTGGTGCGAATCATGCCAGACTGTTCTTGCCAATGAACAGGTAATTGACGGAGCATGCTGGCGCTGTGATGATCCGGTTTACCCAAGAAAAATGAACGGCTGGTTCTTTAAAATAACCGATTATGCAGAAGAGCTGCTCAATGATCTCGATCAACTTAAAGGGTGGCCGGAAAAAGTTTTGACGATGCAGCGCAACTGGATCGGCAAATCCACCGGCCTCACCTGTGACTTTGCAGTTGATGGCCTGGATTGTACAATTTCTATTTTCACCACCAGACCTGACACGATTTTCGGCGTTACCTTCATGTCTATCGCTGCGGAACATCCGCTGCTCGACACTCTCATTGAAGGCACTGAAAAGGCAGATGAGATTCATAAATTCGCTCAGGAAATTCTTACCCAAAAACAGCGCCAATCCGTTCAGGAAGAGCCCGAGAAACGAGGCATCTTTACCGGACGTTATTGCATAAACCCTTACAATGGTGAAAAAGTACCTATTTATGTGGCCAACTTTGTTTTAATGGAGTACGGCACCGGTGCCGTTATGGCTGTACCCGCCCACGATGAGAGGGATTTTGAATTTGCCGGAAAGTATAATTTAAAAATCACCCCGGTTGTCATCCCAGCGGAGAGTACACTTGATCCTATGACCATGGTGCAAGCGTCTACAGTTCCTGGTATTTTACAAAACTCTGGTCAGTTCAGCGGAATGGATTCCCTGGATGCTCAGGATGCCATTATTCGCTACGCCAAAGAGAATAAATTTGGTGCTGCTCATGTTACCTATAGACTGAGGGACTGGGGTATCTCCAGACAACGCTATTGGGGAGCCCCAATTCCAATGATCCATTGTGATGTCTGTGGAGTACAGCCCGTGCCTGAAAGTGAGCTGCCCGTTGTGCTGCCCGAAGATCCTGAAGCCGGCAGCGCATGCCAGCCTCTCCATAAGCGACCGTCATTTATTGCAACCAGTTGTCCGAAGTGCGGTAAGGATGCCAAAAGAGAAACCGATACTATGGACACCTTCATGGAATCCTCATGGTATTTCGCCAGATATACCTGTCCAAGGTTCACTGAAGCACCCCTGGAAAAGACCAAAGCCAAATATTGGCTGCCGGTAGATCAATATATCGGTGGTGTAGAACATGCTATTCTTCACTTACTTTACTCCAGGTTTTTTACTAAAGTTTTGCGGGATCTCGGTCACCTCGATATTGATGAGCCGTTTACCAACTTGCTGACCCAGGGTATGGTTATTAAAGATGGCACAAAAATGTCTAAATCTAAAGGCAATGTTGTCGATCCAAACGACCTCATCCAGCAATATGGAGCTGACACGGTTAGACTGTTCAGTCTGTTTGCTGCTCCACCGGAAAGAGACCTGGAGTGGAACGCGCAAGGGGTTGAAGGATCATCACGTTTTTTAAACAGAATGTATCGCCTTATTCTTTCAAACAGTGAAGTCCTCGACAGTTCAACAAAAATTCCTGAACAGTTAAGCAAACAGGGGAAAATACTGCACAGAAAAACGCATCAAACAATACAAAGGGTTACCGACAACATAGAACAGAATTTCCATTTTAATACTGCAATCAGCGCGATGATGGAGCTTTTCAATGTTCTTTCCGTCTCGGTTGGGGAGAAGGTTAATGTTGAACCTCAGGTAATCAGGCAGGCGATTTCAGTGCTGTTACTTATGCTTTCACCGATGGTGCCTCATTTTGCTGCTGAAATGTGGGAAATGATCGGCAACAATGATTCCATCGAAAACGAGCCATGGCCGGATTTCGATGCCGAAGCTGCAAAAGAGGAACTGCTCACCATTGTCATTCAGGTTAACGGAAAGGTACGTTCACGTCTTGAAGTTCCTGCTGATGTTGCAGATGAACTACTTATACAGCAGGCTTTGGCTGACGAAAACACACTTAAATTTATTGACGGAAAACTAGTTAGAAAGACTATTGTCATTAAACAGAAGCTTGTTAATATTGTGGTTTAATTTCATTGTATCCGGGTTTTATTTTGCTAAAATATTAAAAAAAATTGGCCGCTGGAGAACTGATTTGAAAACAATGTATGTTTTTTCCTCATTGCTGATTGCAGCAGTATTTTTTACTGCCTGTGGGTACCATAATCCTAACGTCTATAATGGCCCTGCAAAGACAATTTACCTGACTGAATGGGCTAACAGAACGAGTGAATTAGGGCTGGATTCAGAGATATACAGATCGCTTACCAGATGGTTTCAAAAATCAAGTTCCATTTCCACAATTCGGAAAAAGGAGGGGGCAGATCTTATCCTTGCCGGTGAAATAATTTCTCTTGAATTGCCAAGCTTATCATACGGAGCAAACAGCATAACCACACAAGTACAAGTAAAACTCCGGGTCCGATACATCCTCAAGGAAATTTCATCCAAAAAAATAGTGCTTGAAGTTCCCAATGAACTCTGGACAGAGGAATATCTGGTCTCCACAAATGTTACCTCTAATCAAGACAATGAAAGAGAGGCGCTCAACCAGATCATTGAAGACCTCTCCAGGAAAATATACCAACGAACTATTACAGAAATTCCTAAATTATAGGTGAATAGTTTCTATAATTTCTATATCTTATCTTTTCAGCATGCTTCGTATAGGCCATTTAAAATTCAATTCTCCCTTTATCCTCGCACCATTGGCGGGATACACAGATTTACCATTCCGACTTCTTTGCCGTATATTTGGTGCCGGATATTGTGTTTCTGAAATGATCAGCTGTCATGGTCTTGTTTACCAACAGGCAAACACCTTAAAAATGCTTGCTTCGATACCTGAAGAGAGGCCGGTAGCTTTTCAACTCTTTGGTTCAGACCCAGAGGTGATGGCAGATGCGGCTGAGGTTTTGGCGTCTTACCATCCTGATATGCTTGATATCAATATGGGCTGTCCAGTGAGAAAAGTTACCAAAAGAGGTGCGGGCGCAGCATTGATGACAAATCCCACTCTGGCAGAATCAATCCTGACTAAGATAATATCAAGAGTATCTCTACCTGTTACTGTAAAAATACGATCAGGAAAAGACAGCCAGTCGATAAATGCCCCTGCCTTTGCCAAAATGATTGAAGATACAGGTGCTTCGGCCATTACGGTTCACGCCAGAACTTGGGCTCAGGGATTTTCAGGTAGTATTAACAGAGATATTATAAGTAAAGTTAAAAAAGCTGTTTCCATTCCGGTCATCGGAAATGGTGATATCTTTTCTTGTGCCGATGCCCGGCAGATGATGGACGAGACCACCTGTGATGGAGTTATGATAGGCCGGGGTGCTCTTGGCAACCCTTGGATTTTCCAGGAGACCGGGCGACCCGACGAGATGCGGGAGATTATAACCGGTGCAAAAGCTCACCTCGCCTTAATTGAAAAATTTCTTCCTGCGGAAAAACTTCTGGGATATGTAAAAAACCATATTTGTCGTTACTTTAAAGGATCGCCAGGATGTTCTTTGCTCCGTCGAAATATTTTTGCTGCTCCTGACCTCACCGCTTTAAAAGAACAATTGGAGCTTTACTCGTAGTTAGACTACCTGTCGTCCTGGTTTATTCATTTAATTTCTTTATTTTTTTGAGCAGTTCCTGACTCTCCTCTTTCATTTTTTCAGGCAAGGTGTCGATACGTAGTGCATTTTCAAAGCTTTGCTCAGCCTGTTTTAAATCACCACCATACATATTATACTTTCCCAGGTAGAAACTCGCTCGACCTGCCTGCTTTTGGTCAGAAGCAATATGCCCCAGCTCAAAATATACTTCAGGGTATTCAGGTAATTCATAGCTTACCTGTTTAAAATATCTTTCAGCTTCACTCAGACGACCCGTTCTGTCCAGCAACTTTGCAAGCGTAAAAGTAGCGTACATATCTGCACCATCAACCACCAAAGCCTCCCTGAGAGTTTTCTCGGCATCTTCAAATTGTCCGGCAGAAAATTCGATAACCCCACGATCGACCTTTAGAATATTTTTTTGGGGAAAGTGAGCTCTGACCTGTTCGAGAAGTGCCAGACTTTTATTATAATCATTTTCGTTTTGCGCTATCTGACAAAGACCATAAATTGCCATCACCTTTTTAAATTCACTGGACTTGCTATCTGCCAGTACAGTTGCGAGATACATCTTAAGATCCCGGGATTCTTTTACTTTAGCGAGGATACGGTATTTAAAACGAAAAAACTCAAAATTATCAGTAACCTTCGTTGTCTCGACAGTATTTTCATTATCCAGCAATGATTCTATGTAATTGAGACGCTCTTCAGGATTTGGATGGGTAAGTAGATATTGGGGCGGCTTTTCGCTCCGGTAACGGGATATCCGTCGTATAGATTCCAGCATCTTAACCTGTCCTTCAGGATTTCGATGGAGCTTCTTTAGCCAACCATAGGCTAGCAGGTCTGCTTCTTCTTCGTCTTGCCGACTAAAATGCAGGCTGATACTTTGTCCTGTTGCCAGCGCACCGCTCATAAGAACCGGTGCGGCAGCTCCGCCAAAAGCCAATGCTGCGAGGGCCAGACCTAACGACGCAACAGTAGTATATTTGCCTTTTTCCACTCTGGATGCGAGATGACGCTTGACAATATGTCCTACCTCATGCGCCAGAACAGATGCAAGTTCATCTTCAGAGTTCATCATTTCTATTAAGCCGGAGTGAAAAAATATTAACCCCGATGGTGCGGCGAAGGCATTGAAGTCCTTATTATCAATCACAAAAAAATGGTAATCAAAATATTGAATTCCTGCTACTTCCAGAACACTCTGCCCGAGTCTGTTTATATATTGACTGATGTCCGGATCATCAATCAACTTGAAAGCAGATCTCACTGAATAGAGTAATTTCTCACCAACTTCCCGTTCATCACCAATTGTAAACGCCGATGCCGGGGCCAATGCACAAAACTGAAAAAAAATACTGACCAGAAGCCACACAACTCCTTTCATACTGATAGTTTTCATTGCTCCTTGAACCATTGCACCGTCCTCTGTAAGCCCTCTCTGGTAGAAATGACAGCCTGGTAACCCAAATCATTGCGGGCATTTTCTGTTGAAAAATAATGCGATTTTGCCAATTGTTCAGCTAGAAATCGTGTCATTCTGGGCTCTTTTTGTAATCTGAAAATTTTATAAATAGCTTCCATCACTGCACCTAACCGATATGCAAGAGGAAAGGAAAGCGATGTCTGAACCTTATCGATATCCATTGCAATAAACAAATCGTTTATCCAATCCCAAAGATTTACCGGTTCGCCCTGACTGACAAAATAGGCTTTGCCGGCAGCTGTACCTTTTTCCGAAAGGTTTTTTGCTGCGAGAATATGGGCAAGAGCGACATTATCAATATAAGAAATATCAACCAGATTTGAACCGTCCCCCACTCTTTTGAGTATTTTTTTTCTACCACTCTCCAGTAATCTGGGAAGAAGATGCGGATCGCCCGGGCCCCAGATGAGATGAGGACGGATAGCACAGGTTAAAAGTGATGGACTATTGGCACCAAGCACGATGCGTTCAGCCATCACTTTACTTTTCGCATAGTGACAGAGACAGTCAGATGCGTAACCAAGACTTTCATCCCCCCCCATAATGTCTGTTCTGTTAAATACTACAGAGGGTGTGGAGGTGTATACCAGCATGGGGACATTATTATTTCTGCAACTTTTCACAACAACTTCAGTACCAAGTACATTAGTTGAATAATAATCTTTCCAGGCTCCCCATATGCCAGCCAAGGCTGCAATATGAAAAACAATATCTACGCCTTCGCCGGCTTTTTCCATGATTGCAGAGTCACAGATATTACCAACAATACACTCCCCACCGAGGGATTCGATCTCGGGGTAACGGTGCCTGCCAACAACCGTAGTCTGCACCCCCTGTTCGAGAAGATTTTTCACTACGGCTTTTCCAACAAATCCACCTCCACCGGTAACCAGTGCTCTTTTTATCGTCTTAGAGCAAGTTTCTTTTGTGCCCATAATGCAAGTTTCTCACGAAATATTTTAGCGTTATGCCTGATGTCCACAGGAAAGCTTCTATGAATTAAGAAATATTCTATTTCAGAGGTGAGTTCTGACTCACCTGCTCTCTCTCTTACCTCTTTCAGCAGTCTTTTTTTATTGATATATTTATCTTTTTTCGGTTCAACAACAATCGCAGGCAGAATTTCGCTCTTACCGTTGGATATGCCAACCAAAGCGGATCGGTACACATCGGGATGTTGATTTATTATTTCTTCACATGGAATAGAAAAGAGTGTCCTGTTTTTGGTCATTACCCGATGGGCTCTTCTCCCGCAAAACCAGAGGCGATTGGCTTGGTCGAGATAACCGACGTCCCCCATTCTGTGCCAAAATGTATCCCCATCTTTTATTTTTGCAAGAATGGTCTCCTCAGGATTGTTCTGATATGCCTTGGTCACTACATCGCCGCGGACAATAATTTCGCCAATTATACCATTCGCCAGCACCATTTCCGCTGTCAATTCTGCAAGAGGATTATCTGAGATTTCGATAATTCTAATTTCAATCCCCGGTAAGGGCCGACCAACGCAGGTTCCCCTCCCAAGCCGACTCTGTTGCCATGTTTCAGACACGACCTCCTCACCTTCAATCGAGACTATGGGAAGGCTCTCTGTAGCACCATATGGAGTGAAAACCAAAGCATTGGCAGGTAGTATAGCCCGCACCCTCTTCATTAGCTCGTAGGGAACCGGAGCGCCTGCCATCAATACCTTTTGAAGGGAATCAAGAATTATTCCCTGTTCAAGGCAATATCTGCTCACCACATTCCAAATGGCAGGAGAACCAAATGAATACGTCACATTATATTTTTGAATGGAAGCAACAAATAGTTCAGGATCAACCTTAGCCGGTTTGGTGGGATCCATATCCGGTATAACAGAACATGCTCCAAGCGCAGCAGAAAACAGAGCGAACAACGGAAAAGCCGGTTGATCCACATCAGCCGGGCCGATGGCGTAGTACTCTCTTATAAGACGCAGTTGTGCAGTGAAGATCGAATGCTCATATCGAACGCCCTTAGGAGGGCCGGTAGAACCCGTGGTGAATATAATCGCAGCGAGATCTGTATCGGAGGGTTTATAAACAGGGTATCCGGCTTCAATCGCAGGAATATTTTTTGTTATATCCGGTCCAAAGAGGCCAAAAGAATTGCCGCAACAAAAAACTTTTTCGACCGTTCGAAAGGGTTTTTCAAACAGCTTTGAAAACAGTATAGCTTTTGAGATACCTATGAGAAATTTTGGTTTAACCCTTTCAATGCACCTCAACAGGTTTTTATATCCCATTCCTGGATCAATAAGTACGATAGGAGTACCGACTTTAAAAAGTGCCAGGGTAAGGCAGATAAAATCAACAGACGGCGTCACCATCAGGACAGCGATATCTCCTGGGCTGAGTCCTTCCGAAGCGAAGTAGTTGGCAAACATGTCGGCTCTGCGGTTGAGATCAGCAAAAGAAATTTTTTCCCCGGTTCGGGCATCTATTACTGCTGTCCGCTGTCCATGTTCTTTTGCAATACCAACAAACGTTTCAGCTATATTAATTACCAACTGTAGTCTCCTGAACGTTTACACCCTGAAAAACGACTTTATTATCGGAACAATGTCCTTTAATTTGTCTTCAAGGATATAATGCCCTCCATCATGGAAATAATGATCTTCCGCATCGGGGAATCTTTTTTTCCATTCCAAAAAGAATTCATCGTTAAAGCAAAAGTCCCCTCCTCCCCAGATAATCAACACAGGAATGGCAGAATCCCTTAAAATTGGGAGATGTTTTTCAATATCAACAAGTGTTGCATAACTTTTATGATGTGAATCAAGCGGAATATCTCTTACAAAGGCATAGACCGCAACACGGTTCTTCCAATTATTGTACGGCGCAAGATATGCCCGTGCTACACCGCTATCCATTTTATTTTTAACAGCCATAAACCTGGCGGGCCAGGCGAAACCATTAAACAACCTGACAATTATTTCGCCAACGATCGGCATACGGCAGAGCTGTATTCGCTTAGGAATGGTGGTAGAACGAAAAGCAGCCGTGTTCATCACCACCATTTTCTCAATACTGGAGATATGTTTAACAGCACATCCTATCCCTATTGCCCCTCCCCAGTCATGAACCACAAGTGAAAAACGATCAACAAGCAAATGGGTCAACAGGCGTTCAAGGTTTTCAATATGCTGGGCCAGACAATAAGAATACTCCTGCGGCTTATCAGAAAGCCCGCATCCCATATGATCAACAGCGATAATCCTATAATTTTTACTGAGCAGGGAAATGAGATGCCTGAAGAAATATGACCAAGTGGGATTTCCATGGACCATAACTATGACCGGCCCTGCCCCCTCATCTATATAATGTAGTCTTCCACCGTCGAGCTGAAGGTAGTTGGATGTAAATGGATAGTCGGGATACACCTTTTTTGACACCGTTTAAAAAATTATCTAATTATAACAACTGTGAAACATGGCCTCACTGACAATCGGTAAACTTATACTCCAGGCAATTTGAGTGTCAACAGTTTATCATGTTTGTCTATCAATGCCGACCTTAACATCATTTAATTTCTATGGTGAATCGCAAAAAGGAATAACTGCTCAACAAAATGAGAAATATTACTATCCTCCTATAATTTCACATTTTTTTTAAATATTCTGTTGCATTTACTGGTTAAACATGCTAAACGATTTGAACTTGTATAGATAGATTAGTATTAATGATTTTATAAAATCATGGGCCTGATTAAGGTTGACAGTACTTCTTTATTTCAAAGTAACAAACGAAGTCCGACCAGCGAGTGGTTGGAAAAGATTAACGGTTCAAAATTGAACTGAGGGCAAAAGGAGCAGCACAATGGCAGAAGGTACAGTGAAGTGGTTTAATGATGCGAAAGGTTTTGGTTTTATCGAACAAGATGGTGGACAAGATGTTTTTGTACATTATTCCGCTATTAAAACTGAAGGTTTTAAATCCCTTGAAGAGGGTTCCCGGGTATCTTTTGAGATAGTTGATGGCCCGAAAGGTCCTGCCGCTGATAACGTTCAAAAAATTTAAATATTTTTTATATCAGATATATAAAGCCCCCATGCATTCAATGCATGGGGGCTTTTTTATTACATCGAAACGAGAGGAAGATATTCAGGATTCCACCTGATCCTGTCAATTAATTTTCTCATTCTTGTTTCATCATTGTTATGTTGAAAATCAGAATACACACAAGGTCTGCTGACCCCTTGCTTAACGGCACACATTGCAACTGCCAGGGCAACTGTTTTACCTACTTTGCGAATATTGTTAATTGACGGCATCAATCTTCCCTGCTCAAGTTGTTCCTCGGACATCATCTCTGAAATTGCCTTCGCCGCAGCGGTAAAAAATGCCGGATGTACTTCCCTGGCTCCTGAAGCCAAAACGCCCAGTCCAACTCCTGGAAAGACAAAAGCATTATTACACTGACTAATGTGGTGGACTTTTTCAAGTTCATCCATAGTTGCACAGGGATTACCTGTGGCAATAAGAAGTCCCTCTTCACTCCACTTGCTGATATTTTCACAAAAGACTTTTGGAGTCGAAATATGCTGAAAAAGAGGCAAAATCACAGGTCGGTTGGTATTTTTCTTAATCTCTTTAATGGCCTCTTCGTTAAAAAAGTAATCCTGACCAGTAGTTCCGATCAAAGTGGTGATTTTTGCTTTTTGAATAATCCCAGGGATGTCTATTTTGTCAATTTGACTAAGCCAGGGGTGACTTCCTTTGTCTTTGGCAAATTTCTTTTTATAGAGTACCGGTTTATTGGAGCTCATGACAAGCCCTTTGGAATCGATCATAAAAATGCGGTTTAAAGCCTCTTTCTCCGAAAGCCCCTCCTCAATCATCGCATTCATGATCTGCTCACCTATACCCACCCCACCAGCTCCGCCTCCATGAATGAGAATCCGTTGATCGGTTAGTTTCTCATTTTTGATTTTCATGGCTGATAATAGAGCGGCCAGAGCGACCGCCCCAGTTCCCTGAATATCATCATTGAAGGAGATCAGTTCGTCGACAAAAGCATTACGAATGCTGAAAGCGTTTTGTTGTGAGAAATCTTCCCACTGGCAGAGAGCATTAGGAAAAACATTTCTGAATGCTCTGACGAATCGTCCGATAAACGATAAATACTCTTCACCTTCAAGTCGTCTGTGCCGCCAGCCGAGATATTTTTTATCTTCAAGGAGTTTTTCATTATTTGTTCCGACATCAAGCGAGATTGGCAAACAGTGCCATGGGGCAATTCCAGCCCCCTGGGTATAAAGCATTAATTTACCGAGACAGACCGCAATTCCTCCGGCACCCTGATCACCGATGCCCAGTACTCCCTGGTTGTCGGTAACCACTGCCACCCTTATGTCCCGGTGGATGAACCGCCTCAAAATATCTTCAGCTCCGTCAATGTTGCCTGGATAGAAGTGAAGACCATTGGCCTGCCTGAACATAGAGGAATATTTCTGTACGGCCAGGCCGATTGTCGGTGTGTATATAATTTTGATGAAACTTCGAATATCGCTTTCTATTAGCGCGTGAGCAAGTGTTGCATTACGGTCAAACATCGAACGAATAAAAATGAATTTTTCAATGTCATCTATTTTCTCGTTCACCTTCGTCAGTGAGCTTTCAACCTGTTCCTCAAGATTTCTGAGTCCAGGTGGTAAAGTTGCCTCCAAGCCAAGCGATTTCCTTTCTTCAAGGCTAAATGCTGTTCCTTTATTTATGTAGCTGCAGGAGCGGGCTGAAGCGCCGCTGGCATAAACGACAATTTCCCGCGTATTTCCATACTCATCGTATTTGAATCTATACAAATTTGCTGTCATCCTCAGCCCCCTTCATCGTCTCAATATAAAAATGTGCAATTGACAAGTACTCTACTTTGCCCCATAATGGCCGCCATGGAACCCTGGCAGATAATTTTACAAAACAGCATAACGACCCTTGACGGTCTTCAAAAGCATTTGGATTGTGATAGTAACGCATTACTGGATGTAATAGCAAACTTTCCAATGCGGATTAATCCATATTTTTTAAATTTAATACAACACCCCGGAGATCCGATTTGGAAACAAGCTGTTCCGGACATTGCCGAGATAAATGATGGGATATGTGAAATAGATCCTCTTGATGAAGAGAATCTCAGTCCAATCCCTAATTTAGTCCACAAATATCCCGACAGGGTTTTGTTTCTCGTATCAAATCAATGTGCAATGTACTGCCGGTTCTGTACCAGGAAGCGCAAGGTCGGTACTGATAGAATGAGAGTCAGTCCCGAAACGCTTAACGCTGGATACGAATACCTTCGACAGCATCCGAAAATTAGAGAAGTTCTTATTTCCGGTGGCGATCCGCTGCTTCTACAGGATGAAGAGATTGCAGCGATTCTTACGACATTACGTTCTATCCCTTCCATTGAAATAATACGTATAGGTACCAGAGTTCCATGTGTTCTGCCAATGAGGATTACAAAAAAACTTGTGGCTATTCTTATGGACCATCATCCACTTTATATCAATACCCATTTCAATCACCCGCTCGAAATAACGGAGGAATCAAGCCAGGCCTGCACAATGCTGGCTGATGCAGGGATACCTGTTGGTTGCCAGACTGTACTGCTGAAAGGAGTCAACGATGACGTCCAAACACTAAAAGCACTTTTTCTCAACCTGCTGCGCATTCGAGTAAGGCCTTACTACCTCTTTCAGGCTGATCTCACCAGGGGAACCAACCATTTCCGAACCTCAACAGCAACAGGGATTGCTATAATGCGTCAGCTCTATGGTCATATTTCAGGCATGGCCATTCCCACCTATGCGCTGGACGGACCAAAAGGCAAGGGCAAGATCCCCCTCACCCCACAATATATTCTTCAGCAGGGTGATTCCCTTGTTTTTGAAAACTTTAAGGGTGAAGTCTGCATATATCCTGAAGCAGGATAATGTAATTTATTACCTTTACTAGTTTTTTTACTGGAACCAATCTGTTTTTATTTGGGGAAAACTTGATAAGTTCGTCCCAAAAAAGATATAATCCTAACTTATTTAGAAATATATCATTCAAAACTCAAAAAACCGCCATGAACCAGAATAATAAAGCTGAACTACTGCAGTGCATCCTGCAATCGGATCAACTACCGACTTTGCCAACGGTTGCCTCTAAACTGATTACACTTACATCCAGAGAAGATGCCACCCTTGCAGACATCGGAGAACTGGTTTCCCAGGATATTTCACTTTCAGCGAAGATCCTAAAAGTTTCAAATTCAGCTTTTTACAGCTTTCCACAGCAAATAGGTTCAATCCAACAAGCAGTCAGCATCCTTGGAATGAATGCAGTCAGAAGTCTTGTTCTCTCCTTCTCTTTCTTGACAATAAAAGCCGGCAAGGTAGAGAGTCGCTTCGACTTCCAGGCCTTTTGGGAAAGGTCACTGGCCTCAGCGGTAAATTCCAGACTTATTCTTGATAACGTAAAAGGGGCAGATGCAGAAGAGGTTTTTGTTTGTGGACTATTGCAAAATTTAGGCGAACTTATCCTGGCACGTTCCTTTCCTGAAGAATATGACAAAGTTCTGCGAATGATCAGCGAAGACCACCAGAATATTTTTACTGCCGAAGAAGCTGTCTTTGGTATTAACCACACGCTGGTCGGAACAGAAGTTGCCAGGAGCTGGGGTTTCCCTGAAGAATTGCTTATTCCTATCCAATATCACCACCATCCTGAAGAGTATTCAGGGAAAAATGCTAACATCAGGTCAACAGTTCGAGCAGTCTATCTCTCAGATCTATTGGTGAACATTCTCTTTTCTGATAAACCGGAAATTTATCACAAGCGTTTCCGCAAAGAAGCCGGAAAATTACTCGGTCTGACATCGATGGTCATTGAGGACATACTTTCTCAGGTACATACAAAAGTCAAGGAGGCAGGCACCTACTTCAACCTGAAAACTAAAACCACCAAGTCTGTGCAGGAAATCCTGCAGGAAGCAAATATTCGTCTAAGTCTTATAAATCTTGATTACGACCAGATGAACAAACAACTTATCCTGGCAAAAATAAATCTTGAAAACTTAACAAAGGAACTCGAAGAAAAAAACAGGACCCTTGACAATCTGGCCAATATTGACGGCCTGACGGGTTTGTATAACCACAGATACTTTCAAAATATTTTTGATCGGGAAATCAGCAGGGCTGTTCGATACAGATCCTCTATCTCAATTCTTATGATTGATATTGATCACTTTAAAAAGATTAACGACACTTATGGTCATCAGGTAGGAGATTTTATTTTATCTGAATTTTCGAAAATTATACAGGCGAACATAAGACAATACGATATCCTCGCACGCTACGGAGGAGAAGAGTTTGTAGTCCTTCTTCCAGAGACGAGCGGCGAAGATGCGCAAATTGTTGCAGAGAAGTTACGACTCATTATCGAACAGACGACTTTTCATGATCACCGAGAAAAATATCAGATAACTGCAAGCTTCGGGCAGTCAAATAGTATACCTGCAATAGAAGATAACTTCAGCAAAGACATCTTGATAAACCAAGCCGATCAAGCCTTGTACGAGGCAAAGGAAAAAGGGCGTAATCGTGTGGTTGCCTATAGTCTGAAAAAAAAATGGTTCAACTTCTAAACACATCTCCGCTGATACCAAAGTGATTTTGCCTTGGGTCAGGCGCGTGATCAAAGGCCCGGCAACTCAGGGATAAGAAAATTTCAAAATCACATCATATTTTCCGGATCAACGTCAATTACTAAGACACATTGTCTGCCGACAAGCTCCTGTCGTGCGCCTTTTATGGCTGAACAAAGCGCGTGCATCTCTTCAGTTTGACTGCCTTTCAAGAGGATTTGCCAACGGTAGTTATCCTTGATTTTGTCAAGAGGTGAGGGCGCTGGGCCAAGTATTTCGATTCTGAACTTTTCCTTTTTAACAGTTTGTCTGCAAAATCCGGCAATGCGAATTGAACTTTGCTGAACATCATTTTCGACACGACCCTGGAGTCGTATAGCGGTTAATCTAAGATAGGGCGGGAATGCCGGATGCTGTCGCAGCCGCATCTCATGCGCATACATTTTACCATATTGATGATCTCTCGAATATGTGATCGCATAGTGCTCCGGGCGCATGGTTTGGATAATTACTTCCCCAGGTTGATCTCCTCGTCCTGCCCTGCCAATCACCTGGGTAATAAGCTGAAATGTACGCTCCGCTGCTCTGAAATCCGGCATACTGATTCCACCATCAGCCCAGACAACTCCGACAAGGGTGACATTAGGAAAGTGGTGGCCCTTGGCAATCATCTGGGTCCCTATAAGGATGTCAATTTCACCCTCATGCATTTTAGACAAAATCGAGAGAAATTTTTTACGATCTGAAGTCGTATCGGAATCAAGCCTTTTGACCCTTGCCTCCGGAAAAAGTTCCAGCACTTCCTCTTCGACCCGTTCGGTGCCAAATCCTGCCGGAACGAGATCTGTAGATCTGCACTGTTGACAGACAGTATCGCCGGCCATCGAGAAACCACAATAATGACAAATAAGCTGATTTTTCCCTTTATGCAAAGTCAAGGACACATGGCAGTGAGTACACTGCACGGGCGTACCACAATCCCGACATAAGACCACAGCCGAAAAACCTCTCCTGTTCAGCAGCAAGATGCTTTGTTTACCGTCAGTGAGGTTTTTGGCTAATTTTTCCTGCAGATCTTTTTTTATTATACCTTTCGTGTCTTTCGTTTCTTTTTTATTAAGGTCGACTATGGTGACAACCGGCAAAGCTCTTTTGCCAACCCTGTCCTTCATGGTAAGCAATGTGTATTTGCCTGATTGCGCGTTTGAATAGCTTGTAATGGATGGCGTTGCCGATCCAAGTATTACAACAGCGTCATGGTGTTTTGCCCGTAAAATGGAAATATCGCGTCCATGGTACCGAAAACTGTCGTCCTGCTTGAAGCTGGCATCATGTTCTTCATCAACAACTATCAATCCCGGATCTCTGAAGGGAGCAAAGAGAGCGGATCTTGCACCAATGACAACTTTTGCTTTGCCGGTCAGGGCCAGATAAAACTGATCAAATCGTTCCGAGGCCGACATTCCTGAATGGAGAAGCACGACCAGATCCCCAAATCTTGAAAGCAGATGCGCTTCAAGTTGCGTGGCCAATGCAATTTCAGGGACGAGAATTATTACATCCCTGCCAATCGCCAGAGTTTCTTCCGCAGCTCTAAGATATACTTCGGTTTTGCCGCAGCCTGTCACTCCATGTAAGAGAAAGGGGCTGAACTTTTTTGCTCTGATGGCTGGCCATATTTTTTCTAAAACTATTTGTTGCTCTTTAGTAAGATTATCCGGACGAGGGTAATGTTTCAGCTGTTCACCAAAAGGGCTCCTGAAAACCCTTTCCCGTGAACGGACAACAAGCTTTTTTTCCTCAAGCGAGCTTAACGCTTTTGAGGCACCGGAGTATTCTTGCCGTAAATCTTTGAGTGCTATGATCTCACAATTATTTTTTTGGGTGAGATTCTGAAGACTGTATAGAGTCTTGATCTCAGAAAGTTTTAGCTCTACCCCTGCCTCTCGACAAATTTTTTGTTGGTAGCTTTTTAAATCATCCTTCTTTGCATCAAATACGTGAGGAGCGCATAAATCGGGTGCGTTTAAGGAATAACAGATCTCTCTTTTTTCGCGGACCCCGTCTTTGGCCAGGCTATTTGAAAGAGTGACTGCATTATTTTCGATTAACTGAGCGACAACGTTCTTGCTTTTCCGTTCCGCGAAAACATTTATAGTCTCAACAGCACTCAGTTCTTCATGGGTCGCGAGTTTTCGAACCCATTGTGGAATATCCGTATCAAACAGTTCCAGTAATCTGTCGGCACTGGTATTCAACAGCAGTTTTTTAACATTTCTCGGTGCGAGCCCCCCAGGCATGGCTGTTTTGATGACCAGCCCCAGAGGATAGTGGTAATAATTTGCCACCCATCTGTAGAAGCGAACACTGTTTTGATGAAAAAGTGGATATTCATCAAGAAATTTACTTATCTCTCTGATCTTATATGGTGTTTCTTCTAAACATGGCACTATATCAAGTACATAACCGGTGATCTTTCGTCTACCCAGTGAGACCAATACCCGACGTCCAATATATTTCCGGCTGTAATCTTCAGAATGCCCGAGATTTGCACTCTCCTTTAAACTGTAGGTTAAAGTCTGATCGAGGGGGGCAACTACAGCTACATCGAGATGGATCATAAAGTAGCGACAACTTTTTTAAGATGTTCCTTCAACTGCTTACCAAGAGCAGGATGTCTGAGTCCATAGGCGATAATTGCCTTCAAATAGCCCATTTTGTCCCCGGCATCAAACCTCGTTCCCTCAAATTCATGGGCAAACATACATCTTTTTTTAGTAAGAGCAAGCAATGCATCGGTCAGTTGGATTTCTCCACCATGCCCTGGCGTTGTAGTGTCCAGAATATTAAAAATTTCCGGCATCAGGATATATCTGCCGATAATTGCCATATCCGAGTCCGTTGTCCCTGGAGCTGGTTTTTCAACCATACGGGTAACTTTATAGGTATTCTCCCGATTCGTCTTTTCTCCTTCAATAATACCGTACTGAGAAGTCTCCTCCATCGGCACCCTCTGTATAGCGACGATGGACTCACCTACTTCATTAAACAGATCGATGAGTTGCCTTGCACATGGAGTTTTGCTTAAGACCATATCATCACCAAGCAAGACCATAAAAGGTTCCTTACCAACAATGTGGCGAGCCGTCCAGATAGCATGTCCAAGGCCAAGTGGCTTTTTTTGTCGGACTGAAACAATATCAATGAGATTAGAAATATTATTCAGTTCTTCTCCCAGGACCGTTTTATTTTTTTCTCTCAGGACGGAATCGAGATGGAAATTGTAGTCGAAATGGTTCTCAATCGCAGATTTCCCCTCACTGGTAACAAAAATGACCTGATCAATTCCAGAGGCCACGACTTCTTCGACTATGTATTGTATAGTAGGACGATCAACAATAGTGAGCATTTCTTTTGGTATTGCCTTGGTAGCAGGCAAAAATCTCGTTCCGAGACCTGCAACAGGAATAACAGCTTTGCGAATTATCATATAAACCTCATTTTTAAAAGTAACAGAAAGCCATACGGTATGGTATCTATCCCCCACAAACAGAAAATAAGTTGATGTAAAAAATAACTTGCTTTCTATTTCTTGCAGAATCTTTTAAGGGATTCTGTGTTTTTGCCCAATAGAGGAGTAAAAAAGGAGCAAAAAACAGCAAGAGCAATTTCCATGGTACTCACCGAGAAAACCTCCAACTGAGACTTAACACACTTTAAAGACTACATCTATTTTTTTCATGAATTTATTTTACCCTGACAATCTGCCGATAATTGACCATAAAGATATCATTATTGATGCAATAGTTCGCCATCAGGTAATCGTTATTGCTGGAGATACGGGTTCAGGAAAAACAACACAATTACCCAAAATGTGCCTTGAGGCTCTCCCGGAAAATAAGCTGCTCATCGGTTGCACCCAGCCAAGGCGTATTGCAGCGTCCACGGTTGCAACAAGAGTAGCTGAAGAGTTAGGGGAAGCTGGAGACACAGTCGGGTATAAAATTCGCTTTCATGATTACACGACTCCAACCACCAAAATTAAATTCATGACCGACGGTGTGCTTCTGGCAGAAACCCGACGCGACCGAAATTTATCACAATATGGTGTCCTTATAATTGACGAGGCCCATGAAAGAAGTCTCAATATAGATTTTTTGCTTGGTTACATTAAACAATTACTTCTCCGCCGTCCTGACCTCAAGGTTATTATCACTTCGGCTACAATTAATACCGAGGCGTTCTCTAAACATTTTAACAATGCTCCGATCATAACAGTTTCCGGCCGCACCTATCCAGTCACCGTCCGCTATAATCCCCCAGAGACAGACAGCTCTGATGAAAGGGATGGGCAACTGGAGCATTGTGTGCAGACCATTTGCGACCTGTTTGCCAATGAACCGACTGGAGACATTCTTGTCTTCTTACCAACTGAACGTGATATTCGTGATTGTTGCGGCATGCTCGAAAGCAAAATCACTCAGGCAATTATTTTACCTGTTTTCGGCAGACTCCCGGCCGCCGACCAAAGAAGAATTTTTCAGAACTTTACTCAGGTAAAGATAGTCGTCGCTACCAATGTTGCCGAGACTTCCGTTACTGTTCCAGGTATCCGATATGTTGTCGATAGCGGTTTAGCCCGTATTTCCTGTTACAATGTCCGAGCCAAAACCACAAGCTTGCCGGTAAGCAGGATTTCAAAGGCAAGCTGCGATCAACGGAAGGGACGATGTGGCCGAGTGGCTCCAGGTCTCTGCATCCGGCTCTACTCAGAGGAAGACTTTAATGACCGGCCTGAATTCACCCTGCCTGAATTAAAACGCTCAAACCTGGCCGAAGTAATCCTGCAGATGATTTCCCTGAACCTGGGAGACCCGGACAAATTCCCTTTTCTTGACCCACCCTTTAAAAATTCAATCAGAGAAGGGTATCGGATGCTTCGTGAACTCGGGGCTCTTGATGACAAAATGCGACTTACCAGGCGGGGACAAATAATGGCCGATCTGCCGATAGATCCCTGTATCGCAAGAATAATAATTGAAGCGAAAGAGAACAACTGCCTTCGGGAAATTAAAATTATTTCGGCTGCACTGGCTATACAGGATCCACGCATGCGACCTGCCGACCATGAAAAAGAAGCCGATACGGCCCACAAGGAATTCGGACACCCACACTCTGACTTCATGGTACTTCTCAACATTTGGAATCAGTTTCACAACATAGAAAGCAGCACCAAATCCTGGTCGAAACTTAAAAAGTATTGCAAAACACACTTTCTGTCCTTTCAGCGGATGCGTGAGTGGTTTGACCTCCACACCCAGTTAAGCAGAATAATCGATAAACGGGATGGTTTTGCTGAAAACCTGTCAGATGCGTCTTATGAACAGATCCATAGATCTTTTCTTGCCGGTTTTTTACGAAATCTTGCCAGGAAAAAACAGGGTAAGCTCTATCAGGGCACTCATAATAAAGAACTGATGATTTTTCCAGGATCACATCAGTTTACAAATGGCGGTCAGTGGCTGGTTGCTGCATCCTTTATTGAAACGACAAGGCTTTACGCACTTACCGTTGCCACTATTGAATCCGATTGGATTGAATCGGTTGCCGGTGAACTCTGCAAATATTCCTGGTCCGATCCTCATTGGCAGAAAAAAACAGGGCAGGTCATTGCCGATGAAAAGGTTTCACTTTTCGGTTTGATAATCATTACAGGTCGAAAAGTGAATTTTGGTAAAAGGAGTAAAAAAAATATTGAGGCAGCTCGAGACATATTTATTCAGTCCGCTCTCGTTTCGGGTCAGTTAAGCGGCACCTATGCTTTCCTTGACCACAATCTTGCCCTCATAAAAAAATGGCAGGACACCGAAGAGAAAATCAGGGTGAGGAATATTGTTGCCGACGAGCTGACGCTCTATGCCTTCTATGAACAGCGAATTCCAGTCGATGTCTATGACCAGACGACCTTTAATCGTTTCTTGAAGAAAAAAAGAAACAAGTCATTCCTCTTCATGACTGACGATGATGTGCTGAGGCGAAAGCCTGAAGAAAAAGAACTGGTCGACTATCCTCTCTCGCTTTCTCTTGGCAGCATGCAACTTAAATTGGAGTATCATTTCGAACCGGGCTCTGAAAGAGACGGCGTCACCTTCCGGATTCCGTTTGGCTTTGCAAGCACTCTCTCATCCGAAATATTTGAATGGCTTGTCCCCGGCCTTCTTCAGGAAAAACTGACCTTTCTGCTCAAAGCACTCCCCAAAAGCATCAGAAAAAACCTGGTACCGATCAGCGACACCGTGAACAGATTGCTCGATGACATGAGTCCTTATTCGGGTTCATTATACTCTGCTGTTGAAGCATCAATCTTGAAACAGTTCAAGCTGTTGATTCGCCGGTCCGACTGGTCTGACAATCTTCCTGTCCATCTTCAACCTCGCTTTCTGCTTTTTGATGATGCCGGCAATGAACTCTGCGCCGGACGTAATTTGCGAGAGTTGGAGGGAAAGAACGCCTTCATCGAGAGTCCTGCTCAGCAGCAGATTCTTGGAAGCAAAGAACAAAAACTCTTCAATCGCTGGATTGACACGACACATACAACCTGGAATTTTTCAGAACTGCCCACTACTATTCCAACGTATACCCCCCAGGGAGAACTTGCCGGTTTGCTTTACCCTGCACTCAACTGTCAACCGGAAGATAATTGTGTCAGGATTTCTTTTGAAAAAGATAAAAGCTTCGCCGAAAAAATAAATAGAAAAGGCACACTGTATTTATTTACTCTCCAGTTCACAGCACAGCATAAAGCATTGAAGAAATTATGCACTACCACCCTCTCCGGTCCTTCTTCCGTCTGGCTGATGAACATGGGCAAAACGAGAAGAGATGTTGTGGACAGGCTGCTCGAATGTATACTCTTTGCGCTCTTTGGTCCGATACCTGGAGAAATTATCCCACAGGAAGCATTTCTTTCAAAGGTCAAGGAGATAGAGAGCAGAGGTTTCTTTGCGGCAGGACAGGCACTCTGTCATGAACTTATGGCGCTGGTTCGGAAGAGAAAGACCGTGCAGGATAGATTACATAAAATATTTTCCAGAGGTGCTGATAACTTCCCATATCCTGCGGAAAAACAGGACGATTTTGATGAACACCTCAACGATATATTTCCGGTTGATCTTTTCAGAGAGACAGCTGTAATTGATTTTCAGGACATTGACAGGCAGCTGCAAAGTCTCATTGTCCGATTGGAGAGATTTCATGCAAATCCTGGAAAAGACGACCAAAAGTCAGCTCAGCTTTTACCATATCTTCAAAAACTGCAGCCACTTATGAGAAAAAAGGAAACCTTATCAGGAGAAGCATTAGAACAGGTGCTTTACTTCCGGTATTTGATCAATGAATACAGGATTTCCCTTTTCTCTCCGGAGATAAAAACTCGTGAACCAGTCTCACCAAAAAAACTGGACCAGCAATGGAATGTGGTACTGACGAAATGTTGAAGGGCAACACATGAATAAGGTCACGCTTGGAGTACTGCTCTGCCTCGTTTCTCTAATCCTGTTGCACAATAATCATGCGCTCAGCGGGATCATAACTTTTGTAGTTGGGATCATTCTTATGAATTGGTGGAAACGACCAAGAAAATAAACCTCTTTGTCAAATATGCAAAACTGTGTTAGTTACATGTTTGAGACTGTCCATGGAAAATGGTTTGGTCAAAGTGTTAATAAAACCATAATCCCTACAGTTTTCCATCACAGGATCGAGCACTGTGCCGCTCATGGCGATAACTTCCAGCTCGGGATCAATTTCATGCAGCAATCGACACGTTTCCACTGCAGATTCACCATTCTTACTGGAGAGATCAAGGATGACCAGAGGCCTTGGCAAGAGACGATCTATGATAATTTTTTTAAGCTCATTAACCGCTCCCGTTCTGTCAGCTGCGGTTCTGACTGAAAATCCAAGATAATCGAGCATTAGTCTACCAATTTCACACATACTCTTTTCAGGCTCTATAAATAATACGAAACGTCTCTCTGCCGGAATTGCCTCTTTGTAGGAAATATTTTTTTCAGTGAGTTGTGCCGGAAGAAAGAGAGTAACAGTAGTGCCCACATTAATTTTTGACGTAACCACAACATATCCACCATGATTGCGCAGAATCGCATACACCACCGTTAATCCGAGTCCCATGCCTTTTGAAGACCCTCGTTCTTTTGTTGAATAGTATGGATCAAAAATCTTGAATAGCTGTTCAGGACATATTCCTTTGCCGGAATCACTTATGTCAATTCTCACATATTTTCCAGCGGGCACATATTGTCCAGCCATCAATCGAGGAGCAACGAATTCATCTTCACCTGTGATAATCTCTACCTTTTGTCCAGATGAAGATTCTACCGCATTTTGTAATACATTGACTATAGCCTGAGACAGCTCTTTAGGGTCAACATGCACAAGACTATTCGTGTTGTTTACCTTTACATTATACCGGTCCTGTTCTGATTGAAAAAATTGATCGACCGTTTTTTGAACAAGAGCCTCAACCTTTACTTGTTCCCTGCTCATTATTCCGAAATTGGAAAAACAAGATATCTGTCGTGTAAGATCTACAGCGACGAGCGCTGCTTTTCTCGCCTGATATAAAAGTTTTTGACGATCGTTAATGCTTTGATTTTCACCATGTAGAGTAACAACGTCAAGGTTGCCGCATATGACCGTCAGCAGATTGTTAAAATCATGGGCAAATCCGCCTGCCATACAACTCATGGCTTCCATTTTTTTAACGAGCTTCAATGCATTATCCAATTCTTTATGGTATTTTTCCGTTTTATATTGTCTCGAAATATCACGTAAAATACAAAGCCCGAAAATTGAACCTGCTTCCATAATTGGAACAAAAGATGCCGTTACAATCCTGCCACCAAAAAAAAGAGGAGCATCTTCAAATATATCGTATTTTCCCATGCCCAAGGCGATGAGTTGTCGTTCCGTCCATTGCCGTATAGCTTTTTTAAATTTTCCCCAGTCTATAGCCTCACTCAGGGTTACCCCTATAATTTCTTCTTCGCGACAGGAAAGTATATTCAGAGCAGAGGTATTTGCTGCCATCACCTTACCCTGATGGTTCAGCTCAATTATTCCTTCCTCAAGATTTTTTACTATTTGAGAAAAATGACGTTTTTCCATTAAAAGCTCAGTTGTCATTTCCCGAGGTTCCAGCCCATATGGGATATGCGCAGCTTTAAGTGTTCTGGTTGATTTTCGTACATTCAGGTTATTGTATGTTTGCAGCGCCTCCAATACATGCAGTCTTATAGACTGCAAATTCCCTTTGGCGATGCAGACATCACATTGTACCTCGCGGAGAATCCTTTCCCGATCCTCGAGAAAGATAGCTGATAAAACGACTATAAAGACGCCTTCATGTTTTTTGGAATTGCGGAGAATCCTGCAAAGCTGTTCCCCGCCGACCATAGGCATTACGAGATCCGTAAAAATGATATCCGGACAAAATACATCTACTATTTCAAGAGCTTCGAGCCCAGTCTCGGCGCTTTCAACAATACAGCCCTCCTTTTCGACAATGGCGGAAACTGCTTTTAATAATACTGGATTATTTTCTACGATCAGGGCCTTTATTTTCATTTAAATTACCAAGCAAACCTTGAGCGCATCATAAACCATCCCTGCGCTCCCATTCCTTAATTGTCTCAATGAGTAACGGCATATCTACAGGCTTGGTGAAAACTCTCCAGGCTCCGAGATGCTCAGCCACCGCCAAATAGGAATCCGGACCAATTTTTCCACCACCGGAAATTGCAATGATGCCGATTTTGGGAAAGTCATTTCTAAATTCTGTTATTGTTTCAATGCCTTCCTGCACCGGCATAATGAGGTCACAAATCAGTAAATCTACAGGGTTGGTCCGCTGCACTTCAACCCCCTTTTTACCATTTTCCGCTTCATATACTTCGAAACCTTCTCTTTCCAGCCACCTGCGGAAAAGATCACGAATCCTGATATCATCATCTACAATAAGAATTTTCATTTTTTATCCAAACAGAAACTCAGAACTGCCCCTTATGATTTTCACCTGAAAACTATCTCTTTAAAAAATTCAATCATCTTTGTTCGTCGTTCCACCATTTTCAACTGCTCTGGAATAAGATCTGTCTTACTAATTTTCATGACTGACATTTTATATTCAATATGCGTGGCAAAGCGATTGTCGATGTACCACGCATACATAAGTCCCATCAATAATCCTGGCGGCGTGAATCCCTCACCATCATTTATCAGTCGGGTATAATGATTTTCATCTTTGGCAGGACACATCCTGGCAAGGGAGAGAAAAGTGCAGAGCTGTTGATGATTTAAAAAACAGGATCTTTTGTTTTTATCCCTTATGTAGAGATAGTACACTCTGCCGGGATTGATATTGTCTATTTCTACTTTTTTCATCAATTTTTTTTCAGCATAGTCGCCCAGCAGAGATTCGCCCAGGGCAATCATTAAGCCCACCTCAAGCTTCTGCCTGATTGTGACCTGATCTCCTCTGATCTTAATACATTTATCATCAGGATCAAAAAAGGAAAACACATTGTCCCATTGTTGGTCCCTGTTCCATTGTTCCCGTTCGATACAATGCAGTCCTTGAAAATAATCAAGGTGATCAAGTGGAATAACAGGGTGGTCCAGGAGTATATCGGCAAGGGTCGCTTTCAGGACTTCTTCTGTTATATGAATATCTTTGCCAATAAAGGAAACCTGCAGATGCTTCAATCTCTCCATTACACCGATGTATCTTTGAAAGGGTTGGATATGAGTGGACTCCTGAGGATATGTTATCGGCAAAGTCTCGGGTTGATCTTCTGATTCTTGTGATTCTTCATTAAAACAACATCGCCCATTGTATAATCCTTTTATGGCCAGGGCGAGCGTATCGGGATCATGCTGAATTACACCTCTTTCCGCGAGAGCATCAAGAGAATATACCCCACATTCCACCGGGATATAGCTCTGCTCTGTCACTTCCTTGTCTAAAAAGATTGGTATCTTTCCTTCCACCGCATATCTTTGCAGGATCGAGGCTGGAATGTCTTTCAGCGATATACACAGCACCTCCTTAAACAGTCCCTTCGTCCCTCCGGGAATATTTTTCTCATATGCACGAACCATGTCGGAAACTTGGAATTTTCTTTCCGGGTCGGCAATCGAAAGATCTGTCTCACCGGACTGTACCCACAGGTTTGAAACAAGAATCTTCAGGGCCTTCTTATTTTTTCTTACTGCGTCTGCCAACCCAGGCACCTTGAAGATAGGAATTATAGAGGAATAAAGGCTGCCTGGAGCAAGAATAACGATATCGGCCTGACGAATATCTTCGAGTACTTCATCATAAACGCGTACACTGTCGCAATAATCTACCGCTACACTTTCAACGGGAAATCCCCTTCTCGCCTGCCCCAGTTTATGTTCTCCAACTATTTCGACTCCATTGGTATAAAGCACACGAAGTTGTGCCGGAGTCGAAGTACAGGGAAGCACGGCTCGTTCCCCCGCGCCGATCACTCTCGCCATTGTATTAAGGCCACTCAAAAGGGCATTATGGAGCAGTTTTTGATTGCCGGCTAAATCGACATTCGTGATTCCCTGATCTATCTCACGATAAACGACCGCAGCGAGAAGAAGATTACCAAAACAGTGAGAACGTTTTAAAGTGGCAGAGAGTCTGTAATCACTGAAAAGATAATTAAAAAGAGATTTCAAAAACTGCCCGAACGGGGCAGGCAGCTGGCTAAGTTTTGCTTCAATATTTATAAAATCAGGACAATTTCTTTCAAGTGGACCGATAAAACGCCAGTTAAAAACATCCGAAAGAACAGAGGCTACCTTAGCCGCTTCCAGTGCATCGATATTGTATATTTTTTTTAATCTCGTCAGTTGAATGGAAGACAACAAAACGTGACGCATGTCACCAACAGCAACTATTGGCAAATCTTTGAGCAGTTCTCCTGTGGAACCACCATTGTCGGTAATACAAACAACCGATCGTGTTTGCGGAAACACCTCTTTCAAGCCAATAAAAGGTTTTTGGGCCCAGCTGGCAAGCCGAGAATCTCCTCCGATGATATTCGACAGCCCGGTTCCACCGCCAAAAACCACCACCTTTACATTTTCAACATTCGCATCCAGCAACTCCTGGCGAAGAGATTGAAGATGGGTTTTAGCAACTGAGTGTGCACCGGCAGGGACTCCCCGCAAGACAAGATCCAAAATTTTTTCTCGTAAATCCTGCTGCGGAAGCAGATCAAGAGGGGAAAGATGAACTTCCCGAATATGCTGCAGTTTTTCTGATATCAAGCCAAATCTCGCATTTTTTTTCTATTGATCAATTGTTCTATTGTCAATTATTTTTGTATGTTAGCAGAGCATTAAGCTCCATTTAGCAGATATTCTTCCACGCGGAGGAGATCTTCCGGGGTATCAACTTCTATGGAATCGTGCTCAGTCACCGTCACCTTTATTTTATATCCATACTCTAGTGCCCGAAGTTGTTCGAGTTTCTCAAATCTTTCCCATTCTCCCTCAGGCAAGGCAACAAAAGAAAGTAAAAATCCTTTTCGATAGGCATAAAACCCCAGGTGTTTGTAATAGGTAGGCTTCACCATTTCATCCGGATTGCGCTGAAATGGAATGGGTGACCTGGAAAAATATAAGGCATAATTATCTTTATCAAAAACAGTTTTGACATGATTCGGATCGTTTATCTCTTCAGGTCTCACAATCTTATAAATGAGAGTTGACATGGGCAGCGTCAGATCGTCGAGTAATGGCTGCGCAACCTGTTTAACCACATCAGCCGGAAATAATGGCTGGTCGCCCTGTATATTGACCACTATATCATGCTCTGAAATTTTGAGAATTTCAGCAGCCTCTGCGAGCCTGTCCGAGCCTGAAACATGATTTTTTCTGGTCATCACATATTCCCCGCCAAAATCCTGCACACAACGAGCGATGCGCTGATCATCCGTTGCTACGACTACACGGGAAAGCATTTTTACCGCACGGGCTCGTTCTACAACATGTTGAATCATCGTTTTACCGGCAATCAACGCCAGTGGCTTCCCCCGAAACCTGTTTGACTCGTATCGAGCAGGTATTATAGCTATAACTTCAGGTTTTTGATTTTGCATGGTATGTTTAGATTTTTAAGATTGAAAAAGGTGCCGGGCTGGACTTGATCGGTTATTTTTAGCTAACAAGTGAAAAACACATGCTTCCACAACGTTCAATATCTGTTTCATCTACAATAAAATCAGCGACAATTCTACAAAAAGCTGTTGAATTGGCAGCAAAACTGGATCTGCCTTTCATTTCGTCGGTAGAAAATCGATCATCGGAATATATTCTTGCATATACCCAGCACGGACTACAACTCCTGCACTTGCCACTTGATTCACAGAAATCCATATGTCTGCTGTTTGTTGATTTTGTTCATGGAAAAAACGGTTTTCGACTGGCACAGAATTGCACCATCAAACAGCCGATCGCCCGTGCAGCTGGAATTAAACCCGGTTTCAGACCAATAATTCTGGACGGGACAGCAGGGCTTGGTGCAGATGCCTTTGTCCTGGCCAGTCTCGACTGTCGCGTAACAATGTGTGAACGTTCCCCGATAATCGGAGCTCTTTTAGAAGACGGTCTTTGCCGCGCCGCAAAGGAGGAGAACACCACTGCGATTGTTAAAGAGCGACTGCGCCTGGTTCAAGGTGACAGTCAGGAATACCTGAAAAATACTACCGAGACCTTTCACACAATTTATCTCGATCCTATGTATCCTCATAATAATCAATCTGCTCTCAATAAACAGACTTTACGGATAATACGCTCGCTTGTCGGAGGTGATCCGGATGGTGCGGAACTCCTCGAAACGGCCAGGGAGAAAGCAGGGAATCGGGTGGTTGTGAAAAGACCTCGTAAAGCGCCGCTACTCTCGGATATCCAGCCATCTCATAGTATTTTAATGAAGAACAGCCGCTTTGATATATACTTAACGTTTAATTCATAATATCAGAAATCACTTATGATATTGTTCTCCTGCCTTAATTGTATAGGCTCTGTATAATTGTTCAACAAGCAGCAGTCGCGCCATATCATGGGTAAACGTCATTTCTGAAAGTGATACGAGCAAATCCGCAGCCCCCAATACTTCCGGTGCGTGACCATCAGGGCCGCCTATCAGGTAACATACCTGTTTAATTCCCTGTATTTCCCATTGTTCAATCTTCTTTGAAAACGCTTCAGAGGTAAACTGTTTCCCTTTTGAATCGAGAACAACTATTGTTGCACCTGATGGAACAGCCTGAAGCAAGAGCTTCCCTTGTTCTTCGGGAGACAATATTTTCCCTCGTCCTTTCCCTTTTTCTTTGAGAATTGTAATGGAAAATGGCGTGTAATGTTGCAGACGGGAACCATATTCTTCCACCCCATTTTCTATAAACTTATCTTTTATTTTTCCAAGAAAGAGCAGCTGGTGTTTCATTTTTCCGGTAAGTAATGACTTGTATCAGCATTCAACGACTGACTGTGCCGTCAGCTTTCTGAGTATTTGACAAAATTTCTCATACCCGACGTCTTTTATAATTCCAGGACAGGAATCGGCAATAGTATGAAAATTGTTTTCATCAGACAGGATAGATGGGTGAAGAGGCCATTGCCTGCATCGCCAGGGTCGACCTTTATGCACTTTACAGCCTTCCTCATAGAAAATGCAGTGTCCATCCGGAGTCTTCATCTGAACGATCTTTCCGGTCAAACGCCAAAACTCTTTTTCTACAGTTTCTTCCGGAAGATTGAGTGCTTCAACCATTCGCTTTCTGTCTTTTTCATCCAGCGAAACAGTCGTCTCACCATGACAACAATAACCACATCGTTTACAGCTGAATATCTGGGACACTAAAGTCATTAGCTACCTTTTGCAATTATCTCTTGAATGGTAAATTATTGGTACATACAACAACAAATTCAGAAGTTCTTTTTCGTTTTACTGGAAGACAACGTATGCCACCATACATCTCTCTTCCATGAGTTTCACCAAAAAGTAACATCGAGAAACAAAACGATAGACAAGAAAGAACAACAGCAGGAATGGCAAACCAGATAAAATCAGGAATAGCCTATAACATCCTCAAATGTGGCTATATCTATGCCATATTGCATCGCGGCTGCTTTCCATTTGAGTTCATCAGGCATATCAAAAATGATATTGTCACTGGCAGGCAAAGATAACCAGCCGTTTTCCAATAATTCATTTTCAAGTTGCCCTGGTCCCCAGCCGGTATAACCAAGAATAAAAAGGTAGGTGGAAGGCCCCACTCCCCTGGCAATATCTTCCAAAACTTTAGTCTCTCTGGTGAGGGAAACTGTTTCGCTGATATCCAGTTTATGCTCAACTGAATAATCGGAGAGATAAAGAATAAAAGCCGATTCAAGCTCAACAGGGCCACCGATATAAACAGGACCAAGTTTTTTATCAGGTATGGGCAAATGGGCACCCTGAAGTATCTCGGCCAGGGAGAAGATATGATTGGGCCGATTGATAGATACCCCCATTGCACCTTCCTCATTGTGAGCACAGATATAAATTACATGCTCCTCAAAACGAGGATCAGGCATTCGCGGGGTAGACACGAGAAAACTTCCTGCCAAAGAGTTGGGTTCAGGTCGCGATTGTTGGTTCATAGCTGTTATTTCCTGAATGTGCAGAGTGTTTTAGGAAGAGGGAAAAAGAAGACCAATGCTCCTTCATCATTGTTTTCCTTGCGCGTCTATTTCTATTAATCTCTTCCAAAGAGTCTATCAGACCAAAGTCCAGTGAGTCAAGACTACAGCTAAAAAAGTCAATGAGCATTGTGGTTACTAATCCTCCAAACAAGGATAATCATCATGACAAAT
The DNA here is from genome assembly GCA_963709755.1 of uncultured delta proteobacterium. Taxonomy (GTDB): domain Bacteria; phylum Desulfobacterota; class Desulfobulbia; order Desulfobulbales; family Desulfocapsaceae; genus Desulforhopalus_A. The sequence continues at coordinate 472,032 of CAVPXO010000004.1, forward strand.
AAGGATTTATAACATACTATTAATAATCAGAGACACAGTATGCAACATAACCGGATAATTCTTCGACAATCTATTCCAGCCTATTATGAAAAGTGATTTAGATAAAATCCTTAGCTGCAGTCACCACGATCCATTTCATTATCTAGGTGCACACTTTTCCGTGCCGCAAGAAGGATTCGTAACCCTGCGTACTTTCCAACCCCATGCCTCTGCCGTGAGACTTGTGTTTGCTGCCGGCTCTCATGACATGCAGCGCATCCATCAGGATGGAATTTTTGAAGCTATCCTGGACATGGAGAAGTTATCCGATCCACTTTTAAATCCATACGCTTACCAATATGAAATACATTTTCAGGACGGGACGGTATGGACGACAAATGACCCCTATAGGTTTACGGTTCAGCTTGGAGAACAGGACCGTTTTCTCTTTAACGGTGGCAGAAATTACAAATTATACAACCACCTGGGTGCTCACCCAGTCGTTCTTCACAATATAAGCGGCACTATTTTTCGGGTCTGGGCTCCAAACGCTCAAGCCGTGTCAATTATCGGCAATTTCAACAGTTGGGATGGTCGTGTCAATCAAATGCGAAGTCTCGGCGCATCGGGTATCTGGGAACTTTTCATACCGCACCTGCAGCAAAATGAGATCTATAAATTTGCCATAAAAACCCAGGAAGGACATGTTCTGGAAAAAATCGATCCCTTCCAGTTCTATGGTCAACTCAGGCCTGAAACCGGTTCCATTGTCAGGTCGTTTGAAACATTCAGCTGGAATGACCACCTGTGGCAGGAACGAAAAAGAAACACCTCGCCCTACGATGGCCCCCTTTCGATTTATGAAGTACACCCTGGATCATGGCAGAGGGATCCGAATGATCCGGATCGTTTCCTCACCTACAGGGAGCTGGCCGACAAACTCATCCCTTATGTCAAGGAGCTCGGTTTTACCCATATTGAACTTCTCCCTGTTATGGAGCATCCGCTTGATGAGTCATGGGGGTATCAAGTCACTGCGCCTTTCAGCATCAGCAGTCGATATGGAACCCCGGAGGATTTTTTGTATTTTGTTGACTCATGTCACCAGAATAATATTGGGGTTATCCTTGACTGGGTTCCTGCTCATTTCCCAAAAGATGAACACAGCCTCGGGAAATTCGATGGCACAGCACTCTATGAACATGCAGACAGTCGCCAGGGATCACATCCGGAATGGGGCACGTATATCTATAATTACGGTCGAAATGAGGTGAGCAACTACCTTATAGCCAACGCTCTCTTCTGGCTGGACAAATACCATATTGACGGGTTGCGGGTAGACGCTGTCGCTTCCATGATATATCTCGATTACGCCAGAAATGACGGGGAATGGCTACCCAACTGTCATGGTGGAAAAGAAAATCTTGAAGCAATAGAGTTTCTTCGTCACCTTAATTCCATTGTCTATGATATCTTCCCTGAAACACTGTTAATTGCCGAAGAATCGACAAATTTTTACGGAGTTTCAAAGGCGACGGACCAAGGTGGACTGGGCTTTGGTTTCAAATGGAACATGGGTTGGATGAACGATATACTCAATTATTTCACCAAGGATCCTCTCTATCGAAAATTTCACCATAACAGTCTTACCTTCTCCATCATGTATGCCTTCTCTGAAAACTTCATTCTCCCCCTCTCCCACGACGAGGTTGTACATGGCAAAAAATCACTGATCGATAAAATGCCAGGTGATTTATGGCAAAAATTTGCCAATCTTCGTCTGCTGCTTGTTACAATGTGGATGCATCCTGGGAAAAAACTGCTCTTCATGGGTTCGGAATTCGGGCAATGGTCAGAATGGTATTGTAAACGGAGCCTCGACTGGCATCTCATCAAAGACGGTAATTACCATAATCAGATGCAACAATTCGTCACTGAACTGAACGTAATGTACCAGGCTCAACCCGCTCTTTGGCAACTTGATTTCTCCGAAGAAGGATTTCATTGGCTGGATATAGAAGACAGAAATAATTCCATTATTTCCTTTGCCAGATTCGGCAAAGATCGTGACAACCATCTTGTTGGTGTTTTTAATTTTACGCCACAAACATTTTCAGAGTACAAAGTCGGATTGCCCGATAATTGTCGTTATAAAAAATTATTTTGTTCAGATGAATGTAAATATGGTGGCTCAGGCACCGTCGATAAAACAACCTTTAACCCGATTGACAGCCCTTTCGCACAGGCACCATATCACACATTGATGTCAATTCCGCCTCTGTCAGGACTCATTCTTGAGCCGATTAGAGAATAGTTTACATAGCTCATTCCAGGTGACTTATATGCCAAAAACTACCATTCATCCCCCTGGGGAAAAAATACAGAAAGCAATCAGGGAGTTCTCGGAACTGTTGGTAGAAAAACCCGAAATTGATCGTTCGAAACTTCTTGAAAAAGTTGTCAGGAAATTTGATCTATCGCCGAAAGAATGCGATTTTCTTGAACGCCATTTCAAGGAAAAATAGCGAAATGTTTGACTGATATCGGCTTCAATGAATAGGTTTTTTCGTCCTTTCACGGAGCAACTCATGGTAAAAAGCCAGGGTCTGTTCGCACATCGCCTGCGCAGTGAATTTTTCTCTGACACGTAGCCTGCCATTTTCTCCCAAACGCTTCAGCTGGTGTCTTTCCTTCGTTAAGGCTTCATCTATTGCCACGGCTAGTGATTCAGGGTCGTCAGGATTTACTAGCCAGCCGGTTTCGCCGGGAATAACCGTTTCAAGACTTCCCCCATGGGCTGTTGCGATAACGGGTTTACCCATCGCCATCGCCTCAACAGTCGTTCGTCCGAAGGACTCTGAGGATGTTGACAGTACAATGTCCGATAATAAAAAGGCTGCGGGCATATCATTGCAATGACCAACAAGGCGTATTCTGTCGGCAAGAGTATTTCTTTCTATAATCTGTTTCAGTTCTTCAGTATATCCTAAATTTTCTTCAGTATCGCCTACAATAATCGCCTGATAGTTACTGTTTTTCAAAAGGAGCAGGCTCTTTAGAAAAATCTTTTGTCCCTTCAACCTGGTAAGTCTTCCAGGCAACATCAACACAGGCCTGGTCGTATCTATACCCCATGCATTAGATAGACTTTCCACACGTTTTTTTTCAATTTTAACTTGATCAAAGGATTCTACATCAACTCCCCGGAAAATAAGACGAACATTTTTTTCACGATTATAATTCTCTGCTATATGTTTTTGAATACTCCTGGAAACGGCTATTACCCCATCACCCTTGGTCATAATTGCACTATAATCGTTTACTGAATAAAACCCGTGAAAGGTGGTAACCAGAACCGGTCGATATTTTTTGGGAATAGATTTCCAGGCAATATAACCGATCCATCCCGGCATTCTGGAGCGTATGTGAAGGATATCAACCCGTCTTTTTTTCATTTCCCGGCGCAATGGCCAGATATGGAAAAAAGCTGAAGGACTTTTAGAACCAATCGTTTTCCGGATATGTGAACTGCCTTCCTTTTTCAATTGTTCCACCAGCCTTCCACCACCCGAAACAACAATCGATGTATGGCCGTTACGAACGAGATGACGGCCTAATTCCAAGGTGCCGCGTTCTACTCCGCCACTGTTCAGATCCGGAAGCAACTGCATGACGGTAAGAGAATTGTGCTGTATATCGTTCTGCATTTTCATTTATTTATCATAACGGAAGGCCACCATGTTTGTAATATCCGATCTGCACATCGCTGTGCTTCATTTAGTTCAATGTTTTCACTTTCATTTGTCATTCCCTTTTCCCAGGACGAAAAGGGTGTCACCAATTTTTTTTCAAGCAGCATGTTTTCGTTTCTCATGAATTTGCTGTTTTCCCTGACCCATCTCATGGGAAAAATACCAACGCTGCATCCGGCGGTTATTGCTTCATAAATCATAGAGATAGAATCGGCTGTAACCCACACCACACTGTTCTTGTCATATTGTTCTTCTACCCAACCCGGAGGAGTATCTCTGTAATCAAAAAAATGTATATTAGAATATACATCAGACAGTTTTTTGATCAGTTCCACGGTATCTTGCGGAGTTCTGGGAGAAGAAGAAACCGTCCAGCTTCGCCAGGTCTCCGTACTCACTATTTTTTCTAATCATTTCCATTACCTGCAAACTATCCCAGTAATGACTTTTAGTATCCACTCCTCCAAGCAGAATCAAGCCGCATTCTTTCCGGTGCTTTCTCTTATTCCTTGAACAATTAGGTGCCCCAGCCGTGAGCATTATGTTTTTCTCCTCCTTTTTCCCCTCATGCTCCGGAACAAAACAGAGATCGAAACGGTTCAGCAAATGCAAGGCCGGTGTCATGCAGATAATCGCTGGGATTGCATATTTTTTCTTATAGAGCAGTATCGGCAAATGGGTACGGCTTCCTGTACCTATCAATATATCACCTTTTTCAATCTGACCGTTCGCTAATCCACCCAATGGCAGAGGCAGATAAAGACGGCAAGTTTGTAGCAGCGACTTGATAAAGGAAAATTTCTCAACCTTTATCAGGATAATTTCTACCGGGACCTTTTCCTGAAGTGCCCGGATAATACCCATAGTCTGTTTTTCATGCCCGGGTCTTCCATCGAGCAGAACTATTATCCGTAAATCTTTTGTTGTTGCAGAATTCATCAGTTACTCCGGAATTTCCGCCTTCAAAATACCCCCGTGCAGGGGCTCTTTTCAGTATCCCTTTGAAGGGGTACAAAATACAGGAAATTAAGAGATCAAACGGAGATAGTATAGAACAAAAGCCTATGACCGGTTTGGCGATGGGGGAGGACCTTGTGGTGGTCTGCGACCTCCAAGGGCGAGTTTCACAATAATCTGGTTGGACTTCTGCAAACGCTTTGTCATTGTTTGAAAGAGATATTTTGAAACATCGGGATACTTTTCAATGATCTCTCCCAGTTTATCGCCAGGAAAACGTTTCACCGTGGATCTTCCTTGAGATATAATGGACGCGGTTCGCTGCTCTCCCGTAATTGATGCCATTTCACCAAAATATTCTCCAGGTTCAGTTAATTCAGCGATCTTTTTCCCACCTTTAATGACCGTTAGTGCTCCCCTGATAAGTTTGAAAAAATCTATGTCTTTATTGCCTTCCCTGATTATAACATCTCCATCCTCATATAATTCTTCATCAGGATTTACCATATACGCCGGGAGACTTTCCTTATGCGCAACAGTTCGTCGCAAGGCTTCTTCAATACTGGTGATACCCTCTCTGACTTTTTGCAGTGCAGCCTCACGTAGAGGTGTCATGCCTTCCTGAACGGCAATTTTCCTCAATTGATCTTCAGCAACTTCCGCGCTTATAGCCTTACCAACCTCTTCAGTAATTTCCATCAGTTCAAAAAAGCCAACTCGGCCTTTATAGCCCAGGTTATTACATTCCGGGCAGCCATTCGGACCGTAAATTGTGAGATCATTAACCTCTTTTTCGTCGAAACCAACCTTGATGAGTTCCTCAGGCTCATACTCAACTATTTTCTTACACTTGTTACACAGCTTTCGCCCCAAACGTTGGGATAAAACCATTGTTACAGAAGAAGCCAACATATATGGAGGGATGCCTATATCGACCAGACGACCAATAGTTGCCGGACTATCATTGGTATGAAGAGTTGAGAAAACAAGATGACCGGTCATAGCTGCTTTGATTGCAATTTCCGCGGTCTCAATATCTCGAATCTCACCGACCATGATTATGTCCGGATCCTGTCGGAGGAATGCCTTGAGTGCCGCAGCAAAGGTCATTCCTACTTCTTGGTGTACATTTACCTGATTAATACCTTTAAAGTTGAACTCGACGGGATCTTCGGCGGTCAGAATCTTTATATCCTCACTGTTCATTGAGTTGAGTGCGGAATAGAGGGTAACGGTTTTTCCGGAGCCGGTAGGACCAGTTACAAGCAGCAGCCCCTGAGGCTGACTGAGACACCTTTTCAACATGTCGAACGTTTCCACCGTAAAACCCAACTTGGTTAGGTCAACGTTCAGTGAGGATTTGTCAAGAATCCTCAAGACGACCGATTCGCCATACAGTGTCGGCAATGATGAAACACGGAAATCAACAGATCTGTTCCTGCCCATGCGCATTTTTATACGCCCATCCTGCGGAACTCTTCTTTCTGTAATATCGAGTCCGGAAAGAATCTTCATCCTGGCAACCAGGGCATTCTTGATTGTCAAAGGAAGATTCATCGTTTTGAATAGAGCACCATCCTTACGATATCTGACCTGCATGGTCTTTTCATAGGGTTCTATATGTATATCGGACACCCCATCCTGAACTGCTTTAATCAGAATTCCGTTGACCAGTTTTATAATAGGTGCGTCTGAGGCAGCAAACTGTTCGCCTTTTTCATCAACGTCATCTGCTTCAATTTCAAAATCATCTGCAGCCTCGGCAACAATCGAACCGAAATCATCTACCTGAGTGATATCGAGTTCTTCTTCAATTTCTTCTTTTATACCAAGAAATGATTTTGCTTCGATCTCATCAATACCATAATGTTTCTGATAGGCTTCAATAATATCATTTTCAGTAGAAACACAGACGGACAGCTCCATATTTACAAGGTTCTGTAACTCCTCCACCGCTGCAGCGTCGGAGGGTTCAGTCATGGTAATCTGAAGTGTATTGCCGGCTATCCGCAGGGGAAACGCCATAAATGCCTTTGCCTGCACATATGGCAGCAGCTTGAGAGCTTCCTTCGAGGGTGGTTCGTTTTTGATTATGACGCCGGGATAATTATGCTGACGACTGAGAAAAGTGAAAACCGTATTTTCGTCAATATATTCCAATTGCCGTAAAATAGAGCTGAGTTGCCCCCCATTTTTCTTTAATATCTTCTTGGCATTTTCCAGCTGGCTGGGAGTTATATACCCAGCTTTACTTAACAGTTCGCCAATTTTTATTTTTCCGGCGCCCGATTGATCCTTCACGGTACGCTTCATTGAAGATTTTCGTTGCAATCCAGGGCTTCGTAACGCCATAACCAGTATCCAATAATGATGTGGAAGTGTAAAAGAATGCAGTTATTCGATATAATTTTGTAATCACTCTTAAAATAAACCACAGAAACGATCTACTTAAAAGATTTTACTTATGATTAGGCGAAAAAATGCAAAAAAAATCTTCTTACTTAATTCATCTGAGAAGTAAGAAGATTTTATAGAAACCGTTATTCTCTCGAAAAAAAATTACATTCAGGGCCTGTAGTAATCATTTTTTGTTGTTTTAGTCGCCGGACCAATAAGAAAAAGCAACTTTAACGTATTGGTCCACTTCTTTCATCTGTAGTGGTTTTGCCTGGTCAGAGATCAAGGCAAATCGTTCCAAAATGGAGACATTTTTCTTAATGATTCGATGATAGCCGGCATTTTTTCTATGACAAAATCTACTTCCGCTTCAGTATTGTATACACTGAGAGAAAACCTGATCGAACCATGTGCTGCGGTAAACGGAACTCCCATAGCCCTGAGTACATGGGAAGGTTCAAGGGACCCTGAAGTACAGGCAGAGCCGGACGAAGCACAGATCCTGTTTTGATTCATGTGCAGGAGGATAGCTTCACCCTCGACATATTCAAAACTTATATTAGCAGTATTTGGCAGCCGATTTGTCTTGTGACCGTTAAGCATTGACTTGGGAACCCTGGAAAGCAAACCTTCCTCAAGCTTATCTCGCAACTGCTTGACTCGGCCATTCTCCTCACTCATTTTTTCGCCTGCAAGTTCACATGCGCGTCCAAGTGCGACGATGGATGCGACATTCTCGGTGCCTCCTCTCCGACCGCTTTCCTGATGCCCACCGATCAGGAAAGGAACGAAAAGTGTTCCCCGCTTTATATACAAAACCCCTATTCCTTTGGGCGCATGAAGCTTGTGTCCGGAGAGCGAAAGAAAATCAATTTCCAGTTCCTTTAAGTTAATAGCCACTTTGCCAACGGCCTGCACTGCATCGGTATGAAACAGTATGCCTCTCTGTCTTGCCATTTTCGCCATTTCTTCCACCGGAAAAATCACTCCGGTTTCGTTATTGGCCCACATCACACTGACAATAGCGGTATCATCTGTCAGGGCTGCCTCGTATTCCGACATATCCAGCATTCCTTCAGAATCAACCTTTAAACGTGTTATGCGATATTTGTGACCGGTCACAGTTTCAAGATTGTCACAGAGGCTTTTTACCGCCGGATGTTCCACCCGTGTAGTAACTACATGCCTCTTTTCCGGATAGGTTCTAAGAGCGGAGAGAATGGCGGAGGAGTCACTCTCCGTTCCGCAGCTGGTAAAAGTTATTTCCTCAGGTTCCGCACCAAGCAGGGTGGCAACTTTTTGTCGTGCTGTCTTTACGGCTTCCCCTGTCTGCCCGCCAAAGGTATGCATACTTGAAGGATTACCATACTCATCTGTCAGGTAGGGCATCATTGCCTCAACTACTTCCGGAGCTACCTGCGAAGTAGCATTATTATCCATGTAGATGACTTTTTCATTTGCAGTGGCCATTAATTCTCTTCCTCCACTATCAGACTCTCCAATACAAGTTCTCTTAGTTTTTTTTCTACATATTCCTTGATAGTTGTTTGAGACTTATGACAACTCTTACACGCCCCTCGCAGGGATACTATTACAAAATCTCCATCCACATCTATAAGTTCAATATCACCACCGTCTTTTCTGAGGCCTGGTCGTATTTCACGATCAAGGACTTCCTCTATTTTCTTTATCTTCTGCAGCGAGGTCATCCTTTTTGGTTTAGCCTTCAAAACCGGCATTTCTGATTTATTGCTGACGGTATTTTGCAGGATTTCACGCAATTTGTCCTCGCATTTTCCGCATCCGCCACCTGCCTTGGTAAAGTTGGTGATTTCCTCAACCGAGCGAAGACTTGATTCCTTAATGGCCCTGATGATCTCTAAATCGGTGACACCAAAACATTCGCAAACAACTTCACCCTCAGCCATTGGTAAAATCAGACCACGATAATCGGCAATTGCAGCCTCCAGCGCTTCACGTCCCATTACCGAACAATGCATTTTTTCCTTAGGAAGACCACCCAGTGCATCAGCGATGTCTTTATTGGTAATTTTGGATGCTTCTTCCACCGACTTCCCTATAACCATTTCGGTAAGGACTGAGGAAGATGCTATGGCACTGGCACAACCAAATGTTTTAAATTTTGCTTCAGTTATAATATCATCACTGTTAATTTTAAGTGTAAGCTTCAATGCATCACCGCAGGCAAGCGAACCGACATCACCTGTGCCGCTCGGTTTATCAATTTCTCCAACATTCTTAGGCTGCAGAAAATGTTGCTGTACCTTGTCTGTATATTCCCACATAACAACTCCTGAATTAAATATGATATAGAGTTACGATTTTAATATGTTACTACTTGATTTTTTGACAATAATACCTGAAGCATAAAATGCAACCGGCAGAACCACGGACTAACAACTTTAGTACCCCCTGTGGGGTGTCAGTTCCTGCATTATAATATCGATCTTCATAAGATGCCTATTTCAGCTAACATCGATTTTGCGGCTGTCACAAGCTCAATTGTACCGCTGGAAGTTCTGGATTCGACATAAAAGCGAACTTTAGGCTCCGTCCCGGATGGTCGTATCATTAACCAGGACCCATCTTCAAAAACCATTTTTCGGCCATCAATAGTTATAACATTTTTGATACGACGTGGGGTATCGCCAATTTCAACAAGGCTGCCCTCACTGTATTTTTTAAGACCTGCCAAAAGTGATTGCAATTTTTCGCCTTTAACGCTCACCTCTACTCCGTCACGATCGGGATAATACGCCCCAAATTGGCTTTCAATCTCTCTTAAGTAATCGCCGAGATTCATATGAGTCGCAAGCATCATCTCCAAAGCCAAAAGCAAACCAATATAGGCATCTTTCTCAGGAGTATGACCGATTATCGATATTCCGTCAGATTCTTCAAAATAGACAAGTGCCTTACCTATTACCGGCTTGAAATTTTTAAACCCGACACTAGGTTCGAACAGTCCTTCTTTAAAGCTCTCCGCAATGCTGTTTGCCAGATTAGAAGTTGCAACGGTTTTGGCAACCATCCCTTTCTTCTTTTTGTATTCGTGCAGGAAATGATAGGCCATAGCACCAAACTGGTTCATACTGATTTCTGTTACTCCATCAGTGAATCGTATCCTGTCGCCATCCGGATCAATGATTGCTCCAAGTTTAAGAGGCTCCTCTTTCTCTCCGAGAACCCTCACAACCTCCCGCATATTAACGGTTGAAGGTTCGGGTGCAACGCCGCCGAAAGTTACATCTGCAGTATTTCGAAGCAGAATCAGCCGAGGATTAGAACTGTCGTTAAATATCTCCCGAATATGTAAACGACTGGCACCGTGTACAGAGTCAACGGCGACAACCATGTCCTTTCGATCTGAAAATGCGGCAACAGTTGCCTCGAGATCAAGCCCGTGTGCCTGCCTGTTTTTTTTGACTAAATTTTTCCAGGCATCAAGTGAATGAAAAAATCTGACGTCGCCGAGAGCTTTAATATCCTCTGTTGAATGGCATGGAAATGTTGTATATGAAAATTTTCCGTCAGCAAGTTTTATGGCATTGGCGGTAATTCTCTCTGTAATCTCGGATGCTGCAGGCCCCGCATCTGCTGCATTGAATTTATATCCGCCGTACTCCAGCGGGTTATGAGAAGGAGTGAGATTTATTGAGAAAGCGGCCTGGAATTCAAGTACTGCCGCAGAAAGGACGCCGGTAGTAGATTCTCCTGCGTAGTGCACTGTAAATCCGACAGATGTCAAAACATATGCAACCTGGCAGGCCAGGAGTTCTCCGGCGAACCTGTTATCAAATCCGAGAACGCAGCCTCGTCTCTTGGCTTCCATAAGGCTTTCCACACCAAGTAAAGCACCAAGTTCAGGTTCACTGTCGACTGCATCATACATTTGAACAATTGCAGTGGTGACCAGAGCGACAGATTGGCAGAAAATATCTTTACCCAGCCTGCCCCTCCATCCTGATGTACCAAAGGCGATAGTCTGCATCGGTCTATTGCTGTTTTCCTTGATTTCCTGCAAAAGCAACTGATAGGCTGAGTCCAGTGGCTGTATCCACGCTGCACCCTCCTGCTGTTTTTTTGCAACGAGTTCTTTTATTAATCCCAGGTAATCACTGCGGGCATGGTCCGCTTTGACAATAAAACGTTCGAACAATTGAGCGGAATCTTCAACTATAGTCATATTCTTCCTCCAGTTCAGTCTCGCAACCAACAAAACGGGATGCACAGAGCTATTACCAGAATCCTGCCAATGGAATAACAGGCTTTTTTCATTTTATTTTTTTTGCCTGATCGATAAGCATTATAGGAATATCATCTTTAATTTCATAAAAGAGCATACATTTTTCACAGATAAGTCCCTCTTGATTTTTCAGCTTCACTGGGCCCTTACATTGGGGACAGGCCAAAATCTCTAATAATTCTTTATTTATCATAATATCCTCTCGCTCTACTTTTGAAATTGCAAAATTACAAGGAACTTACACAACATCCAAATACGACATCTATATATCTCATTGAATAATTGAATCGAATTTGATATTTACCTGAAACCGACTATGATTGCATAGAAATATTCATTCTTCATCTTTCTTCAAATTACTCAGGGAAATCATGAAACAGCAAATTGGTTTTATTGGCGGCGGACAAATGGCTGAAGCATTGATCAGGGGGATCATTGCCTCCGGTCTTTACCATGAAAACGACATTCTCGTCGCTGAACCCAACGACTTTCGGCGCGAACACCTGGAACAGACCTATTCGGTAAAAACCTATCTCAGCAACCTGCCAATTTTCGAAAACTGCCGGATCATCATTCTTGCCGTAAAACCGCAGACTATGAAATCCCTGCTTGAAGATTGCAGAGAGCGTGTGCAACCTCAACACATTATGATAAGCATTGCGGCCGGTTTGCCGATATCTTTTTATATGCGGATGATAGGAAAAGATGAAACTAAAATCATCAGGGTCATGCCGAACACACCGGCACTGGTTCTGGAAGGCGCCTCAGCACTCAGCAGGAATGATAATGTCAGTGACGCTGAATTGCGAGTAGCCGAGGAAATTTTTCTTGCCGTGGGTGAAGTTGTGGTCCTGGATGAGGTACACCTTGACGCGGTAACAGGTCTGAGCGGATCCGGTCCAGCCTATGTCTTTTCCTTTATCGAGGCACTCATTGATGCAGGGGTCAAATCCGGACTTACCCGGGTAATTTCAGAGAAACTTGCACTTCAGACTGTATCAGGCTCAGTAAAACTCCTCAAGCAAAGTGGGGAACATCCAGCTGCCCTGAGGGGGAAAGTTACATCTCCTGGCGGAACAGCAATTACTGCCATACACGTTCTTGAAAAAGTCGGCTTTCATGGCATTATTATGGATATTGTGGAAGCTGCCGTGACACGATCAAAACAACTGGGCAAAGTAGAATGACATACGATGCAACACCTTTCCGAACAGAGCTCAACCTGACGATCAAAAAAGTTGGTATCATCACCAAAAAAGATGATGTTCGGTCTGACGGCTATGCGGCGACCCTCGCAAACTGGCTGCAACAAAAGAATATCAGAATCACCCAGAACGAGATCGGTCCTGCCCTTGACATGATTATAGTGCTGGGAGGGGATGGTACTCTGTTGCATATTGCCGAAAAAGCGGCACGTCACGCAATCCCCGTACTTGGAATAAATCTTGGGAACCTTGGTTTTTTGACAGAACTCACCGAGGATGAAACATTCCAGGCTTTAGAACGTATCCTGACGGGGAAGATGATGGTCGAGAACCGACTTATGCTGAAGACCCGACTCGTTTCAGGCGGACAGGCAACTTCATATCGCTATGCGCTTAATGATGTTGTCATAACCAAAAACGTTCTTGACCGGCTACTCCGTCTCTCAACCAAAGCAGATGACGAATATATCACCACCTACAGAGCGGATGGATTAATATTTTCATCTCCCACAGGATCGACCGCATATAATCTCTCTGCCGGCGGACCATTAGTTTATCCAGGCCTGGCTACAATCACGGTAACACCGATCTGCCCCTTCATGCTAAGCAGCAGGCCAATCATTCTTCCATCGGATAAACAAATCAAGACACGATTCGATGCAGGAAATAAAAAAGAACGCGCACAGGTCATAATTGATGGGCAATCGTTCTGGGAAATGAAAGACTGTGACGAACTGGAAATAGAAACTGCAGGACAATTTCTTCAACTTATAGTTTCATCAACGCGTGATTACTTCACTATCCTGCGCAATAAGCTACACTGGGGCGTTTCCGGTGACAAAACGTCCACCGGGCTATCCAACAAGACCGATTAACCTATACCGTCCTCACCTTTTCTTTTTTATCTGGTACTTTTTCATCTTGTACTGGAGAAGACTTTTTGTAATACCGAGATTTTCGGCAGCTCTCGCCTGTACATAGTCGGTATCCAGGAGGGCCTGAGTGAGCATTTTTTTCTCTACGGCATACAGCACCTCGTTTAATCCGGCATCTTCCGGAATTATCTGCCGCAGATCCACATTTTGCCCCCACTCAGGCCGGGCTTCATTGTACAGTGTATCCGGCTGTACGTCCTCGGCTTCGATGACATCATCAGAACAGAGAATTGCTGCCCTTTCTATTGTGTTTTCGAGCTCTCTTATATTCCCCTCCCAGGGAAGTTTCATAAGTAATTTCAACGCATCTGGAGAAATAGTCAGTTCAGGTTTCTGCAGTTCTTTTTTGTATTTTTCAACAAAGAACTCAGCCAGAAGCCGCATGTCATCCATTCGCTCCCTGAGTGCAGGAAGGCTTACCGGAATCACATTAAGCCGATAAAACAGATCCTCCCTGAATCGACCTCCCGCGACTTCTTCCCGCAGATCTTTGTTCGATGCACTGATAATACGAACATCAACTTCAATGGTTTTTGTCCCCCCGACCCGCTCAAAGGTTTTCTCCTGAAGTATTCTTAATAGCTTGGATTGTAAAGCAAGTGGAATTTCACCAACTTCATCAAGGAAAATAGTTCCCTGGTCAGCCAATTCAAAACGTCCTTTCCGCATGGCTACTGCTCCGGTAAAGGAGCCTTTCTCGTGACCAAAAAGTTCACTTTCCAAAAGATTATCAGAAAGAGCAGCACAATTCACTGCAATAAAAGATTGGTTTTGCCTCGGGCTGTTCATATGTATTGCCTTGGCAACCAACTCTTTTCCTGTCCCGCTTTCACCGGTAATCAGCACAGATGCATGTGTCGGAGACACCTTTTCAATAAGCTGGTATACCTGCAACATTTTAGGATTTTTCCCGACCATGCCGCTGAAGCCGCTTTTCCCTTTTATTTCATTTCTCAGTCGTGTGTTTTCACGAATCAGGGAGTAATGTTGTGCACCTTTTCTCAGTGTAATTATTAATTCGTCATTGGAAAAAGGTTTTGCCAGATAATTATATGCCCCAGCCTGCATCGCCGTTACCGCTTTATCGATTTCAGCGAAAGCAGTAATGACAATAACCGGAAGATCCTGGTTCTTCTCTTTGATTTTATTCAGGAACTCCAAACCGTTCATACCTGGCATCTGCATATCGGTAATGACAATATCGAGATCCACATCTTCTATTACTTTCAGTCCCTGTATGCCGTCAGATGCAGTAAAGACTTCAAAACCTTCATCTTTTAAAAGCTCGGATAAAACGATGAGGTAATTAGGTTCATCATCAACTACAAGGATCGAATACATCGTCATAATTTTCCTTTAAATTACTTTATTGTTTTCAATTAGTATTGCGATTTTCTTCAACACGCTTTTTCATTTTAACGAGAAGTTGATCCGAAACCGAGACATTTTTTCCACCGGCAAGATATGTTCCTGGTCTAATACTCCCGTGATAATCACTTCCTCCGGTCATGAGCAAGCAATCTTTTTCAGCAAGTGATATGAGGCGTTTCCTGAACTGCCGGGAGTGATTTGGATAATAGACCTCTATCCCATCGAGTCCCATATCACGCAGTTGCTGCAGAGCATGGGAGAAATCATCAACCGACCTGTCAAGTTGGAGAGGATGCGCCAGCACAGCTATTCCACCGGCATTCTTTATCAGGGAGATTGCTTCTTGTATTCCATAGATAAATCTTGATTCATAAGCAAGCCCCCCTTCCCCTAGATATTTCTCAAAGGCTTCATCCATTGACTGAACAAAATTTTTCTCTATCATAAGTCTTGCAATATGCGGCCTTCCGTTCTGCCCTGAGCCTGCTGACTTTTTCAATTCACTGAATTCAATAGCAAGGCCTAACTTTTTGAGGTTATCAATAATCTTGATGTTGCGTTCAAGTCTGCCTGCCTGTAACCGCGTTAAGGCGACGTGCAAATCCTGTTGTTGATAATCAAATAAATATCCAAGCAAGTGGATATTATGGTTAGAATATTTCACACTTAACTCAATGCCGGGCACAACTTCAATACCCAGATTTATCCCAGCCGCAATAGCTTCGTCAATGCCGTCGATAGTGTCGTGATCGGTAATTGCGATTGCTGACAATCCTTTTCTATGGGCATATTCAACAAGTTCTGCAGGACTCATGGTCCCATCAGAAGTTGTTGAATGTGTATGCAGATCAATAGACATTATTTTACTCTAATGAAACTACGTGACAAATTGTCGTGAAATCAAAGAGATTAGATCTTAAGCTATGAGATACTAACCTATTCAGATAATATAAGTATCTATTGATTGTAAGATCAAGATAGTTATTCAGGGTCAGAAATTTTGAAGTCAGAATTATAGCTCCCCTCCAAAGCATGTACACGTCTCAGAGGGAGAATTAAAAAGAGCTCTCCCTTATGGAAGGGTAGATCCACAAATTTCCTTTACTTTTTCTTCAGGAGTCCGATAAAGTAACTAGGAAATTTACAGATTCATCTTCCTCTCGGAGAGGAAACTCTTTTTCAGGCCCCTCATACGGGACATAAGATTCTTTACGAGTTTACTATCAAATCATCCAATCAGTGGTGAATCTTTATGCGGTCGTTTTATTCTTATATCCTGGTGCTCTTTTTTGTCTGCAGCTGCAGCAGCCGTATACCCGAACCGATCAGTTACCAATATTCCCAACAAAAAAAAATGCAGGCGGCTTCCCACTGGGAGGTGCTGGCCGCAGACCTTGCCAATCGTATCAATAACCAGCTCATTGAGACCGACAATATTTACAAAACGGTTTTTGTCAAGGAAACCTGTGGTGATGAATCGATCTCCTGCAAGCCACATGAAACAAGTAGTTTCAACGAGGCATTTAGGGATTTGCTGATCACCAATCTTTTCACATATGGTGTTCCGACAAAAAGCAAAGAAGACGAAGACACCATCGAAGTACGTTACAAAGTCCAGGTTGTTCATCATAATGCCAATCGTGTCCGTAGCCTCCAACCAGGTCTATTGACCGGCCTCTCAGCGGCGGTGGCTGTTTTGCGAAATGCCCCTGCAGAGGTCGTACTCCTCACTTTGGGAACGGTAGCGGATTTCGCCAATACCAGTCTGGTCAGCAATGGTCATTATGAGGTAATTATTACAACCTCAATGATAAATGATGATCGATATGTCTTCAGAGCGTCTGACATCTACTATATTAACGACGAAGATTTTTACCATTACCAGGAAAATATGCCACAAACGAAAACCATCCTGCTTTCCAGTGGAAAACCACCGGAAAGCAATTTTCCACCAACTGCAACAGCGGCCCCCGCTCTGACAGACATCAGTGTAAATTCTGTTGATAAAGCAGAAAAATAGAGGATAAAAGACTTCATGAAAGCAGTTACAATTCGACATCCATACCTCACGACACTCGCGTTATCGCGATTCGCCATCTTCATCTGCTTTATTTTCGTGATTCTTTTCAACAATGGTTGTTCATCCTTTAATGGCACGCGTTTAGAAGGTCTACTCGGAGCCGATACCAACCTGATTAAATTATCCTACACAATCGCTGACCATTTGGCTGAAAGAGCCATGCCTCCACTGGTGCCACATCATCCGGATATGCCTGTTCTGGTCACCACCTTTGTCGATAATAATGACCTTCGCCAGACCTCACGTTTTGGCCGTGTTATTCAGGAGCATTTAGCTTCCAGGCTGGTCCAGCTTGGCTATACGGTTAGAGAAATGAAACTTGCAAATACTCTCCATATAGAAGAAAAATCTGGAGAAACAATATTATCCAGGGATCTTTCGCGGCTCAGTGAAGCTCTATCGGCTCAAGCCATACTGGCCGGTACGATCTCCAGGACCAACAGAACTTTATATATTTCAGCGCGACTTATAAGTCCTGTAAATAACAATATCATCGCCACCGATGATTTCCAGCTGTACATGGATGATACCATGCTGGCGATGTTCGGATTACGGAGCCAAACTGAAACTGATAAGCCCGTAGAAGAACCTCGGCAACCATTTCTGAACTCGATCCTCTAAGTAAACCGATAATGCGACTACTTGAAAAAACTGTTCTCATCCCTGGTGCTTCACGGCCAATAGGTCGTGCTATTGCCCGTAAATTCGCAAGCCAGGGAGCAATTCTCATCCTCCCGGTTTATGACTGGCCAGACTCAATCCTTGAAATGGAGAAAGAGTTCACCGCGGCTGGTTTCACATTTTTCATTTTCCCTGCCGATCTGCGTAAAAAAACAGAAGTGATGAAGCTCTCAGAATTCATCGGAGCTCAAACGAAAGTTCTTGATATTCTTATTAATAATATCGAACGGGGTGGAATGCCGGTGGTCCATGGGAGCTACGATCTTCCCCAAAATGAGAGCCAGTGGGATGTAGAGTTTGATACTACCGTAAAGGCCAAATGGCTTCTCTTTCATCATCTCTTCCCGCTTATGAAAAACAGCACCGATGGTTCTATTGTTAACATCTCATCAATCGCGGGGCTAACCGGTCGAAGCGGGGCAGCGGCAGTTTTTTTTAACGACGGTTACAGTGCGGCAAACAGAGCAATACAATCCTTCACTGAAACATGGGCCAGGGAAGCAGCACCTTCTGTTCGAGTCAATGAACTTGTACTTGGTCTTGTCCAAAACAGACATGGAGAAGGTACTCGCGGATGGGAAAACCTCTCCATGAAGGAAAAGGAATATATCTTTGGAGAAATACTTCTTGGACGTACAGGTTTCCCCCAGGAAGTCGCCGATGCCGTCTTCTTTTTAGCAGTGGAAGCCACTTATATAACCGGTTCCAGCCTACGGATGGATGGGGGCATAACCCTTGGCAGCAGCAAGGTGCCACCAATGCCGATGGGCATCCTCTGATGCAGGTGGAGTAACTACCTTTTATGACTTAGAGCATCTCGAACAAGCTCCGCTACTGATATATGTTTTAATTCCTGTTTAAGAAAAAGACACAGCTTTTCGTTGCAGTTTTCAAACCCGACAATCTTCTTCAGCCCGCTCTCATCACCAAGTAAACCAAGGCACCAAATCGCCAGACCAGTCACGTGCATGTCTGAAGAATTGAGATAAGCGGCGACATCGAGAACAATCTGCTGTTTAAGCATCTCACTGCGGTGATCCTGACATAATCTGCCTATTCCCCACAACAGTCCTCGCTGAAGCATTGGTAATTCAAGATAGTTGCCATCTTGAAAGAGGTCATCGCCTTCTGCATGCATGTACGAAAGAAGCATATGCAGGTATTCTTTACGAAGTGCCCGGCTTTGGCACATGATTTCGGCCATAGCTTCAGGGGCACCCCATCCGATTCCTCCAGACTCATCATTGAGTGACCAGAGGAAACGTCTCATTACTATCCGCCCCGCCTCCATATTCTTTTCTGCAATTGCGGATACAAGCCACCCAAAACAGCATATTGCATGCCACCTCACTTTCTCAATTGGGTGACAAAGTGCAATAAACAGTGGATTTATCAGACGATGATCCTGGTAATCACTTAGTTTTTGGAATACCTCTTCAAGACTGGAATTTTCCAATAGAGCCAAGACACATTTTTTCAGCTGTCTTCTGCTCTTCATTGGCTCTGCTTTCAAGCAAACCTCTCAATAAACATATCCTAATGTCATTAATGTAAGTCATCCAGGCGCTTCATTCCCTCCATAAGCATTCCCATAAATCCACCAATGACATCCAATGATTTCTCACGTACTGTCAGTCCCTGACTAAAATTAAACCGTCCAGTGTCTATCGCCAGAATCTTATAGAAAGCTTCTTTTCCCTCCAAAGCACCGATCTCAACATGCACCAGTTCACCCTCATTGAACATGATCATAGCTCTTTTCTCTTCACTCTCTATATTGAGTTTACCGGTTTTTTGATTTGAATTAATCATTTGGCAGATCTCTACTGGAGAAATATCCGAAAGTTGTCCGACCATCCCGGATGACAGCTCTTCCGCTCGCTGCTGATTCATTTTAGTAATCCTGCTTACCAGCAATTTATAGAAAAAAACCTGGAGAGCGGGAAAACGACTAAGTATATGACGGAAGTTTTTCTGATTCATCACGGCAACTTTACAAGTCTCTGACGTCATAATTGTCGCTGAAACACGATCCCCGGTCATAAGACTCATTTCGCCGAAAACCTCCCCTTCCTGCAATTCGGCAATGGCCACACCTCTTTCATCTATAACTTCTGCTCTACCGGACAAAAGTATAAATAACCTGTCTCCCGGATCACCCTTCTGGGCTATAGGGAACTGCCATGGAAACTCATTCAATTCCAGTAAAGTTGCAAGATCCAGTAAATCTTCTGTGGTCAGGCTTGAAAAGATCTCAACGGTGCGCAACAATCCGGCAAAGGCGTTTGTTCCTTTAATTTTCTCTCGCCGTTCCGTAGCAGCCAGCAATTTCATCTGCAGCGTAGCAAATCCTTTATCCTTTTTATATTCAAAACGAATAATACCGGTACAGCCTCCGCATTCGAATTTTGCCTTTTTATTCATCCCTTGGGAATAATTTTCATAGCTGCTGTCAGCAGATGCTATAGTAAACAGATCCTTGGCCAGGATGAGGCAAGTAGGTTTATTAACCGGTAACGTAAGAATTCCATCACTGAGCTTCAGTTCTTCTCGTACATTATACAGAGGACAGTGATCCTCCTCCGTTATTATAAAAATACCTTTTCTAAACTGCATAAAAATCCTGATTAATCAGACCTGCCAAAAAGGAGATAGATGACAAAACCCAAGACTGCGGCTCCACCAAATATGACCGGCAATATTTTATTGATTTGTATCTCACCGTGAACAAGAAGCGAATTCATATAGTCAGTTCCTGAAACCCACCAGACTCCGACAAATATTGCAGTAATGATGAGGTCCTTCCATTTTTGCTTAATAAGCATGTATGCAACCAGAAGACCAAATGGAATAATGAACCACGGATTAGTAAACAATCCTGCGAAGTCAACATCCGTGATTTGATCCTGCAGATGAGTGGAAGCGTACCATTTTTTGATATTTTCTAAATAATCCATGTGTTACATCACCACTAAAAATATAGATTTATTGATGGCTCTCTACAGAGAACCACTTATTCCTCCAAAGATTATAGCACAACTGTACTCTACTTGCTTCATACTAAAACGCCGTTTGGGCACACTATCCGATACATAAGTTGTCCTGATCTTTGCATTAGAGCAGCTCTTCACATATGGCTTTCCTGCTTAATTAAGAGTAACCTGCTTTTTTTCTATTTTAATTAATCCACCTTTACGATAAAAAGACGTACAATTTCAATGGATATGCAGAGTGTAAGAAAAAATCCGATGTATTTCTACTTATTAGTCTTAACTCCCTGCGCAACCGGAGGAGTTCAGGCATGGCGGCACACTTTTTGACAATTTTGCGGTTCATAGTATCGGGTTTAACGGAATCCACGTTGAAATTATGGTGTAGCGCTGAGTTGCGATATAAACCGTCTGCTTTACTATAGCTAGATAACCAACCTGTATATGAGACCAGCTGAGATTTAAGTGATGAGAGAGAAAACCAATATTATATTAATCGGAATGCCTGGTTCCGGAAAAAGCACCGTAGGAGTAATCCTGGCCAAAATGCTCGCAAAAAGATATGTGGACACAGACATTTTGCTCCAAAATATTGAAAAAAGAAGCCTTCAGGATATCGTTGATAAAGAAGGTCACATGGCACTTAGAAAAGTTGAACAAAAGGTTCTCCTCTCGATAAACTGCCGTAACCATATCATAGCAACTGGAGGAAGTGCCGCATACAGTGAACCGGCAATGACGCATCTTAAGAGCCATGGGATTATCGTTTTTCTCCATGCGGACCTCCAGGCCCTGAATCAACGTATCCATAATTATGAAACCAGAGGCTTGGCCAAACGACCCGATCAAAGTTTTCAGGAACTTTTTGAAGAGCGTATAGCGCTGTATGAGAAATATGCTGACATAACTATTGAAAGTTCAAACCTTACTCAGGATCAGGTTTGTGACGCAATTATTGCCCAATTACCCCAGGCTGAAACTATCGATCCTGCTTCGGAAAGATAGCAATTAATATAATAGTATAACCCATAATTTTTTACTCGAGATCAGATATGCTCTACGCTCCCCGCCTTGCACGTGAGTTTAAAACAATCACTGCTATGGTTAAAATTTATTGTAATCATAGACATAATTATCCAAAAGGCTCGCTTTGCACAGATTGTACTGAGTTTCTTGAATACGCTGAACAAAGGCTTTCACATTGTCCTTTTAAAGAACAGAAGCCCACGTGCGGAAATTGCTCAATTCATTGTTATAAAAAAACCATGCAGACTAAAGCAAAAGAAATAATGCGATATTCCGGACCCAGAATGTTGTGGAATCATCCCATATTGGCGTTTTTTCATGTCCTCGATAGTAAAAGAAGAGTGCCTGACCTACGATCCTGTCCCTCAATCAGCGGGAAAGAAAAGCAAAAATAATAATTGCAGGATGCAAAATTATGAAGACACTGCTTACTGGAAGCTCCGGAGTGGTTGGTAATGCATTAGTTCAGTATCTGTTTAAGAAAGGTCATTCAATACATTGTCTCAAACGCAGTCGCGAAGATAATCCGAATCAATTTTGGGCTACAGAATCGATCTCTGCAAATTCTGACGACTTCATTCAAAACGTAATTCACCTTGCAGGAGACAATGTGGCACAAGGCCGCTGGACTCCAAAAAAGAAGCAACAGATTCTGCTGAGCAGGATTGAAGGTACTAAAGAACTTGTCGATTATATTTCGGAGTTAAAAGACAGGCCAAATGTTTTTTTGTGTGCGTCCGCGGTTGGATATTATGGCAACAGGGGAGATGAGATCCTCAACGAGAACAGTAGCCTGGGCGATGGTTTTTTAGCGGATGTCTGTCGTCAGTGGGAACAGGAAACCCAGCGTTTGACAGCCATGGGTGTGAGGGTAATTAATCTTCGTTTTGGGATGGTTCTCAGTCCCTTTGGCGGAGCCCTGCAAAAAATGATACCACCATTTCAGGCGGGATTTGGCGGAATAATCGGTAGCGGTCAACAGTACATCAGTTGGATAAGCATTCGAGACCTGGTTGAGATAATAGAATTTATCCTCATGAGGGATAACATAAGAGGGCCTGTTAATGTGGTCTCCCCTATCCAGACGACGAACAGAGGTTTCACTAAGGCTCTGGGTAAGGCCTTGAATCGGCCGACTTTATTTAAAATACCGGCATTCTTGGCTCAATTGATTTTTGGCCAGATGGCTGATGAGATGCTGTTGAGCAGTGCTCGGGTAACGCCTGGAGTCCTGCTCGAATCCGGTTACGATTTCAAAGACCAATCCCTTGATGCCGTTCTGCATCACTACATTAACGGTTAACAAAAACATGGCAGCCAGGCTGAAGTAAACCGTCTGTTCAATGTAAATCAGACGGTTTATTTATAAATGACAATGTGCTGTCCGACTTCTACTCCGTCATTTTACACTTACCCTTTACCGGTAATCTTCTGAATGGCTTCTTCGTATCTCATCCTTGTCTTCTCCGTAATTTCTTGAGGCAAGCGAGGTGGAGGTGGTGTTTTGTCCCAATTCAAGGTTGAAAGATAGTCTCTTAGAAACTGTTTATCAAAACTGGGTTGAGATTTTCCTGGCTCGTACCTGTCCAGAGGCCAGAAACGAGACGAATCGGGAGTCAGGACCTCATCAATTAAAATGAGCCTGCCCTCAAATTCCCCCAGCTCAAATTTGGTGTCCGCTATAATAATTCCTTTGGAAAGAGCATAATCAGAAGCTTTTTTATAGAGAGCGAGACAAATTCCGGCTATCTCTTTTGCTTTTTCGGGTCCAACAATCTCCATCATTTGCAGTAATGAAATGTTTTCATCATGATTTCCAAGGGCTGCTTTGGTCGATGGCGTAAAGAGTGGTTCAGGAAACTTATCCGACTCCTGCATTCCCTGCGGCAAATCAAAACCGCAGACAACAGGATTATTTTTATACGCACTCCAGAAAGACCCGGAAATATAACCCCGGACTATGCATTCTATCGACAGGGGTTTAGTTTTCTTCACCAGCATTGATCTGCCCTGTAATTTCTTGGAATAGGGCTGACACTCCTTAGGGTATTGATCGACATCGGCTGTTATAAGGTGGTTTTCGACAATATCTCCCAGCAGCTCAAACCAGAAAAGTGAAAGCTTAGTCAATACAGCCCCTTTACCTGGAATGGCGTCATCCATTACTACATCATAAGCCGAGATTCGATCTGTTGCTACCATCAGCAGTTTATCGTCATGACCGGGTATTTCATACATATCACGGACTTTTCCTCTGTGTTTGAGGATCAGATTCGGGAAATCCGTCGTGGCTACAGGTGTTGTCATATTCTACTACTCCTGGAAATCAATTTATTGGTTAATCATCATTTTTATTTAATACTGCGGGATATCTATTACATGCCTCATTTTCATACTCTGTAAGCTCAGCAGTAAGAGAACCTATAGTAATTTTTGAATTAATGCGTACCGGAATCCTGCATTCATCATCAGTGTACCAGATTACCGTATCCCCTTTTTTATCATATAACCCTTTAAAGGTCATTACCGGCATAATTTCTACTGTTTTTACCGGACCGAAAATTGTCTCGTCGATTGTTTTTCCCGATACCACGTTCACGACAACATCAACTCTTTTTTTATCCGCAAAGGTTGGTACCACAAATTGACTGCCGAGATCAAATGTCATCAATCTGCTGTTGAAAAAGGATGAGAACTCATTATTGGTATCCCCTTCGATTTGATACACACCCTCGAGTTTATCATTTTTCATATATCGAACAGAACCTTTATTCTGATCATAATCAATCACTCGATGAGCTCTGTAGTTGAACCCTTCCTTTTGCCAAACCTCGTAATGATAAGGCAGCCTTCCGGGACCCTTTACCTGAGTCACATGTAAATCCTCAATTGGATAGATGAGATTCAGTGCACCATTCTTAGTTGTAACATAGGCTCTTATCTCATAGCCATCTTCAATTCCGGACAGACTGTTGACGTCCAAATGTAATTCACCGATCTTAATGCCACCGGTCCAGGAAACGTCGTAAACAAGCTTCTCATGCCCGGAGTATCCAATGGGCAACAATTGCGGGTCAATAATTCCCAGTGGAAGCTCTGGGATATCGATGTACCTCCGAAACCTTATTTTCTGCAGGAATAGCTCCCGGACACAGTAACAAAACAACGAATAAAACTACGGTCAGTAACATTTTCAGATGCCTATTTACCTAGTGTTGCAAGCGAAAGCCAGGTGGCAACGAAAAGGGTAACGCTAATAAAGCCGTTCATTGAAAAAAATGACGCGTGAATACGAGATAAATCTTCCGGTTTTACCAACATATGTTGGTAGAGAAGTGCACCGGAGGCTAAAATGATACCAAGGTAATAAAAGACATTCAAGCCGGCCTGATAACCGGTTAAGGTGAAGAAGACGAAAGCAAGCAAGTGAAAACATCCTGCCACTCGAAAAGCATTCTTTTTGCCAATTTTCGAAGGGAGAGAATGGAGGTTGGCTTTTCGATCAAACTCAGCGTCAAGACAAGCATAAATGGTATCAAAGCCAGCCACCCAAAAAATGACCCCGACAGACAGAGCAAAGGGATAACCAACCATACTGCCCTGAACAGCGACCCACCCTCCGAACGGCGAGAAAGCCAGAGCAACTCCAAGAACAAAGTGGCAAAATGACGTGAACCTCTTGGTAATTGAATAAAAGAGAGCAAGGAAAAGAGCAAATGGAGAAAGAAGCAGTGTGAGGTGATTAAGATTAAAACAGGCGTAGAAAAAAAGTGCGCCGGAGGCAAGAACCATAATCCATGCCTCCCAAAGTCTGACTTCGCCTGCAGGGAGAGCTCTTGTTGCAGTACGGGGATTAGCTTTGTCAAACTTACGATCAACAATCCTGTTAAACCCCATAGCGCATGTCCTGGCTCCAACCATAGCCAGGATGATCCAGAAAAATATATGAAGATCCGGGATACCACCCGAGGCAAGAAATGCCCCGGTGAATGCAAAAGGCAAGGCAAAGACAGTCAATTTGAACTGGATCATTTCCAGTAAAATAGAAATCTTTTTTGCTATGGTTGCTAGTTTTTCCATCTCTTTCGACAGGGTATTTCAAGACCAATTTGGTCGGCAAGTCGCCATGAATAGGTTTCTGCAGCCTGCTCGAGCGTTTTGGGTTGCAGATAATAACTCGGCATCGTTGGACAAATTACGGCCCCTGCATCATGAACCGTGAGCATATTTTTCAAGTGAGTCCTGTTAAAAGGTGTTTCTCGGACTGCAAGAACCAGTCTTTTCCTTTCCTTAAGCATTACGTCGGCCGCACGATGTATCAAGTTGATGGAAAGCCCTCCGGCAATTGATGCAAGGGTTCCCATGGTACACGGCAATATGACCATCGAATTATAATCACTTGATCCTGACGCCGGAGGAGCGGACAAGTCATCATGGCTAAACCATCTGCTGACGAGAGGCAAATCCTCCGGCAGTAGCCCCTGTTCCATTTTCAATACATCCAGACCGGAAGCGGAACAGATACCGTGTACTGTTACATCCAGTGTTGCAAGAGAACCCAGAAAAGAGGTAAGGAAAAGCATGCCGGTTGCACCGGTAACACCTAGAAGTATTTTTTGTTTTTGTGCAGATGTGTTCATCAATTCTGCTTAATGAGATTCCGTACGAATCATTCAGCTGAGGTTAGCGAAAATTTTAAGAGGCAAGGCACTTTTATCAATATCTCCACGTTTTACTAAAAAGTCAAAGAACGTTTCAAGGGCCTTACGCTTCTGAGCACCAAGATCATACTCTATTGCAGTAAGATACTGATAACATTTGTTTTTTGACATAGGTATACGGGGAGCCGAAATATCGCATATGGCCCCCAGATCTCTTTTTCCCTCATCCCGGCACCTGAGAAGTTCGCGGTGTATTTCAGTGAGCATGGCGGGATGCCGGGCACAGAAGTCTTCCCGGACAGCACAAACCGCAAAAACAAACGGTAATCCCATTTGACGCTTCCAGATATCTGCCAGGTCATACTCATAGAGGTAGGTAGATTTTTCGGCCAGCCTCAAAGCATCGTCACCAATAGCCAGTACTGCTTTGAAGTCACCATCTTTCAGCATGCCGACATCACCCGTTGAATAACAAGGCTGCACGTTTTCAAATTTTTCCAGGATAATCTTTACCAGGCCAACGGATGTTTCCGATTGTGCGCTAAACAGGACCGGTGCTTTGTCGAGTTGGTTCATAGGCACGTGGGAAAAGAGTAAGACAGAACCCACAGGACCATTTGAACTTATGGAAAGTCCAGACAAAATTTTATATTTTTCCGGATGCAGGCCGTATTCAAAACTGGAGACAAAGCCCAAGTCAATTTGCCCGTCTGCCAATTTTTTATTCAAAGCTGCCGGGTGATCTTCTACGAGTTGCCAGTTTTTTGAGTGTACAGTACTTTTCCATTTTTCATGGATAGGTGCGGTGTTGAGATAATTAACCATACCTATTCTGGCAATGGCTTCTTCTGACTCTTTCATAAAGAGCATCCCTGTCGTTTCACTAATTCACTCATGAGAAGTCGACACCCACAAAACTTCAGTGGGTTCTCCACCTGAAACCAATTCTTGAATAAGTTGTTTTCCATCACTGCAGCTCTGAAGCGAAGCCGAGGAAACATGTAAAAAATTTGCCTTTTTCCCAATCGCCAGACTCCCGAAATCGGCGTCGTATCCAAGTGCTTTTGCTCCGCCTATGGTAGCCATGGCAAGGATAGCAGAATGTTCAAGATTTGAGTAGTTTTTCTCTAAAAGCTGCATTTCCCGCCAGATATTGATAGCCTTATTCGATGCAGGAGAATCGCTCCCTAATGCTGGAAGCAGACCAAGTGCCACCATCTGTTCAACCGGAGCAGAGCCAACTTTCAAAAACCGGTTACTGCCGGGACATAGACAAATATGCGCGCCACGTTTCTTTATCAATTGGAGTTCATCTTCTGATACATGGATACAATGTACAAGGAGTGTCAATTCATCCAAAAGCCCCAGCTGATCAAGATATTGTATCGTACCCTGAAATCCACATTCGGAAAAAGAAAATACACCATCCCAGCTCTTTTTATTTTCCAAGAAATCACGAAAACATCCAGTGCCGGATCGAAGAAACTCGAGTTCTCCCTGGCTCTCTGCCGCATGTATAGAGAAGATGTGCTGCAGCCGGTTACATCTCTTTTTGATCTCCTGAAGGAGTTCAGGGGCTGTTGAGTATGGCGCATGACCGGTGACGGCAGTCTGTTCATCCAGCTGATTCAATCTTTCCAAGGCAATCCGACAAGCTTCCCTGTTTGGCCCGAGATATTCAAGCATTCTTAGAATCTTTGGCTCTAAGCCGATGCCATCGAGCATTAATTCTTCATAATACTCATTCCCTACATCGCCAATCAGTACAACTCCTACAACGATATTGCTCCTGCACAGCGACTGCAAAGGTTTCAACTATCTCCTTCCGGCTGTCATTTCTCGCAATTCTTTGCGTGATCAATGCATCGATCCAATCGGTGAAATTTTGACCTGGCGACGGTTCAGGAAGATCTTGCAGATGAGAAAGTTCAAGATGCATGTGGGCATTTATCAGCCCAGGCATGAGCAGACAGGAATAGGTTTTTTCGGGATATCCAGGATAAGCATTCAAAATATCATCTCGCATCCCGACATCGACAATCCGGCCATTGGCGACTACGACACTGCCATTCCGAATTATTGAGCGATCCACCGGAGCAACCCACGGTGCGGAAATAATTACCATGATTTTCTCTAACTATCTCAAAGGACGGAAAATCTAGGAACGGCTCAAATCAGTCCGTTAATGGTGAGTCAACTGTTAATGGCAATTTTCACCTATGAAACAAGCGTATAATCCATTAGTCGCTGAACCGGTATAAAACCAGCGTCTGTAACGAGTCGCCTGATTTCCTGTTCGGATAACCTGAAATTCACACCCGCGGCAGCCACTACATTTTCTTCGATCATTGTGCTGCCGAAATCGTTTGCACCAAAAGAAAGTGAAAGCTGTGCAACTTTTGGACCTTGAGTTACCCAGGATGCCTGTATATTGTCAAAATTATCGAGATAGATTCTTGAGAGTGCCAACATCCGAAGATATTCAAAAGCAGTAGTTTTTTCAATATCGGCTAACACTGTATTACGAGATTGAAAAGGCCATGGTATAAAAGCAGTAAATCCGTGAGTACGATCCTGAAGTTCTCGCAGTCTTCGAAGGTGCTCAAGGCGTTCCACCTTTGTTTCTACATGTCCAAACATCATTGTTGCAGTTGTGCGCAGTCCCAGGTTATGAGCCTCTTCCATCACCTCAATCCATTGATCCGCAGAACACTTTCTAGGTGCTGTAAGCTGACGCACGCGATCACTGAGTATCTCAGCACCACCACCAGGTATTGAACCAAGGCCTGCAGCAATCAATCTCTTAAGAACTGTATTGACAGGAAGTCCGGAGATGGTGGAGAAATGATGGATTTCCGGTGGTGAAAAGCCGTGAACGTGGATACCGGTGGATTTCATGAAGCGAACCATCTCTTCATAGTATTCCAGAGGCTGTCCTGGATGCAGCCCCCCTTGCAAAAGTATCTGAGTACCTCCAAGAGCCTGTGTTTCACTTATTTTATCCGCCAGTTCCTCGAAACTGATCAGATACCCGGTTTTATCCTCCGGAGACTTAAAAAAGGCACAAAATTTACAGGCAGAAATACAAATATCCGTATAATTTATATTCCTGTCGATAACATAGGTAACATATTTTTCGGAATGTTTTATTTTCCTGATGCTGTTTGCAAGAAAGCCCAGCTGATGAAGATCACCCTCTTCTTCAAGAAGCAGGTAGTCATCATCGCTTATACGCTTACCCGCAGACACTTTGTCTATTATTGTTTTAAGCTGCATTTTGTTCTGCCTTTCTTTGTCTGCTAGCTATGCACTTCAATTACATTGTACAAAGTATCGCGCTGCACAGGAATTCGTCCTGCTTCTTTGATAAGCCGCACCAAGGTGTTGCTCCCGATGGCCTGGTCGGTCTCGGCACCTGCCATATGGGTAATAACCTCTTCTTTGACTGTCCCATCCATGTCATCAGCCCCGAAGGAGAGGGCAATTTGGGCCAATTGGGGGCCAATCATCACCCAATAGGCTTTTATATGGGGGAAATTATCGAGAAATAGCCGAGCAACCGCCACATTTTTAAGATCATCGATCCCAGTTGTTCTTGATAGATCGGACATTGCCGTATTTTTGGGATGAAACGCAAGAGGAATGAAGGCAAGAAAACCATTTGTTTCGTCCTGAGCCTCACGCAATGCCTGTAAATGCTCGAGTCGTTCCTCTATTGTTTCAATATGTCCATACAACATGGTGGCATTGGTGTGCAATCCTTGGCGATGGGCAACTTTGGTGATCTCCAGCCATTCATTGCCCGATAACTTTTTCCGGCAGGTCAACTCTCGAATCCTCGGGCTGAATACTTCCGCCCCACCACCTGGCAGTGAACCAAGCCCGGCCTCTATCAGAAGGCCAAGTGTCTCTGCCACTGACTTGCCTGCCAGTCCCGCTAAATGAGCAATCTCTACACAGGTAAAGGCTTGAATATGCAATTCGGGTCTCACCTCTTTTATGCCTCGCAAAAGTTCGAGATAGTATTCGAAAGGCAGATCCGGATGAATTCCACCAACCATATGAACCTCGGTTATAGGTTCATTGAGTCGGTCCCTCACTTTCTGCTTCACATCCTCGACACTCATTTCATAGGCGAGATCGGATTCTTTCTCTCGGCCAAAAGCGCAGAATTTGCAAAGGTTAATGCATATGTTGGAATAATTGATATGCTGATTGTAGATAAAAAAGGCATTGTCGCCGTTTACCCTGTTTCTGACGATATTGGCGAGGTAGCCAAGAGCAAGTATATCGTTGCTCTTGTAGAGCTGTCGACCCTCGTCGAAAGTGAGTCTTTCCCCGGTTTGAACCTTTTCGAGAATTTTTCCGAATCCTGCGTTATCTATATATTTTTCCACAATAAAATAAAAAGCCGGGCTTTAACCCGGCTTTTCCAAACATGTAAGAGATAATCAATCTATGAAAAATTTTAATTTTTCACGGCGACTTGAGTGGCGCAACCTGTTTAAGGCCTTCTTTTCAATCTGCCTTATTCGTTCTCTGGACACATTAAACAATTTTCCTATCTCCTCAAGAGTGTATTCAGCTTTCTCACCAATGCCAAATCTGAGGCGAATTATTTTCTCCTCTCTTTCACTGAGAGTCTCAAGGATATCATTTACCCTTCCTGACAGTTCTCTGGTCTGTACTGCATCATAAGGTGATTGGGATTCCTGGTTTTCAAGAAAATCACCAAGGGTGGAATCATCGTCTCCAACTGGAGTCTCAAGAGAAATAGGTTCTCTAGATGCTTCAAGAATGGAAAGGATTTTATCCATCGGCAAATTAGTCGCTTTGGATATTTCAAGTGGTGTCGGTTCACGCCCGAGTTCTTTAAACAGTGCATAAAAAGCTTTGAAAAACTGGCTTCTCAGCTCAAGGAAATGAACAGGCAAACGGATTGTTCTCGTTTTATCAAGAATGGCCCGGGTTATAGCCTGCCGAATCCACCAGCTGGCATAAGTAGAAAATTTATTGCCTTTAGTATAATCAAAACGGAATACCGCTCGCATCAAACCGAGATTACCTTCCTGAATTAAATCGGCAAGAGTCAATCCTTGATGCATATATCGTTTAGCTATTGAAACCACCAGCCTCAGGTTGGCCCTGATCATGGTGTCTTTGGCTACTTCAATGGACCTGCTGTATGCTTCGAGTTTAGCCTGAAGTTCGAAGAGATCCCTTACATCGGTATACTTTTTGGCGGCACTTATAACATTATACCGCATAAAATTGAGCTGTTGCTTTTTCGGTTTGAGGGTAGGATCTCGTTTTTCCCAGAGATCGATCCGCTCACGTAGAAGCTGAATCTCTTTTACACCTGAAATGTCTTCCCTTATGGCGGCTATTATTGATTCAAAACCTTGACGAATGGTCTTACTGTACTTCGCCTCTTCTTCCGGAGTAAGAAGATCAAACCGTCCCATCTCTCTGAGATAGGTGGTTGTCGTTTCTTCAGCTTCATGGGTTTCCTCATCGGGTAAACTTATCTCATCCTCCTGATTGACATCAGGGGCTGAGCTGTCACTTTTTTCCCATATTTCGCCGGATAACGTACGTTTTTCGCCATCCTCTTCAACGGTTACAATTTCAATCGAATGTGCACCAAGAAAGTTAAAGATAGACTCAATTTCGTTGGGGTCCTTTATCTCATCAGGCAACAGTTCGTTTAAATCATCAAAGCTAATACAGCCTTCTTCTTTTCCGGCTTTTAGAAGGTTTTCTTTAAGTTCAGGCAGCACTAGACAACTACTCCATTTCTTGAATTTAAAAGACTATCTATTGTACTGTTGCGATAGAGCATTTTTCCAATAGTCTCAAGAGAACCAACAAGGCGATTCTATTAATGATTTTTAGACAAAAAAAAAGCCGACGAGAAAAACCTCGCTAGCGTATTGTATTTTTCAAAAGATCATATTAATACTGCATTGAAAGATAAAAAGCAATTTTAAATATTAGCCGTATTTGGTATCTCGGCAAATATTTCGCCTCATTTTTTGTTTTCGAACTTATAGTATAGCATCGAAAGCAGGAGATACAAGTAACGACACTGCTTTTATTTTCTTATCCTCAGAAAATTGCACCTTTTTTCCAGATCCTTTTTCCATTAGTGAATTGAAAATGATACATATACGCTCCAGTGGGATACTCGCCCACATAACTTCTCTCCCCTCTCCCTATGGCATTGGTGACATAGGGACTTCAAGCTATCGCTTCATTGACTTTCTTGTCGATTGCGACCAAAGCTACTGGCAGTTTTTACCTACAGGTCCTACCAATTCACCATTTGATTACTCTCCTTACATGAGCAGTTCAGCTTTTGCCGGTTCTTATCTGCTGCTTTCACCGGAACTCCTGTTAAAAGCAGATCTTATTACACAATCAAGCCTTCAAGACCACATCATTTTCTCGCCCTATCTTACTAATTACCAGGAAGTTGAGAATTATAAAAAAAGCTTACTCGAAGAAGCATTCAGCCGGTTTAACCCCAATAATTTCCCAGAATATCAGGAATTTTTAGCTTCCAGCTTTTGGCTTGACGACTATGCACTCTTCATGACCGCCAAAGAGATCTATTCTGGTTCCGGTTGGTTCTCCTGGCCCCGTGAACTGGCAATAAGATCGAAAAATGCTCTTCAGGATATTCTTTTATCGCACACCGATCGCATTAACTACTATCGTTTCGAACAATTTGAATTTTTCAGACAATGGAAGCTACTGCATGAATATGCTACTCAAAATGGTATTCAACTTTTCGGAGATCTACCTATTTATGTCAGCTACGATAGCGTAGAGGTATGGGCCAATCAGGAAATTTTCACGCTAAACCCCAAAACTCTTCATCCGACTCATGTCGCCGGTGTCCCACCGGACTATTTCAGTAAAACCGGACAGCGTTGGGGCAACCCATTATATGATTGGCAAAGTAAAAATAAACAAACACAGGGCAAACTGATACAATGGTGGTCCGACAGGCTCGCCCATTTGTTTACTCTGGTAGACATGGCCCGTATTGATCATTTCCGTGGTTTTCAGTCCTATTGGTCAATTCCTGAAGAATGCAAAACAGCGATAGATGGCAAATGGCTTGCAGGACCGGGTAAGGACTTTTTTAACCAAATAGCTGACAGGCTTGGTCCACTTAATATTGTAGCCGAGGACCTGGGCATAATAACCGCCGATGTGGAAGCATTACGTGACGAACTTCAATTTCCAGGGATGAAGGTCCTGCAATTTGCGTTTGACGGCAATCCGGACAACAGTTTTCTTCCCCATAATTTCGAGTCACCCCAATGTATCGTTTACACCGGAACCCATGACAATGATACAACCGTCGGCTGGTTTTTAAGCGACAGACTCGATGACAAACAGCGTGAGTATATTAAGCTGATTGCCAATAGAGATCCCCATGATCTTCGGGAAAGCCATCATGATTTAATCTTCCTGGCTCAATCGTCCATCAGCATACTCTGTATCATTCCTCTTCAGGACATTTTGGGATTTGGCGGAGACTGTAAAATGAATAGTCCTGGAGTTCCTTCTGGAAATTGGAGATGGCGTTGCGGTGACCAGTTTCTTACTCCTGAAATTGCTCAACAATTAAAAGCATCAACTCGTCGCTTTAATCGCGGAAATCGAGAACGAAACACAGATGTTCAGTAATAATCATGAAGAGCACAACCACTAAACAATTATTTATTACCCCTCCAACAAAGTATTGACAAGCCCCACCGTGTCAGTTATAAGACAGCACCATTGGGCCCCATCGTCTAGTGGCCTAGGACACTGGCCTCTCACGCCGGTAACAGGGGTTCGAGTCCCCTTGGGGTCACCAAGTAAATTCAGCCACTTAGATTAATTTCTAAGTGGCTTTTTTTATCTGTGAAAATTATGAGAGTGACTTCAAAAAAATTTTTCTCAATGCATTGTACAATTATTGTTTGATCGGTCCGCCAAACTGGCTTAGTCGATTAGCTGCAGCCACATCAACCGTCACGTAAAAATCAGCTTGAGTTTTACCCAATACTCCTGATATGCCCTCTGATAAAACGACCATACATGTTCTGTTGGGTTTGGTGAATGCAAGCATGATGTTCTTATAAGAAGCCTCACCAACCAGTTTCCATTTGTTATTGCGCATAGAAGCGATGATGTAATCTTTAAGAGAACCGATTTGTACCCTGCCGCTGTAGCTATGAATACCGCCCTGGAAGGAATCTGTTCGCATTGCAATGCTCTTATCAGATAACAGGGTCATCTCAATTGGCAATTCAATGTCACCGTAACTTTCAATCATAGTTGTCACTGGAGACAATTCATCGTTTGCCGGTGGTACGCTCGATCCGGTTCCACCAACTAATCCATTCATGCATCCGGTCATCAGACCGGTCAACAGTATAACACCACAAAAGCCCCCAATTTTCTTGCCAACTGATTTCATTTGCATACTAACCCCCTGTTAAAATTATACTACGTGATATCTACTGCAGAAGCATGTATATCTCTCATCAAATCCCACAAAGGAATCATAGACATTGATCAGAAAAATATACAAATTTATAAGAAACAAGAAACATTGTTTCAGAAACATATACCATACTAACTGAATTATTTGAACAATTCAAAGGCTTCCTATTTATAAAAATCAAACTGGAGATTATGGTTAATGACAGCACCCAAAAAAATTAAGGTGAAAGAGCTCCCCATTCGGCTTGGTCAATTCTTAAAACTCGCCGATCTTGTTCAGGATGGTTATGAAGCAAAGATAAGAATACAGAATGGGGAGGTTAAGGTAAACAGCATTACTGAAGTCAGAAGAGGTAGACAACTAAGCCACCTGGACAAAATAACTATCGATGGGGGTACATGGATTGTAGATCTTGAGAAGTAGTTTCTTCCTTTCCAGATCTGAAACCGAAACTATTTCAATTTATGCTTATTTCAAATTCGTTACAGGCAATGAATAAACAGCAACCTCAGATTCCATTCCCCTCAGCATTATTTTTTTTTCATCCTTGACTGGAAATTTGCCTCCTAGTTTTACAAGAACCCGATCAGTAATGAGAATTTGTCCAGATCCCGTCTCAGAGGCTAACCTCTGAGCTATGTTGACATCAGGTCCGATAACTGTGTAATCGAGCCTTTGGGAGGAGCCTACATTCCCAAGGAACATGGGACCCCTGCTTATTCCAATACCCAAACCGACTTTCCCGAATATTTTGTCTTTTTTTTCCCAGCTAACACGTAATTTCTCAAATTCAGTCATAATTCTCACTGCAGCAGAAACCGCGGAAAGATTGGGATTTTCAATTTTGACGGGGGCGCCAAAAATTACTAAGGCTGCATCTCCCATAAATTTGTCCAACATCCCTTCATAAGAAAAAGCTATATTGCCAAACATTTCAAAAAAACTATTGAGGAATACTCTCAAATGAGCCGGTTTTACATATTGAACAAGTAAAGTGAAATTCCTGATATCGGCAAAAAGAACAGTTAACTGTTGTACACGTCCTACATCCAGCAGATTCTGTTTGTTTTTCACCAGCATGTTTGAGACTTCAGGAGAGACATACTGTTCAAGTAATGCCCTGACCCTGCTGTTTTCTTCTTTTTCCCTTATGGAGCGAATATTTTCCAAAGCCATCATTGCCTGACTGACTATGATTGAGAGCATCTCTACATCAGCATCATTAAATTGTATATCTCCATTGGTTTCACTTATATTGAGAACTCCAAGCACCTTCCCCTTGCTGATAATAGGAAATGAAATTGCTGCAGAGAGCTCCTTTCTCTTCATCAAGTCCAGATAGGGATTCTGATGTTGATTATTTTTATTCAGTATAACTGCCTGTTGCGATTGAAACACTTTGCCTGCAATCTGTTCTCCTGGTTTTATCTGTAAATCTTCTACATAACTGCTGACAATACCTCGATATGTAACAACTTTTAAAGTATTTGTTCCATAATCAAACATCATCACAGAGACTGACGGAACGTTCACTTCTTCTACCACAGCATCTGCAAGTTCCTCGTAGATTGCCTGTTCGCTCTCTGCTTCAATGAATCTTTGACCGAGTTTGTAAAGGGGCAGCAAAATTTTCATCCGGGTAATCTCTTCCCTCAGATCGAAGAGTTTCAGTGTCTCGTTTACCGCCTCAACTATTTTTCCGACCTCAAGCGGTCTTTTGCAAACCCTGCTAAATCCTTTGTTCATTGCATCAATTACCAAATCAGAACTGGCTTCATCGGTAATAAATATTCCGGCAAGAGCCGGATTGTATTGTCTTAAAGCTTCGAAGATATCAACTCCTGTTTTCTTGCCAAAGGGGCCACTGATCAGCACGAGATCAAAAAAACGACTTTTTACAATTTGAAGAGACTGCTCCTCATTGGCACACAAAACATCGTGACCTATGCTGCTAAGGGCAGAACGACAAGTATCACAAACGAGGTTCTCGTTGTCTACCACCAAAATTTTACGCAAAATATCTCCAATTCCATCTGGTTAAACCATACCCTTTCTTGCATTTTCTATCTATCAAACCTTGTTAATTATTCTCGTTGTAATTGTCATTCTCCCATCGTCTTATCGTTTCAATCAACGTCCTCACACCAACACCTGAAGGGCCTTTTGGAATATAGGTTTTTTCAGTAAAATCCCAGGCGGTTCCGGCAATATCTAAATGAGCCCAGGGAATATCGCCAACGAATTTATGCAGGTACTCTGCTGCAGTAATACTACCTGCCGGTCTCCCACCGGTATTTTTAATGTCTGCAATGGTGGATTTTATTTGCTTGGCGTACATTTCACCGAGTGGTAAACGCCATAACGGTTCTCCACAGATTTTCCCTGCTTCAATCAGTTTCTCTGCCAAAGGATCATTATTGCACATCAGTCCGGTATAGTGATGCCCCAGAGCTATTATTACCGCTCCGGTAAGTGTGGCAAGATCAATGACACAATCCGGCTGGAATTTCTCAATACCATAGGCAAGTGCGTCTGCTAAAATCAGACGACCTTCCGCGTCTGTGTTTTCAATTTCCGACGTTATACCGCCATAATGGGTTATAATATCACCGGGTTTTACTGCCCCTCCTCCATTCATATTATCAGTCGATGGAATAATCGCAACGATTCTTACTGCTGTTTTTTCACGGGCGATGGCTTCAATAGCTGAGAGTACGGCAGCTCCTCCACACATATCGTACTTCATGTCCATCATTCCCAAAGCTGGTTTCAAACTGATCCCGCCTGAATCGAAGGTCAGTCCTTTGCCAACCAGCAAGACTGTTTTAGCCTTCTTTTCAGGGATGTATTCGAGGATCACGAATTTTGGAGGTTCTTCCGACCCTTGGTTAACTGCAACGATCCCCCCCATTCCAAGCTTCACCATGTCGGATTTTTCCAAAATGGTACATTTCAAATGAAGTTCGCTGGCTATCTTCTCAGCATATTTGGCAAAATGACCAGGAGTCCAGCAGTTACCTGGCTCATTGGCCATATCTCTTGCAGTACATACAGCCAGAGCACTATTTTTTCCCTTATCGATACCTTTTTGTAATTTTGATTTTTGGCTTAAAAACAAGAATTCAATTTTCTTAAGCCCTGGATAGGCGTCATCGTCTTTCTTCTGGTATTTCAAAAACTGATAGTCTCCGAGAAGAATTCCTTCTGTAACATGTTCGCAGACTACTTTGCTTTCCAGGCCTTCAAGCTCAGGAACATTAATACCGACAGACTCAATCTTGTTTTTTTTACACTGACTGGCAATAATGCCACCAACAGTTCTGAGTAATTCAAATAATTCGTTGGGATCAGATAGTGTGCCAACATCCCCAAGTCCAAGCAGAAGAAGCCTTTGGCACTGCAACTGTCCATCAGGTTGACATAAAGCTGGATGTAATTGGAATGATTCTTCTTTTTTACCGGTAAATTCTTTAAATTTTTGCAAGGATTTCAAGGTCGATTTAAATGGCAGGTCGCCGATAATTTCACCTTTTTTACCCTGGGCAACAAATGTTACCAGCAATTCTCCTGTATATTCCTCAACTTTTTTTTTCGAAACGACAACCTTTGTAGTCTGCATTCTGCACCTGTGTTCTATTGTTTAGATTATATTTTCTCGCTCTTTATTATCTGATCATTTACAATATAATTCAAATATCAATATAGAATAGTTATATATTTATTCCCAAATCAATTATTGAGTTCACAGCTAAATTTTCTGAGGTTACACAATAGTGCTTCAAACATTAGTCATTTCAGTATCTCTTGCCTTAATTATCTCCGCACTCTGTTCCGTTTGTGAAGCAGTGTTGTATTCCATTACCGCCAGCCAGGTAGAAATGTTGAAAAAGAATGGTCACACAGCTGCGGAACATCTTCATGAACTTCGTTCAGATATAGAGAAACCCATAACTGCGATACTTACTCTAAATACTATAGCCAATACCATTGGGGCTTCAGTAGCGGGTGCTGCAGCAGCAAAACTCTTTGGTGATCAGCATCTTCTCCTCTTCTCTGGTCTCTTCACCTTAGCTATTCTCATTTTCTCGGAAATTTTACCTAAAACTATCGGAGTAGCTTATGCTTCCAAACTGGCTCCTTTCATTACCTATCCTCTTCGTGGTATGGTTTTCCTTCTCAAACCAATAGTTTGGCTATCCAAATCTGTTACCAAGTTCCTTCCGCAACGCGTTGAGGATTCGATATCCTCTCAAGAAATACAGACCATCGCGGCCCTTTCAAGACAATCCGGTGATATTGAAGAAAATGAAGCTAAGGTTATCAATAACATTCTCGACCTCAAGGACAAAATTGTTCGCCAGGTAATGACACCACGTACCGTTACTTTCTCTATAAATGAGCACATAACAGTCGGTAATGCCATGGCAACGCTGACTGAATTGAGCAGCCACAGCCGCATTCCTGTCTACAACCGTGAACCTGACAATGTTACAGGTATCATAATGCGCAAGGATGTCCTCCAGGCTGCCGCCGAACGTAAAGATAAACTCCCTCTTTCCCGATTTAAACGGCCAGCCCATTTTGTTCCGGAAACTGCACCCCTCAATCGAATCCTCATAGACTTTTTCGATCGAAGACAGCATCTTTTTATCGTTGTTGACGAATACGGCACAATGACCGGAGTTATTTCAATGGAAGATGTTTTGGAAGAGATTGTCGGAAGAGAAATTATAGACGAATCTGATAAAACAAGGGACATGCGGGAACTTGCCAGATCCAGAAATATAGAGTCACGCCAAAAAAGTGCCCAGAAAGAGCAGCCGAAAAAATAGCGACAGGTTGTTTAACATCAGTTGAACTAACTACTGATGATTTCCTTTGCATTTCATTTGCGTGAATTTGTATCCTTCAGGGCTAGCAGCTAAGGGTGTTAATTACTTAAAGTCAAGCGAAGAGTAACCTCTAATTTTTCCCCACTTCTCAGGATCGTAAAAGGCACTTCCATACCAATCTTATACTTTTCGAGCTCAGTAAGAAAATTCTCCAGAGATCTAACATTTACTCCTGCAACAGCGGTTATGATATCTCCCAGGATAATTTCACCCAGATATTGCTTCGTCGACTGTAAACCGGCTTTCTCTGCAGGTCCACCCTGCTCAACACTCAAAACCAGGACGCCTTCAATACCCAGCCTTTTTGAAATCCGATCATCAGCAAGTACTGCACCAATCCCAGGAGTAATGATTTTGCCATGTTTAATAAGCTCCGGCACCACGCTGTTGACGATATCTACTGCAACAGCAAAGCCTATTCCTGCGTAAGCTCCTGAAGGGCTGAAAATTGCCGTATTTACACCAATGAGTCTTCCTGCACTGTCAAGGAGAGGGCCACCTGAATTTCCCGGATTAATCGCGGCATCAGTCTGAATTACCCCGTGTATCACTCTACCGGTGATAGCTTGAATCTCACGATCAAGTGCTGAAATTATGCCGGATGTTATGGTTTGATCAAGCCCAAAAGGATTTCCTATCGCGAACACTTTTTGACCAACAAGAAGATCTTTAGAGCTTCCTATAGTAATCGGCTTCAACAGGTAACCAGGTGCATCTATCTGCAAAACGGCTATGTCTTTATCAGGCGCTACACCTACTAAAACAGCCTTCCAGATGGAATTATCCGCCATGGTTACCTGAACCCGATTCGCATCGCTTATAACATGATAATTGGTAACGATTCGTCCATCATTGTCCCAGACAAAACCTGAACCTGTTCCCTGTGGTATTTCCACCGCATTGAGTGAGAAAAAGCCGCGCCTGAGGGCAATACTGGTTACATAGACAACCGCAGGAGAATTTGCTCGAAAAATATCTATAGTATTCAGTTCATCATCAGCCAAATCACCACGCGCCGTGACGGCACGCGGTTCAACATTAAAGGTACCCACAAACCTTTTAACCGGAGTGAAAAGCAGCCAGGCAATCAGACAGCCAATAACAATAATTGCAAGAGGTGACGTTTTCATATGATGGACAGAATCAAAGGACCTATTATCAAGTATTATAAGTTGAGAAAGAACTTAGCGATTAAAAAAAACATAAGGGTGCCGAGGATATCCATTGAAGTTGTGACAAAAGGACCTGTTGCGATTGCTGCATCGATATCAAATCTTTTCAGGATAAGAGGGATCGACGTCCCGAGTGTAGCTGACATAACCATATTAAAGAAGATAGACAGCCCCACGACAACACCTAAGAGGGCCGGTTCCGAAAAACCCAAAAAGGCAATTATTCCTAAAAATAATCCAAAAATGAGCCCGAGAATAAGTCCCACCCGCATTTCCTTCAGGATAACACGAAAGGGTTCATCAAGATTAATTCTGCCGGTAGCAATCCCTCTCACAACAATTGTGGATGATTGGGTGGCAATATTTCCTCCCATTCCCAGAACAATGGGAATAAAGGAAGCCAAGGCAATTACCTTGGTAAGTTCATCATGGAAATTCCCAATAATCAGCATGACCACTATCCCGCCGATCCACGAAGCGAGTAGCCATGGTGCCCTGATAAAGGCGTTTTCTTTTATAGATTTGAGTAAAATTTCCCTGTCTTTACCAGCACCTGCCATCTGCAGGAACTCTTCAGAAGCTTCCTCTCTGATAACATCGATAATATCATCTACTGTAACAATGCCTACCAGTGTATAATTAGAATCGACCACTGGTACTGCCAGAAAATTATATCTTGCAACAACATGAGCAACTTCACCCTGGTCGGTGTCTGTCGTAACCGAAATAACATTGGGATTCATAATTTCTTTGAGTTTGCGTTCTGCGGGATGCATCAATAATTCCCGCAGAGAAACTACTCCGGACAACTTATGTTCTCCGTGGGTGATGTACAGATAAAATACCATTTCTTTTTCAGCACTTCTTTTCTGCACACTTTTAACGGCATCACCGACCACAAGTTCTTCGTCAAGATACATGAAATCAGGAGACATCAACCCACCGGCAGTCTCTGGATCATATTGCAGTAGATCCTCAACTTCATCCCGATCTTTTTTACCCATCTGTTCCCTGATTTCATCAGCAATCGTATCAGGAAGAACTTCCAAGATATCAACTGCGTCATCAGATGGCATTGCAGAGAGAATTTCAGCCATATATTGGGGGGTAAGCCCCTTGACCAATTCTGTCACCAGGGAACCATCCAACTCACTTAAAAACCCACCAACAGAGTCTGTTCTAACAATAAGATTGAAAACCGCAGCTCTTTCGATCTCCCCAAGGTGACGATAGACCCAGGCCATGTCTGCAGGATGTGTCTTCTTGATAAGCTTTAAAAGATGATCAATGGCCCCTCGCCTGTTTAAGCGTCTAACCATATCCAGGAGGACCATCCCTTCATTGCCGATAAGTTCCATTTTACTTTTGACTACCATAACTTATACCGAAGAACATTGTATTTAAAAGGAATCGGGTCAAAGCCCGGAACAGGTACATCCTTATGTGCAATGCACTCTACCTGTAATTGCTTCCTAAGGTCAATTTCAATT
This sequence comes from uncultured delta proteobacterium, assembly GCA_963709755.1. Taxonomy (GTDB): domain Bacteria; phylum Desulfobacterota; class Desulfobulbia; order Desulfobulbales; family Desulfocapsaceae; genus Desulforhopalus_A. The sequence continues at coordinate 514,393 of CAVPXO010000004.1, forward strand.
TTTTTCCTACCTGATTTAAGCAATTTAAAACATTACAACGACCTCAAACGAGGAGATTTTAAACTGAAAGCGGAAGACGGATGATGGTTGATGTTTTTCTTTTAGCAGTGCAACAGGAAGACCAGCATTTTCCGAGATGGTTAAGCGAAAATTTTCAGCCTGGGAGGCATGTTATTGAAATTTTAGGTATCATTATTGAAAAAAGGATGTTTTTTGTACAATAATAATCATCAATAGTCCAACTACCATGGCAAACAACCCCATTGATCGTAACTGATTGGGGCTTGTATCACTCAGTTTTTTCAGCCAGGTAAGCATTGCCTCAGGGGCAGCCACATAAGGCAAGCCCTCCAAAATTAAAACGAGACCTATAAGCAGTGTAAGTAATTTCATAACAGGGGTATCTAACAAAACACCATAATTATTTCAATGTGGAGTTAACAAAGTGTTCCTATCTGTTAACATTTCACCAAACTTGATGCAATTGCATTGCAATTTCAGAGAGCCCTTAATATTATAGCTCTGAATAATTTTTCAATAACTGATCTGTCTTTCGGTCCAAATACAATCAAAAATCACAATCTGTCAACATGAGCCAACCAACCAAGAGTAAATATAGTGAAGCCGGTGTAGATATCGACAAAGGCAATGCATTCATCGACGAGATCAAGGATATTGTCGCCTCTACCCACCAGCGTGGTGTACTTGGTGGCATCGGCGGATTTTCTTCGCATATTGCAATCGATACCAACAAATACAAAAAGCCGGTTATCGTCAACTCAACTGACGGTGTAGGAACAAAACTCGCTATCGCTCATCTCTGCAATAAACATGACACCATCGGAATTGATCTTGTTGCCATGTGCGTAAATGATCTGATAGTTGGCGGAGCCACTCCCTTGTGCTTTCTTGATTATTTTGCCGTCGGCAAATTGGAACTGTCCATCGCCAAAGAAGTTATTTCTGGGATTGCCGAGGGTTGCAGACAAGCCCACTGTTCGCTCGTGGGCGGTGAAACTGCTGAAATGCCAGGATTGTATAAAGACAAGGACTACGATCTTGCAGGGTTTGTGACCGGAATCGTCGACCGGGATTCAATTATTGATGGCTCTGACATCCGTGCCGGAGACCAGATCATTGGTCTTACTTCGAGTGGCCTCCACTCAAACGGTTATTCTCTTGTTCGTAAAATCTGTTTTACAGATCACAATCTCGACATCGAACAATACATCGACGAACTCGGTTGTAAATTGGGCGAAGAGCTGTTAAAACCGACAAAAATCTATGTCCAGTCGGTGCTCAATGTTCTTAAGAATTACCCCCTTAACGGCATGGTACATAATACAGGTGGAGGTTTTATAGATAACATTCCGCGCATATTACCAAAGGGCTATAAAGCGGTTCTCGACACAACAACCTGGCCTTTGCCACCTATTTTCCCATTCCTGCAAAAATTAGGTGAGATTCCTCAAGATGAAATGTATCGCACCTTCAACATGGGAATCGGCTTGCTCGTTATTGTCGATGAAACAAAAGCAAACGACATTCGTCACCATTTTGAAGCCGTCGGTGAAGGAGCTTATATCATTGGCGAAATTGCTCCAATGGCTACAGGGGAAACGACTACTGTAGAAATACGGCAAGAATAATTAATAATATCGTCAGCATACGTTAAAGTTCAAGCAAGGTGATATACAATTTTTTGCTATCACCTTGCTTGACTCATATAACTCCGCAATCACTCTCTCCGCCCCTGATTTTTTCCAGAGCATGTGGAATAACCGGCAGAACAACCTCGAGATTTTCTTTTACGGCTTTTAGACTGCCGGGTAAATTAATAATTAAACTCTGCTGTCGTATGCCAACTTTACCCCTGGAAAGCATAGCCCGTGAAGTCTTTAACAGGCTTGCACTTCGCATGGCCTCCGCCATTCCGGGAATTTCCCGTTCAATAACTGAAGCCATTGCCTCAGGGGTAATATCCGATGGCGAAACTCCGGTACCGCCAGTGGTAACAATAAGAGAAATTTTCTGTTGATCAACAAGCGCAATAAGACTGTCGATTATTATCTGTTTCTTGTCAGGGATAACCTGATAAGACTGTAAAATATAACCTTCTTCAGCCAGCCTTTCCTGAAGATATTGTCCACTGGTATCTTCCCGCTCCCCTCGTGAGCCTTTATCGCTCATTGTGAGAACCGCAAAGGTATATTGTTCGCGCATATCAGTTCTGTCTTTCCTTAGTTGTTTTCCGCATTAGCTTCAGCAACAATCTTCTCAGCTATTTGGGCGGGTACTTCTTCATAGTGAGAAAAAGAAATGCTGAAACTTCCAAGCCCACCTGTCATCGAAGTGAGATCAGTTGCATAGGTTAGAATTTCAGACTGGGGCACCTGGGCATTAATCACTTCAAGACCATCAGCTGAATCCATTCCCATGACCTTGCCACGCCGTGAATTAAGATCACCCATAACATCTCCGACGCTTTCCTTTCCAACCCTGATTTCCATATTCATGTAGGGCTCAAGCAAAACTAATCCGGCTTCCTGAGCACCTTTTTTAAATGCGAGAGACCCGGCTATCTTAAAAGCCATCTCCGATGAGTCCACATTATGAAAAGAACCATCAACTAAAGCAATTTTCACATCGATTACCGGATAGCCTGCCAGAACACCTTTCTCCATAGCCTCCTGTATGCCTTTATCGACAGCCGGTCTGTATTGCTGCGGTATTACACCACCGACGATTTTATCAATGAATTCATAACCACCACCAGGCAGTGGAGAGATTTCTATCCAACAATCACCAAATTGGCCACGACCGCCACTTTGTTTTTTATGTTTCCCCTGTACCCTGGCTGACGATCGAATGGTTTCCATATACGGAATTTTTGGAGTACTAAGCTCCATTTGGACACCAAATTTTTTCTTAATCTTAGAACCTACCACATCAAGATGAACTCTCCCTACACCAGACAAGAGGACCTGTTTTGTTTGTGGTTGCCTGGTAAGACTTAAAGTCAAATCCTCATCAAGCATTCTGGTTATGGAAGAAAAAACTTTTTCTTCATCGCCTTTTTTGGCACTTACTGCAAAGGAAATTACTGGCTTTAGGGGTTCGGGAGCTTCCAGTATCACTGGCTTTGAGGCGTCGCACAGGGTATCTCCGGTTGCAGTTTCCTTAAGTTTGGCAACGGCAATGATCATCCCTGGCCCTGCACTATCGACAGGTTTCTGCTCTTTACCTTCAAGCACATAAAGCTGCCCAAAACGTTCAGCTGTCTTTTTGGTGGAATTATAGAAGCTATCACCTTTTAGGATCCCACTGAATATTCTAAAAATAGTAAGACGACCGGCGTAAGGATCGGCCATGGTTTTAAATACCAGTGCGGTAAATGGTTCCTCCGCAGTGGGTTTAATCTCGATAATTTCGTCACTACCTACTTTATGGGCGGTAATAGGCTGACGATCGGAAGGGCAAGGCATCAGGTCATTAATAATATCAAGAAGTGGGCTGATTCCCTTATTAGTGGTGGCGGAACAGACACAAACAGGGGCAACAGCTCCAGCAGCTATACCTGCTTTCAAACCTGTCAACAGTTCTTCCCCAGTCAGTTCGCCTTCTTCCAAAAACTTCTCGATTAACTCATCGTCGGTTTCGGCTACATTTTCCATCAGGCTTTCACGAAGCGAGATGACTTCATCGGCTAAATCATCAGGAATATCAGTTTCTTTCACTCCACCCTTATCATCATCATAAAGGAAAGCCTTGCCTTTAATTATATCAACATATCCTTTAAAATTATCTTCTGCACCAATTGGCAATTGAATGACAACTGGATTAAAAGCCAGGGATTCTTTGATTTCGGCAATAGTTTTATGAAAGTCTGCACGCTCTCTGTCCATTTTATTAATGGCAATGAGAGTAGGCAGCTTTCTCTCTTTTATGATGTTTGAGAACTTGATGGTTTGCCCTTTGACTCCCAGTACTGCCCCAATAGTGAAGAGAGCACTGTCGCAAACATGTGAGGCAAAAACAGTCTCATTTAGAAAGTTATCATCGCCAGGTGTGTCAAGAATAAACACACTGTGCTTCTTCCAGCTGTAATTGTGAAAACTTGTATTGATAGATATATTTCTGGCAATTTCTTCTTCTTCGTAATCCATCGCTGCATTGCCATCATCAACTTTACCAAGCCTGTTTATTTTCCCGGACGTGAAAAGCATTGCCTCAGCAAGAGATGTTTTTCCACAATTACCATGACCAATTATTGCGATATTCCTGACCATATTTGTTTCCTGCATTCGTATCTCCTCTAAAACGACGATTTATCAATGCCATATCCAAATTACGACGACATACTCCACTCGCTCTGGCCTCCATTCAATACTAGAAGACAGTACTCATATATTCAATTTCAAAATACAAAGTCAAGAGAGAACAGCGACTGCAAAGTGTTTAAAAAGAAATATTGCTGTTGAACCAACTGATTCAAATCAATATGATGATTTTGTGGCATATTTCATATAATCGGGGTATGCTGGCAGCGCGAATCACTATTTCAGATTTTTCCCGGATAATTGTCAGTTGATCGACCAGCCAACCAATAAAAGCATAATAGCCAAATCTGCCGCCATCGTTGGCATTGCCGTAATGTGTAGCCGCATCCTCGGTCTTGCCAGGGAGCAGGTTTTCGCCGGACTTTTTGGTGCCGGATATGCTTATGACTCGTTCGTCGTTGCCTTCCGAATACCTAACCTGTTGAGAGATCTCTTCGGTGAAGGTGCGCTATCGGCTGCATTTGTTACCGTGTTTTCGGCATATGACACAAACCGCAGCAAAGAGGATACCTGGCGATTGGCGTCCAATGTTTTAACCTTTATACTCATTCTTCTCAGCCTTCTCACTTTAGCAGGAATTTTTTTTGCCGGATCACTGGTTTCTCTTTTGGCACCTGATTTCAGTCTGATCGCCGGTAAAAGTGTCCTTACCGTAAGGCTTACTCAGATAATGATGCCTTTTCTCATCTTTATCTCACTTTCTGCGGTGGTGATGGGAGTTTTAAATACCAAAGGACGTTTTTTTGTTCCGGCAATAGCATCCAGTTTTTTTAATCTTGGTTCCCTTATAGGTGGAACCAGTCTGGCTTTTCTCCTGCCACATTTTGGACAACCGGCAATAGTCGGCATGGCTATCGGCACACTCATCGGAGGACTGCTGCAACTTGGAATCCAAATCCCCTCGCTGCTTGGTACCGGTTTTAGATACAGACCCGTATTAAATCTTTCAGATCCAGGACTGATCCGGATTCTAAAGCTGATGATCCCTGCCACCATTGGCCTGTCCGCCACCCAGATCAACATATTCATCAACACCAATTTTGCCTCTTCCTGTGCCGAAGGTTCCGTCTCATGGCTGAATTATGCCTTCAGACTTGTACAACTGCCCATTGGAGTTTTCGGAGTAGCCTTATCAATCGCGATGCTTCCAATACTTGCCAAACAGGCTGCAAAAAAAGACATTGCAGAAATGAAGAAGACCATGGTTTCATCCCTCACTATGGTTTTTGCCTTGACCCTCCCCGCTACGGCAGGGCTCATAGTCCTTGCAGAGCCAATCATACGGCTTATTTTTGAGCACGGTGCCTTTACATCACAAGACACTCTCGCAACCGCCCAGACTCTTGCACTGTATTCAATAGGTCTGTTTGCGTACAGCGCGAACAAAATCCTGGTTCCCGCTTTTTACGCGCTTGATAAAACACGCTATCCGGTTATTGCCAGCTTTATTGCGATTGTTATCAACATCACAATAATCAGCTTAACCATTGACCGCTTTCAGCACCTGTCAATTGCTTTTTCCACCTCCTGCACCATGCTGATCAACTTTCTTTTTCTCATGATCGTATTATACAAAAATATGCAGGGTTTTGACCTTGTCTACTTAGGCAAAAGCCTCGTGAAAGTTTTATTTGCGACCTCCGTTCTCATCGGACTGCTCCGTACTGCATTGCCATATTTTGATGTCTGGCTACATGGTTCCATCATTCACCAGATGGTCTCTTTATTCTCACTGATCCTGGTCGCGTCTACCTTGTACGGCCTGATTCTCCATATATGTAAGCTTGGCGAAATGAAAATTCTGACCGATGGAATACGCACAAAATTCTTTTAAAAACAGTTCTATACTTTTGGAGCACCCCACCCTACTCTGTCTCTTTTCGCAATGCGGCGATCTCTTCTCTCAACCGCTCAATCTCACCTTTTAAGAGTTCAATATCCTCAGTCCGGGCCACTTTCATTTTCTCGATTGTGCTTTTCACGAGGCTCTCTGTCTGATTTTTCATTGATTCTTTTGATTCTTCTGCACGATTGAGCATTTCCTGAACTAATTTTTCTCCCTCCTGCTCTGACATCTTCCCTTTAACTACCAATTCTTTGGCGATATCTTCAATTTTATCTTTGGTCAGGGAAGCAACCCCAATACCTGTCAAAACAGCTTTTTTAATAAGATCGATCATCTCTTTCACCTTGTTAAAAAGAGTTATCCCCGGAGTAGGGGTTGGGCAGACTACCCGCAAAACACGGAGAGTCAACAGAATTACCTCGTGGAGTGTTAGAACAATTCTGAGCAAAAAATCGATGCGCCCTCCGAAGCGCCTGCTCAATGCTTTTACTGTTTTGAATGGATGCCGCGAAATGATGGCCAAACCGAAAGGAAGCGGCAAAATACCGAGTAAATTGTTTTAAACGTCCTAAGCGTCTTTCCGGTGGAAATCGCTGCTCAAGCAAGTTAACAAACTGAAAATAAATCTCGGATCTGTCTCTTTGCTTAACACCAATACCAATCACCAATACCGTAGACTTCTCTCGCTATATCATCGCATAACCATGGCCTTTCAACAGCACCCCTGCCTATCATCACTCCATCCGCGCCTGAGAGCTCTATACATTTTCTTGCATCTGATGGAGAAAAAATCCCTCCGTTTGCAATGATCGGCACAGTAACAGACTCTTTTATTTCACCAATTATCGCCCATCGGGGCTTGCGACAAAATTTTTCTCCATCCAGTCTCGCATGAATCGTAATCATGTCGACCCCCTCTTTCTCAAGAAATAAACAGAAAGCTCTCAATTTATCAACTGCGTGAAGAGCACCAAGTCTTATTTTCACGCTGACAGGCAAATCAGTCTTTTTTCTGAGACGACGAAGTACTTTCCCAAGCTGTTCCTGATTGCCGGCAAGCACAGCCCCTGCCCCCTGACGTCTTTGGATTGGTGCCGGACAACCAAGATTCAGGTCAATGCCTTCTGCTCCCAGCATTTGCAATTTATCAACAGCGGGGTCGATATCGGCCACATCTGCAGCAATAATTTGGTAGATGAGAGGTTTTTCCGACTCATGCCTTATCAATAAAGGTGAACATAAGGCGCTGTCATGAGGAAGCCTTCTTGCAGCGAGCATTTCAGTAAACAGCAGGCCAACTCCACCCTCACCCTGCACAAGGCTTCTAAAGGCAGAGTGGGAAATTCCTACCATTGGGGCCAGGGCAATAGGAGGGTAAATTTCCAGCCCGCGAACAATGAGTTTTTTTTTAAGCATTCTTTCAGAAACGGCGCCCTTAATGGAGTGATTGATTTCCTGTGGCAACAGAAGATATCTCTTTAAAGAAAATGTCATCGATTTCTTTAGAGAGTTTAATATGTACGGAAAAATCATTCTCCATCTGTTCATGCTGCCTTACTCTGACGATAACACCTTCTTGTTGCGGCATTTTTTTATCTCCAATTATTATGGTTGTCATGATATGTCTGCCAAGAAGAAGCCTCGCACTTTTACTGTTTGAAATTTTTATAGTAAAAGCAAATCCCTGTTTAGAGATATCAAAAAGTTGCCCGACAAAAGTGCGATTTCCCTTATTGCCATAAGGGTCCATTAAAACATTCTGCACAGGGAGATCCACTGAAAAACGAGGATACTCCCGACGATCATCCCCTGCCATTTTCAGCAATTCTCGCACTTGGGCATGCTTTAGGCAATATTTCCTTAATTTCTCCTCAATATTTGGATAATTTTTATTAATTTTTTCCAACATAGCATGATCGAGAACATTCACCTGAATTTCACTAAGGGCCCGGAGGGTAATAGTCCAAACAGAAGTTGAAAAAAATTGATCGTCGCCAAGAACATTGCCTGGCTGCATTCTTTTAAGAAAAACTTCTCTGCCGCCAATGTTACAGCTGAGACTAATATAGCCGGAGTTAAGAAAATACAAGTTATTGTCAGTCTCACCGCTTTGAACAATGACATCACCCTTATGGTAATTTTCCTGCCGCAGGGCGTAATAAAGTTCGTTAAATTCATCAGTTGTCATTTCCTCATACAGCTCACTCCATATTTCGAGATGGTGACTGCTGATTGAAGTGTTTTTTTGTTCATCAATGAAATCGCCTAGCTGGATAACCTCTCCCAGCGCCATTGGGTTAATCTCCAGGAGCCTGTCCCGTAACATTTCTGCCACCGAGAAATCTTTAGCCTTTGCAGAAGCCGTTGCCATATCATAAATCAACTGTCCAGCCTGCTCCGTTTTACCAGCGCGCAAAAGCACCTGAATCTCTTCTTCGGTCTTTCTTACCTTTTCGAAGGCAAGCTGTTGCTGGACGGGGTCATTGGCAAAAGACACAATATCCTGAAAATCTTTGACATTCTGAAGTTTATGTCTGATTTGCGGCTCAATTACTTTTTGCGCATCATCAATTTGGAGCAAAAGTAGTTCAGCTCCCTGTTGATTTTTCAATTCAACCCGCATTTTCTCAAGTAATCCAACACTCTCAGTGTAAGGAAATGTTTTCAGGATCGCAATGAGCGCAGACATCACATCGTGACTGGACTGCGCAGTGAAGGTTTTACCATCTCCGACTAAATCCAGAAGTTCTTTTAAAACTTTTTTATCGTTGTCCTCCTGTTCGGCAAGCAGATGAAGTATATGAATTTTCAGTCGATCTCTGACAATACCAAGCCCCATAATTAATCGGGGCTTCATCATTTTTCCACCTAATTTCAAGATGCAACGTATCATTTCAAGTTGTATCCGTTCATCAGCATGTCTAAAATATGGCGCAATCAGGGCATAATTTCCATCATGCCCGATTTCAGAAACTATATAAATTACGTTTCGAACGACAGTCCATGGAGGATTACCCTCCAGGCAATCCTCCAGAGCAGGAATCGCTAAAATACCAAACGATGAAATCAGCTTGAGCAGATCGAGTCTTTCGGTTCTGTTGTCACTGTGGATAACCCTGTTGAGCAGATATACGACAACCTCATGACCAATGCAGTGTAATATGTTTTGGAATAGCTGCTGTTGTTCATTTTCCTGTAGATACTCGTCTGTCAGCTTTTCAAGAATAAAATTTTTACCGAAATTCTGTAAAGTTTTGCCTGTGAGACTCTTAATGACCTTACTCTTTTTTAAGCTACCCGACTGAATCCGGTCCAGAAGAACAAATACCTTTTCCGCTTCTTCCCAACATGAATTATTCAACAACCAGAATGAAACAGCTTCAAGCCTGCTATTCAGTACAGCAAAGCCCGGAAGCATTTCAGTTTCGAATTCAAGCCAGCCACAAAGGCCACGCATCAGAAGGAGCATGATCTCTTTGTCATTTAGGTTAAGATAAAATTCAGCAGCAGAGGAGAGCAATGCCGAAGCTCTCTCTCTCACCTGGATGTCTTCCGCGACTACCGCCTTACAAAGACACAGGAGACTCTGTTGACTTTTGTCTTTTTTATCAGAAGAAGGACTCGATAGATATGATTCCAGCTCCGTATAAAATTCATCATTTTTCAGAACCTGAATATTTCCATGGTTAAAATTATCGAGAGAGTAAGAAAATCGCAGTTCACGACGCTCTTTTTCTGCAGAAGCAATTTTCTCTTTGATATTTCTCAAGGTTTCAGGGTGCTTGCTATATTTATTTTCCATCAGAGGTATCTCAAAGAGGGTAACGAGAACTCAATCATAATTGATGAAGATGCCCAGAATGTTTAAGAAAATGAATAAATCTATAAGCCTATTGTAACCAATTACAAAGACCGATGATAGTAAATTACTGCACTGAAATTCTCTTCTGTCGATGACAGCAATTGGAAAATTTATCGAATACTTTCACCTTTTTTTAAACAGTATCACATTATAGCGCTATAAATTAACATAACTACTATTCTTGTTGAATTTTTCAGACAATTACTCTAATCTTCATGCCTCTATCCTGACGCAAGGTTCGAAAAGCCGCAGCGTTGCACCGTTATTCGTCGCTGTTCTTATGCAACAGCTGAAATTCTTCAATATATAACTCCTCAGTATAAGATATTACTTACCATGCAAAATCGAAGAATAGTTATCACCGGAATCGGACTCGCCGCACCAAATGGTTCAAATATTCAAGAATACAGAGAAAAATTAATCAACGGTATAAGTGAAATTAAGGAAATCGATTTGAGATATTTTGGCAAAGCTCCTGCCGGAATATGTACGTTTCCTGAAACTCTTTATAGGAAAAAGAAAGAAAACAAAAAAGGCACCCGTGCCGGATGTCTGGGCGTGTATTGCGCAAATGAAGCTTTAAAAAATGGCAATCTCGATATCGCAATGTACGATTCTTCCAAAATAGGCGTATATATCGGCCTCACTGAACACGGTACGGTAGAAACAGAAAATGAAGTTTATAATATAAGTAAGTACGGTCATAATACGGATTACTGGACCCATCACCACAATCCGCGGACTGTATTAAACAATCCTGCCGGTGAGATTACGATGAACCTGGGTATTACCGGTCCACATTACGTCATTGGGGCCGCTTGTGCTGCCGGCAACGCCTCTCTCATTCAGGCCGTTCAGATGCTGAGGTTGGGTGAAGTCGATATGGCACTTGCTGGTGGGATTTCGGAATCAGTCGGATCATTTGGCATCTTTGCAAGTTTTAAGGCACAGGGAGCACTTGGCGAGGCGGACGACCCCAGACTTGCCTCCCGTCCATTCGATATGGACAGAAACGGCATAGTCATTTCGGAGGGTGCCTGTGTGTACGTTCTCGAGTATATCGAGAAGGCTCTGGAAAGAGGTGCTCACATCTACGGGGAGATTGTCGGATATGCAATGAATTCCGATGCCAGGGATTTTGTTCTCCCTTATGGTAAACGACAGGCTGAGTGTATGCGACTGGCATTACAGAGAGCCAAACTCAATGCTGAAGATATAGATATAATCAACACCCATGCCACTGGAACAAAGCAAGGCGATATTGAAGAATGCAAAGCAATACGGGAAGTATTTTCCAACTGCCGAACCACTTACATAAACAATACCAAAAGCATTATTGGTCATGCAATGGGGGCTGCGGGGGTTTTGGAACTCGCCGGGAACCTGCCATCATTTGACGATGGAATTGTGCACCCGACAATAAACATAGAAAATCTCGATCCGGAGTGTGACCTCAACAATCTTGTAATCAACAAATCGATCCAGGCTGAATCTATTAATACCATATTAAATAATTCTTTTGGGATGGTCGGCATCAACTCAACAGTTATTGTAAAAAAATATACCGGCCTCTAATTTTTTATGTTTGGTGAAAAAAAATATAAACAAGAAAGCACAGGTATGTTATAGGAAGTGTTTTGCCAATAATAAAAGACATACTCCCTGCGCTTTAAGGGATTATACTATTTTGAAACTTTTTACCCCACACGTCGAAGCTGGAGAATTTCATGACAAGTGAAGAAATTAAAGATCTGATACTGGAAATTATTGAAGATATTGATGACGAGGCAGACTTTGACAGTCTGGATGCGGATCAACCACTACGTGACCAATTGGATCTGGATTCCATGGACTTTCTTGATATCGTGATGGAGCTGAGAAAAAGACATAAGCTACAGATCCCCGAGGACGATTATCCTCACCTCGCCACTCTCAATAGTTGCGCAAAGTACCTCGAGCCGCTTTTAAAAGACGCCTGATGTTGTGAGAGTTCCCTTTTTGGTTATTGGTGGTGGTCTTTCAGGTTTGGCCGCCGCCATTCGAGTAGCACGTTTTAACCCCCATGTCCTCCTCCTTGAAAAACATTCCCGACTTGGTGGCCTCAATTCTTATTTTTACCGTAATGGTACTCTGTTCGAAACCGGCCTGCATGCTATAACCAACTACGCCGACCCTAAAGACAAAAAAGCGCCATTAAACAGGTTGCTTCGCCAATTAAAGTTACGAAGAGAAGAGTTCACCATTTGTCAGCAATATCAAAGCGAAATTGTCTTTAGTGGTTGCACTGCAATAAAATTCTCCAACGATTTCGATCTATTTCAGACTGAAATATGCCAAATTTTCCCAAAAGCCAGCGATAATTTTCAAAAGCTTCTTGTCTTTCTTCATGGATTTGATCCCTTTATCCCAACCCCATTCACTTCTACAAAAGAATTTCTCACCGGTATACTAAAAGATCCACTCCTTGTGGATATGATTCTTTGCCCCTTGATGTACTATGGTTCCAGCCACGAAGATGATATGGATCTATCGCAATTCGCTATCATGTTCCGGGCTATTTACCAGGAAGGAATGTTTCGCCCTCAGGGTACTATCAAGGATTTTCTTGATCTTCTCCTTGAACATTATTTGGCATTGGGAGGAGAACTAAAAAAGAATTGTGGGGTTGAAAAAATTATCCATTACAAGAAAAAAGCCATTGGAGTTCTTCTTGCGTCAGGAGAAGTTATCGAGTGTGACCATCTCCTGTCGACAATAGGCCTGAACGAAACCATGAGCCTTCTCGGAGACAGTGCCGACACACTTCCAGCCGATGATCACCGCCTCGGTTTTGTCGAAAATATCTATCAGGTAACTGAAGGGGCGACGGCCCTTCCCCTGCATAAAACAATTATTTTCTACAATAATGCTCCCACTTTCTCTTACAAAAAGCCTGATGATTATGCCGATTTTTCGAGTGGAGTCATATGTTTTCCCCGTAATTTCGAGGGATTGGAACGGAAAGATTTAAAAGAAGTTCGCTCAACACATCTGGCAAATTATTCGAAGTGGAAAACACTCGCAGGAGACGCTGATCAATACAAAGCTCAAAAAAAGCTGACATCCCACCGTTCAGGACAATGTCTTGAGAATATAATTGGCAGCTTCACAGCAAATATTGTATATGAAAATTCTTTTACTCCTGTTACCATTGAGCGTTACACTTCAAAGATCAACGGTGCTATTTATGGAAACCCTCTGAAAACAAAAGACGGAAATATCGGATTCATCAATCTTTTTCTCGCCGGTACCGATCAGGGATTTCTTGGTATTATTGGATCAATGCTCAGCGGAGTATCAATCGTTAATCAACATATTTTACCGAAGTTATAAAGGATACTAGAAAATCAGGTTTCCAACTAAGACCCAAGGCCGGTTCGAAGTAATCACCATGGAGATCTTCAATCATTAAGTTGTTACCTTATGCCTGTTTCATTTTCTCAAATAGATGACAAATACGATGTCATAGTAATAGGTTCCGGCCTTGGTGGTCTCACTACGGCAAACCGGCTGGCTTATTGCGGACATAAAATCCTGCTCCTGGAGCACCACCACAGATTGGGAGGCCTTTCCACCTGGTTTAAACGCCGAGGTCATATCTTTGATATTTCCCTCCACGGTTTCCCTTACGGGATGGTTAAAACCTGCAAGAAATACTGGAATAAGGCAATCATGCAATCTATCGTGCAACTGCCTAATATTGTCTTTGACAATCCCCAGTTTTCTCTGCGTACTTCCTTTGATAAAAACGATTTCACAGGGTTGTTGAAGTCTCATTTTAAAATTCCTGTAGATACAATCAACAAATTTTTCGAAACCGTTGCAGGCATGAATTTTTTTGATGACCGGACAATGACAACCAGAGAGTTGTTCGAACGTTTTTTCCCGGGAAGAAGCGATGTACACAGGTTGCTCATGGAACCGATTACCTACGCTAACGGTTCGACCCTGGACGACCCTGCAATAACTTACGGTATCGTTTTTTCCAATTTCATGAACAAAGGTGTCTTCACCTTTGAGGGTGGTACTGATAAGTTAATCGGGATGATGACCAGTGAACTTGAGAAAAATGGTGTTACCATCTGTACCAACGCGAAAGTTGACAAGATTATTACAGAAAAAGGAAAGGTCAGAGGGATCTCTGTTCGTGATACTATAATTTCTTCTAAAGCAGTCGTTTCAAACAGCGGGATCACTAATACCATAAAGAATCTTACCGATCGTGAGGTATATTCTGATGATTTCCTCGAAAAGGCTGACAAAATCAGAGTCAACACCTCAAGCTGCCAAGTCTACCTCGGGATACGGGAAGGAGACAGAATAGAGGATGTGGGTGATCTCCTTTTCACTTCCAAATCACCGGAATTTGATTCTGAAGAACTTCTCGACATGAAGACTAAATCGAAAACATTTTCTATTTACTATCCAAAAACGAGGCCCGGATCCGAACATTACACCATCGTCGCATCCATGAACAGCCGCTACGAAGATTGGGCATATCTCGACGAGCAGACATACCAACTTGAAAAACAGTCTCTGATTTCCAGATCCATATCAGATCTGGAGAAATATCTTCCCGGCGTAAAAGACAAAATTGATTGGGCAGAAGCGGCGACACCAAAGACATTCAACAGCTATACCCTGCACACCCGAGGAACATCCTTTGGAACCAAATTCGAAGGATTGGATATATCTCGATCAATTTTCAAAGAAGTGGCCGGTCTTTTCCATGTCGGTTCAGTTGGAATAATCATGTCCGGCTGGCTGGGGGCAATAAACTACGGTGTTATTGTCGCAAATGATGTAGACGTATTTCTCAGATCATAAAGGACAATATGGAAGATTTTAATGGTCGAACCGTTATTGTCAGCGGAGCGACAAGAGGCATTGGCCGGGCAATTTCGGTTAAGTTTCTGGAAACAGGGGCTAACGTTATAGGAGTTTATGCTGGAAATACCAAAGCAGCTGCATCGTTTGCCAATGAATATGATAAATTTTCTTCACAATTTGAACTTGTTAAATGTGACATCTCAAATGAAGTTGAGGTTAATGCCCTCTTTGCTATGGTGGAGGGAAAATACCAATCCCTCGACATCCTGATAAATAATGCAGGTATCCGCAAAGATGCGGTGTTGGCTTTGATGCAGACTGAGCAGTGGCAACAGGTAATTGATATCAATCTGACAGGTACTTTTTTTATGTCCAAACAGGCTGTGTTGCTCATGATGCGACATAAATACGGGCGAATAATCAATATTACCTCGCCTGTCGCTCACCTTGGGTTTTCCGGCCAGGCAAACTACGCTGCCTCCAAAGCCGGGCAGGTGGCCTTAACCAAAACACTTGCCAAAGAAGTTGCTAAGAAAAAAATCACGGTCAATTGTGTATCTCCCGGTTTCATAAACACTGACTTCATAAACAGCCTGGACAAGGAACAGCTGATTGCATTTAAAAAAATGGTGCCGATGCGTCGGTTCGGAACATCCGATGAGGTGGCCGATGCTGTTTTGTTTCTGGCCAGTGAGAGGGCGGCGTATATAACCGGAACTGTATTGGAAATTAGCGGCGGACTGTAATCAATGGAATCTTCAGCAGAAATTGCCGGCCTTATCCCCCATCGCCCACCTTTTTTGTGGGTAGACAAAATCATTTCCTGTACCGGGGATACTATTATCACAGAAAAATCTATCCCTGTCGATCTGGATGTTTTTACCGGCCATTACCCTGGAAATCCAATAATGCCGGGAGTACTTCTTTGTGAGGCTATTTTTCAGAGTGGAGCCCTCCTGATGAGCAAGATGATGCAATCTCAAAATTTCGGTCTTCACACTTTGCCTGTTTTGACCCGCATTAATAATGCCAAATTCAAAAGAAATGTCCTGCCCGGAGATATCGTTCGTATTAAGGTACAATTGGTGGAAACCATGTCTTCGGTCAGCTTTTTGAAGGGAAATATGAAGGTCAGGGAAAAAACTGCAGTTCAGGTAGATTTTGCCTGCACTCTGATCGCTTCCGATCTATAACTCTTTTTTTCAAACTAAAATCAAACCTGCTGGACCCTATCTTCTCCATCAATTGACCTGTTGAATTTTTAGCAAAAACAAGTAAGATATTTTCCTCAATTCTCAGATTCTAACTTTCATATATTATTTTTTACGAATTTCCGGATTTACCGGGACACGCAGGAATAGTAAGAAACTCTCGTGTTATTTTTTTCAAGGATGTAATCGTGCAACTCTCAATTACCGATATGATTTTAAATGCTGGTCCTGTAGGCAAGATGGTGATGCTTACCCTTCTTATCTTTTCGCTTGTATCCTGGACTATTGTGATAATGAAAGCCCGTTTGTTTAAGAAGGTACGGCTTGATTCGGAAGACTTTGTTGAATCCTTCTGGAATTCTGCCAATCTCAGCGAAGCATACAATACCGCTTCAGAATATGAATACTCGCCGCAGGCTGAAGTTTTCGTTGCAGGATTCGGAGAGCTTGAAAAAATCAACAAAATCCGCAATAGAAAGGGTGACGCAAAAACCCAGGAAACGCTTGATATGCAGCTTGCAACCATGGATAACCTCAAACGTGCTATACGAAAAGCGGCACTTCAGAAGATGAGTCAGCTCGGTAGCAGTCTTCCCTTTCTGGCTACTACAGGGAGCGCAACACCTTTCATAGGATTGTTCGGCACCGTCTGGGGTATTATGGCCTCTTTTCATGATATAGGCCAAAGAGGTTCTGCTTCTCTGGCTGTTGTCGCCCCTGGAATTTCAGAGGCGCTGGTGGCTACAGCTGCTGGTCTTGCAGTAGCTATTCCCGCGGTTATATTTTATAACTACTTTTCCAATAAACTGGACGAGATAGAAGGAGAGATCTCCAACTTCTCCACAGATTTTCTCAATCTCGTTGAACGAGATCTATTGAGCAGGGTATAGAAAATGGGACCGGTTAGAAACAACGGCAGGAAAAGACTGGTATCTGAAATCAATGTAACCCCGCTGGTAGATGTCATGCTGGTGCTCTTGATAATTTTCATGATAACCGCCCCGATGATGACTCAGGGTGTCAATGTGGATCTCCCTGAAACTACTGCAAAATCACTACGCCAAGAAGAAAAGCCTATTGTGATTACTGTTGATAAAGAAGGTGATATCAGCATCAACAATATTTCTGTCGTTCGAGCTCTTATGATAGAGGAGCTACAGAAAAATTATAATACGAACAAAAATCAACCCATTTTTCTGAGGGCTGACAAGAATGTTCCTTACGGCCACGTCGTGACGGTTATGGCAGATATAAAATCTGTTGGTTTTGACAAAATCGGCATGATCACCAAGCCACCGGAAAAAGAGTAGAAAAGTGGACCAAGTTTATCGAGTTACTGCTATGTTGTCAAATGAATGGAAAATTCCATTTAATGTTGCCATCGGCTTACATGTGCTGATCATTTTGGGAGCATTATATTTACCAGGTTTCTTTAAAGCAAAACCAAGATTCGCTGATATTTACACTGTGAGTCTTATCAATATTGCCGAACCAAAAGTTGGTTCGGCACCTGCGGTAAAAAAACAATCGACACCTCCACCCGCTGTTGTTGCCCCCAAACCTCCAGTTAAGGTTCAAAAGACAGTTCCGATTGCCACGAAGCAGCAAAATGTAGCCCCTGTTCAACCAAAAATTACACCCGCTCCACAAAAATCGATTTCCCTTAAGCCTTTAAAAAAGAAAATAGTTCAAGAAACCAAGCAACCAGATAATAAAGACCGCAGGCAAGAGATTGAAAAAATAAACAGAAAAAGACTTGCAGAAGCACTCCGGGAAGAAGAACTCCTCGCAGAAAAAGCCAAGCTTGCTCAAGATGCGCTGGAGGCTGAACGAAAGCTACTTCAATCACAACCGCTTCCCGACAGTCTGCCGACAACATCATCGATAGTTTCTGGAAATCAAACCTCTACTAATTCCAGTGCTGGCGGCAGCAGCTCAAGCCTTATTGAAAGCCAATATCTCGCATCTATTCGCAATAGGCTGGACCAATTCTGGGCACTGCCGGATTATTTACAACAAGATCCCAACTTAACTGCGATCGTGGTAATAACTATCAATATGGACGGAAAAATTGCTAACATGCTATTTGAAAACAAATCAGGCAACCGGGTTTATGATCAGTTTGTCATAAAAACACTCGAAGCCGCAGACCCTATGCCTCCGATCCCAGCCGCTATGAAAAAACAACGATTCGAAATCGGTTTAGTTTTCAAGCCAGGGAGTATACAGTAGATGAGAAAAAAAATTCAAAATGGAACTACATATAATGAAACGAATTAATATCATACAGGCCTTCTTTTTACTTGCTCTGTTGTGTTTAGCACAGATCTCAATTGGTGCAGATCGAGTTTACCTTGATATCAGGGCGTCAGAAACTCGAAAAATCAACATTGCCGTACCTTGGTTTGTGAACATCTCCCAAAGCCAGCAAAAACAAATGATGGGCAGAGAACTCGCTGATGTTCTAAGCAAGGCGCTTATTTTTCATGGAATTATATCTATAATCCCCAGCAGCGAATATGGTGGGGTTCAAGATGTCGATTGGAAAAGATTTGGTGCAGATTATTCCATTCTAGGTCAATATGAGATCACTTCAGACTCAATCAAATTTGAAATGCGTCTGCTGGATGTTGCCGGCAATGAAGTCATCATGGGTAAAAGCTTCTCGGGATCATTAAACCAAAAGGACCAGATGCTATTCAGGTTTTGCGACGATGTCATAGAAACATTGACCGGAAAGCCAGGGATAGCTTCGACCAGGATCGCCTTTGTTAATGGCGAAAAAAATGTGAAGGAAGTTTATCTTACAGATATCCTGGGTACAAGCTTCAGACAAATCACTCGACATAAACATCTCACTGTCTCTCCACGCTTCGTACCCGGAGGACCCTATCTAACTTATACTTCATATCATACCGGTAATCAGAATTTATATATTACAGATTTGAGACAGAGTAAAACCACCAAGGTACTCTCCAGGCGAAAAGGTTTAAATCTCGCTCCTGCCTGGTCAAAGGACGGTGACTCCATGGTTCTGACTCTCTCTCAAGGGGGTAATCCTGACCTGTATTTGTTAAACGAAAAAGGTGACATAATTGAACAGCTGACAGACCGCGCTGGAATCAATGTTTCTCCATCCTGGTCTCCTGACGGTAGCCATTTTGTTTTTGTTTCGGATCGAAGTGGAAAGCCACAATTGTATCTCATGGAATTTCGAACCAGAAAAGTCAAAAGACTTACCTTCGAAGGTAATGAAAATGCTGAACCCTGTTGGTCACCGAATGAAGACCTTGTTGTCTATTCCAGCCTGCGGGATGGTGTTTACCAGTTATTTACTCTTAATCCATTCAAAAACGATGCTCCGGTTCAGGTTACTGATGATCTCAGTTACCACGAAGCACCTTGCTGGTCACCCGATGGCAACCAGATCATATTTACAAAACGTGATGGCAATAAGAACCAGATATACGGTATAATGAAAAATGGTTCTTTTCAAAGAAGACTTTTCACTCTTCCCGGCAACCAGAATTATCCCCAATGGTCAAGGTAAGTTATCCAGAGAACAATTTTATTAAATAAATCATATCATGAAAAAAACAGTATTGAATTTTCTCCTCATTGCTTCAGTTAGTCCTTTCCTCATTCAATGTG
Organism: uncultured delta proteobacterium; assembly: GCA_963709755.1. Taxonomy (GTDB): domain Bacteria; phylum Desulfobacterota; class Desulfobulbia; order Desulfobulbales; family Desulfocapsaceae; genus Desulforhopalus_A. The sequence goes on from CAVPXO010000004.1 coordinate 534,172, forward strand.
CAGCACAGACTGATGTTGATGAATTACGATATCAACTGCGTATCGTTAATAAGAAACTGGAGGATATGAAATCGACGACAGTTGGTCAACTCCAGAAACGTCAAGCTGCTGCATCTGGTCAGGTGGATCTTGTTGAACAAGATATTCGTGAGATGAAAAGCCAGCTTGAGGAGACATATCATTTAAACCAGAGGCTTAAAGAGCAAAATAAGGAACTCGAAGCAACTATTTCCAGTGTGGTCGAGACTGAAGCTGCCAAACGGGAAGAGGCCCTGAGAAATTTTGAAGAAACCCAGCGAGAGAAAGATAAAAAACTTGCAGAAGCACTCAACGAGAAGCTGCGATTGCAACAAGAAAGTGTTAAGGCAATTCAGGAGGCTCGCATTAAAGAAGCCGAACGGAGAGCCAAAGACGCGGCACTTGCAGCTCAACTTGCCAAGACACGTACTAAATCAGCAAATACCGACGTCCGGTCATCTGGATCTCCCAGCCATATCCGGCTAGACCAGAAAAAGATCAAGCTTAATGTTGTTGAACAGACCGCGGCCCCTTCAGAACCACAGGCGGCCCCACAAAATGAAGATGTTGCCCAAACTGCAACTGAGAAGATCCCAACTTCTTCTGTTGCGAAGCCCGTCGTTGAAGAACAGCCTTCGGATAACTTTAAAAATGCACAGAAACTCTTCGAAAACAATAGGTTCAAGGATGCTTTTCAATTGTTCGAGGAAGTTGCTGGCAATCCAGCTTCCAGCAATAGAGTGGAGGCCCGTTTCATGATGGGAGAATGCCTGTTTAATCAAAAAGATTACGATAAAGCAATCATGCAGTATCAAAATATCATCTCCCAGCACCCAGATGATCGTAAGTCTCCTGAAGCAATGCTTAAGCAGGGAATGGCTTTTGAAAAACTTGCCGATAAGGATACCGCCAAGGTTATCTATAAAAAACTACTGAAAAAGCATGGTTCATCTCCTGAAGCAGCAACAGCTCAGGATAGACTGAGCAAACTCTAAAAGACAGAAAAGTGTGGTTTTGAAGCAGCGTCTTGACCAAATTTTAATCAGCAAAAAAATTGCACAGACAATTGAAGCTGCAAGGGCAATGATCTATGCTGGTGAAGTTTTTATTGACGATCAGATTTCAGACAAACCAGGTCGGTTGTATTCGATAGAGGCATCAATTCGACTGAAGGAAAAATGCCGATATGTTTCAAGGGGAGGGCTGAAGCTCGAACAGGCACTTTCACATTTTCATCTCTTTCCTTCTGGGCAGATCTGTATCGATATTGGTGCATCAACCGGTGGATTCACAGATTGCCTTCTTCAACACAACGCGAAACGAGTACATGCAGTAGATGTTGCCTATGGCCAACTCGCCTGGAAAATCAGGCAAGATCCCCGGGTGGTTGTTCTTGAACGTTTCAATGCCAGAAATATCACTTCAAAGGACATCAATGGAGAACTGATTGATCTCGCAGTAATGGATGTCTCTTTTATTTCCTTGACCACACTTTTACCTGTTGTCTCAAAACTTTTTGCCCGGAATGTAGCAATAATCGCACTCATTAAACCGCAATTTGAGCTTGCTCGGGCTGAGGTTGGACCACGAGGAGTGGTAGGAGAATCATCCTTACATCAAAAAGCTATAGAAAAAATTGAATCCTGCGTCCAGCAATCCGGATTGATAAGCAGGGGAACAGTCCCCTCCCCAATACTCGGTCCTAAGGGAAACCGAGAATTTCTGATTTACATTACCTCCAACCCCGCTTAAACAATTAAGGAGTATTAAAAATATCCTTCAAGGAGAGCTGTCTGTCCAATGAAACCAACTCATATTCTATGTTTTTCAATATTCATTATCCTGTTTCTTGCCAGCTTTGGTTTTAGTCAATCAACGAAACTGAGCAAGCCGGGCTCCTTTTCTCTACTTTATTCAAGTAATGTTTTGGGGGAGTACGAACCGTGCGGTTGACATTCCAATCAGCTGGGCGGACTGTCCGGCAAAGCTCACATAATAGAAAATTTAAGATCTGAAGCACAACAACCGTTAGTTATTGTTGACGCAGGAAACCTCCTTTTTAAGAAAGCCCTTTCCGAAGCAGACGGAATAAACAATTCAACTGCCTTGATCACAGCTCAAGGAATTACTGAAGCCTACAAAGCGATGTCTTATGATGCGGTTGCCATAAGCTCAAATGATCTTTCCGCCGGACCTGTTTTTTTCCAGCTATCAAGGGATAATTCTTTTCCGTGGATTGCAGCTAATCTCTATGACAACAATGATAGCCTTATTTTTTCACCTCACATCATTAAAAAAGTAGATAGCCTCAGTATAGGTATTATTGGCTTAACTGGAGCTGATGGAAAAGATTTTAAAGATTTCATCATAGGCGACTGGCGAAAAGCACTGCAGAAAGAGATAAGCTTACTTGAAAACAGCTGCGACATACTTGTGGTCCTCTCCAACTTAAACAGGCTTGAAAATGAAGAAATACAGCATGACTTTAAGAAGATAGATATCATTGTAACAGCTGATCAAAAAGGGACAAATATTCAACCGCAAGTATTGCAGCACAATCTCCTCATCCAAAGTGGCCATCGAGGTAAATATATAGGAAAACTGGATATCACCTGGTTGGGTCATGGTGACTGGTTACCTTCTTCTCTTCAACAGATTGCCGATCCTAAGAATAGAATCAACTCCATTGATCGACAGTTGAGCCTGCTCGAGAAGCAACAGATTGAAACAAAAAGAAATTTTTCAGAAAAAATCAATCAGCTGAGGTCCTATCGACAAAAAATTATCGATCAAATGCCAACAGAAGAAGCACAACTCTCTGAAAATGAGGTGAAATATCCAAAGAGATTTACATCTCTTTTTATTCCGGTTAAGCCCAATTCATCCAACAACAATATCACTTCCATTGTGCAGGAGATAAAAAACAGTATTATTACGTTCAATAGATATCGACGCTCAGAATTACAATTGAATGACCCGGCTAAGCCCCTGGCACTTCAAAATGATGAGATTGTCGGTACCACGAGCTGCTCTGCTTGCCATGAGAAACAAACTGAATTCTGGAAAAAGACCAGACATTTTAAAGCATATACGACTCTCTCCGGCATTGGCCAGTCTTTAAACCTGCAATGCCTCCCTTGTCATGTAACAGCCGGCAAGATAAATACATCCTCTATTGAATCAGAGAAGCTCTTTCTCCTCTCTCTCAACAATGATCGCCAAACAGTCGGTTGCGAAGTCTGTCACGGACCGGGAAAGCAGCACCTCTCTTCTCCAGAAGAAATGGCCCCACTGCGACTTCCCCCCGCAGAAGTATGCATGCAATGCCACACACCCGATCAGGACAATAATTTTGATTATCAGAAAAAATTAGCTGCCATTGCCTGTCCGGCCGGATGAACGAAAAGGTACGCAAACAAAAACGGGCAGTTACATGTTACTGTAACTGCCCTAAGATTTTCTCTGGAATTACCAGGAAAAACAGTTGGTAATCAGAGCATTCTGATTAACACCCGAAAGCTTTCTGCAGATTTGGAACAGTCTGCTTCTTGCGGCTCATCATTCCTGGAATCCACATTGAATTGCCGTCAAGCTTGGTATTAAATGCCTTTTCGATCAAAGCAGGATCATCGGAAAGAACTACCAGATCAGTACCTTCCTTCACCACATCGGTCAGCATCAGGAGTACGGAATGTCGACCGTCTGCTTTTACTGCCTGCATTGCCTCAACGAGAGCACCGCGAACATTTGCAACCTGATCAAGAGTAGCCAGCTCAAGCTGTCCTACTCCTACTTTATTACCCTTCATATCAAAATCTTTATAATCGCGGAACAGCAGATCCTTTGCAGGAACTCCATCAACAGCAGATTTAGCTTTTAACATTTCCATGAAAAGTTCTTCTGTATCAGTTACTCCGGCTACAACTTTCAGATCATTAACTGCCGCCTTATCATCTTCTGTGCATGTGGGTGATTTGAAATTTACGGTATCGCTAAGGATTGCTGCCAGCATTCCACCAGCTACATCTTTAGGAATTGCAACACCAGCGTCTTTGAACATTTTATTCAATACGGTACCGGTACAGCCAACTGGCTCTGCCCTGAAGAGAATCGGATTGTTGGTAGTTACATCACCAATTTTGTGATGATCAACTACTGCAACCAACTCAGCATTAACCAAGTTTGCCGGACCCTGAGCGAGATCGCTGAAGTCTACAAGAGCAATCTGCTTTCCAGCAGCATCCATGAGCTGCTCTGGAGCAGTCAGGCCAAAACGTTTCAATACAGTAGTAGATTCCGGATTCAGATCAGCAGCAGCAATTTGCATGCATGCCTTCGCTTCCATACCTTGAGCGTTGAGTAAAGTAGCAAAAGCGATTGCAGAAGTTACTGAATCGGTATCAGGGTTTGCATGTCCAACAACAGAAATAGCCATTAGCGTTCCTCCTAAATTAAATTAATATTAGTAACTGAAATCTTATTGCCTTAATCTATTATATTGTTAACTTAAATTGAGATGAGCTGATAAATTAGTGCTCCCAAAATAGTGTTTTCGTTGATATCAGTCAAGCATTAAAAACAACTTGCATAGATTGACATGGCAATAATCCGTGCCGATTCCACTCGGCCGGTTTTTAGCCCTAAGCTGAATTTAAACTACCTATTATTACGTGACTTTGAAATGAGCATGAAGTATCTTTTCAGTATTTTCAGTATCATTAACTGGATTCTTTTTATCTACCTTTTGAACAAAGTGAATAGACAATGGTTGAACAAGAAGACAGAAAGCATTCTCGAACTCAAGTAAAAAGAGGCTTAAATACCTTTAATTATATTGCGGCTGTAGTTGTGATATTATTTGTTGCGAGTTTTTATTTTTATGTTCAAAAGAACCCCTCGACATCCTCCAGTGTAAAAACACCTCTTGTCGGCCAGTCGGTAAATCAGTCACCTCCTGCTGGGGCGACTGCAAACGAGCAGGCAGATGCAAACGCCTTGCAGCCTGAAAAAGGTTTGCCCTTATCTGCTGTCGATAGTCCGGCAGGCAATCCACTTGTAAATCCGGACATCACTGCAGCAAAAACATCAGAGGAACAAGGAGTAGATCAAGCACTACCTGCTGTAAACGATGTTTTAGACCTAAATAAGCAACAATTATACGTCCAAAACAATTATAAACAGCTGATTGACCAAATTAATTCATTTTATGCTCATCTCGACCAGCAACCTTATATGCAGACCTTTACCCTGAAAGAGTCGAGCAAGGTTCATTTTTCCAAGCTGCTGCAGAAGCTTATTGATAATCCTCCGGTCCTCATTGGAGAAACCACTGATTTATTTACTCTTCTTCAAAATACCGCTCACTTTTTCAGAATCATCGGCAAAGACAATATCAACATCCTCAAAACGATACTTGAGAGAGAAAATAACTCGTTTGAAAACATATTAAAAACCTTCTACGAGCTTACATATGAACCGAAATATCTGGTGAAAGAATATTCTCTCTCCCTTCGTCCTCAAACGCTTACGGATTATGCAGCATTTTTTCTCAACACTATTGGAGGGAGACTCTACCTCTTTCGCCGCGATTCCACTTCAAGGTTAATTGTTACCTATTATTCAATTCTCAGTATAGACCGCGCCAATCGTGCAGGAAACGGGGGACATGGCATTGATCTAAGGCCGGCGATTCGCTCTTTGGTAGAAGAAATTGAAAATGGTGGCAAGCGTTTGCAGCTCAAAGATGAATATCTGGATACACTCTATGATCTCCAGGAGAAATATAACTAGCAATATTGTTATTGACGATACAGGAGAAATCGTAAGGTTTAATTCTGATGACTCCGTTGCCACCCTGATCCCGGTTTGCCATCATCTGAAATGTGGTATATACTTGAGCCATATCGAAAGGAGTTGCTATGGAACTGTATTCAATCACACCTACTACTGTCATACAAAATAGTTTCGTCCATGCAGGCAACAACAGAACAGATAAATCATCACCACCCACTGACGGACAAAAAAATTCATTAGAACCAGAGGATACTGTTACACTTTCCCGCGAAGCAAAGGATAAATCCTTACATTTCGGATTCTCTCCCAAAACGCAATCCTCTTCAAGTAACCAAAACACCGATAATCTGGACCAAGAGGAACTAAAGCAACTGCAACAGATGAAAACTCGGGATACAGAAGTCCGCACCCATGAGCAGGCGCATTTATCTGCTGCAGGTCAATACGCAAGAGGTGGTGCCACCTTCACTTATCAGAAAGGGCCTGATGGTTCTTCGTATGCTGTAGGTGGAGAAGTTGGCATCGATATAGCCGAAGATAATACCCCGGAAGCAACAATAGCCAAAATGCGTGTCATCAAACGTGCCGCCCTGGCTCCCGCCACCCCGTCTGCGGCCGACAAACAGATCGCGGCTCAAGCCAATACCAAAGAAGCACTGGCCAGACAGGAACTCCTTCAAAGTGAGCAGGAGTCATTATTGAAAGGGGAATCTCTGAATAACGGTTTATCCAAAAATCAAAGCGTCAATCAGATCGCTGATTCAGAAATTATTTCATCCAACTATGGCAGTTTAAAATCAAAATTGGCTGCATATCAGAAAATGGCATCCAGCTGAGAAACTCCTGCAATCTACAAAGACATATCTTAATAAAGTGCCTCTAATTTTTCGTTAAAATTTTTATTTTTCTCATATCCTATGAACCAATCACAATACAATACAACTTTATTCTCTTTCCTCTCCTCTTCCCCCACTCCTTACCATGCGGTTGCCGGTATTGAGGATATCCTGCGCTTACATGGATTTATTCAACTCCAGGAGAACGAACAATGGCAACTTGAAAAAGGTTTCTCATACTTTCTTACCAGGGAGAATTGTGCGACCATTGCCTTCACCCTGGGCCGCGATGAAGAGAAAACAGATGGGTTTAGAATGCTTGCAGCCCACACTGACAGCCCGAGTCTACAGCTAAAGCCAAAGCCAGACATGAAGACGGGGACATATCACCAGTTGGGGGTTGAAGTATACGGTGGTTGCTTGCTGGGGTCATGGTTTGATCGGGAGCTTTCCCTTGCCGGAAGAGTCGCCTGTGAAATGGCCGATGGGAATCTTTCAGTGCTGCTTGTCGACTTTGAACGTCCTCTGCTTACAATTCCAAGCATAGCCATCCATCTCAACAGGGATGCTAATAAAAATACCGGGATAGACCAACAGAAGCATCTTCCGCCGATTATCGCTCAATCAGTCGACAAGCAATTACCAGAGTTCAACTCTCTCCTTCTTAATCAACTTCAGCTTCAGCACCCCAAGGCTATGATTAAGGAAATTCTTGCATTTGATATCTTTTGCTACGATTTCCATGGTGCCGGCTATCTAGGTGTAAATAATGAATTCATCAGCTCTGCCCGACTTGACAATCTGCTCAGCTGTCATGCGGGTGCGACAGCCCTTGCTTCTATAGACAGGGCAAAAAATAATTTTCTTCTCTGCGCCAATCACGAAGAAAATGGATCGACTTCAGCTACGGGAGCACACGGTTCGTTTGTCGATTCGGTCTTTGAACGTATCATTCCAGAACCCGAATCTAAAAGAATATCATTGAGTAATTCCTTTCTTATTTCAATGGATAATGCCCACGCTGCTCATCCAAATTTCATGGACAAGATGGATCCGGCCCACGAAATCAGTCTCAATAAGGGTCCCGTCATTAAATTGAACGCCAATCAACGCTATGCCACAAACAGCCTCAGTGCAGCAACATACAAGCGCATCTGCAAAGCAGCAAATATCACCCCCCAGGAATTTGTCATGCGCAGTGACATGCCTTGTGGAAGCACAATAGGCCCCATCATGGCAGCACGGTTAGGTGTGAAAACCATAGACATTGGAGCACCAAGCCTGGCAATGCACTCCATTCGAGAACTTACGGGCAGTTGTGATCCTTTTTTGCTTTACCAGACAATAGTACAATTTTTGGAGAGTAACAGTTATAGATAGCTAACTCCCCACATGAGGGAATTTCTCGCGTATCTTTAAGAAGTAAGGCTGATATATGCAACACACTAGATATCTGGTTCCATATATCTTACTGGTAATTGTTCTCATCTTCACGACTTTTACGGATACGCGAAGTGATCTGCTCACTTCTGTAAAAAGATATAAGAATCATAGAGTGAGCCAGGATCAAATTAAAAAACTCGCCCGTTACGATCATCTCATCCGTTATTTTTCTGGATTTTCCTATTTTATTCCCAGGCACAAAGTCAGCCCTGATTTTATACGTGCTCTTGTCCTGGCAGAATCGGGAGCTGATCACCTGGCTGTTTCAGATAAAGACGCTCTTGGCCTTGGTCAAATTCTGCTTACAACCGGAGAAGAGGCTGCAAGAGAACTTGCGCAATCAACGACTCATTTTCGGTATGTTTCCAGATTCCAATTGGAAAATCTAAGCAAAAACGATCTCTTTGATCCAGCAATCAACATTCTGCTCACCTGCTACCTTGTCGCTAAGTATAATTATAAATTCGAGGGGAAACTCGACCTCGTCGTCTCAGCCTGGAATGCTGGAGAAAATACAGATTCATTGAATTATGGCAGACATGCTCCTTATGGAGAAACTGAAAACCTTATTGGAAGAATCAACGCTTATTATTTATATTTCCTAAAACACAATACATTCCCATAAACCACCCACCAGTGCTCCTACCTGCCCTGCAACAATTTTTTAAAAACTAAAATCATTATTTAAGTATATGATTTATTAATTACACACCTTTTATTTCGTGAATTCTTAGCTATTTTACTATTTTTATTATGTTTATCTTGATATTTTTGCAATAAAACAGCGAGTTACATTGCAACCTATTACCACTTTGTGGTATTTACAAATTCCAGTCTGATAAGTATTATATCGCCAGCTTACAATGTGGTACTTCAGCTAACTCCCAGAGATTTTCAAATTTTCTCTGCAATTCTTTTAATTTGAAATAGAGTCCCAATGCAGCAGATCTCACCTACCGAGCACATTGCTACACTTTATCGATTTTTCGCTCAAAGTGTTCAATACCCTCAACAAGAATGGTTTACCAAAAATTACCTGACGAGTCTCTATCAACTTCTTGATGCTCTTGGCGGCAAAGAAGAGAAAGAGACCCTTCAGGCCGAATTCAATACAAGCAGGAATGTTCTCGAAGATCTTCAGGTTGAGTATACCAGGCTCTTTATCAACGGAGTACCGCATGTTGCAGCACCTCCGTATGGTTCCGTCTATTTGGAAAAAACACTCAGGGGTAGCTATTCAGACAAGCTTTTGATCTTTTACCGTTCCCTTGGTTATGACCTTACAGAACATGCCGACCTGCCGGACAGTTTAATACATCAGCTTGAGTTCCTCTCTTTTCTTGCAGAAGATCAAAACAGAGCTGGTGAGGAAGAGTTTCTTGCTCGCTTTTTTGTACCATGGTATTCAAGTTTTGCATCAAGAGTAAAAGAGGAAGCTCAACATCCATTTTACCCAATAATTATAAGCTTAATTGATTTTTTCACAAAGGAGGATAAGGAGTATGGCATTTAACATAACGAGGCGTAAATTTCTACAATCTGCCTCATTGGCAGCTGTCGCATTACCCCTTTCTGGCGCAATTGCATCAGAGAGCGGGATAACACGTTCTCCCCTTGAGGCCAAGGGATCATTAAAAGATGAAACAGTTGTCGGGGGAGTTTGTGAGATGTGTTTCTGGCGATGTCAGCTCATCGGCAAAAAACGCGGTGACCGCCTGGTAAAACTCGAAGGTAATCCCAAATCCATTGACAATGGCACCGCTATATGTGCACGCGGAAATGCCGGGATTCAACTCCTTTACGATCCAGACAGGCTGAAGTACCCTCTTAAAAACGTTGGCGAACGTGGAAATCCAAAATGGAAGAGAATCAGCTGGGAAGAAGCCCTGGATGAGTGTGGCAAAAAACTACACGCCGTGCAGGAAAAATATGGTCCGCAGGGCCTTTGCATATTTCCGCATGGATCTACAGCCAAGTACCCGATGCACTTCATGGAACGGATAGTTGGTACACCTAATGTGAGCGAAGCTTCCTTCTTTCAATGCCGGGGGATTCGTGATATGGCCTATGTTGCGACCATCGGAAAGCCACCAGCTGAAAATGTTGACATGCCGAATGCCAAAGTAATCTTTCTCCTCGGTGGGCATTTCGGCGAAAACATTCACGTTAGCCATATCAAACGATATATCCAGGGTCTGCAGAACGGTGCTAAATTGATTGTTGTTGACCCACGTTATTCCGCCTCCGCAGCCAAATCTGACATTTGGGTGAAAATCAAGCCGGGTACCGATACAGCTTTCCTGTTGGCCATCATGAATTATCTGGTCACTGAAAACAAATATAATGCTGAATTTATAGATGAATATGCTGAAGGATTTGATGAGTTCAAGGAAGGTATAAAAGATTGGAGCCTGGAAAAAGCTGCCAAGGAATGTGATATTCCTGCCAGTCAAATAAAAGATGTCGCTGAGATGTTGGCTGCCAATGCACCGAATGTATCCATCCATCCAGGGCGACACGTATCGTGGTATGGTAATGATTTTCAGAGACAGCGCTCCCTGGCCTGCCTCACAGGACTCCTCGGCGCATATTATGTCAAAGGTGGCTGGGTACCCGGCAAAGGTCCCAAAGTCGGAAAGACCAGCTGGGCAAAAAATGAACCCGATGAAGAACATAATCTCAATCTCAATAAAGACGAAGAAAAGATTTATCCGTATTCTCCCCCGGGGACACCTACGGAACTCATTCGGGATGCAGCCTTAACCGGAAAGCCCTATCCAATTAAAGCTTGTATAATCTGGGGACAAAATCCGATTCAGACCATTCCCGGTCAGGAAAAGATGAAAGATGTCTTAAAGCAAATGGATTTTGTCATGTGTGTTGACGTCATGCCGACAGATGCGACGATGTGGGCGGACATCCTTCTGCCGGAAGCAAGCTATCTTGAACGGTATGACCTTATTCAGGCCGGTACACAATGGGATTTTGCGGATAAACATCAGCAATATATAGCCGCAAGAATGCCGTTAGTCGCACCGATGTTTGAAAGAAAGGATCATATCTTTATTACCAACGAGATTGCCAGACGGATGGGTTATGAAAAAGATATTCCTGTCCAGACTGCTGAAGAGCTTGTGGATAAAGACCTCAGCGTTGCCAAACTATCTCTTGCTCAACTAAGAAAGGAAGGTGGTATCCACCTGAGTGAAGGTAAAGATCCCTATACAATACCGGATGATTTCGAAGTCCTGCTGTACAATGAGGATCTTGAGGATGCCGGCTTTCCTGGTGTCCCCACCTATATACCAGTTGAACAGGCTCCTGCAGGATATGCGAGGCTGCTCTATGGCCGAGTGCCGGTGCATACTTTCAACAGATCTCAGAATAACATCTGGCTGCACCATGCAATGCCTGAAAATCCTGTATGGCTAAATGATGAGGCCGCTGCAGAAATGGGCCTCAAAGATGGCGATACAGTCGGTTTTATCAACCAGGATGGAATTAAATCACGTACCACCACAACGGTTAAGACGACTCCAGGCATTCGAAAAGATTCGGTTTTCATGGCCCATGGCTATGGTTCTGCAAGTCCTCTCATGAGCGTTGGTGTCAATGCTGGTGTTGATGATACGAGTCTTATGACTAAAATTACAGTTGATCCTGAGACCGGTGCCCACGGAATGCGTAACAACTTTGTTAAATTAATCAAAGATGGCAAAGTTATTGATATTCCGGCCACAGTCTAAAATCAGCTTTATAGGTTATATTTCAGGAGGAAACAATGCAATACGGAATGATTATCGACCTTGAACGATGTGTAGGCTGCCATGCCTGCACCATCGCCTGCAAAGCAGAATGGGAGGTCCCTGTAGAATTTTATCGCAACTGGGTTTTTCGAATGGGCCCAAGCCTGGTCGGCGATGAAATGGCGTCAACTTATTATCCCGGTCTCTGTAATCACTGCACCGAACCGGTATGTGTGCCTGAGTGCCCGGCCGACCAGGTGGAAATGACTTTTACCAACATCAAGACAGGTGAAACCACAACGATGGAAGTTGCTGCTACCTGGAAAGATCCTTTTGACGGTACAGTACAGATTGACAAAGATCGCTGTCTTGGTTGTGGAGCATGCGTGGATGCCTGTCCATACAATGCCAGGTACGTTAATCCGGCTTTGGTGGACGAGGTGTCGGAAGACGGAAAAGCGGACAAATGTACTTATTGTAAACCGCGGTTGGATGCTGGTGCGATTCCTGCCTGTGTACAGACCTGTATCACCGGTGCCAGAATATTTGGTGACCTCGATGATCCTCAATCGGAAGTTGCCAAATACGTTAAAAATGGTGCAAAAGGTATCGAACCCACTGGCGGCGCACTCGGTCCCAACAGCAGGTATTTTGGTAAGAAAAAGGATATGGAGCTGCTGTTTGCCAGCCATACACCTGGACTTGCCGATTTAGGCCAGGTAAGAAGAAGGGCCATGCTTGCCTCTCTGGTGAAACCAGCCATGAAGGGCATCAGAAACCTCGGCCTGCTTGGTGTGGTTGGAGCTATTGTTGCTAACCAGTTAACAACTAAAGAAGATAAAAAGTAACCACCGACATTTAAGCTGATCTTTTCCTTTTTGGAAAGAGATGGTATGAAGCGCGATAATCTCCTGTTTGATTATCGCGCTTTTTTTTGTACTATTTTGTACAAGTATTATTACGATATCTTTAGGCCATCAGTACTTCCTGCAGGATATCCTGCATTTTTATCCAGCAAATCTTGATAAAAGGATTTTTCAATGAGTACGGACGATAAAAAAATCATCTATTCGATGATAAGAGTAAGCAAATATTATGATAGTAAACCGATCTTAAAAGATATCTCCCTCTCCTATTTCTATGGAGCCAAGATAGGTGTTCTTGGGTTGAATGGATCCGGAAAAAGTACGCTCTTAAAAATACTTGCCGGTATAGACAAAGATTTTAATGGTGAAACCCATCTGGCTCCTGGACACAAAGTTGATTATCTCCCTCAGGAACCGGAACTTGATCCAGATAAAACTGTTAAGCAGATCGTCGAGGAAGGTGTCCAGGAAACGGTGGATCTTCTCAATGAGTTCAACGAAATAAATGAAAAATTTGCAGAGCCTATGTCTGATGATGAAATGCAAGCGCTCATCGACAGGCAAGGGAGTGTACAGGAAAAACTTGATAACCTCTCTGCATGGGATCTTGACAGTCGCCTTGAAATGGCCATGGATGCCCTTCGTTGCCCGCCATCAGACACAAAATGCGGTATTCTTTCAGGTGGCGAAAAACGCAGAGTTGCCCTCTGCAGGATACTGCTCAAACAGCCTGAAATTCTGCTGCTTGATGAACCTACCAACCATCTTGATGCCGAATCCGTAGCCTGGCTTGAACAACACCTGCAAGTGTATCCGGGAACAGTCATCGCGGTTACCCATGACAGATATTTTCTCGATAACGTGGCCGGGTGGATTCTGGAGCTGGATCGAGGTATGGGAATCCCCTGGAAAGGGAATTACTCTTCATGGTTAGAGCAGAAAGAAAAACGGCTGGCTATGGAAGAGAAAAAGGAAAGTGATCGCCAACGAACTCTGCGGCGTGAACTTGAATGGATCAAAATGAGCCCGAAAGGCAGGCGAAGCAAATCAAAGGCAAGAATAAGTTCTTATGAGCAATTGCTCTCAAAAGAAACAGAAAAACTTGCTCAGGATTTGGAAATTTTCATCCCACCCGGGCCACGCCTCGGCAAGGTTGTCATTGAAGCGAATAATGTCTCTAAATGTTTTGGCGATCGCCTTCTCGTCGAAAATATGAATTTCAGTCTGCCCCCCGGTGGTATTGTCGGCATTATAGGCCCGAACGGTGCTGGAAAAAGTACCCTCTTCAAGATGATTATCGGTGGGGAGAATCCGGATTCGGGCTCTATACGCCTGGGAGATACAGTTAAATTGGCTTATGTTGACCAAAGCCGGGATCAGCTTGACCCGGAGCAAACCATCTGGCAGGCTATTTCTGAGGGACAGGATACCGTCTGGCTAGGTACCAAAGAAGTAAACAGTCGTGCCTACGTTGGGAAATTCAATTTTTCCGGATCGGACCAGCAAAAAAAAGTCGGTTTACTCTCCGGTGGTCAACGAAATCGTGTACATCTTGCCAAAACGCTCAAGGAAGGCGGTAATGTCCTGCTTCTTGATGAGCCAACTAATGATCTGGATATAAACACATTACGAGCTCTGGAAGAAGCCCTCGAAAACTTTGGTGGCTGTGCAGTTGTTATAAGCCACGACAGATGGTTTCTCGACAGGATTGCCACACATATCCTGGCTTTTGAAGGAAATTCCCAGGTTGTATGGTTCGAAGGAAACTATTCAGATTATGAAAAGGATAGAAAAAGCAGACTCGGTGCAATAGCCGACCAACCGCATCGTATAAAGTATAGAAATTTGACCAGGGATTAGCAGCATTCAAACAGAGTTTTTCCCCTTTCTAAGCACAGCTTAAAAGGGGAAAAACTTAATTACAAAACCAAAAGTTCAGCAAACAATGACTGCAAAGCCTCTAGTTTCTCACGGGCAACGTCGATTCCCCCTGCCCGACTATCCTTTTCTATCTCCGCAGCAATTTCATTTATTCCAAGAATTCCCAGGCTGGCGGCAGCACCTTTTATTGAATGTGCTGCGCCACTAATTTTAGTGGCAGAACCTTCAGCCAATCCTTGTTCGATGAGTTGCAAATCCGATTTCAGGGAGTCTTTGAAAATATCCAGCAACTCCTCTAATAGTTCGGTATCATCGGCTGCCTGCTCTAAAGCAAATTCTTTATTCCATTTAAGTCCATTCATATTAAAAGCCTGTTTGTTTACCCCTCACCCGCATTCCTCATGATCTGTAAACGTTCTGCACTGTTTTAGTTATCATACAATGCTCTGCTTAAATAAATCAATGATGACAGGTGAATTATTTACTGCCTTCCCCAAGTTCATCTGTCAAATCTATTTTTCCCCGCCGAAGAAGAGTAAGCTTGCCATTTTGAACACTTACAATAGTCGAGCACAAGCCAGCTTCAGTTTGGCCTCCATCGACCACGTAATCAACATTATCTCCTAACATTTCAACAACTTCTTGCGCAGTTCGAGCCGGGGTAAAACCAGAAATATTGGCACTGGTGGCAGTGATCGGTTTGCCCATGCGGCTCACCAGCTGCTGAGCAACCGGATGAGGTGAAATTCGCACTCCAACTGTTCCGGTATTCCCTGTAATCTGGCTATTGAGTGTCTTTCTTGCTGGAAATATAAGGGTCAGTGGCCCTGGCCAATATTTTCTGATCAGTGGCCAATATATTAAAGGTACCTTTTGAACAACGGTCTTTAGCTGCTCGTCTTTCTCAATGAGCAGTAGTAAGGGTTTTTCCTTTCCCCTCTTTTTCATTTTGTACAATTTTGTTACCGCAAAAGCACAATCAGGATCAATAGCCAGCCCATAGTAGGTTTCAGTAGGAAAAGCCACAACTCCCCCCTGTTGCAAATATTTTACAGCGAGGTCCAAATCAGTTCCCACAAGATGAGGCGAGCACTTATTGTCCATGAATTTTTCTTGCTTTTTCTTCAACCTCTAATTTCATATCATGACGCAATTTAATAAGCTTTTTGCCAAGTTCCGGATTAGCCAAGGCAAGTATCTTCATTGCAAGTACACCCGCATTTTTAGCACCGGCTTTACCAATTCCCATTGTGGCAACTGGAATACCAGGTGGCATCTGCACTGTTGACAACAGTGCGTCCAATCCACTCAGAGATGAAGCATCCAGGGGTACACCTATTACCGGGAGATCTGTATGCGAGGCGAGTACACCTGCCAGATGTGCTGCCATGCCGGCACCGGCAATTATAACTTTCAGTCCTCTCTGCTGAGCAGTTTTGGCAAACTCAACAGCTTTTTCCGGAGTTCGGTGGGCTGAGGCAACCGTCATTTCACAACAGATATCCATATTCCTCAAAAACTCGGCTGCGACCTTCATTACAGGAAAATCCGAATCGCTCCCCATGACAATGCCTACCACTGGGCGTTGAGGGAGAATCGAGTTACGCCGCAGGGCTTTCTCTCCAATATCCCTTCTGCAATAGCAATTGGTCCATTTTATTTCATCCACAGCATTGTAAGCTCTGTCTATTGCATCTCTTAATGTGTTGCCAACTGCCGTCACCCCCAGGACCCGACCACCGTTTGTGACAGTACGCCCGTGCTTTCTTGCTGTTCCGGCATGAAAAACTTCAACTCCCGGGCATTCAGAAGCCTTTGTTAAGCCGCTGATAACCTTGCCATTTTGATATGGTCCAGGATATCCTCCAGAGGCCATTACTACGCAGACTGTTGGCCTTGGATCAATTTTCATTTCAATTCGGTCCAATTTCCCATCAATTGCAGCTTCAAAAATATCTATAATATCGCTTTTTAACCTCATCAACAGCGGTTGTGCTTCAGGATCCCCGAAACGACAATTAAATTCCAGAACGTTTATTGTATCCCCATCTATCATCAGGCCGGCATAGAGCATGCCTTTAAATGGTCTCCCCTCGGCCTCCAGTCCTCTGATCGTAGGCAGCATCACCCTGTTCATTACGAACTCGGCGATTTCGTCTGTTACCACTGGAGCGGGGGAATACGCGCCCATTCCACCAGTATTGGGACCTTCGTCATTATCAAATACAGCTTTATGGTCTTGAGATGTGGGCAACGGAAGAACTGTTTTCCCATCAGTAAAGGCTATAAAGGAGGCCTCTTCGCCTGTCAGACAGGATTCGATGATTATCCTGTCGCCAGCTTTTCCAAAAGCCTTATCGGCCATAATGAGATCAACAGCCTGTTTTGCTTCTTCAATAGTTTTAGCGACTATAACCCCTTTGCCGGCGGCAAGACCATCGGCCTTAACAACAATTGGTGCACCATGAGAATCAATATATTTTTTTGCCTTCTCCGAATCTTTAAAAACCTTAAATGAAGCCGAAGGAATGTTATATTTCTTAAGAAATTCCTTGCTGAATACTTTGCTTCCTTCCAACTCTGCAGCCTTCATAGTCGGCCCAAAGATCCTCAAACCGTTTTTCTCAAATATGTCTACAATCCCAACTACCAGTGAGGACTCAGGCCCCACAACAGTTAGATCAATTTTCTCTTTTTTGGCAAATTTCAATAACTTATTAACATCTGTCACGGAAATATCAACGCAATCCGCTACCCGGCTAATTCCTGCATTGCCTGGAGCACAAAAGATTTTTTCTACCTTTTTACTCTGCTTGATTTTCCAGACAAGTGCATGCTCCCGTCCACCCGAACCAATAACAAGAACTTTCATAGGCTGTACTCCAAGTTAAAAATTTCAATATACTCTGCAGATTGCTATTTTTTATACCCCTCATGGAGGCACTGAAAAGACTGGCAGTAAATAAGCAGTGAAGCACTAATGCCACCTGTCGTTTTGATTGATCATTGACAAAAGGCACGTGAAATATTACATGAATGAATAGTCATTCATAATTTCGTATTTTAATTATTTTACTTTCAATCTGTCTATGCTTGGGAATGAAAGCAGAAAATAAACACTCAAAAATTATTTCGGCCGCGACCAAGGTCTTTGCGAAAAAAGGATTTTTCACTGCCAGGATATCCGATATCGCCAAAGAAGCCAAGGTTGCTGATGGAACAATCTATCTTTATTTCAACAACAAATATGATATCCTACTCTCTGTATTTGAAGAAGAAGTAGGCAAAATTTTCGACAAAACAAATAAACTACTCAGCAATGAGGAAGATCCTGTAAAAATGCTGGAAATTTATACTATCCAGCACCTCACAGCCATGAAAAGAAATAAGAATCTCGCTGAGGTAATTCAAATTGAACTTCGACAAACAAACAAGATAATCAAAGATTATCGAAATAATAAATTTAATGAGTATATCGGCATAATTGCCAACATAATCATAAAAGGTCAAAAAGCCGGGATCTATAAAGCCGATATAAAACCGGATATTGCCAAACGAGTTTACTTTGGCGCCCTAGACGAGGTCTCACGAGTTTGGAATGCCTCTCTTGAAAGCCATTACACAGTTGAAGAGATTGCAGAACAGGTCCTTTCTATGTTTTTAGCAGGTGTTGAAGCCCATAAGATAGGTGCTGCATAACGGTTGTAGGCAGATGCAAAACCCAAAAAGTAACACCTTGCTTCCTAGGAAAATTCGGAGGGACTGATAGCCATCACTTCAAATGTTCTTTTTCCACCTGGTGTTACCACTATTATTTCGTCTCCTACTTCTTTGCCAAGCATACTTTTACCCAACGGAGAGAGAACAGAGATAGAACCTTTTTTCACATCTGCTTCTTCCGGCCCCAGTAATTGATAGGTAACCTCCTCGTCTGTATCCAGATCAAGCAGTTGAACCACCGTTCCGAAAACTATATTATTTGTTTTCACCCGCAGACAGTCAATAACTTCAGCTCGTGAGAGTTTATCTTTGAGTTCAAGGATGCGTCCTTCAATGTGACCTTGACGATCTTTGGCCGCATGATATTCGGCATTTTCCTTAAGATCACCATGTTCCCGTGCAACCTCGATAGCTTTAACAACCACACCACGTTCAACCCTCTGAAGATGTTGTAGTTCTTCCCGTAATTTCTGATTGCCGGATTTGGACATTGGTATTCTTTGAATCATTTAAACCTCCATAAAAAAAACCTGCATGGCATCCTACCTACGGAGTCCTATACAGGAAGACACAGATAAAATAGATATATCACCAGCGATAATGCAGAGACATTGACAATGCTTTTTCGTCAAACTCATCGCTTTTAGATAATGTAAAGTTGCCTTTTAATAGAAAATGAGGATTCATTTCAAGAAAAATATCAATTTTGGTAGCAAAAGTGAGATTTTCATTATCTTCAAGGCCGAGAGTGTTGTCAATCGCATAGTAACTCATGCTCTTTTTAGCCTCTTGTTCAAACCCCAGGAAATCGTGCTGAAAATGCAGTGTCATTTGATGTTCATTAAACAACGAAGGACTCCAGTACAGAGGTTCATCCAGAGAGTCCTCGTTTGAAAAATCAGCAACGGAACTGTTTTCATCGTCGCTTGTCAAATATTGGTACTCGTAGCGTAATGCCAACTCTATTGATTCGCCAAAAATACTATATGACGCAGATCCATGAAACCTGTTCTGGGAGTTACCGTCATTATAATAGCGATGATGCAGATCTCCGCCGAAAGATAATCCTGCAGGAGTCTCAATGCTCAACCCTGTCTCGATAGACTGAAAGGTAATTTGCTGCTGTATGGCAGCGATAGTATCGTATACTTGCTTTTTTTCAAGAAGAATGTATCCATTGATATTATCATCGAGCTGCCCCTTAATACCAATTTCATATTGGTATCCATTGTCGCTGTCACTTGTGAGTTTTTCTGTACCAAAACCAAGTATCAATTCGTATGCTTTTGTGAATTCATAAGTAGTTACAGCGTAAAGAAAATTGCTACCGGTCGATTTGTCGGTATCCAACGACTCAAAGTGATTATTGGCATATGTCACCCGAATATCTTTGTCAAGATCTGGAGTAAACCAAAAAGATGTTCCAAAACTTGTTTTCGCAATATCAATATACCCATCTCTGCCTTTCCTTTCTTCATAGCCGACATCGAAAATACTCTGCGGACTAATCTGAAGGGTGTTTCTTTCTATAGATTCAACCAAATCGGGAGTAGTTGCTCCACTATTTTGCATAGCCTCGTAAACCTGTGCTTCTTTGCGATATTTACCAATTTTTCCATAAATAGTGGCAAGGTCGCTCATTCCCTCTGACGAATTATCCTTCAAAAGCTTTTTATAGCTTTGCTCAGCATAGTAATAATTCCGATCAAAAACTGCTTTCCGAGCCATATATTCATTGGTGATCAGCTTTTGCCAACTGTATTTCTCGAACAACTCGGAGACGATTTCACCAGCTTCATTACCTCGGTTTTTGATCAAAAATGGTGGCTCCATCAACTCAGCAAGAACGTCCGGCTCCGACTGCAACATGAGCATCATCGAATTCCAAAAGGTATGTTCCTTGGTAAGATAATTGTAGTTTATCTGTTTTCGTCTGAATTCCTCACTTAACAGATCAAAAACAGATAGAGCTAATAATTGTTTGTAAAGCTTTAAAGACTTTTCTTGCTGCTTGTCTCCCCATAATAACCTGGCCAGGGTGAGGAGACCTTCGGTATCCTCTGTAGCTATGAGATTTCTTTCCAGATCATCAATACCGTCAGCTTCTCCCGAATCTTTTTCCATAAGGGTCAGCCCCTGGCTGTATCTTCCTCTGCGAGATTCAACTTCAATCCGCTTTTTTCGATAATAAGGTTCCTTCGGGAATTCTTCAATCAATTGAGACAAGGATTCAGCAGCCTTATCACTCAGTCCTCTGCTCATCATAAGGTCCGACCAGACAGCTTTGCCCACAATGGAATCAGGATATAATTTAAGGACTGACTTTAAGTGTCTTTCAGCTGCATCATACTCAAGGTATTTAATTTCTTTAGCGGCCAAAAGCAGCAGTCTTGTAATCACCGCATTACCATCAATCTTTATTTGACTGTTGTTATTTATTTCCCGATCGGATTTCAATCTCCGAAGAAGAATACCATGAAGCGCTTGTAACTCCGGGTCAAACGTCCCGGTAGCCAGTAGCGTCTCACTTAGCTGATCTGCCTCCAACAACCTGCCATTATAAAAGCTGAGCCAACAACGTTGTTTTTGTATGCTGTCCCAAAACGAATTAAAATGTTTTCTGACATTTGATTTGCCATATTTTACTAGATAACCGTCAATGAGTGATTGTGCGTTTTCATATTTACCTGAAGCTCTCAAGATATTAACCTTCAGCAGCAGCAATCTGCATCCCGCTTCGTTAAACGAGAAGATTGAATCATCCTGACTGGTATTGTTCCTCAACGCCTGGTACCAACTCTCTGCTGCTGGAATATTTTTATCTGTCACTGCATTCTCACAGAGCTGAAAGAGAATATCGTCGGTCAGGATATTATTATTCAGGAGTTGACGAAGGAGTTGTTCTGCTTTTCTGGTCTTCCCTTCCCTCCGCAGAGCTGATGCCTTGTGCATACCTAATTGGGTAAGAGTTTCCGGTTTTGCGGCAAAATAAAATTTTGCCCAGGAATTAATTTTTTCATATTCCTGAAACAAAAAGTTATAGGTCAGCAGATCCAGATAAGTAATAACAAAATCGGCGGAAATATTCTCATTACCCTGCCGTAATCCAGCTTCAAAAAGAGATTTCAGTTGAGTCACATTGCCAAGTCTTCCAGCTAATTCCAGACATTTGGCTCTTAAATGTACATCGGGAGGGTCAACTGTTAAAGCTTTTTCAAATGAAACAAGCGCAGCCATTTCCAGACCAAGCTGTTGCTCAGTATCACCTTTTAACAGGAAATATGATTTCGTTTTATTCTTCTTATCTGTAACCGAATGCAAATAGTTCAGGGTCTTGTCGTACTGAGCTTTTTGATAATAAAGATGGGCAATTCGTAAAGCAATGCGATCATCTGTTGACGAATTCTCATACACTATAATCAGAACCTCGATCAAGTCTTCAGTTTGACCATTTTTCTCAAGAAGATCTGCTATTTCAAGGAAGATTTCCCGTCGATTCAGTGTAATTTCGGCGAGATTTCCCCAAAGTTGCAAAGCCCCGTCATTTTCAACAATTGGCAGGAATTCATTTGCAAGTTGACTCTCTATGTAATTTATTTTTTTCTTGATTTCCAAATCATCCGGATGCGTTCTGAGGTATCGTCCGTAAAAATACAGGGCTTTATCAGGCCGCCTCAACTCACGCTGACAAATACTGCCCGCTTTCAGGAGATACTCATCGTTATCCTGATTATTGTCAGCGAGATAACTAAGCTGCAGAAGCGCTTCATCAAAATCACCATTTTCTATATATAATTTGATTAATCTTTGCCGGAAAGGCAGGTAATCAGGATGACGATTGAGATACTCAAGCCAAAGCTCTTTTATTTCTTTTTCATATCCTGGAACATCAAAAACATCGATAGCTTTAAATAATATCAGGTCAGCTACATTCTTATTTTCTAATAATTTAGCGTAGAGCTTTCTGGCTTTTTCTCTTTTGCCCAGCTCATGGGCATCTAATGCCAGTAAATGGATTATTTCGATATTTTCAGGATGTCTTAAACTGAATTGTTCGAGAAGTGCAAAGGAGAGCTCTTTCTTTCCTTGATTTCTTAAGCTGGTGGCGAGTCCCAAAAGTGCAGTATCGGAGTTTTCTCCGGTTGGGTCCTTTTCAAAAACTCTTCCAAAGTAATGAATCGCAGTTTCATAATTTTTCCAATGGGTAGCTACAGTCCCGCCTGCCAGAAGATAGTCGTAATTGTTTGGATCCTTATCCAGTAATCCACCGATAATCTTAGTGGCAGTTGAAAAATCCTCAACTTTCAAAAGAACTTTACAATATTCCCAATTGGCTTCCTCGATGTTCGGTTTGCTTCTTAATAAATGAGCATAGGCACTCGCTGCCAGCGAATATTTTTCAACACGTGCAAGATTTCTAGCCTTGTCCCAAAGAACTTTCCATTCAGGAGAACCTGGCTCACCTTGAACCATAGAGATATTTCTGTCTGGAGTAATGCCATCCCCAGCTAGACAGGCAGTAGAAAAAAAACCGAGGGAGAGGACAAAAAGGAGAAAGAAACGGCTGGTAATAACTTTCTTCAGCCTGGATAAGGTCATTGGCAGATGAGGGTCTATGCATAAGGATGACTGTTAAACTATAAAAGCCATCCTAGATGTCTTATCATTATTTACCGTTTCAAAGCATTTCGGAGAGAACGATTTAAAGCACGATTATATATTAGGATTTCAGAATACCTGAAAAATATACCCGCTTTAAAAGTCGCTCTTTAATGTAACCTTTTAGCTATAAAACTGCACTATTTTCTCAACAACATATTCCTGCATCGTTTCGGTAAGTTCCGGATAAATAGGCAAGGCTATAGTTGCAATGGCTGCCTTCTCTGCCTCAGGGCAATGAACATTGCTTCCCTCTCGGCCAAGGCACTCCTGTTTATGCAGCGGAACAGGATAATATATTTCACAACCAATGTCGTTTTTGACAAGCCATTCTCTCAGTTCATTTCTGTGAGCCACCCGCAAAACATATTGGTTAAATATATGAGTTTTTGCCGCCTTATTACCATTACCGCAATCATGACATACCACTTTTGGCAAAATAATTTTATCTGCGTCAACAAGACCTGCCTGAGAAAGAAGATTATCATACCGTTTGGCATTTTCAAATCTTTGAGTATGCCAACGTTCAAGGTACGGCAATTTTACTCTTAAGGCAGCTGCCTGAATCGGATCAAGACGAAAATTTCCACCGACAATTTTATGGTAATATTTGGGGTGTGCACCATGATTTCGCATAAGCACAAGTTTTTCAGCAAAATCTTGATCCTGGGTAATTACCATGCCGCCATCTCCAATCCCACCAAGATTCTTGCTGGGAAAAAAAGAAAAACAACCAGCAAGTCCCATTGATCCGGCTTTTCTGAGTGCTCCTGCTCCGGCCATGAAATACTCTGCCCCAATAGCTTGGGCTGCATCCTCAATAACGGGAGTATCATATCTCTTGGCCAAATCCATTATGGCTGTCATATCAGCACATTGTCCATACAGATGCACAGGTATGATTGCTTTTATTTTCTTTCCAATATCTGCCTCCAGCAACTCTTCCATTCGGATGGGATCGATATTATAGCTAACCGGATCTATATCGGCAAAAACAGGTGTCGCTCCTACTCTGAGGATGACACCCATAGTAGCAAAAAATGAATATGGTGTGGTGAGAACCTGATCTCCCGGACCAATTCCGAGACTCATCAGGGATATCAGTAGAGCATCGGTTCCGCTGGTAACACCAATTCCATAAGCAGCTCCGCAATATTCGGCTATTTCTTTTTCAAACTCTTCAACCTCAGGTCCCTGAATGTAACGGGTTGATCTAACGACACGAGTGACCGCTGCCAAAAGATCGTCTTCGAGGTACTCCAGTTGTGCCTGGAGATCAAGCAAAGGTACTTTCATAATATTAACTTATATTGGAATGTATTTATGAGGAAAAGGAAGATATCCGGATGAAAATCGTTTTCAACATATCATGAA
The DNA here is from genome assembly GCA_963709755.1 of uncultured delta proteobacterium. Lineage (GTDB taxonomy): Bacteria > Desulfobacterota > Desulfobulbia > Desulfobulbales > Desulfocapsaceae > Desulforhopalus_A. Next base: position 558,508 of record CAVPXO010000004.1, read on the forward strand.
GACGAATTGATAACAATTTTTTCGCCATCAAAATAATCTACGATATCCGGCATTTCAGCTTCAAGATATTTTTTCATTTTCTTCAGAAGATTAACTTCAATCTGACGAACACGCTCCCGGGAAATATCAAATCTGTCGGCAATATTTTGCAGGGTCAGCGGTTCATCAGTCAGCAGCCGCTTCTCCAGGATCATCTTTTCTTTGTCATTGAGTTTAACCTTCAGCGTATCCAAAAGTTCCGTCAATTTTACCTTAATTTCCTTACCTGCAACCGTGGACTCGATTCCCGGCCCATTACTGGGAAGGAAATTTTTCTGTTCATCTTCGGAATCGGAACGGACGGGGCTTTCTAAAGAAACATCCCAATTATCCATTCGCTGTCCCATTTCAACGACCTCACGCTCTTTGACGTTGAGACGTTCAGCCAAAAGTTTTGGTTCAGCCTGAAATCCTTGTCCTTCAAGAAGCTTACGCTCTTTATTGAGACTGAAAAAAAGCTTTCTTTGCGCCTGTGTTGTGCCTATTTTGACCAGTCGCCAGTTGTCCATGATGAATTTCAAAACATAGGCCCTGATCCAATAGGCGGCATAATACGAAAACTTCACGCCTCGGTATGGATCAAATTTCTTGGTAGCCTGCACCAACCCGACATTTCCTTCCTGAATGAGATCCATGAAATTCTGCATCCAGTACTTCTGGAAATCCATAGCTACCTTCACGACCAAGCGCAGATTTGAACTCACCAACCGGTATGCAGCATCCTGATCACCATCCTCCCGGAACCGAACCGCAAGTTCATCAGTCTCTTCTCTTGTTAATAATTCATATTGACTGATTTCCTGCAGATAGCGGTGAAGAGCCGGATTACTCAGTGCCGGCAAATTATCCTCTGAGACCGAAACTAAGGGATTTTCGTAGGCTTCGTCAATTCCCCTGATTTTTGAATCAAGCTCATCGTCATCCACGGAATCTACCTCATTATCAGAGTCGATTATATTGTTTTTGCTCATTTATTTATCTCTCCGGTAAAATATACCCAGAAATTTTAGAAAGATTATGATATTACTCTACCAGGATTAAAGTGCAATCTTATTGTGTCAGAAAAGGAGTAAATCCATTTGCCATCTGACTGTTACATTACCTCAAAATGAACACAACAAGTATAAAATTCTATTTTATAAGTCTGCTGGATATGATAAACAACATGACCTCGGACACATATTCCGTATCACGGAAGTAATCTTATTTTCACGCCCCACATCAAAATAATAACATGGATAACATCAGAAATTTCAGCATAATCGCACATATTGATCACGGCAAGTCCACGTTGGCCGATCGCATGATCCAATTCTGTGGCCTGGTAACCGCCAGGGAATTCAAGGATCAACTCCTGGATAACATGGAAATAGAAAGGGAAAGGGGGATCACAATTAAAAGCCAGACAATCTGTCTGCCTTATACTGCCAAAGACGGAAAGCTTTATCAGCTGAACCTCGTCGACACCCCAGGGCATGTCGACTTTAGCTATGAAGTGTCTCGTGCTCTCAGTTCATGTGAGGGAGCATTGCTTCTGATAGATGCAGCGCAGGGAGTTGAGGCTCAGACCCTTGCTAATCTGTATCTGGCTATGGAAAACGACTTGGAGATCATCCCGGTTATCAATAAAATTGATCTGCCATCTGCAGAGCCCGAGCGTATCGCCCTGCAAATTGAGGAAGATCTTGGGCTTGACAGTGACTTGGTGCAATTCTGTTCTGCCAAAAACGGTACCGGAATTGAGGAGATTTTCGAAACTATTGTCACGAAACTTCCCCCTCCAAAAGGTGACCCGCATTCTCCCCTTCAGGCCCTGATTTTTGATGCTAATTACGATCCCTTTCGTGGTACCATAATCTCCGTCAGGATTATGAATGGCACAATAAAGCCCGGTGATATAATGCGTTTTATGGCTTCCGGTAAGGAATATAAAGTTGATGAAGTGGGCCTGTTCAAGTTGCACAGAGAACCACAAAAACGCCTCTCCGCTGGTCAGGTAGGGTATATATTAGCGGGTATAAAGACCGTTGAAGATACACGCCCGGGTGATACTATCACTTTACAAAATTCTCCTGCAGCTGCACCACTTCCGGGTTTTAAGGAAGCACAACAGGTTGTGTTCTCATCAATATATCCTATCAGCACCGACGATTATGAGGATTTGGCTGCGGCTCTTGAAAAGCTTAAGCTTAATGACGCCGCCCTCACCTTCGAGAAGGATTCCTCTGCTGCTCTAGGGTTTGGATTTAGGTGTGGCTTTCTCGGACTGCTCCATCTTGAGGTCATTCAGGAACGTCTTGAACGTGAATTTGACATCTCTTTAATCCTTACCGTCCCGTCAGTACAGTATATTTTCCATCTCGCTGATGGTAACATTAAGCATGTTGACAACCCTGCTCATTTCCCAAATCCGGCTCATATCCAGAAAATTGAAGAACCCTATATAAAAGCGACCATCCTGATGCCCGAAAAATACATGGGGACCGTAATGAACCTCTGCATGGAAAGACGAGGGGAAAACACAACCTTCAATTACCCCATTCCGGGCAGAATCGAACTGCAATGTGAACTTCCACTTGCAGAGGTCATTTATGATTTTTATGATCGTCTGAAATCAGTGACACAGGGTTATGGTTCGTTCAACTACGAAATGCTCGACTACCGAAAAAGCGACCTGGTTAAACTTGATATTCTTGTAAATAGTGAGCCTGTCGATGCCTTGTCACAGCTGGTCCATAGAAACAGTTCCAGAGCCAGAGGTCTCCATGCCTGCGAAATGCTCAAGCTTGAAATTCCCAGGCAAATGTTTAAAATTGCTATACAGGCTGCAATAGGAGGAGCAATAATCGCACGAAGTACTATTTCAGCGCTGAGAAAGGATGTGACGGCTAAATGTTATGGTGGCGATATTTCACGCAAACGGAAGCTGCTGGAAAAACAGAAGGCCGGTAAAAAACGTATGAAAACGATTGGCAATGTCGATATTCCCCAAACGGCTTTTTTGGCTGTGTTAAAATCAGAACAATAACAAGTATGGATTTTAACCAGGTCTAACACCCTATATTTTATATTTTCAAGCTCCCATGAAGAAGAAACTTAAAATATATCCTGGGATGTTTGTTTTTCTTAGATTGCTGATCCTTCTGGGGATAGTTGCTCTTTTTTTGGGTTGCGCAAGAGTACAGGTCAGTCAGGATTATGATCAGAATTTTGTGTTTGGAAAAGAAAGCAGCTACGCCTGGAATACAAAACTGCAACAGGAAAAAGACCGCCAGTTTCAAAACGATGAACTTCTTAAAAATCGTTTCAGAAAAGCTATCGAAGCAGTACTTGCCAGGAAGGGTTTCAGTCTCAGTATAAGTCCAAATTATTTGATCTCCTATTCTTATTCGGTCAACAAGGTACTCCAGGTCGATCCCTTTGATCCTTATTTCGATTTTGGCTATTATGGCTATCGTCGATTCGGGCCCTACTACGGAGCAGGATTTGATACAGGACGTTCTATCCGCCAATATGATCAAGGTAAACTGGTGATAGAAATTCATTCAGCCAAAACAGGTCACCTGGTATGGAAAGGAACCGGCACCCGGGAGGTTTCTACCAATTCAACCCCAGCCGAAATAAGCCAAACTGTCAATGACATCGTTGAAGCAGTGCTCGCACAGTTTCCCCCTGGGGAATAATATCTTTTATCTGACAATTTTTTTAACCCACTGAATTACATTGTACAGAACACATGTTACCGGAATCATGATCTTTTACAAAATGATTGTATAATTAGTCCACCCATAATCAACATAAGACCGGTGAGCGTCGAAATGTAAATTTCCTCTCCTACAAGAAAGTGGATAAAAATCAGTGAAGCAAAAGGCGAAATAAAGATTAGATTAGCTATTTTTGCTGTATTATCTGTATATTTCATTGCTTTTAGCCAAAGAATAAAAGCTACGCCCATTTCGAAGATACCTATATAGATCGCTCCCAATAATCCATCGAGAACAATAGACCTAAAGCCAACTGTGAAATGGACATAGAGGGCAATAAAGGGCAACGCACAGACGAAATTCAGAAATAGACCAATTATCGGATCACGCTTATCTCTGGTATTTAATATCCAGTAAAGAGCCCAGAGAACGGTTGAGAAAAGTGCCAAACCTACCCCAGAAGGATTTTCAAAACGCAACGCCAGCAAATCCCCTTTTGTAGCTATGACCAGAACTCCAATATAACTCACTGCTATTGCCAGCCATTGCTTGCCTGCCACCTTATGTCCGAGCAAAGGAATTGAAAGCAGCGAGAGAGTTATAGCCCATGTATAATTAATAATTTGTGCCTGTTGAGCGGGCAACAGATCATACGCTTTAAAAAGAACGAGATAGTAAGCAAAAGGATTAATCAGACCAAAACCAATCGAAGTAATCCATTCCTGTTTGGAGACAGAGGCTAAATTATTAAATTTTCCCTGGGCAATGACGATAATAAAGAGAACGACAGTGGAGACTCCTGCAGCATATAAAAGTACTTCGGCCGGAAATAAATGACGAAGGGTAAGTTTGCTCGCGGTGGCTATGGTTGACCAGAGGCCAACTGTGATTAATGCGAAGAGAAAGGCTTTTGTCTGATTTTTCATTGCCATATATTACGTTCCTGCCAAACAAAAGTAAATTATTTTAATTTGTTACTTCATTTTATTATCCTTTTGTGCATGACTGCCTGATTTCCAGTACACGGAGGGGCAACTAAATTAAGTTTTATACTACAAATGTAATGTGCTATTATTAATGCAAAGGTTTCTGACTATCATAATTATTCGTATTATCAACAGGAAATAAGCATGAATCAACAACCTGCGGAACCGGACAAGAAAAAAAAATTTTTAGAACCTAATTATCCTTACGCCTCACTGCTTCTGAAGATAGGGGAAGATTACACCACTGATAAAATTCTTGTTTCAGAGCTTGTAAGATCGGAACAAATTCTCGCAGACTTTCCCAATTTCCATCGGTTTGCAGCCAAAGGTTTTCAAAAAGCGCCTCTCGAACCGGGTGATTATGCCCGCTTTTCAGAAGATGAACAGTCAATTCTAGCGACAGTTCCAGGCTATCCAAGAATTAAGAAAATCCGTCGACCGGATTGTCCGGATATCATTACAATCCTCTCGGTCGAACCCCTATTCGTTGTTTCGCCGGATAATATGAAGGTCAGCCTCGTCGTGCATCCTCCCCTTGAAAATTGCAACACAGTCCTCAAGGAAGACATTGAAAAATTGCTGACTGAAGAGGGTATCGTTTTTGGTATAAAAAATGAAGAACTTGAACATGCAAAAGACTTTCTAAAACAGGGGCATATCGAATTCAGGAAGTTTGTCATTGCCTGCGGTCAGCCTGTTGGTGAAAGTAAGGATGCGTATCTCAGGTTTGATATGGAAATTGGCCCTATAGCCGGTACTCTTCTAGAAAACGGCAGTATTGATTTTCGGGACAGACGTATAATGGTTGGAGTAGAAGCCGGACAGTGTATTGCCACTAAAATTCCAGCTGTACAGGGTGAACCGGGAATCAATGTATACGGAGAAATTACTGCTGCCCGTGAAGGTAAAGATATAAAGATAGAGGTTCTGAACGATGCCCGATATTCACCGGAAACACGACAGGTTACCGCAACCAAAGATGGTGTACTATCCATTATTAACAACAGCGTTATTAAAGTTCTTTCCCACAAAACGATAACGAGTGATATTGACTTTGAGACCGGCAACGTAGAAAGCAAGAATGCCATAAGCATTCTTGGTTCGGTGCAACCTGGATTTAGCGTCACTGCAGGTGGTGATCTCAAAATTACAGGAAGTGTCATGTCCGCTTCAGCCATATGCCACGGAAATCTGGTTGTACGAGGTGGTACAACAGGAAAGAACAGTACTCTTAAGGTAACAGGCGATGCAGACATAAATTTTATCGAACAGGGAACATTGAAATGCGGTGGTATTGCCGTCATTCGCAAACAATCCTATTATAGTGACATAATAGCTGGTTCCGACATTCGATGCCATGAATCCAGCATAATAATGGGAGGCAGTCTCATCGCTGAAGGTAATATTACTATTGGCAGTGTTGGCTCGGAGAACAGCACACCTTCACTCATTGCAGCAGGTACGATTTATGAGCGTTTAGAACATTTGCAGCAACTCAAATCTGATGTGGTTGATCAACAGGAAGCAATAGTGCAATGGCTGCTCAAGTACAGGGGAAGTTCCAAGTCCAAAAAAGTCAGACAAATGGAACGACAGCTGGATGAAACAAAACTCCTCCTCCTGAGAATTAACCTTATCCCCGGAACCGGCAAATACTCAAGGGTTGCAGGACCTGATGACACAACCGGAGTCGATAGCGAGAATGAAGACTATAACAGTGAAGGAGGCATCTCCATAGAGAACACTAAAATAGATGTAGTCGGCACCATTTTCACCGGAACCATTATTCGGATTGGGAATCGCACTCTAAAACTTGATAAGACTGTCTCAAACCGGCAGTTTAAGCTTCACTCTAATGGTAAACGAATTTTAGCGGTCCCGATTAAACGTTAGAAGATATCCGTTGATATTCCACCCAAGGAACAGGATTTTCAATAAGTTTTAGGGTCAAGCCGAACAGAATGTTCTTTTCACTCCCTTTCGACTAACCTTTGCTTGTCCAACAGACTAATTTTCCTGCCATTTACCTGAATAAGTCCCTCTTCACTCATTTTTGCAAAAATCCTGGATAATGTCTCAGGAATTGTACCGAGCAGACTGGCAAGCTGTCCTTTTGAGATATCGAGTTCCACCTCGTCACCATCTCCCTGTTCGTGACTGAGATAAACCAGATATCCTGCCAGCCGCGCTGGTACTTCCTTCAAGGAGAGATTTTCAATCTGATTGGCAAATCTACGTAATCTTTGGGACAATACAGCAAGCATGTTCAAGGCAATAGATGGATTAGCCTCTACCAGAAGAACAAACTTGTCACGCGGGAAAAAAATAGTCTTCGTTTTCACTAAAGCTTCAGCGGAAGCGGGAAAAGGCATTCCATGAAAAACCGGGACCTCACCGAAAGGTTCCCCTTGACCGAAAATATGCAAAATGTGTTCTTTTCCTGACAGTGATACCTTAAATATTTTCACCCGGCCTTCGCCGACCATATAGAAACCGCTTCCTTTGTCACCTTCAAAAAAAATATTTTCTCCACGCTGGAAGGTTTTCTCAACGGAAATATCAGTAATATCTTTAACTTGCTGTGCCGGAAGTCCCTCAAAAAGCAGGCTCGATCCTATGATCTCATTTTTATTCATAATAATATTTATATTGTTTTTATTGCATATAGTTGGTCAATATTGACACTATCAAGGATATGATATTCTACTCTTTTACCATTTATAGTCGAGATTTTACCTACAATTTTTATAAATGAATGTTTTAAATTGTTTATTCGTGCTCTTAAAATCTTCAAACTATTTCTGCTTTCACTGAGTCATATCCGACATAACATATGTATAGTAAAAGAAAAATTGTTCACATTGACATGGATGCATTTTTCGCTTCCATTGAGCAAAAAGACAACCCTGCATTGAAGAACAAACCCCTTATCGTTGGCGGTAAACCACAGGAGAGAGGCGTAGTCGCTGCCTGCTCGTACGAAGCTCGCCGCTTTGGTATTCACTCCGCCATGCCCTGCTCGAAAGCTGTAAGACTTTGTCCACATGCTGTTTTTACTAGACCGAGAATGGACAGGTATCTTGAGGTTTCAGCTCAGCTCATGGCAATTTTCCGCCGTTATACCGAACTGGTGGAACCTTTGTCACTCGACGAAGCTTTCCTGGATGTAACAACAAACAGTGTGAATCATCCATCGGCCACAATTCTTGCAGAAAGAATTCGTAACCAAATATATCAAGAATTACAGCTTACTGCGTCCGCTGGGGTATCTTTCAATAAGTTTTTGGCTAAGGTTGCCTCGGATTTCAAAAAACCAGATGGACTAACAACAATTCCTCCGGAAAAGGCCATCGATTTTCTCTCTTTGCTTCCTGTTCGAAAATTTTTTGGGGTTGGAAAAGTCACTGAAGAGAAAATGTTGAGCCTTGGTATTAAAACGGGACTGGAATTACGTCAATTGACAGAAGAAAATCTTCTTTTTCATTTTGGGAAAATAGGATCGTTTCTCTTTAACATAGTACGAGCGATAGATAATCGACCGGTTGAACCAGAGCGAATTCGTAAATCGATAGGCAGAGAAACGACGCTTACTCGGGATACTGTTGATACTGCTGAAATCTACGCTGTTTTAGCCCATCTGGCCGGACAGGTTGAAAATTCGTTGAGAAAGAAAAAAACCGGAGGGTACACTCTCACTCTCAAGGTAAGATACCAGGATTTTACCACAATCACGCGATCACAAACACTCAGAACTCCTATTTTCTCCAGCCATAAAATTCTTTCTCTGCTTCCCGGACTCATAGCAGAAACCAATGCAGGCAGTCGAAAAATACGCCTTCTTGGGCTCACCATCTCAAAACTTATTGGTGATAAAAATATTCCTCACCAGCTTGTCCTGCCGTTTATGAACAAAGATAATTTGTAATTGGTTGTACTTACCCATCGTTATGATTATCCTTACCCACATATTTTACCTCGTATTCCACTTCTAATCGAAAAAGAGAGCCTCACATACCATGAAAGACCTCATCTTATCCATTTTTAACATATTTAAATATATTGGCAGATTATTTACCTTTATCAGAAATTTTTTAATGAATCTGCTCCTGGTTATAATTTTTATTGCAATAATTATCGCGTTGATACCAAGGGAAGTATCTCTTGTTCCGCGTGGTACAGTGCTTCGGCTTGATATTTCAGGTGATATTGTAGAAGAGAAGAAACTCCTCAGCTCACTGGAAAAATTACTTAAAGTGCCATTCAGCCTCTCTGTTCCCCAGCCTGAAACCGCTCTTCAGGACATTCTCGATGTGATAAATAAGAGTGCAAAGGATGACAGCATCTCAGTGTTGCTCCTTAATCTTAAAGATATGGGGCATGCCGGTATGAATCAACTGGAAAATATTGGTCAGGCCCTTCTGCATTTCAAAGAATCAGGTAAAACTGTGGTTGCGGCAGAAGACTACTATACCCAGTCGCAATATTTCCTGGCCTCCTATGCTAACAGGATTTTTTTAAATCCAATGGGAGGAGTCGATATTCATGGTTTTGGAGTATATCGCCTCTATTTTAAGGATGCTCTTGAAAAACTTGAAGTCAATTACAATGTATTTAAAGTAGGCACATATAAATCAGCCATTGAACCTTTCACCCGAAATTCCATGTCGCCCGCTGACAAGCAGCAGAATGAGTTATGGCTGTCTGCACTTTGGCAGTTATATACAGACGGGATTGCCAAACAACGGAATATTTCTGTTGATGCAATCCATTACTATACAAATAATATCGCCGAAGCACTCAACTCTACAAATGGCGACACAGCTCAGCTCGCTCTCAAGACCGGCTTAGTAGATCAAATTGCTACCAGGGAGGAAACAATCTCGTACCTCTCCTCACTTACACCATTATTGCCTTCAAAAGCGCCAAATGTACTTTCATCGACAGACTATCTCGACGCTATAATACCTTCTTATACGGAAGATGCTTCTGATACCCCCAACATTGGACTTATAATCGCAGAGGGAACTATCCTTCCAGGCAAACAGCCCCCAGGAATGATTGGTGGAGAATCGCTGGCTATGCTCATCAAGGAAACTCGTGAGGACAAGGAAATAAAGGCGCTCGTTTTGCGAATCAATTCGGGAGGTGGCTCAGCTTTTGCGTCCGAAGTAATACGGCAGGAACTTCTTGAACTCAAAAAGAGCGGCAAGCCAATTGTCGTGTCAATGGGAACAGTTGCAGCATCCGGAGGTTATTGGATCGCTGCCGATGCAGACGAAATATGGGCAGCGCCTTCAACAATCACCGGCTCAATTGGCATTTTCGGAGCTATTCCCACCTTTGAAAAGACCTTGGCCTCACTTGGTATTTACAGTGATGGCACCGGCACAACACCTCTTTCAGCAGGACTTGATCTTACCCAACCTCTTCCCGAACAACTAAAAGCGGCCATTCAACAGACTATTATCTATAATTACGATCAATTTCTACAAATCGTTGCTAACGGAAGAAATCTTGATAAGTCCAGGGTTGCAGGGCTCGCGGAAGGTAGGGTTTATGATGGTCAAACAGCAAAAACACTGGGCCTCGTCGATAACCTGGGCTCGCTTGACGATGCCATTGGAGCTGCTGCCAGACTTGCCGATCTACAATCTTTCTCAACGAAATATATAAGACCACCGGTTTCGGTCAAAGAACAATTTTTGCAATTTCTTACCACGGGCGTTGCCTTTTTAGAAGACAGATCGTTTATTCAACATCCGGTTATGCTTCGAATAAAAAAGGTAATATTCAGACACCTCAATAAAGTCATGTTCTTTGAGGACCCTCGCGGTATTTATGCCCAGTGCCTTGTGAATTTAACCTGGTAATTGAATAATGAGAGGGGCAGGAGTTCTGAAGTTAGGTTCTAAGGTTCTAATCCTCATTCAGGTTTCTAGTTGACCCTGGATTCAGGAATCCGGTTCATTGCGAACTCGGCCCATTTCCATGGAGCACTGAGTATTTTAAACCCGATTGCTATATTATTTTCCCCATTCTTTTTTTTCCAGCAGGGTTTAGCCAACATCTTATAGTGCTTGTCATGATCAGTTAGAACAACGGTATACGTATGTTTTTCTGCCGTAAACGTTTTCGGAAAATTGGCACTTTCAAAACCTCCAATGGATATATTTTCAACAATACCATCAATTACTTTATTACCATCGGCAAGGTTGACTACAAATCCAAAAAGCTTGGTTCGGTTATATCTTCGTTGAAACTGACCTGACAGTAATCCATCCCTTTTGTATCTCTTTGTTTCCATCAGATTCATAGCGTCCTCCCCAGCCAGAATGCAGCTCTGCACTATGGCAATCCAGGTTAGCACTTTTCAGTGCATGAACTACTTTCCGATAAAATTTAGAACATATTTTTTTTAGTATTATAATATATTTTACCTATTTGCCACTCAAATGGTTTTTTCCACTTCCTATCAGGGTATAATTGTTTTTCTTTTCTCTATCCGGAGTTATCCTGGCTAATGCAGCGCTGTTGTTATCGAGATATAATGCAGCCATTTTGTTTATTTCGTTTTCGTTTATTTCAGCATAGTCACTGATTATTGTGCTCGGCCAATGCAACTGCTGCGGGTATCTAGCAGACAGAGAAAGTACTGAATTCAACCAGTACTGGTTTGTCCTGATAGTTCCTTTTAAAGTGGTCAGAAGAGGTTCTCTGGCCCGAACCAGTTCATCAGAGGTTATACCTTCCCTCTTTAGTTGATCACTAATTTTCAAGATTTCCTGTACTACGATATCTTCGGCACCCGGACTAACCAGTACTTGCGCAGTTATATAACCATAGCCCTGATATACTCTGCTGTTATAACTTGAAACATGAGGAGAGTAACTGGCCGCAAGTTTCTCTCTTATAATTTTCCTTAACCTGTCTTGAAAAACACTGGCCAGTAAATGCAATCGTCTCGTTCTGTGAATATCCCAAAAATCATCAGTCGGCCAGGCAACGACAACCAGAGATTTCTCCACTGACGTGCTGACCTTTTCATCAAGTTTTTCCGCAACGGGAAAATGTATGGGAGGCGATGCTGGAAGTTGTGGGGAGGAGAGTTCCATGACTGAAAAATATTTTTCCAGTACAGAAACCACATCATCCCTGTTAAAATCACCTACCACTGAAATTTCCAGATCACTGGATTTCACATAGGATTGAACCCAGTTATGCACTGTGTCGTAATCTAATTTAACCACATCAGCCCAGGGAGGTAAACCGAATCGAGCACTGTAATCAGCTAAAAACGGCTGAATTGTAAGAGGTACAGCACCCTCTATCTCCTGGGTCATTTTTTGATACATCAACTCATATTTTTCTTTAACTGTGTTAAAAACACTTTCCCGAAATCCAGCATCACGGAGAAGGTGATATAAAATCTGACTGAACAGCGCAAAATCCTTTGTCAAGGTTGTACCTGTCCATGAAAAGGACGATTCGTTTATGTTGAAAGACAATTGAATTGAACTGCCGACTATCAGTTCATCCATTGCCGACTGTGATAATTGTCCGGTTCCTGATTGATTGACTACGGCCTCGGCAAGCATCGCCACCCCGGGAGCAGATTCATTTTGTTCTCCTGCACCGAAATCAGCGCGAATCCGTATCCTGTTTTCTTCGAATTGTGTTTTTTTCAGGTTAACTCTCAATCCATTTGGAAAAACGAGTCTCTCTACATTAATATCCTGCAATGTAACTATTTGAGGAGAAGCGGCAGGACCAGATGGATGAAGATAGGGAAATTTTGCTCTCTTATCACTAAGGGAAGCTTCCACCGGTTGCCGGGTAGATTTTAGGTATACAGAGGAAATATCTTTGATCCCATTTTCACCGAGGGAGACATCACCCGTTACAGAAATCAATCTACTCTCGTGACTCCATCTTTCACGAAATGCCTGATTCACCTCCGCTAAAGTAATTTCTTTTATGAGAGGGCCATAAAGTGCTTTTTCCTGTTCAGCAGACTGATAAACCCGATTACTATCCAGATGATCTATTATTCTGCGGGCGATGGTTCGTGAATCCTCTGAATCTTCTGTCAAAACCCTGGTTTCCAATTGAGCAAGAATCTCTTTTTTTACCCTTTCGATTTCACTCTTTCTGAAACCATGCAAAATAGCCTGCCGCAGAATTCTGTCCAGAGTTTCTAAAGTCTCCTGCCAGTGTTTTGCATCAACCTTCGCCGACAGAGATGCATATCCAACTCGATTCAGGATATCTCCTGAAGAATAGCCAGCATAGGCAAAAGGTACCTTTTCTTCTTCCTGCAACCGTTTCAGCCTGTCATTAATTATCATCGATCCAAGAAGCTGCAGGAGTTCTTTTTTTTCCAACTCCAGTGAATCATTCTCAATTGACAAATCCCACATAGACTGAATAGCCACATTGGTTTCACCGAGTTCCGGTTCATAGTGGTAAAATGTCTCGAGACCACGAGGTGTCAACTTTCCAAAATCAGGACATTGAGGTTTTTGACCTGCCCCTGAGAGTTCTGCAAATTGTTTTTCGACAAGAGCCACTGTGAGGCCCGGATCAATGTCACCAACGACGACCAATATCATATTTTCAGGTCTGTACCAGGCGTCATAGAAAGATTTGAGTTTGTCGTGATCAGCTTCCTGTAGAATTTTATCGATACCGATAGGCATCCTGACAGGATATTTTGTTCCACTCAAAGCAAATTCGGTACTTGCAATATTTGATCTATATCCGGCAGAATCCCTGGCTCGCTTTTCTGCGAGAATTACCCCCCGCTCCTTGTCTATCTCACTATCAAGAAGCAATGCCCCTCTGGCGTAATCAGCCATAACAAGAAGACCCGACTTAAGATCTTTCTCTGATCCATTCGGTAAAATAATGTTGTAGACAGTTTCGGTGTGGCTGGTACGGGCATTCGTATCACCTCCAAAATTCATCCCCAGTGATTGGAAATAATCAATCAGGCTGCCCGGAGGAAAATTCCTGGAACCGTTGAACATCATATGTTCCAGGAAATGAGCGACACCCCGCTGATCATCACCTTCATTCAACGATCCAGCCTGTACATAAAGGTATATGGCTACACGGTCTTCCGGTTCCTTATTTTTTTTTAGAACATATCGAAAACCATTTTCCAGTTTGCCCCGAACTAAAGAAGGATCCGGGATCAACGTACTCGACTGTGAAGGCCACTGACTCATGAAACAGTTGGAATCGTTTTCCTGGGCGGAAGAAGATCGCGCAACTGCGGTAGTGGCAAAAAATGTTATCAGGAATATAAAAGAAAGGAGTTTTTGAACGGGTCTATGGGCTGTACGTAATGGAAACACTTCTTCTCCATGAGGGGGAATGTCTTATCGAATTAATGGGTACAAGGGGAATGTTCATTTTGTACTCAAGGAAAATTCATAAATGTATTTCCTCCTACGCTTAACATGACTACCTCACTTGTCAAGCAAGTGGCAGTCAACTCATATATCTGCGTTAATAAATATTCTAATCTGATTTCGCAGTCTTCGCTTTAATCCAGCCCAGTCTGATGAAATATTGCTGCCCACAGTCCTGCCACCTGACACAATCGTCATGATGTTTCTTTATCGGATAATTTTTTGTTCTCTCTTTATCCACACGGCAGACACCTTCATCCACACTCTCCAACCGGAATTTTTTACAGCTCAGACAAATTTTCTTTACACCATGCATACATTCTTCCTTTTGTAATCCGTCTTTTCCTTATCTATTATTGTAGATATCAAAAAAATTGAGTTTTTCTTCACCAGTTTGATATTTTTCAAGGGGAAACAGGTCAATTACCGGACCGCTGAATCCATTCTTTATCATATACCTGCGAAAAATTTCTTTTGAATCTTCTTCGATCCTCGGGTCTGTACCTTGAATGCGATTGTATATCAGTGCGACAACGTCGATATTTCTGGAGCGGGCCAGTGCAAGCGCACTTAAGGTATGATTAATCGATCCAAGCCGTGAACTGCTCACCAGAATAAGCGGATAGCCCTCATTCTCAAAATAATCGATAACTGTTTCTTCTTCGTTCAATGGTACAAAAAGACCGCCCGCCCCTTCAAGAAATACCAGCTCGAACTGGTCAAGAAGCGATGCAGTCGCTGTTCGTATGACATTGCAGTCAATTTTCCTGTTTTCAAGTCTGGCAGCCAGGTGCGGGGAACAAGGTACAGGAAAAACATAAGGACAGGTAAGGCCTGTAAAATCAACCGGCTGCAGCTCAAGTTCCATAATTTCCCGATGCCGTAGAATATCCTCACTCAAGCCGGTGCAGCCTGTTTGAGCAATTTTTTGTGTAATCGCCCGAATACCATTTTTCAGACAAAATCCGGCAAGAAGCCCAGTTACAATGGTTTTGCCAACATCCGTATCTATTCCGGAAACACAGTATACTCTTGATTGAGACATGTCTTTATTGATGGCGTCGAGTTTTTTACTGAGCCATTTGAAATTTTAGGAATTTGCGAGTTTGCCATTGATATCTATTTTTTCCTGGCCACTACAAAAGTAGATGCGTAGGTAACTGAAAGTCCCTTATCAGAACTGAAACGGTTAAGGTATTGTTTCTCAAACACCTTGAACTTACCGGGCATCCATTTGCTGCGTCCGACGCCGCCAACACCTGTCTGCCGAATATGCTTCAGGACCTCTCTTACCGTTGGGAAGTAGATCTGCTCTGTTTCACTCTGCAGTAATTTGATATGAAATATATCGTGGAGCATTTCGGATAGATTTGCCTCGGAAAAATACTGTAAACTGCGCCCGGTAAGTTCACTTATTTCTCTCATTGTTCCGGGTCCAAATATAGAGAAGACCAAGTATCCGTTATCGTGCAGCGCGCCATGTATTTTCCCAATGAGAGCCGGTAGATCTGATATCCACTGGAAAGTGGCCGAAGAAACAATCAAACCTAAATCCACCGGCAAGGGACATTTTTCTATGTCTCCAGGCATGAGTTCAACCCTGCCGACACGCTCTGCAACACGAATACTGGTTGTTGAGCAGAACTCCGGGACGATATCATTGAGATAGAGGGTATTTATCTTATTGATCCCGACCAGATGTTCCGTCAGTATCCCTGTGCAACAGCCGATTTCCAGCACTTTTTTATAATCAATCGAATCAATATCCTGCAGATATCTTACCAGCTTTCGACCAATTCCCTGCTGGACAAATGCATTATTTTCATACGTTTCTGCACTTGCCTTAAAGGATTCAGCAATGAGTTGCTTGTCAAGTTTCTGCAAATGAGGTGCTTTCAAAATATGGTTCCAGGGAATGGCGTTAATCCTGTTGGACTGCAGCTGAGTAATCGAGCAAATGATCCCAGCTTTGCCAGAGATTAAAAAGAAAATGGAATCCGGAAACCGGCGTTATAACACTTCCCTTCCAGAAATCAAACTGATTGGCAGATGGAATAATCCAATCATATTCTGAGATGATGACCTCTTTATATATTGACTCATGGGCTGGCAGGCAATCAACCATTTTCTTTAAGGCAGCTAACTCTTCAGCTTGATCTTGAAGAGAACGTCGAGGCTGTCTTGCCAGAAATAATTTGAGATTGGTTTTTTCCCGACACATTCTTCTGTAGAATTTAAACCGGGCACTCTCATCGTAACCAATCATCGTGGCATTGAATACCTTTTCAGGAATACCGAATTTATCATTAATTGGGCACAGGGTACCATTGATTGCTATAGTTTTGTTAAACAAATGTCCTTTATCAGCAAAGAGTTTTTGACCAGCCCAAACCCCCATCGACCAACTGATAAGGTGAACCTGTTGATAGTTTGCAGCTATCGCTTCAATATCAGGACAATTTGTCAATTGACGATAGTCATACAGCATGAAAACATCAAAATCGACACTCACCAGTGACTGAAATGGAAATCCATCCATTCCCCAGCCATTGAGGAAAACGATGAGATTTTTACAATCACTCTTATGTAACCAGGATGTTTGCATCTTAAGTGGAAAACTATACTGAAAACCGTGTCATCAGTTCGGCGATATCCTCAGCAACCATTGCTATATCAGTCCAGACCATATCGGCAGTCAGAGACAACCGGAATCGTGCCGTGTTTTCGGGAACTGCCGGCGGTCTGACAGGAAAAACAAGGTAACCCCGCTCTTGCATTGCATCGGCAAGTGCAACGGCCAGACTGTCGTCTCCAAGCATAACCGGAACAATGTTGGTCGACCCATCTGTCTGTAAATTATTTTCAATCAACTTCTGCCGTAACATTGACGATATTTCCTTCAAGCTGACTCTTCTGTCGTTGCAGGCAAGCATTTCTTTGAAAATAAAACAGTTCCAATGTAAGACAACGGGAGGAAGGGCAGTAGTAAAAATCAATGAGCGGCTGTGATTGATGAGATAATCACGCACCGTCGCAGAACAAAGCACAAAAGCTCCGACCGAAGCAAGTGCCTTGCCAAAAGTACCGATCAGGAGGTCAACCGCCTCGAGCTGTCCCTGTTCTTCTGCCATACCAAGACCCAGGGGACCATAAAGCCCAATACCATGCGCTTCGTCAATATACAGCATGCAATCATGCTCATTTTTAAGACTGACGAGTTTTGCAAGATCAGCAACATCGCCATCCATGCTAAAAACAGATTCACTGACTATTATAACCTTCCGGAAATCTTTTCGGTATTTTTGCAGCAGCTCCGCAAGATGATCATAGTCACAGTGGCGGTATCGTTTATGCTGCGCGGAGCTGAGACGCATTCCATCCATAATGGAGGCATGGTTAAGTTTGTCGGAAAGAATAAGATCATTCTTACCAAGCAGCGCCGGCAGGATACCTATATTAGCGTGATAACCGGAATTGAACAGGAGGCACGCCTCTTTCTTATATGTGTCTTTCAGGGTCCGTTCGAGGAGATGTGCATTTTCACTGTCACCAGTCAAAAGACGCGATGACGCTGCTCCGAGTCCAAAATTATCCAGCAGATTCTCATCTGCCATGGAGCTGTAAAATTTTTTGTGCAGACTCCTGTCACCCGCCAGCCCCAGATAATCGTTGGAGGTAAGATTAAGCATCTCTCTGTCACGGTAGACAATACGGCATCCATTGCGCCCCGTTAACGGCCGAAACTGTCTGAGCCGACCGGTCTCTCGCAATTTTTCCAAATCTTTTTTATAGCTGCTGTTCATAATGACAATTCCGCCTCCACTACCTTACAAATAGTTCCCGTCAGGGCGCAAAGATCCCGGCTGTCGATGACATAAGGAGGCATAATATACACCAAACGGCCAAATGGCCGCACCCAAACCCCGTTATCAACAAATCTTTTTTGAATGCTGGTCATGTTCACCGGCTGGTCAAGTTCTACCACACCAATTGCTCCAAGAATACGTACATCCTTCACTCCGGTAAAACCTCTGCATGGCGCAAGACCACGCATTAGTTCAGCCTCAATACGGCGAATATTTCCCTGCCAGTCGGAGTCGAGCAACAGTTCGATAGAACGAATAGCCACACTGCAGGCAAGTGGATTGCCCATAAAGGTCGGCCCGTGCATAAAGACTCCGGGCTCTCCCTGAGAAATCACATGGCCGACCTCCGCTGTTGCCAGAACTGCGGCAAGGGTCATATATCCGCCGGTAAGTGCTTTTCCGAGGCAGAGGATATCTGGTGAAATGCCTGCATGGTTGCAGGCGAAGAGCTCACCGCTTCTACCGAAACCGGTCGCTATTTCATCGGCAATCAACAATACCTGATACGTATCGCACAGCTCCCGAACCTGCCGCAGATACTGGGGATGATAAAAACGCATACCTCCAGCTCCCTGCACAATGGGTTCTAGAATAACTGCACAAATCGACTCTTTATTTTCGACTAACAGTTCTTTGAAAGATTGGATATCTGACTCATCCCACTGATCAGTGAAACGACATTTGGGTTTATCCGCAAAAAAATATTTCGGCAGCTGTCCCTCATAGAGCTGGTGCATGCCGGTAACCGGATCGCAGACTGACATGGCATGAAAAGTATCTCCATGGTAGCCTGAACGTATGGTCAAAAATTTATTTTTCCGTGAAAGTCCTTGAGCATAGTTGTACTGAATGGCCATTTTCATGGCTACTTCCACCGCCACCGACCCTGAATCACAGAAAAAGACCCGATTCAACGGCTTCGGCGTTATATCGATTAACAGTCGGGCGAGTTCAATTGCAGGTTTATGGGTCAGGCCGCCAAACATCACATGAGCAAGTTTTCCTGCCTGATCCTGAATAACTTTGGTGAGATGAGGATTATTGTATCCATGAATAACCGACCACCATGAGGCCATGCCGTCGATGAGTTCTCTGCCGTCCTGCAAACGTATCCTGACGCCCTCGGCCGATTCGACCAAATTGACTTCAAGCGGGTTGTCTATAGACGTGTAGGGGTGCCAGATGTGCTTTTTATCAAATTGCAACTGCTCCGCAGTGTCCTTTTCCACAAAATTCCCGGCTCCTGCCTTGTGCTACTTTTGTTCATCGGCAATATCAAAGCCGAGAGCTCGAAACATTTCAATATCCTCCACCAGGTCGTTGCCGATTGTGGTCAGATAATTTCCGACAATTGCTCCATTTGCTCCCGCGGCAAAACACCTGTTTTGTTCATCGCCCAACAAATTTCTTCCGCCTGCCAGCCGAATAACTGCCTTCGGATTGATAAACCTGAACATGGCGACACAGGTAAGTACCTCGGCAACGCTGAGCGGTTTGATATCAGCAAAAGGAGTCTCTTTGATGGGGGTAAGAATATTTAATGGAATGGAAAGTATTCCCAGTTCCCGGAGTTCGAAGGCCAGTTCAAGACGCTGCTCGAAACTCTCGCCCATACCGATAATTCCTCCGGAACAGACCTCGAGGCCAGCTTTCTGGGCAATCTTTATTGTTGCCACCTTCTCATCCCAGGTATGGCTGCTGCAGACCTCAGGGAAAAAACTTCGACTTGTTTCAAGATTGCAGTGGTACCGTGTAACTCCCATTTCTTTTAATTTCAAGGGCCTTTTCCGGAGTCAGAAAACCCATCGAGGCACAGAGAGAAAGCTGCGTTTCTTCCTGTAGACGCTTATAAATCAACCGGAATTCTTCAAGGTGCTTCTCTGAAACTGTTCTGCCCGCAGTTACAAGAGAAAATCGTTGTACACCGAACTGCTGGTTCTCTTTGGCAAGAGACACTGCCTTGACGACATCGACAACGTCGTAACTAGCCACCTCGACATCATAGTGTGAAGACTGCGCACAGAATTTGCAGTTCTCCGAACATTTTCCCGATTTAGCATTGACAATAGAGCAGAGGTCAAGACTATTTTTATGCAGCTTCTGTCTCAACTCATCCGCCGCCTGGTACAGTTCTGCCGGATCGGCTTCCATCGCCAGTTCCAGAGCTTCTCTAAACTCAAGGTCGTGCCCGGACAAGATCCGGTTCATACAATTTATAATCACTTACAACCCCATGCTACGTAGCGCTTCATGAATAATTGCTTCTATACTATTTCCGAAAAAGCCTTAAGTCTCTCTGATCATCTCTACACATTGAGACAGAGTAGCAGGCGTATCAAATTGTAAAGATGCCACTTTGGTGCCTTTAGAAACAATTTTCCTCATCATCCCTTTCAATACTGATTTTGGGCCAATCTCGATAAAAGTATCAACCCCTTCTGCCAGCATCGCTTCAATAATTTCACACCACCTGACACGTGAAGCAATCTGTTTTGCCATCATCTCTTTCATGATCACTGTGTCCGTTTCTTTTGCTGCAGATACATTGAAATACACTGGTACCTGTGGTGGCTTAAATTCGATATCGGCCATAAAACCGGCAAAATCAGGGACAGCATCTGCCACCAGCGGACTATGATTGGCAACACTTACATTAAGTGCAATAACCTTAGCGCCTCTCGTCTCCGCCTCTCTTCCAACCACATCCAGCGCCTCCATTGACCCGGATATAACAATCTGTTCCGGTGTATTATGGTTGGCTGCGGTCACATGACCTTGTCCCTGGTAACTGCTGATAATTTGTTCTATTGTTTTGATATCCAGACCCAAAACAGCCCGCATGCCTCCGGGATTTCTAATCCCCTCACGCTCCATCAAAGCGCCTCTTTTGCTGACAAGCCGCATGGTATCTTCGACACTAAAAACTCCAGCAGCACAAAGCGCTGAGTATTCACCCAAACTGTGTCCGGCAAAACAACTCACCTCTACTTCATCGCCTAATACATTCTTAAATGCCTGCCAACAGATGAGATTGGTTATGGATATAGCAGGTTGAAGATTTTTTGCTCTGGTTAATTCTTCCATCGGCCCATTGGTACATAACGCATTGAGGTTCAATTCGCAGGTTGCTTCGGCCATCGCCATAAGAGCGGCACATTCTGCGTCAGAATTAACAAATTCCTGTGCCATGCCCAGATATTGTGATCCCTGACCGGGAAATAAAACAGCAATTTTCATTAATTTTTCCTCAATTTCTGAATCCTTGCATCAAAGATATTAATAAGTAAAAATAAGCCGGCACCAACACATATTGCCGAATCGGCTATGTTGAAAGCCGGCCAGTGATAGTTGTTCACATAAAAATCAAGAAAGTCGATTACCGATCCGAATCGAATCCGATCTATCAGGTTTCCTGCAGCTCCCCCGGCGATCAACGCCAACGGCCAACTATACAGACGATTTTCCTTTCTCAGTTTCCAATTCGCGATACTGAGTCCAACGAGAGCAGCTAACCCAATACAATAGAAAGAAATAGTGCCGCCATGGCGAATGTATATCCGCGAACATACTAAAGGCAGCGCCGGTGTTGGTGACATAGACCAGATTAAAGAATCCCGGGACAATTTCCAGAGATTCATACAGGTGCAAAGAGTCGACAACCAGCATTTTTGTCAACTGATCTGCAACAATTGTCACAATTATGACTGCAAAATAAACCACGTTTTATGCTTTCGAAAAAATTATCTTCTATTTTGACCCAGCCAGGACATCGGAGCACCTGCTGCAAATTTCCGGATGTGCCGCATTATCCCCGACTGTTGTTGATCGGATCCAGCACCTCAGACATTTTTCTCCCGGTGCAGGCTGTACCTGAATAACAAATCCAGGAACATCCTCGCTGGTGAATCGTACTCCGATTTGGGGAGTATCGTCCTGCAAATCGGACAATTCCGAAACAATCGAAATTTCCTTTACGGTTTCCCATTCGCTCTTTAGGAATTCCGCCAGTTCGCCCTCAGCTTTCAAGAGCACTTCCGCTTCCAGGGGATGGCCAATGACCTTTTCCCGGCGGGCTATTTCCAGGGCTTTGGTAATATCCGAACGAACTTTGATAAGCTTTGACCATTTTTCCATCATCTTGACATCACATTCTATTTTGTTTTCAGGCGGAAATTCGGCAAAATAGATACTATTATCTCCAAGCGGATCATTTTCAGTAAAACCATGAAGAGAATCCCAGGCCTCTGCTGCAGTAAAACAGAGTATGGGACTCATTAATCTGAGCATGCCGTCAAGGATTGCATAGAGAACAGTTTGAGCGGACCGCCTGAGATGAGACCCGGTTCCTGAAGTGTAGAGGCGATCCTTCAATATATCGAGATAGAAGGCGCTCATAGTCGTGCCACAGAAATAGTTCAATCCCTGATAGATGCTATGAAATTCATATTTTTCATAGCCGTTTTTCACCTTCGACTTCAGTTCCTCGAATTTAGCCAGGGCCCAATGATCAAGCTCCGGCAACTCACTCAATGGAACACCGTGTTTTTCAGGGTTAAAATCCTCCAGATTACCAAGAAAGTACCGTATTGTATTACGAATTTTGCGGTAGGAATCGGAAATCTGCCTGAGAATTTCATCGGAAACTTTTACATCATCCTGATAATCTTCGCTGGCAACCCATAACCTGAGAATTTCTGCGCCATATTTTTCAATGACCTCCGAAGGGACAACAACATTACCAACGGATTTAGACATTTTTTTGCCCTGTCCGTCTACGACATATCCATGGGTCAAGACACCTTTATACGGTGCACGATCCCTGGTGCCTGTCGAAGTAAGCAGAGAACTCTGGAACCAGCCACGATGCTGGTCGCTCCCTTCAAGATAGAGATCGGCAGGTGATCTGAGTTCCTCACGTTTTTCACAGACAGCTGCGTGACTTACCCCTGAATCAAACCAGACGTCCAGAATATCTTCTTCTTTTTCAAATTCTGTTGAACCGCACTTCACACAGGTGCTGTCCTGAGCAAGAAAATCATGTACATCATGACTAAACCAGGCATCCGCACCTTCTTTTAAAAAAAGTTCATCAATTCTCAGAGCAAGTTCCTTCGTTTTAACAATCTCGCCACAGGACTTACAGCTTATGACGGTGACCGGAACACCCCAGCTGCGCTGTCGTGATAAACACCAGTCGGGACGTCCCTCCACCATTGAATAGATCCGCTGCATCCCCCATGCGGGTGTCCATTTCACGGTTTCAATGGCTGCAAGGGCCTTTTCACGAAGCTGGTTTTTTTCCATGGATATGAACCATTGGGGAGTGGCTCTGTACATGACGGGTTTTTTACATCGCCAGCAATGGGGATAACTGTGGTTGATGGCAGCTTCATAAACGAGGGCACCAGTGTCGGCCATATCTTTATTTATGACCTTGTTCACAGCCGGTATTTTTTGTCCTGCATACTGTCCAGCCTCGGCAGTATAGATCCCGTCTGAATCCACCGGAGAGAGAATATCGAGACCGTATCTTAAACCGGTCTGATAATCGTCTGCTCCATGCCCCGGAGCTGTATGGACGCATCCGGTTCCGGCATCAACAGTTACATAGTCTGCAAGAACCAGCAGCGAATCCCTTCCCATAAAAGGATGTCTGCATTTTCTGTTTTCAAAGTTTTTCGCGCCAAAGGTTGCCTTAATGGTAAAGTCTTCTTTCCCGGTCACTGCCATTACTTTTTCTACCAAATCGCGCGCAAGAATCCAGGTCTCGTCTCCGACCTCTACGGCAGCGTAGATAAATTCAGGATGGAGTGCCACCGCCAGATTAGCAGGGAGGGTCCATGGCGTAGTTGTCCATATTACAAAGAAGACCTTTTCACCGCCAAGGGACGGGTCTATGTCTGCCAGGTCGTTACCAGCCTTGAATTTAACGTAAATAGAGGGAGAAGTGTGATCGTGGTATTCCACTTCAGCCTCAGCAAGCGCAGTGGTACAGGTTGAGCACCAATATACGGGCTTACGATTTCTAACGACCGCATCGGAGAGAAGAAATTTATTGAATTCCCTGGCAATAGTAGCCTCATAACCAAAATCAATCGTCAGATAAGGATTTTCCCAATCACCCAAAACGCCCAGCCTCTTGAATTGCTCTTTCTGAATTTTGATCCATTTTTGAGCGTAATTTCGGCAGGCGGCTCTTTTTGAAAGCAGAGGAATCGACTTTTTCTTTTCACCAAGCTCCTTGTCGACGTTGTGTTCAATAGGCAGCCCATGACAATCCCAACCCGGGATATAGGGTGCATTAAAGCCGGCCATTCTTTTGGATCGAAGAATTATGTCTTTAAGAATTTTATTGAAGGCTGTGCCCAGATGAATATTTCCGTTGGCATATGGAGGACCGTCATGAAGGATAAAAAGAGGCTTATCTTTGGCATTTTCCTGAACCCTGAAGTAGAGCTGTTCTTTTTCCCATTGTTTGAGAATAAGCGGTTCTTTCTGGGTAAGATTTGCCTTCATCTTGAACCCGGTTTTAGGAAGATTAAGGGTATCCCTATAATCCATGTTCATCTCCTTCATACTTTTCTACTTGTAATATCAAACTGACAATTGTTTCCAAAATACCCTCTTTATGTATAAAAACTCCAAAAAATATTCCAAACAGTCAAACGCACAACAATAACAACTGCAGTTGAAGTTGCAAGATTAAATTATTTTTCTACCCGGACCGACACAATCAGTCACACTTCCGATATAGATTTTATAAGTGCAGATCGAACTGTCTGCTTAAAACGCCGGTCTCTGTCGAGATGCATTGCGTTTCTCTATGGAATACTTTATATTTTTAACGATTATATGTTATGATGGCAGATATTGGTTATTTTTGACATTTCATTAATCTTTTACATAAAGTCACGCTTGTTTTCTCTCATCAGGACCTACCCCAGTAAAGATATAATTAGATGAACAAACCTTTGAAGAATAATACTGTTTTGAACAAAAACCCAGAAACAATGATTGAAATGATCAAAGTTTCAAAAAATTATTCCCCTGATGTTATTGCCTTAAAAGATATTTCAGTTTCTATCACCAGCGGAGAAATGTTCTTTATAATTGGCATGAGTGGAGCAGGAAAGACTACTTTACTTAAGCTACTCTGTTGCATGGAATCACCAAGCAACGGCTTAATTGAGATAGGTGGGCAACCTATTCATCAGCTGAAAGGTTTCAAGCTTGCCAGACTTCGACAAAAGATAGGCGTGGCATATCAGGATTTCAAGCTGCTGACAGACAGAACGGCAGCCGAAAATATAGCCATTTCAATGGAAGTCTCATACAAAAAACCCCAAATTATAAGAAACAGGGTTCGTAATCTCCTTGATCAACTCGATCTTGCAGATAAACATGATACAATCACGGCTGAACTGTCCAGAGGAGAACAGCAAAGGGTAACCCTGGCACGAGCAATCGCTAATTCTCCAACAATGATCCTGGTCGATGAACCAACGGGAAACCTTGATGCAACGACGACTGAAAGAGTTATGCAGCTGTTAACAAATTGCAACAAAGCCGGAGCAACTATAGTCATTGCGACCCATGACCAATCCATTTACCACCACACCTCTCACAGGGTAATGGAACTGAAGAAAGGGCAGCTACATAATCTTGCAGGAGGACTGGTTTCATGAGTTTCTGGTTTACCGTCATCCGGCAGGTCGGTAGAAACTTACGCATGACATGGGGATCGCAGCTTATGACCCTGTTGACAGTCAGTCTTTCTGTGCTGATTTTTGCTTTTTTCTATCTCATTTATGTCAATATGCTCAACCTGGGAAACAAGCTTGGCGATGACCTCAGCCTTATTGTGTATCTTGAAGATGAGCCCGGTCCGGAGCTTCGACAGCAGTTAATCAATAAAATAAAAACTTTTGATGAAGTTGAAGAGATACGATTTGTATCTCGTGCCAAAGCATACGAGCGGTTCGCCAACCAGCTGGGGAAAAATCAGGATGTGCTGAATGACCTGCCAATAGATTTTCTTCCACCTTCCATTGAAGTTATTCCTATGAAGAACCTGAGGAGTCTTAATCAGGTAAAACTTTTTTCGGCATATCTGGCACGTCTTCCCGGTACCCTCAAAGTTCAATATGGCCAGGACTGGGTAGAGAGATTCTATTATTTCACCAGACTTCTGTCGATCATCGTGCTGTTGAGCGGAACACTCCTCATTTTGACGACCATCTTTATGGTTGCCTACACTATTCGTCTCACTATCCTTGGCAGGCAGGCTGAATTGGAACTGCTCAAACTTGTCGGGGCGACGAATAACTACATAAGGACCCCATTTTTGCTTGAAGGTTTACTTCAGGGCATCCTCGGGTCTTTCCTTGGCATTGCCTCGCTCTATATACTTTTCCAGTGGATCAAACTGCGATTTTCCGGTCCGGGATTTCTCAATCTGTTTGAATTTTCCTTTTTTCCTCCGGCAGTCAGTGTCTGCATCATCTTTGTCTCTATACTCCTTTGTACAATAGGGAGTTATTCAACGATGCAAAAATTTCTTCGCATTTGAGCCCCTTGGATTCCTTGAAAAAAATATAGATCATGGGACAGAAATCAACAATCTCAACGATTGGCACAGGCCACACATATTTCAGGTCCAGATCAATATCGTCCTCCATTCCATTATTATTTTTTGTGGTTATTGCCCTGTCAATATCTTTCACCTCACCGCTTTTAGGGCAGGAAAAGAAGGGCATGAACAATTCAGATAAAAATATATCTGAATTCAGGGGTACAATTCGTCAACTCCAACAGGGAATATCCGAACAGGAAAATAAAATCACTGACACCCAAATATCAGAACGCAATATTTTATCAGAGCTGGAAATCTTTGATACGAAACTGGTTACCCAGCAGGAAAAACTCGATGCATTGGAAAAGAAAATGCAAGAACAACAGGAAAATATTGACAAAGAGGAAAAAGCACTCAGCAATATTCGTTCTGAAAAATATAGAGTGGAACAACATCTGCAAAAAAGAATTACTGCATATTATACAATGGGCGACATTGGTATTTTGAATGTGACCTTTTCAACCAAAACTCTTCCTGAAATGCTGACTTTCCATGACGCCTTCGATGTGCTGATCAAATACGATCAAAGTGTTATCAAAGACTATCAGGATACAATAGAAAAACTTGTGAGGGTAACTGCAGCACTTGATCTGGAAAAATCTGTTTTAGAGGATTTTATCAATCAAACTGTGTATGAAAAGGAGGTGCTGCAGAAAACAATGCTCGAAAAAAAATCCCTCCTTACCCATGTCCGCACACAGGAAAAGCTTCATAAACAGGCAATTGTCGAAATGCAGCAGGCTTCCGAACAGCTATCCGAGTCGATTGTATCTATCAAGAACAAAGGCCAAAATGAACAGGGATTTCTCGCTGACAAAGGGAATCTTCCTCCACCGGTTGACGGCATTCTCATTACTCTCTTTCATCAGGAAAAAACCAACAAGCTTGGCATTTCAAACAATTCCGAGGGCATTGAACTTCAAGCTGCCGACGGAACAAAAATTGTTTCAGTGAGCGATGGAGAGGTAGTATTTACTGGATATTTGCGCGGGTATGGGAATACAGTTATAATACATCATGGTTTTCAATATTATACCGTAACCTCCAGAATTGAAAAAATATTGGTTAAAAAACAACAGAAAATAAAAAAAGAAGAAACGATCGGCTTAATGGGTGAAACTGCTACACTCTTTGATGAAGGGCTCTATTTTGAAATTCGTCATGGTCGGGAATCTCTGGATCCCTTACTGTGGCTCAACCCTAACAGGCTGTCAAACTCACATGAACACCCGTCGGACCAAGTCAGTTCGAATCGTCCTATTATCCAGAACATTCCACAGCACTAAGGAACTTTATGTTTTCTTATATTTATAATATGCGCAGGTTGCTCTATTCCCTGCTTTTTCTTTCTTTTTTCCTTGGAACTTCTGTTTTTGCCGAAATATCTCAAGAGGAGAAAGATGCAACATATAAGCAATTAGAAATTTTTTCGAATGTACTCAGCATTCTCCAAGAAAACTATGTCGAGGAGATCAATGCCAAAGAAGTACTCAACGGCGCGATACGAGGTCTGCTTTTCTCCCTTGATCCGCATTCCTCCTATATGCCTCCCGAAAGTTTCAAAGATCTTCAGGAAGAAACGCAGGGATCATTTTCAGGCATTGGTATCGAGGTTACTATTAAAAATGATTTGCTCACCGTTGTCAGTCCGATAGCTGATACTCCAGCGGATAAGGCAGGCCTGAAAGCGAACGATACTATCATTGAAATCGACGGCGTCAACACGAAGAACCTTGGACCACATGAGGCAATCAAACAACTCCGGGGACCTGAAGGAACTGAAGTCACTATTTCCATTCACCGGGAAGGTTGGGACAATCTCAAGGTAATAACACTGAAGAGGGAAATTATCCCTATTCAGTCTGTAAAGGCTGAATTTCTTTCTCCCGGCTTTGTCTACACCCGGATTACGAATTTCCAAAGTCATACTACCGACGATTACAAAGCAAAATTGAAAGAATTGAAGCATAAAGGCCAGATCAAGGGAGTCATCCTGGATCTACGAAATAATCCCGGAGGCCTTCTCCATCAGGCGATAAGTATTGCCGATATTTTCCTTAATAAGGGCACAATCGTCTACACCAAAGGTCGACGGGAAGATCAAAATAATACATATGTCGCCCACGATAATGGCGAAAAGACAATGTATCCCTTGGTCGTTCTGGTGAATGAAGGATCTGCCAGTGCTTCCGAAATAGTTGCCGGAGCTGTTCAGGCCCATAAAAGAGGTATTATTGTCGGAACTCAGACCTTCGGAAAGGGATCGGTACAGACAATCATCCCTCTCCCTGATGGTGCGGGTCTGAGGATGACCACCGCAAAATATTATACCCCCGACGGTCGATCAATTCAGGCCGAGGGTATCACGCCGGACGTTGAAATCCCATTTATTGCCTGCGTTCCAAAGGAGGAACTCAGCTCAAAAACGAAACTTCTGAAAGAAGCGGATCTTGAGAATCACCTGCCCGGACTATCAACAGCAAAGGAAAATGCTGAAGACGCAATACTCGAGAAACAATTGCAGGAAGACAACCAGTTAAATACTGCCTATAACATCCTGAAGAGTCTCAATCTATTTTATGAATTTAACCACACGGCAAACTAACCCAGAGTGAAAAAATACTTCTTTTATGGCATTAATAACCAAGTTCCCTGAGGAAGCGTTCATCTTGAGACCAGTTCTTTTTCACCTTTACCCATAATTTCAGGAGTACCTTCTCGCCAATGAGGGCCTCGATGTCTTTTCTGGCTGCTATGCCAATGCTTTTAAGTTTCTTGCCGCCCTTGCCAATGACAATACCTTTCTGAGATTGCTTTTCCAGCACAATTGCGGCATGAATCGTCACCATGTTTTTTGTGGTATCTTCTTTGAAAGATTCGATAAGTACTGCGGTTGAGTATGGAATTTCCTGACCTGTAAGGAGAAAAACTTTTTCCCTGACGATCTCGGCACATAAAAACCTTTCAGAAGCATCTGTCGGTATGTCCTCAGGGAAATATCGTGGACCTATAGGCATAAGATTCAAAATTTCCGTAAAAAGACTGTCTATTCCATTCCCAGTCAGAGCAGAGACAGGAATCACTGCCTGAAATGGAAACAGCTTTGAATATGAATCTATGAACGGTAAAACTTTTTTCCTGTCGATCAGATCAATCTTGTTCAGCACCATAATCGCGGGGCTTTTTATCCTCTGCATGTATTCAGCAAGCTCAGCGGTCTTTTGAGCCTGAATCTTTTCGGGGAGTGGCAGGGAAACATCAACGAGGAATAGTACCAGATCAACATCGGTCAGACTTTCCATCGCCACCTTGACCATCTCGGCATTCAGTGGATCCCTGGATTTATGCAATCCCGGTGTATCAAGAAATGCAACCTGATATTCGGCTTCATTGACTATTCCGACTATTCTATTGCGGGTGGTCTGGGGTTTGGCTGTAACAATTGAAATCTTCTGCCCGAGAAGATGGTTCATCAATGTTGATTTTCCGGCATTAGGAGGCCCTACAATTGCCACCATGCCGGACTTAACCGGCTTCTCAATAAGATCCATAGTATGTTAAAAATAATAATAAATTCATAAGTTCAATAATAAGTGTGGGCAAAATAACATTCCACACTATACTGCAGGACGTTTGTCCATTTACAATGGACAAACACATAAGTTTAAAATTATAATACGCTCTGCATATATTGCTTACACTATTTTCTGTTCTACCAAAAATAGCGGCGATTAACAGGCAAAACGGATACAGAACATTTAGTGATTTGATGATTGTTAAGGGAAAATTGATAGAATACCTGGATAATGGCAGGTTTATTTGCGCACTGGTGACGGAAGGCCAGCCAAAAAAATTGCGCCTCATCAACCAGAACGGCCGTGAACTCAACCTTCCTGAATCACGCGTTGTCCATTGTTCGAATGAGACTCATCCCACTGAACTCAGCAGGGAATCCGTCGTAAAGCACCTTCAGGATACTACTGAAAAGCGCAGTTCTCTTATGAATCTTGTCAATCTCAGGGAAGTCTGGGAACTCACTTCTGAAGATGGCTCAAATTCATTTAGTCCTGTTTTCCTGACAGAACTCATTTTTGGATCGGAAGCGACCGACGATACGGTTGCTGCATTTCTTCGTTGTGTATTTGAAGATAGACTCTTTTTTAAGTATAAAGAAGGCCGAATCCTGGCCAATAGTCCGGAAAAAGTGGCGCAACTGGAGATACAGCAAAAAAAGGAAGCAAAGCGTGACGAGCTTGTTCGGACAGGTGCCGGAACTGTCGCACGGATCCTGGAAGCAAACCCGTCTCCTGGTCAGTTGGACTCTCTCCAGATGGAGGTTTTGAGTATCATCCGTGACTACTATCTTTACGGAACCGAGGCCGCGGAATCCGATACTGCTCAAAAAGTTCTTAAATCCGCCGGCCTCCATAAAATCCACGACCCTTTTTATCTTCTTGTAAAGGCCGGGTTATGGAGTGCCAATGAGAACATACCGCTGCTTCGAAATGAACTTCCCGTTAATTTCTCACTTGCTGCCAGGCAGCAGGCTGAGCTTATTCTTCAACGTGGACAAAACGAGCTGTTTGATGACAAAGGGAGGACCGATTTTACCCATCTTTCGCCAATAACAATAGATGGTCCAACCACCCTTGATTTTGACGATGCGCTGACCATAGAAGAACAGGATGGAAATTACCTTGTCGGCATCCACATTTCCGACGTTGCCCATTATGTCCGTCCCGGAGATCAGCTTTTTGCGGAAGCCATGCGCCGTGGCACATCTATATATTTTCCGGAAGGTCAGATACCGATGCTTCCCCGCCATCTTTCACAAGGTATCTGCAGCCTTATTCAGGATGAAAACAGAGCAGCTTTAAGCTTTATGATTTTGCTTTCCGCTGATGCTGAAATATTAAGGGTCAGGATTCTCCCTTCCGTCATCCGTGTTAAAAGGCGCCTCACGTACGAAGAAGTGGACAAAATGCTGACAACCGACAGAGAAATATATCTTCTTGATATGCTTCGGAAAAAGCTTAGATCCCAGCGTTTAGCGAGCGGTGCGCTCCTTCTTCCTTTTCCGGATGTAAATATATTTATCGATCATCACGGCAAAGTCCATGTCAGTCTCGCCAAAAGCGATACACCAGCAAGAACCATCGTGTCGGAAATGATGATTCTGGCTAACAGTGAAGCTGCAAAGTATGTAGCGGACCGCATGGTTCCCGGAATATACAGATCGCAACCCCCATTACAGAAAAGAATGGTCCATGGGGAAGACGATGACCTTTTCCAAAACACCCTGCAACGAAAAAATATGTCCAGGGGTGAACTGTCGACTACAGCTAAACCCCATAGTGGTCTCGGAGTATCATATTATTCAACGGTAACTTCACCCATCAGGCGGCTGCTGGACTTAGTCATGCAGCATCAATTGAATAGTATAATCAGAAGGCAGGAGCCATGTTTCACCGAGGAGATGTGTAAGGATTTCACCTCAGTCCTCAGCCGAACGTTGACCACTGCCAACAATGTTCGCCAGCAGAGACAAAGGTACTGGTTGCTCAAATTCCTTGCTGACCGGCAGGGGCAATATATTGACGCGCTGGTCATTCAGGCCGGCCCCAAACGGGTCAATCTGATACTCCTGGATATTCTTATGGATATAGATCTGCCCAATCCCGGCACAGGAGGAATCAAACCCAATACGATAGTCAAGATCCGTGTTGTCAAATCCGAACCACTCGACAATATCGTCAGGTTCGACTGGTAATTAGTTATCCTGTTTATTATCTTTTTTATCTGATTTTATCTTTATCTGGTTACCTGATGAAAATCCTTTCGTTTCTTTATTACATTCAATAACCATTCGTTCTCCATCGACCTTTACCACAACGCATTTTCCAGTTGCTGCCAGTGCACCTTCGACACCAAATCCTGCCACTATCAACATGCAGATCAAAAGCATCATCCTTTTCAATTCTTTCATCTTATCCTCCACTGCCTTATCGATTTTCTACTCTTCCTGACCTGTAAAATACTACCTTTACCACAGAACAACCAGCCGACATAGGGGGAAGTCGAGCGATGTCTACCTGTGAACAGGCCATTTGAGAATTAATGGAATGAATTTGTCCTTTAATGGGACTCAGTAAATTGGTATAAACAAGTAAAACAAAAACGAAACACTCAATCACCATAAAAAAATCGAATTATGGATAATTCCTTTGCCGGCCCGATGACTATGATAAAAATTGACGGGGCGAAAATCAAACTGCTCCGCGAACAGCAGGGCCTCACGCAACTGTATCTGGCGACAGCGGTTGAAGTAACCACTGATACAATTTCAAGATGGGAAAACCGCAGATATCCAAGTATCAAAAGAGACAACGGTCTTAAGCTTGCCGAAGCACTGAATGTTCAGCTCGAAGATATCCTCGAGGAAGTTCTGGAGGAAGAGCATTCACCTGAAATAATTTCTCCTCCAGAAGATCTCCCACATACAGGCTCCAGCAATACTGCAGGAACAAGTATGAAGAAAAAGTGGACTCTATCGATATTTTCGGGTGTACTTTTTTGTGCTGTTATATTCTTTAGTTGGTATTTTCTGCACTCTCCATCTCCCCGCCCGTTGACTGCTAAACGTATCCTTCCCGGGCACTGTATCAGCGGCCAACCATTTCCCGTAATCATTCAGGTTATCGGAACTCCTGGTACAACCACATCCCTCATTATAAAGGAATCTATCCCCAAGAGCGGTACTATTCATGCTATGTCGCCAAAGGTTACAGCAGGCAGCCTGAAAAATAACCAGATCAAATGGCTTAAAAAAATTGAGGGTTCATCGATTTTTGCCTATGTTGTCAGTTTAACAGGAAAAGAAGGAGAGGAAGTACATTTTAGTGGCACAGCAGCCAACAGCATTGACTCCGAAACACCTCTATCCGGTAGAGATACAATAATCATCAGCCACTACCACTGGGCGGACACGGATATGAACAATGTCATTAGTGACGATGAGATTCTCGCTGTTTACGATAGATACAGTGACATTAGTGATATTGATCTCGATATTGACCTTATCGAAGAAATATGGCTGGGATCCTCATACCAATGGGATCCAGACAGTGCCAGCTTTAAAATTTTCGATTAGGTGGTTTCTTTACAGAGAAATTTTTCCCACTCCTTTCTCAAATTTCCACCTCATACCAACACGACCTCCGATCAGCAAATGTGGTTAGTAACCACAAACAGCCTGATGTTGGGCGATTACGGCCCGATATCACCATATGTCGTCTATGCATGACACTCGATTGTTCCTACAAGTAAGGAAACAGCGAATGGGCTGGTAATATTTAATAGGAGGAAAATGATATGAAAACTGTAAAAATAATTCTAGCTGCGATAACTTTCGTGGCACTGTCAATGACAAATGTTCATGCCGGCGATAGAAGAGCAGGTGGTCTAATCCTTGGAGGAGGTACCGGAGCAATTATCGGCCAGGCTGTTGGCCGTAATGCTGAAGCAACTATGGCAGGTGCAACTATCGGTGGAGCATTAGGTTTCATCATCGGCAATGAGCTGGATAGACAGCATAGAACTGTAAAATATCCTTCAAGATTTGAAAGATACTCACCACCGTACGAACGTCACAATAGACCTGTATTTGAAAACCATAATCGAAAAAATCATTATGGTCACTACAGCAGAAATTGCAAAAGGATAGTCACGATAGAAAAAAGACACCACACAATTAAACGGGTCGAATCGATCATCTGTAACAATCCGAAAAGAAATTTCAGAGATCATAACCTTCACAGATTTAATGGTCGATCCTTTCGATAAATCATTTTTTCATCTCAACACTATCAAATAAATACACTGAAGAGGTTTTGCTCCTTGCAGAGTATTTTCCTGCCGACACAGAGAAATATTCTGCAGGGGACTTCCCCAATATCTCATGCCAATGGTGAGTTACACTGTGAGTATCGCTCAACCATCTTCTAAAGATAATGAAAAAGAAGTTAATCATGGTAGAATACTGCACAGGATGACAACGTTACAAAACGCCGCTATTAAATAAGATATGGGTGGGTAATTTGCAGGAAAATTACTTCGTTAACAGGTGCATAAGCGAGACACTAAGTGGTTTGCGGGATGGCTTGACTTTATTTTCCGGAGCTAGCCGTTCAGCCGTTATTTTTGCTCTAAAACAAACGGACGAGCTTTATATTTGCGATCCACAGGATCTGCTCCGTGGTTATGAACCAAAGTTGAAAGCTCTTTATATGGAGAACAACGAATGGTGCCAACCAATCGATCAACAGAGTTCTTATTGCTCATATAATCACATTGAAACGCAGCCAAATCTGCAATTGGACGGGCTTATTTCCTATGGGGGGAGTTCTACTTCAGTCTATTATCAAATGTGGTTTACCGAGCACCATCCGAACATCTGTTCCATCTGTCCAACGGAGTGTTGGCTGGAACATGCAGTGTTGCGATTATCTCACGACATGGCAAATGACTTCAACCTCTATACGGGAATTTCCGGGAATTTTCTCCGGGAATATGCATCACATGCAGTCCATGATTGCATAGTCGACAAGGCGGGGCTCATTCTGGGACTTGATGTTCAGATACACATTTACCCTATGCTTGATGCTATCCTTGGCATCTCAAAAACTAATGAAGAAGGGGCTCGCCCTCGGGGTTCACTGACATTTGTTGAACCGAGATTCCTCCGGAATATACGGTTTCTTGCACGGTTTCAAAGTTCAGAACTGCCTCAGCTCAATAATTTCAAACACGTACGCAAACTCTTGCAGGCGGTTGAACATTCTCATCGAACACTCATCTCCGATGGGGCAAATATTCTGGGAATTGCAGAAAAAGATATAAAATCATTCCATATCACCGCAGATTTTCAGGGCAAACTCGGATTTCTCTTTGTAGGTGATGAAGTTATATGCAGTTTTCAGGACGGGAGCTACAGTTCCGACACACACAGGGCGAAACTTTTTGAAGTTGAGGAAGCATTACTGGATTATGATATCGATCCGTCAATCAGAAACGATATGTTCAAAATAATAGCAGCCCTGGTACATAATGCAGAAGACCAAATGTTCGGTTGCACCTTTGTCATTGACCTGGCAACTGAACCAACCAGCATTGCAGGGCAGACTCTGACCCCCGCTGTCAATCTGAGAAAACCCAACCAGCTTATGCTTGCTGCAGGGCTCTCCAAGGTTGACGGTGCACTGCATATTAGATCGGATCTAAAGATGTACGGGTTCGCCTGCCTGCTTGATGGCCACAGGGTAGATAATGAAAACAGGGCTCGTGGTGCGCGCTATAATTCAGCTCTCCGCTTTACGGCCCAACATCCGGAGACTATTGTTGTTGTGGTCTCCTCCGACCGACCTGTCTCAATATTCAGGCAGGGCAAGGAGATAGACAACAGCTACTGCTTCCCCGTTTCTACTCGATGCGCCCTTTATCCTTTACCGTTAAGAAAATGGCTCGAGGAGAATGACTAAGGCTCTTTACTGCGGAAGATCAGAGTTCTTTGGCCCAATCGGGAATATGCTTAAGAATATAATTATGTACCGCTGCTTTTCTCTCTCCAGCTTCAGCATTGCCTACAGCATCCATTACCTCTTCAAAGTCAAACCAACAGAGTTCTATGTCGTCTTTACTATAGACAGTAAGAATTCTTTTGTCGGGCTGCTCAATATCTTCTTCTTCCTGGATGGCGCCAACAAGTCGCGAAGCCTCTTCGATGCTGAGATATTTAACCGTTTCTTCACTCATAACATATACCAAATAGGAAAAGGCGAGCAGGATTTACTCCCCTCGCCTTAGACACTCAGAACAACAATTTTCAAGCAGCTTTTACAACTGCTCCGGATCGAATACAACGGGTACATACTTTGGTTCTTTTGGTATTTCCACCGCTGGTGGCCATGCGCACCATTTTCAGGTTTGGCAGCCATCGCCTTCTTGTTTTATTGTGGGCGTGGGAAACATTATTCCCAACTATCGGTCTCTTTCCGCATATTTCACATACTTTTGCCATTATTTTCTCCCTCTATTCCACTTTCCCGCCATCTGGCAGATCAAATGGAGAAATGCATGAATTGTGTGTTAGTAAGCAATTGATTAGAATTTGACTTTTTACCCTCTTTTAAAATTTTAGGCAAGATATTTCCCGTTGTCGACTGTCAAAGCAGTAATTTTTCTTTACTCACTGAGAAAAAAGCTTAATGAGTAAATAATTAAATTGAAAGCTGCATTTTCTCCATGCAGGAAAAAAGATTTGATGTTCTTGTGGTGAAAATCATTTAAGCTAACGAGTCATTTATTGTCCATGGTGTGAGTTTTCTCAAAGCCAATTGCTCAATTTTTTATAAATTATAATTATATCTTAAATCTACTGACCAATGACACTCTTTACACAATTTTGGGATTTTTTCTCCTCTGTAAAACTAGCAATATTCACCCTCTGCTCCATTGCAGCTACCTCAATCATCGGTACAGTCATACCGCAAGGGGAATCCTCCGCATTTTATGTGGAAAATTATGGTTCTAAAACCGCTCACTTCCTCCAGGTCCTCAACATTCCAAACATGTATTATTCGTGGTGGTTTCTCGGACTATTAGGGTTACTGAGTACAAACCTGATAATCTGCAGCCTGGACCGTTTTCCATCAGTATGGAAAATCATCACTACTGATAACACTACCGTTCCCCCAGAACGGATAGAAAAAATGTCAACCTGCAGCAAATGGGAATTCGGAACCAATAAACTCGAACAAATTGATCTTGCCGTTCTGCTGAAACAACAAGGTTGGACGTCAACTTCAAAGAAAACCGGTAACAATGAACTCTTCTTTAGCCAGAAAGGCCGGTGGAGCCGCACCGGGGTCTATATTGTTCACATTTCTATCCTGTTAATATTTATTGGTGCGATTATTGGCCATTTTTTCGGTTTTAAGGGGAGCGTAATGATTCCCGAGATGCTTTCCACAAAAAAAGTTTTTGCATACCAAGGTGCAAGCTCCTTGGACCTCGGCTTTGAAGTGCGCTGTAACTCTTTTACCATCGAATTTTATGACAACGGCATGCCAAAGGAATACAAAAGCAGCCTTACCGTACTTGAAAATGGACAGGAAATACTTACCAGGAATATTGAGGTAAACAGTCCGCTTACCTACAAAGGAATCACCTTCTACCAGTCGAGTTATCAGGGTTACCAGGATTTTCTTTTGAACATTACCGAGATGAGTTCAGGCGATTCCAGGCAATTTACTGTCCCTTTTCAACAGCAGATGACCTGGGAGGAAAAAAAACTTCAGTTTGGAATCATCAATGCTGAAGCTGTCGGCCAGAGAGTCATACGCTCGAAAATATGGTTCCAATTACAGGATCATCCCGCTACTGTTGAATGGCTTAATGACAACGAAAAAGCTACCTTCACCAGCGGAACGAACGAATATTCTGTTTCCGCTAAACAGATGTATGCTACCGGCTTACAGGTAGCGAAGGATCCAGGCGTATGGGTCGTCTATGTTGGATGTGGTATTATGCTGCTCGGTCTTTATATGGCCTTTTTCATGTCACATCAGAGAATATGGCTTTATAAAATAAATGGTTCATCTCTCCCCCAACTCTGGTTGGCCGGCTCAGCCAATAAAAATAAAATGGCATTCACAAACGCTTTGAACGAACTGAAAAATCATATTGATCACGCAGTACAAAAATAATACCTGATTATGGGATTTACCGAGATTACTTATAGTATTTCCTTCTCATTTACAACTCTCTGATAACGGAATCAAACGGAGTAGATAGTATGGATAGTTCTCAACTACTTGGCATAACAACCTTCACTTATATGTTCTCAACCGTATTGTATATAGCGATACTGGTGTTTAAAGCTCCCCGATTAGGTGTCATCGCCACTGTATTTACAGCCTTGGCCTGGTTAATCCAGACGGCTGGATTAGTATTGCGCTGGATAGAATCCTACCAAATGGGTATAGGCCACGCACCGCTTACCAATATGTATGAGTCCGTAGTCTTTTTTGCCTGGACAATCATACTTCTCTATCTCCTGATAGAATGGAAATTTAAAACAAAAATTATCGGGGCTTTTGCTGTTCCTTTTGCTTTTCTGGCCATGGCATATGCTTCCTTTTCCACCGATTTAAGTAAAGCTATTACTCCGTTGGTGCCGGCACTGCAATCCAACTGGCTCATTGCTCACGTTGTTACCTGCTTTATAGGCTATGCTGCTTTTGCAGTAGCAGCCGCTTTAGGAGTCATGTATCTGCTTAAAAATAAATCAACCGGTACTGAGGAAAAATCCATTTCCATATCCAGCAGCTTCCCTTCTCCGACTGTCATTGACGATATAATCCACAAAACCATGGTTTTTGGCTTTATCTGGCTTACCGGTGGTATTATTACAGGTGCTATCTGGGCCAATTCAGCCTGGGGGACCTATTGGAGTTGGGATCCAAAGGAAACATGGTCACTTATTACCTGGTTTTTTTACGCAATCATTCTGCACGCCCGTTATACCCGAGGCTGGTCAGGCACCAAAATTGCTTTTTTAGCCATATTTGGATTTGTCTCTGTCTTATTCACATATTATGGGGTTAACTTTCTTCTTTCCGGCCTGCACAGCTATGGATCAAGTTAACAGGGACAGCTACATTGTAGTACTTTCTTTGTGTTTACTGTATGTTAACAGGTTTGACAGATTTAAGTAAAAACTGTATATAGAGTTAGGTTTAAAATGAACGGCAAGGTACGACTACTTAATTAAATTAAAATAAAAGGAGACCGGTTATGCTGAAAAAAATTCTTGTCTGTAGCGTTGTCTCAATGTTTGTGCTATGTGGTTCGGTTATTTCTTCACTGGCAAGCGATGAAAAAGGACCCGCGGACATCACTATTTCCGACAGTACAAGTGCTAAACCAAAACCTGCTCAATT
Source organism: uncultured delta proteobacterium (assembly GCA_963709755.1). Lineage (GTDB taxonomy): Bacteria > Desulfobacterota > Desulfobulbia > Desulfobulbales > Desulfocapsaceae > Desulforhopalus_A. The sequence goes on from CAVPXO010000004.1 coordinate 598,146, forward strand.
TCCACATGGTAAACACCAGGAATTATTTAAATGTGATGAATGCCACCATGGAATGGTTGATGGGAAACAGGTACCTTATACCGAAGGCATGAAAATCCAAAAATGTGAGACATGCCATACGGGTGATGTTCTTGCCGGCAAGACAAAAGACAAGCTTAAGCTGGATACCTTGAAAGGTGCAGGTCATGGTAATTGTCTTGAATGCCATAAGGAAATGGTCAAAAAAGATGCTGCTCTCAAGGCAAAAAATTTAGATAAATGCGCCACCTGCCATCCTAAAAAGTAGTCTGTACGATTTCAGATAACAATAAAAAAGGGGCGTTTCGCAATTGCGAAACGCCCCTTTTTTATTGTTATCAACTCTATATTATAATTTTGAAATATCACCAACCTGGAGAATAAGATCTCCCAGTGCCGTCAGCAGATTAAGCCGATTCTGTCTGACAGTCATATCATCTGACATGACCATTACTTCATCAAAAAAATTATCGACGGGCTCTTTCATCTTCAACATTGCCTGAAGTGCCTTTGAATATTCTTTGACCGCAACAAGTTGTTCCATCTCAGAACTCACTTCCAGGAAAAGGGAATAAAGCTTTTCCTCTGCCTGATGTTCAAATAAATCCTGAGAAACCGACGTGTCCCTATTATCCTTAATAATGTTTCTAATTCGTTTGTAGGAAGCGGCAAGTATTTTAAATGCCGGCTCCAGACTGATCTTCAGGATCGCATCGATCCTCTTTTGACAATCATTAACATTGTCAAAATCGACAGAAACTGCAGCATCTACAACCTCGGCAGGAAATCCTCGGCTGATGCAATCATTGGAAAATCTTCCTTTAACAAAAGAAAGTACAGCCTCTACTGTCTCACTTCCACCATCCACTTTACCCCCATACAGGGCGAGTGCCTTGTGCACAATCTCCCGAAGTGATATGGCATAGTTCTTTCCTGCAATGATATGAAGTATTGCGAGCGAAATCCGTCTCAAGCCAAAAGGATCGGCAGTACCTGTCGGAATCTGGCCAATCCCGAAACAGCCGGCAAGAGTATCAAATCTATCTGCTAAACCAAGCAAGGCCCCAATATCTGAAGGGGGAATATCTGTCCCGGCCCTTCTGGGCATGTAATGCTCTTTGATGGCCATCGCCACGCTGGGTTTTTCACCATCGTGTAAAGCGTAAGCACTCCCCATAATTCCCTGCAGAGAGGGAAATTCGCCAACCATATCCGACAAAAGATCAGTCTTGCAGAGAAGTGCCGCCCGACATCCTTCCTCAATGAGTGATGAATCAACTTTTTCTGCGAGCAGTCGCATTAATTTAACCAGTCGCTCGTTTTTCTCAAGCATCGTACCCAGTTTAGCCTGAAAGATAATACCCTTCAATTTTTCGATACGATTTTCAAGGCGAACTTCCTTGTCACTGTTAAAAAAGAAGAGTGCATCTTCCAACCTTGCCCGCAAAACCCGCTGATGTCCCTTGCGGGTAATATCTGTATCCTTCACCTTGGTATTATTGACTGCAACAAAACCGGGGAGCAGTTCATTTTCAGCGTTTACAACAGGAAAATATTTCTGGTGTTCTCGCATTGAGGTAATAAGAACTTCGGCTGGGAGTTGCAGGAATTTAACGTCGAATACCCCGCAGACCCCGAAAGGTGTCTCGATCAGATTGTTTACTGTGTCGACAAGCTCTTCATCAATTGCAACCCTGCCACCTGGCAGTTCAGTAGAATCTGCCACGGCCCTTTTAATAGCCGTCACGACTTCTGTTCTTCTTTTAGACGGGTCGACCAACACAAATTTTTCAGCAAGTTGCTCTTCATAGGTGGCTGCACCTTGTATTGCAAAAAGCTCATTTGCCAGAAACCTATGACCACGAGTAAGGTTTCCCGACACAATTCCTTCATGACAGACTGACAGAATCTCCTGACCGAAAAGTGCGACTATCCATTGAATTGGTCTGGCAAACGTATGATGATTGCTCCCCCACCTCATAGATTTTGGAAAAGACAGATCAAGAAGCAGCGACTGCAGAAGTTCCGGCAGGAGGTGCTTGGTCTCATCGCCTTTCACTTCACGGACCAGCATCAGATATTCGCCCTTAGGTGTCTCAACGAGCCGTAATTCTTTAACATCAGCGTCTTTGGATCTGGCAAAACCTTCAGCGGCCCTGGTCATATTGCCGTCAGCGTCAAAGCCTGCCTTCTTCGAAGGCCCTAATAATTCTTCTCGACTATCCTCCTGCTTTTCAACTATGTCACGCACAATCAGAGCTAACCTTCTCGGTGTTCCCATTACGCTGATGGCACCATGATCAATTTTCAGCTCCGCTGTCTTACGGGCGAATCGCGTCTCAAGTTGTTTAAGTGCCGGCGCGATAAAGCCTGCAGGAATCTCTTCTGTTCCAATTTCAAATAGTAAATCACGCATAAGGATAGAATGTAATTAATGAGTTAATAAGAAAGACATATATTTTATTGTAGCCACAGAGCAAAAGGGCATTCTCGGACAGCCTCCTAGGAGCTTGTCCGAGAATAGACATTTTGTTCAAAATCGAGGCATTTTCACAAAACAAGCACAGCCATATAGTTGATATTGCGAGCATTGTTTTTTGAAAATAACGAAAAGTTTGGGCAAAAGGGCATTCTCGGACAGTCTCCTAGCAAGACTCTAAGGTCGCGAAGGTAGAACATTCATCACCAAAATTATGAACGGTCACTGAGTACCATTTTATTGCCTCAATCTGCTCAAGACTTGCACCGACACGCCTGGTAAGCGACTCAACAGAGACGATATTCCGTTTCATCTTAAGCAAATCATTCAACTCTTCCTCGACTGTTTCCTCAATGAGGAGAATTATGTCTTCAATCCAAAAAAACTGGCGGAAACGAACACTTACCTCAGCTTTTCCCCACCTGCCCATAGAACCTGGCAACCGGTGTGGAGTTTTTTCTGCAATAGGCAGACTTATCGGTACCTCCACACTGAGAGTGAGTTCATCGTTTTTTTCCAGAGAACCATGCATAGAGCACTGATAATGTCCAAGATTACGTGATTCTCCATTTCTGATTTTTTTAAGGAAATAGGGAAATTCAATTTCCAGATGGGACGCTTCCGCTTCAAGCCGGTCTTTCATTTTCTCGAGAATGACGTGGAAACTCTTGATATCAATATCGCCATGAAATTGATTGAGAATTTCAACGAATCTGCTCATGTGTGTGCCTTTGAACTTATGAGGCAAATTCACATACATATTTGCAGTAGCCACAGTCTGCTGTCTTTTCTTGGCCTTATCACGTACAGTGATGGGATAGGAGACAGTTTTGATGCCGACCTTCTTTATATTGATTCTTCTGCTGTCGAGTTGACTCTGAATATCTTTCATAGGATGAGAATATAAGATGCTGCGCAAGCCTGCATGCCTCCACAGGCGACCGTAGATACACTGTTGATATGTCAATCTTGGCGTTCTACTCTTCCCCCAACAGTCTCTTAACTGTTGCTTTCAGCTCATCCAGGTTACCTGACTTTACGACATACTCGTCGGAAGCCCAGGTTCCCAGATCTCTTTTAAATTCCTGATACGCACTACTCAATACAACAGGGACCGAGGGACGAAGCATCTTCATCTGACGCAGGACCTCGACACCGTTCATCCCCGGCATCTGGATATCAAGAATGACCAGGTCCGGTTCTTCTTCCTTGAATTTTTCCAGACCGGATGTACCATCCAAAGCGGAAATTACCTGATAACCTTCATCTTCAAACTCTTCCCGATAGACTATCTGAATAGATTCTTCATCATCAACCAGCAATATTTTTCTCATCGTGTATACCTCCTCCTGGAGTTCTCTACAGCGATTCTCGCAAATATCCGGCAGCTTCTTCAGGGGGCAAAGGATTTATATAAAATCCGGAACCCCACTCAAAACCTGCAATAGAGGTCAGTTTAGGGACAATTTCAAAATGCCAGTGGAAATATTCAAGACCACCTGAGCGTAATGGATCAGTATGCAAAACAAAATTATAAGGGACATTGGCAATACAACGACACAATCTTTGCAATGACTCGGAAAATAATTCCGCCAATGCATATATATCAGCTTCACTCTGTGAAAAATATGCCGAAGAGTGGCGCTTGGGTAAGATCCACATCTCAAAGGGAGTGCGGGGAGCAAATGGGGTTATGGTTATAAATCTGTCATTTTGACAGACGACACGCTCATTTTGTTGTATTTCCTGCCGAATGATATCACAAAAGATACATCGCTCTTTATATTTGTAATGTGATTGGGCTCCGGCAAGTTCTGAAACAATCATTCTCGGCAGGATCGGTAAAGCGATCAACTGCGAATGCGAATGTTCAAGGGAAGCGCCTGCTGCCAGACCATGGTTTTTGAAGACCATGACATATTTAAATCTCGGATCTTTTGCGAGATCAATGATTCTTTCCTGATACGCTTTAAAAACAAGGGCCATTTTCCCAGGCGCAAAATCAGCAAAGTTTTCATCATGTTGGGGACTTTCTATGATAACCTCATGGGCACCTATGCCATTCATGCGGTCATACAGGCCTTCCCCTTCTTTTTCAAGGTTCCCTTCAATAACAAGGGCAGGATATTTATTTGGAACTACTCTGACCTGCCAATCCGGCCCATTACTTACCAATCCTTTATGCCTTATGGCATAAACCTCAGGCGGCGTAAAAGACTCGTTGCCGGGACAGAGCGGACAGAACCCTCCGTTTCCTTTAACAGGCTCAACCAGAAAATCTGTTGGTCGTTTCCGTCTTTCCTTGGAAATGATTATCCATCTTCCAAGAATAGGATCTCTTCGAAGTTCGGGCATACTCCCTTACAGTCCTTTTGATTTCTCTCTTGTTTCCTGAATAGTTTTACAATCGATGCAGAGCATGGTGACCGGACGTGCTTCCAATCTTTTTATTCCGATTTCCTCACCACAATCTTCACATATACCGTAACTCCCATCGTCAATTCGTGCTATTGCTTCATCGATCTTCGATAATAGTTTTCGTTCGCGATCACGAATTCTCAGCTCAAAACTTCTTCCGGATTCGATGGTCGCCCTATCATTGGGATCGGGTACATTCGAAGTCTGATCAGTCATTTCAGACAATGTCTTACCTGCTTCATTGGCAATTTCTTCCTTTTTTTGCAGAAGCTGTATGCGAAACAGATCGAGTTTCTCCTTGTCCATTCACTCTCTCCTCAATACTCTTGAAAATCCAATAAATCCCGTTGAAAAGATCGGGATTCTTTTTTGTCATAAAAAGTCCCCGGCTTTTTTATTTCCGGGTATACGCACCGCTTTTACCACCAGTTTTTTTCAACAACCGTATTTCACTTATCACCATCGATTTATCGACAGCTTTACACATATCATATATTGTCAGTGCAGCAACAGAAACCGCAGTCAGCGCTTCCATTTCAACACCAGTTTTGCCGCATATTCCTACTATCGCGAAAATATCTACAGAGCAATCTTCATCGCGATAAACAAAATCGATAGTAACTTTAGTTATCATCAGCGGATGGGCAAGAGGAATGAGTTCATCTACCTTTTTCGCTGCCATAACACCAGCCACCCGGGCAATTCCCAAGACATCCCCTTTGGCCATGGAGCCACTTTTTACAAGCTCGTAAGCCCTGGCCGACATCTTTATATTTCCGGCTGCCTCTGCAACACGAACAGTTTCCTGTTTTTCACTCACATCCACCATTCTGGCGTTGCCTTGTTGATCAAAATGCGTGAATGCGGCTTTATCTTCTGTTGCCATTACTTCATACCCTGGACTACGTCCACGTTAAATTCGCTGCTTTTCAATTCGGCTCTAATTTTTGCCTATTACCTCATTGAATAACCTTTTAAAAAAGCCTTCTTCTTCTTTGTGCTGACCATGCTTCTGACAAAGATTATCAAAATCCCGCAAGACCTGTTTCTGTTCTTCACAAAGATTAGTCGGGGTCATCACTTGCAGTTCAATAACCATGTCCCCCTTCCCATGTCCACGTAGACTCGGTGCACCCTCTTTACGAAGAGTGAAAAGAGCTCCGGATTGGCTTCCGGCGGGAATTTCAAGCGATTTTTTACCATAGACAGTGGGAATCTCAACCGAGGCCCCCAGAGCCGCTTTTGCCATTGAGACAGGGAAACGACAGTAGATAGTATCGCCTTCACGCTTAAAAAATTCATGTTCCTGGACATGTACGACCACATACAGATCACCGGAAGCTCCTCCACGTCGGCCGCCTTCTCCTTCCCCGCGTAGACGCATGCGCGCACCGGTATCAACGCCTGCCGGAATTTTTAAAGCCACCTTCTTGGTTTTCTCGACAAGTCCGGTTCCTTGACAATCGTTACAGGGATGGGTGACAATCGAGCCCTCTCCGTGACACTGCGGACATGTCGAGCTCATCTGGAAAAATCCCTGCGAACGAATAACCTGCCCCTGTCCATTACAGGTAGGGCATGTTTGTTTTTTATGTCCGGGTCTGCTTCCGGTACCTTCACAAGTCCAGCAGGTGTCCTTACGGGTTAATTGTACCTCTTTTGACACACCATGAACAGCTTCCATAAAGGTAATTTCCACATCATATCGCAGATCATTACCTGGAACAGGACCATCTCTTCTGGCCCTGGCCCGGTTACCGCCACTAAATCCGAAAAGGTCACCGAAAATATCCCCGAAGCTGGAAAAGATATCTTCCGCATTGCCCGGTCCCCTGTATCCACTGTTCTTCAGCCCATCGTGACCGTAGGTGTCGTAGATTTTTCTCTTCTTCTCGTCGCTCAATACCTCATAGGCTTCGGTGCAGGATTTAAAATTGTCTTCGGCCTCTTTATCATCCGGATTACGATCGGGATGATATTTCATGGCCAGTTTTCGATAGGCCTTTTTTATTTCACCGGCACTGGCACTCCTGCTGACAGCTAATATTTCGTAATAATCAGTACTCATAATATTTTATCGGGCTTTTGATTTTCAGGAATGTACCTTGGTTAATTCAGAGGCATTTCCATTTTCACGACCCACTACATCCAACTGATCCGGCAAATCCTTAACGTTTTCGAAGGTTACCTTACCAGCTGCGATTTCTCTTAAAGTCATCACTATCTCTTGATTTTTACCTTCAACAAGAAACGGTTCTCCCTGTCTATGCTGTTTAATACGATTTACAGCAAGATGAATAAGGTTGAACCTGTTATGGTCTCCTACTTTTTCCAGACAATCTTCACATGTAATTCTAGCCATATTTTACTTACCTCTCCTAGTATCCAATATTCGGTGAACAAAGGTTATACTTAGTACCACCGACAACTGGTTATCATTTTTCAAAGGGATTCTTCAACAACAGTGTTTCGGCCCTGTCAGGACCTACCGAAACAATATTTGCCGGTACACCTGTGAAATCTTCGATTCGCCGAATGTAATCCTTTGCCTGTGTGGGAAGATCATCATACTCCCTCACATTTTCAATATCTTCTTTCCAACCCTCAAGATTTTCGTAGACAGGAGTAAGTGCACCCGCCTGCTCAATATTTGATGGCATTGCAGAAATCGACTTGCCATTCAGTTCATAGGAAGTTGCAATTTTAATGTTTTTCTGGCCGCTCAACACATCCAGTTTGGTAAGAGCAAGTCCGGTAAGTCCATTCAGCCTGGCGGCGTCATTTGCAACAACACCGTCAAGCCATCCGCACCTTCGTCGTCTTCCGGTGGTAGCCCCGAATTCAAAACCCTTTTCCTGCAGCTGATTGCCGACTTCATCAAACAGCTCAGTAGGAAATGGGCCGGCGCCAACACGGGTTGTATACGCTTTCATAATACCGACAACCGCATCTATATATGCTGGACCGAAACCAGATCCGTTGCATGCATTACCGGCTATTGTATTTGAAGATGTAACAAAAGGATAGGTACCGTGATCTATATCAAGCTGGGTCCCCTGGGCACCTTCGAAGAGAATATTTTGGTTATTCTTTCTCGCCTTGTCCAGCTCGACAGAAACATTTCCATAAAATGGTATCAATTTCTCGGCATATACCTGAAATAAAGCATAAATCTCCTCGTAATCAACCGGGGCTACATTATATTTTTTAGTCAGCAGGAAATTTTTTTCCTCTACCGCATTCCTGAGTTTTTCACGAAACAGGACATCGTCAAGGAGATCTCCGGCCTTTATCCCGACTCTTCCGACTTTATCCATGTAGCAGGGACCTATACCGCGCCCGGTAGTTCCAATTTTATTGTTCTCAGACAGAGACGCTTCTTTAGCCTGATCCAGGCTGGAATGATACGGCATGATGAGATGGGCTCTTTCACTTATCATCAATCTATCAGGGCTGACAGTCATTCCCTGTTTTTGCAGCTGATCTATTTCTTTTATCAGGACACCAGGGTCAATTATGACTCCGTTGCCGATCATGCACATCTTGTCCTCATAGAGAATGCCGGAAGGAATTATATGAAAGACAAATTTCTTTCCTTCAACCACAAGGGTATGTCCGGCATTATTTCCGCCCTGAAAACGAACGACAAAGTCAGCGAACTTGGTGAGCAGATCAACGATCTTCCCTTTACCTTCATCTCCCCATTGAGTCCCAACAACAACAACACTGGACATTACCATCTCCTTTCAGAGGTTTGTTTCCTAATTTCATGCACCGCGCACACCTTCTTGAGCACGAGAAAATCGCGATACATCCGCACAAGACAAACCCGTAAATATAGTCAAGTGACGTGGTAATGTCAATCAATCAAATTGTTCTCATTTTTCGAACCAAACTACATCAGTAATCGTAAGGTAATCAAGATGTTACCAGGATGTTCAAGTTATCCCCAGAGGAGAACTCTCCTCTTCAGTCGTTGACACTGACCATCAAATATCTTACATTGGCAGTCTGTCGGATGTCGCAGAAGTTGCATCCTGCCGGATATTTGGCTGGTATTATTTTCAGTGTATCCCTTTACTGCGGCTATGATTACCTTCTTTAATATCTTTCTTGCTAAAAGATTTTATCAGATACGCGTTGGCATTTTTTAGAGGTTACAATTATGTTTGGCATTGGTTTGCCTGAAATGATTCTCATCCTGGCCCTGGCTCTCATCGTCGTCGGTCCGGATAAGCTTCCTGATTTAGCCCGTTCCCTTGCCAAAGGGATTATGGAATTAAAGAAAACCGCAGAAGGTCTCAAACAATCTTTCTCAGAGGAAGGAAATCCTCTGGATGAAATCAGGCCGGATCTTGAAGAGGCTGCAAAATCGCTGAAGCAGAATCTCCTCGATACCCCGCCCTATAAGCGAGAAAAGACAGACAGCTCTACCGGAGTGAACCCTCCTGCAGAAAACGCAGCGCTGGCCTATAAAGAGCTGTTAAAAACGACGGGTACAGCAGAACCGCTGACAGATAACGTTGGGAATGCCGGAAAGCTTACAATTGAAGATAACAAAGATACTCTGCCTGATTCGGAGCTAAACGATTCTACAGAAAGCGGACTGCCCGATAAGCAGGACGGGCAGTAATTACATCCACCCACAATGTCAAAATACAATCTTCAAACCACCCTTCCCGTGCTGGAGAGAAGTCTCGAATTCTTCAGACCACACCACCTGGAGCTCAGAAAGCGGCTTATCGTGGTCTGCCTCACCATTATAATCTCTACCGTAGTTGCCTATATTTTTGCAGAAAATATCGCCAAAGTATTTATAGCCCCACTCTTTTCGGCGAGTCCTTTGGTTTATAAGCTTGTCTATACCAACCTCCCCGAGGCTTTTCTCGCCTACATCAAACTTGCGTTCCTGGTAGGTATCATTGCCAGCATGCCGGTTGCTCTCTACCAGCTCTGGGTTTTCATCGCCCCCGGCCTCAGACAAAATGAAAAGAAACTGGCCGTCACTATTGTCTTCTGGGCCACTTTATTGTTCAGCGGAGGGGCATGTTTCGCCTTTTTTGTCGTGCTGCCGAAGATGCTCGTCTATTTCATGAGTTATGCAAGTGAAGGACTGGAACCGCTGCCCAAACTCAGCCTCTACTTAACCTTTGTGGCGCGCACAATCCTGGCGTTCGGCATCTCCTTCCAGATTCCCTTTCTGATGGTTATGGCAGGCAAGGCAAATTTTGTGACGGCGGCTTATTTTCGCCGAAAACGAGTTTATTTCTATTCAGCGATTGTTGTACTCTCATTCCTGCTTACCGCCGGAGACTTCATGGCTACAGCATTGATGGCCATTCCTCTTTTCCTTCTCTACGAGGCTGGGATATTTCTCAGTGCTCTCTTTAACCGCAAAGGTAAAACCGGCAAAACTTTATAAGTCAGCCTATTTCCTGCTTCAACAGACAACAGGAAATCTTATACAAAGGTTCTCCCTTCGCGTCGTACTCTAGGGTATCCGGCTGCAGTAATTTATTCATCACGCAGCCCTCGTCTATATTCAATCTGAAAAAGCTATCCTCCCGCAAGCCATCATTTTTAACAAGACGATTATCTACTATTGTATAGGTATTTATTGGATGATCTTCGCAGAGGGGACATTGATACACACGGCCGTTGGGAAAAATAAAAAAATTCTCGGCTACGACACCGGCACATTCAAATTTTTCCCCTGGCGAAAGAAACACTTTGGGATAGGTAACATGGATACCCTTTTCGGCGGCCAGACGTGCCACTTCCGGAACAATATCAAGCCATTCCCGGCGACTTACCTGCATAACCTCTTCACTGTCAGCCCTGGCAGATTTTCCACGCAGACCTATTACCTGAATAAAGAATTTTCTCACTTTTAATTTCAGCAGCAGCGGTATCATACGGGCAAGAGCGTTCAGATTCTTTTTGCTTACCGTATAGATAACGCTCACATTAAACCCAGAGTCGACAGCCCGGCGAATATTTGCGACACAGATATCAAATACCCCCTCTCCACGGATGGGATCGTTCGTCTCTGCATCCGGTCCATCAATACTGAAGCTTAAAAAATCAAGCAATTCCGGAGTAGTTTTGGTCAACAGATCATTGAACAGGTAGCCATTGGAATCAACCGTGACGAAATAACCAAGTTCTTTGGCTTTATTTATCGCAAATGGCAGATCAGGATGCAGCGTTGGCTCTCCACCCAGAAAAATCATATTTGTTTTTTTCGCCGGATCGGAAAACAGGGTCATCCATTGTTCTATCTGCTCTTTTGTTAACTGCCGGGTTCCGTGCTGTTCCTTATTTATATAGCAGTGACGGCATGACAGATTACATGCCGTTAATATGTGAAAAAATATGTTCCGCTCACCTGGTTTAAAACCTACAGTCCTCGCTACATTTTCCATTCTTTAACCCAACTATTCTTTCAATTAAAAATTTCACAGAGCATTACTGATCCAGTGTATACGTCGCCAGCAGACTGTTTTTCAGGTACTCATTGTCAGGATTGGAAAAAAATTCCCTGAACAGGCCAAGCCCCCTCTCTCTCAGGATTCCTTTGGTTATTTCTACTTTAAGGCCGGAATACAAAGGGGACAGCGCCTCCAGGCGGAGATTGGTACCACCACCCATTACATCTTCATAACTATATACAATTTTGCGCACCCCGTTGACCAGCAGGGTTGAAAAACACATCAAACAGGGCTCCATGGTAGAATAGAGGGTTACTTCTTTAATATCTATCGCTCGCTCGCTATCAAGCAATGATCGCAAGGCCACCATCTCCGCATGGTCCATCTCATTGACCTTGCCAAAACTGTTACGCCGTTTGCCGGTCGCGACTATTTCACCTTGATACTCAAGCACACAACCCACTGGGAAATCTCCACCAGCGAGCGCCTGTTGAGCATGCTGCAAAGCTATCTCCATAAATTTTTCGTGCTTAGTCATTTTGAAACTACCTGAATGAGATTAAAGATTATCACTTTAGAGCGACCTGCCATACCTGATCGCAGCTGTTTGAATGGATGTCATGGTATGCTCCTGCACCAAATCATGGATTTGCGATATAAACGGGAGATAGGTCAGCACGCAGCGACAATCACCAGGCTTAATCCGGGGCAACAGTGGGTATTTTTTTTCTTTGCTGATAATCGTATGAGCAAGCACACTTTTAATGGCTTGCATTGCCTCTTTCCTGTCAAGCGTCACCGGGAATCCATTTGTCACTGGTTTTGTTTCCCCCTGCGGTATCCGTAGTTGAGCGACGGTCAACTGAGAGGCTGTCTGTAAAAAAGCCTTGGGATTAATTTTAAATGCAGGCACCCAGAAAACAAGCGGCAGCGTATCATATTTCTTCACAGTGACCACAGGTTGATGAGTAAAGCGGAGGTAATCCCCAAAACTCTTTAACACACAGCCTGTAGTAGAAAAAGTAATTTGCCAGAACGGCAAAAAGCGGGCACCACGATCCTCAGAATCTACCACAGTCCAGTCAACAGGGGTAAACCTGCCTTGGTATTCCTGCCACAATGATTGACAATTCCTGCATTGCAGCACCAGGCTATCTTTTTCACCTGCCAGGAGTCCACCGCATCCCGGGCAGATTGTGGTGATAAACTTCGGTTCCCAGGAAACTTTACTCGAACAGGTTTTTTCTATATCTTTAAAAAAATATGAGCTCAAGCCGACAATCCGGTTTGTAACCGCATCGTACAGTTGATCATCCTTCAAATAACAGGGTTGATATATACGACTGAGGATCTCCCCGATAAACTCACGATGGTAGATAGTTTGCCTGCTCCGATCATTAAAAAGATCCAGAACCTTTGTGGCATGGGCAAAGACTGTTTGAGTCGGAATCGATTGCAAAATAAATTTGCCACAGGTGGAAGAGGCAACTGGTTTAATCTTCATCGCCTGAGGCCTGAGCCCAAGAGACACAGGTAATTTATTATTATCCAGGCCAAGGCGTGTCGTATCGACTATTTTATACTGCACTTCGGTATCATTTACATAAAAGACCGATCCCTTAAACCGGAGATACGGTGCAAAAATGAGTTGACTTTCATTGACCTGATCAGGCAATAGAGAGGGCAGGACATAACGACCACCACTGCCGACCCTATAATTATTTACATCACAGAAAGCACATTGAATGAGCCTGTCATCTTCACTGATAACTATTGAAGCACCACAGGAAGGACAGCTTTGTTCTATCGTCACGTCCATGAAATTTAAATACAGCTAACTTAAATGCACGCCGCATTGATTGCAAAACATGGCATCCGGCAGATTCTCAGTGCGGCAGCCTGAACAAACCTTTGGTTGTTTTTTCCTGTCGGTCTGCTGCCCGCACTGGGAACAAAATTTGGCCTTTGGGGTTAAATTTTTGCCGCAGTGAGTGCACTTCAGCAGCATCACCTGTTGATGGCCGCACAATGGACAAAAACGGGCATCAGCCGGGATATCATTTGAACAGTCAGGGCATTTAGCCATGGGCACGGATGCTGCGGGGTTACCTGTCTGGGGTGCATGCATCGTGCTCCCGGCAAATATGCCCGGCAGCATCATACCCATTCCCATTCCCAATCCAGCGCCCGCCTCGCCCTGCGATTCAGCAGCTTTCTCCATGGCCATTGCGGCTTTAAGCTGGAGAAATTTTTCCATATCATGTATCAGTCCCATTCTACTCTTATCATCAATCGCATTCTGCACCTGATCAGGTGGGGTGATGGAGGTAATATAGAGATGACTGAGCCGTAGACCAAAATCGGAGAAATCAACGGTAAGACGTTGCTGCAGCTCATCGGAAAGTTCATCAAACTTACCGGGAAGATTGAAGATGGAATCCAGAGTTTGCCCGAGATAATCATTAAAACGGGAAACAATTACCATTTTCAAATAATCGGATATTCCATCGGTGTCCATTTTACCCATGGTTCCGACGAGTGAATTTATAAACAATACAGGTTGAACTACCTGAAAATTATACATCCCATGAGCTCTCAACCGGATAAGTCCCAATTCATTATCCCGAAATGCTACAGGGTTCTGCGTCCCCCATTTGAGGTTGGGGAAATATTTCAGGTTGACCATGTATACTTCAGCGCGCAACGGACTATCGCCCCGCCAGGGCACTGAAAGAAGTTTGGTGAGTAAAGGAAAATTCCCTGTATGCAGAGTATAACGGCCTGGCCCAAAGCAATCACAAGCCTTTCCTTTATAAAAAAAGACAGCAGCCTGTGAATCCCTCACGGTCAACTGTGCCCCGAATTTAATTTCTCCCGAGCCCTGTTCCGGAAGACGGTGAACTATTTCTTTCCCTGATTCGTCAAACCATTCAATATTCTCAAGGAATATGCCGCCGGTGAACCGGTTCATGGGGTCTCTCCTTAAATATATGCTGTTTTATTAAAAAGTGTTATTGAAGACAACGGTATAAACGTTATAATAGGCTTATCATATCATAACCATACATAATTATTGCAGGAGAAAATATAAAATGGAAGCTAAAGATCTTTGGGATCTGGAAAGCGCATTAAAAGTTCTGGCCCATGACAGTGTTGACAGTAAATTATGGGCAGAGGCCGTTGAATGGCTTATCCTCTATGGACCAGTGGAAATCCGCCAACTGCTGATAGATGCCTCAACAACAGCCACAATCGGATCGTTCCCACAACTCAGGCCGACTCATTATATCTCTGATGGGCAGGCCTGCTATGACATTGGGGATTTAGCGAAAACACTTGGCATTGAGGAAGATGAAGCAAAGAAAATTCTTCAGAAAAAGGAACAGGAGCATCATTTTCTACAATTTTTTGATGCAGATAAAACCGGCACTGTACATTAATGAGTAACAGTGACTGAGAATTTTTTTCTGGAGCCCCTCATACGTCTTAAAGTTTATAAAGTTTTTCGTCGTGCACAGGTTGCTTACTTTGCCGTAAGGCTTTTTTCTTCATAGACTCCAGACTGAAATCTTCATCGTTAAACAGATCGCCCATCTCTTTTTCAACCTGCTCAGGATCCTCTCCTGCTTCCATTCTGGTGATTGCCTCATCCATCGAATCGCCGAGATGAATCCCGGTCTGCGAACTGAACTTTCTCATGAGAGAAGCCATTTGTCTTGGATCATCCTCATTGATATGTTCAGCCTCACGCATCAACGACTCAAACGCATGTTCCATCTTGGTTTCATCAAGGCCGGAAAATTGATCATCACTCTCCCCCTTCGTTTTAGTGATAGTGGCAGAATGTCGATAGCTGTTTAGCCAGTTCTTTCTTGCCGCATTTGGGGCAGGCAGGAATCTTTGCCGTATTTACCCTGGAGGAGTAAAAATTAAAAATCACATTACACTGATCACAAAAATATTCGTAGATTGGCATAGTTAGAAGAGTTGTTTAGTTAAAGTTCTAGAAAATATTTTTAGCCCAAAACCTCGTCAACCTGTTGATTGGAAATTTTATCGGTAATAACAGTCCTGCCTATTCCCGTGGGCAGCACGTAAAATACTTTTCCGCCAACGGTTTTCTTATCCGTCAGGAGAAATCTTTTAATCCTTGCCCTGTCCAGTTCTTTGGGTATATCAATCGGCATGTTATACAATTTTAATATTTTTACTATCTTGTTGTAATCATTTTTTGCAAGAATACCATTGAGTACGGCAAGTTTTGCCGCGGCAACCATACCTATAGAGACGGCAAAGCCGTGAATAAGGGTATAATCGGACGCACCTTCCACGGCATGGCCGATAGTATGGCCGTAATTAAGGATTCTCCTGACACCGCCCTCTCTCTCATCCTCGGAAACCACTTCAGCCTTTATCCTGCAACAAAGGTAGACCGTTTTCTTAATCAATTCGGGCTCAAGGGCCAAAATCCCCTGCTGGTTGCTTAAAAGAAAATTAAAGAAATCATTATCTCGAATAACACCATACTTGATGACCTCGCCCAACCCTCCAAGCAATTCTTCCCGAGGGAGAGAACCCAGCACCGAGATGTCGATATACACAGCTTTTGGCTGATAGAAGGCTCCAACCAGATTTTTGCCTTCAGGGATATCGACACCGGTTTTTCCACCGACCGAACTGTCCACCTGGGCGAGAAGTGTTGTCGGAATCTGAATGAAAGGAACACCCCGCATATATGAGGAGGCGAGAAAACCGGTAATATCCCCTGTGACTCCGCCGCCTAGACCAATAAGAGCGTCTTTTCTGTCAAATCCCAGCCGGGCAAGTCGGCCGGCCAGATCTCCTATAGTCTGTAGGGTTTTGTTAGCTTCTCCGTGGGGGAAAGTAATAAGTTCAGCATCGAGACCGGCAGAATTAAGGCTCTTCATCAGCACATCGCCGTAAAGATCCGCTACCAGATCGTCAGCTACCACACCGTAACGTTTGGCGATTTCTTTTGTTCGCAGATCCTTTCCAACTCTCTGAAGGCATCCGTTCTCAATTATAATCGGATAACTTCTCTCGCCGAGCCCAACCTGTAATTCCTGCATATTCCCCTCAAGTCCTGCAGATGGCATTTTGTTCATTCGGTATCTTGTTCATTCCAGATTTTCTGCATGAAAAAACTTACCCGAACCATAAACAAAAAAAAAGGAGATACCGCGTTGCCGCGATATCTCCTCATCTAACCAGTGAAATCAGAAATTACATTGCTGCGCCTGAAGCGGCACCCTGCATTTTGACTTCAACTTTTTCTTTCAGACCACCATAGTAAATCTTGAGGTGATCAAGAACTTCATCACGACCGAAATGAGGCACAATCTCAGCACCATCAGAAAGGGCTTTACGCAGTTTGGTTCCTGAAAGGATAACGCGGTCTTCTTTGCCATGGTTACAGGTACGAAGGGAAGCCATACCGTCACACTTGTAGCAATAGAAGGTCCAGTCAATCTTCATCGGCTTGCACTGAAGATCTTTTCCTTCGTCACCGGTGGTGGGGATACGATCAAAGATTTCCTGAGCTTCGAAAAGACCATAGAAGTCACCAACGCCGGCATGATCACGACCAATCAGCATGTTGTTAACGCCATAGTTCTGACGGAAGGTTGCATGAAGGAGTCCCTCACGAGGTCCGGCATAACGCATATCAAGTGGGTATCCGGCATTGATTACGTTCTCTTTTACGAAATAATTTTCGATCAGGATATCAATGGCTTTAACACGGGTCTCTGCAGGAATATCACCTGGTTTGAGGTTACCGATAAGAGAATGAATCAAAACACCGTCACAAACCTCAACGGCAATCTTGGCAAGATACTCATGGGATCGATGCATTGGGTTACGGAGCTGCAGTGCAGCAACGTTTGCCCATCCACGCTCGTCAAACATTGCGCGGGTTTGTGCAGGCTTGAGGTAAACGCCTGGGTATTCTTTAGGATATTCGCCCTCGGAGAGAACTTTAACCGGACCAGCCAGGTTAACGTCTTTTTGAGCCAGAACCATGATAACACCAGGATGATCTTTAGGAGCGATTTCCCAGAATTTACCACCAACAGACTCTTCGCCTTCGCCCAGGAATACTTTTTCACATTCCCACTTTTTGTCTTCGGCGGTCATGGCGTATTTCTCGGTAACTTTCATGGTTGCGAAGGTCTCACCTTTGCGTACCAGAGCGATTTCGTCACCCTCTTTGATAGCTGCGGCTTCTTGAGTAGTAACGTCGAGAGTAATGGGAACTGGCCAGAAGGTACCATCAGCCATCTGAAAGTTCTCACAAACGCCTTTCCAATCAGCTTTGCCCATGAAACCGGACAGAGGAGAAAAACCACCGATTCCCAGCATGATGAGATCGCCTTTTGCACGAGCAGAAATTTCAATCTGCTTGAGACCAGCTGCTTTTTTGAGCTCTGCTTCACGCTCCGCGCCTTCGAGTAAGGCACAAACCAAACCTTTTCCACCATGAGGTGCAACTAATTTAGACATAGAGATCCTCTTTTTTAAAATTTATATTAATAAAACTTCTGCCACCCAAACCTTTGAGTGGCAATCTAATGAACAGTCATTCATTTACAAAGGCTTATATATAGTTTTATCAGCCAAAATGTCAAGCGAAAAGTGTGCATTGGCTATGGAGACGCCGTTCAAAATTATTGCAATGTATCGAACAGCATGCGAAATGCTTTTATTGTTGAAAACACAGAATTCATTTCTATAGCTATGATGCCCAACACCTTCTGCTTCCACAATAACTGAGAAAAACTCAGCAACATGTTACATCATTTTTTACAAATAAAAACACACTTTCATATGCCTGGCATCCGGATATCGGCACTTTTATAAAAACCGGAATCCGACAGCCCTGCCAAAAAATTATAGGAGTTAACTTAAAAAATTTTCCGGGAAAGGAAGAGCAATCCAGAGATGGTAATCGCATAGAGAGCTTCTTGTTTCAACCCTTGGAATGCTCGCCTTGCATCGGCATAAGATACTTACCGATACAAGGCGGGAACATGTGTAACCGTGCAGTACTTTACTTCATGCTGTTACAAACTTTAAAATTTAATTACAATCATCACACCAATCTGCTCTGCCGCTTTTCGGGGGCTGAATTGGCAAATTTTTCTGCTCGATCTCAATGATTTCACCAGTACTGCTCTGAACAAACACCTTTGCATCCACGCTGCTTCCTCCGGAATGCATACTTGGGGTACCTGTCAGACCTATGCCGAGAGGAAGTTTATCCAAAACAACAGTGCGTCCATCTCGTGTACTGGTGCCAAATACATTTTCATACCATGCGGTGCCCGTCTGGTAATGCACACCATATAGATTACTCATGCCCTCTGCCGTACATAAGTCGGCAAAGGGTTGGTAAGAGGTGAAGGTTATTAAACCGCCAAGCAAGGCCGATTGACCGATGACTCTCTCGCGAGGGTCCTGAAGAAGCCGATACCAGCCATCCACACCTATGGTTGAAGAAGCATCAGGTACAGGACAGCTATGTACTGATGATCGCTTTTCACCGGCAATATACTGCCGCAACACTTCATAGGAGTAATATTTTATTCCATCTGTGGTTCCTAAAGGAGTGCCAAGAAAACTAAGATTGCAGTAATCTATATCCGTTATATTCGCAATATCAGTTTCTGATCCGCTTGGACAAAAAACCACAGGTCGATCATACGAAGGATAAGTACCACTTTCTACAACCTGAATATTATCCGCACGGACAAGACCCCTTAGCCCGATTGCTGATTTTGGATTCAGTGAGGTTCCACTCCAGTCAATATCATCCCAGGTCATTTCGCAATGTTCATCCAGAGGTTCCTTGACTCCAAAAAAACGCTGGTCAGTGGCATCTGTTTTGTCATCTGTCGCAAAAAAACGACCAGTGCCAAAATAAATCCAGAAATTGGAATAATCCCAGCCGACGGACAATCCACCTGTCACAGGGGCTTCTGTATCAATTAATTTCTCAATATGCCATTCATTTGGTGTTGTGCTCACCTGGTTTCCGTCTGAACCTAATTTTCTGGTAACTAAACGATAAACTCCGCCCCCACCGGTCCAGGAAGTATTACCTGGCGTACCTGTAAATAAAGAACCATCAACAGTGCCAAAATACAGGGCATCAGATTTATATAACGCACCCAGAATAGGATCTGTTTGGACCTCAAGATCGTAATCAACAGTCATCATATCGGAGATAAATTTATTGCTCGTATCGCTGGCATCCACCACAGGGATAACCCCAGCGGTTGTAGCAGTAGGAAGATCAGCAGGAATCCTGAATCCATTTTCCAAGACACCGGAGGTATTCAATACCAGAGGAAGAACAGCCACCTTTCCCTGCTGAGTATTTTCTCCATTGAGAGAAGTCGGCCCATTACCAAAAACCAGATACCATTTATTAATGGTATCTTTCATGACCACACCGGTCGGCATGGGCGTAGAAAATCCAAGATCCGCATATAGATCCTTAGTATGGTCTGAAGGATTTTCTTCAGTAGTTCTGGTCATTTCACCGAGCAGTGTCGGCGGCCGCTCAGGATCGGTAATGTCCAGAATAAAGTACGAGGAAATAAACTGTCTGTCATCATCAGAGGGGGTAATAGTTGCGCCCCCAAAGCGCATAGCTCCTACCAGAATCGTTCCCCAACCCTTTGGATGTATGCAGTTTTTATTATAGGACGAGGATCATCAGGAGGGGTACAATCAGGTTCTTCGGCGAAAATCTGCATATCAAAAATGCGTGGCTCTTTATCAACAAAATATTTATGGCTACTGCCATCGTTAATCCCATATGATGGCTCAGTCAGGCATTTCAGATGGGGTTGAAGGTTATAGGGAACATATGCCCACATCTCGGTCCCAAGCGCTGGTCCATCATCATTATAGCTGGTAATACCGGTCATACTGGCCAAATCCATATTTTTGTAGAATTTATTTAACTCTTCGTAATAAAAACCACCATTAACAGCATGGAGCATACCATCATTAGCTCCGAAATAGATTACATTACGGCGATATCGATGGCGTTTGACGAACCATGCGTACGATGGATCCCGATAGATTGTATGAAAAGCCTCGGCGGGTTGAGCTACCAATTTAGGAGTCGAATATATTACATCGCCCAATCGCCATTCAGGGTTGACTGCTGCAAATATCCGGGTTACAATCGTCCCTGCGGCAGCGATAAACATAATCAAGTTCTCCGTTGTTATTTTTATCCTCCCCAAGATCGAGCGTATCGTTATTATTCTCATCTTCATGCCAATTATCCAGACCCCGCAACCAGTCAGCGAGATGATTCATTTCGGTAGCGTCGGCCACCTTGAAATCATTAAAAATAGAATGGTCTGATATATTCTTACCAGTCCAGTTCACCGTTTTGTCCACAGGAATTATTTCATCATCTTCATCGCCAGATCCATCCGAATCGACAACACCATCGTTATCCAGATCATTCCAGGTGAAAATATAGCGTTTTTGCGCAGGCGGGGGGATAGCAGAATCTAATCCTCCAAGATCCCATTCCCAACGGCCGTCAGAATCCACGCTGCGATTTACGTGCAGATCTCCATCATCGATGGCCTGCAACTCCTGATTGGCAGACCAGAGATAACTATCAAAATCTTTGATAGGCAGAGGTTCGCCTGTTTTTTCACAATACCCAGTTAAATTGGTATCACAAACTGGTGGATCGGACCCAAAAGGATCATGAAAACAGATTTTAGTATTGTCACCGTCATAATAGAAAAAAATACGGCGGTCACCATTCAGACAACCGTCTATCGTCTGGGGACCAGTACCGTCAGGGTCAATATCCTCACCCGGATCAAGTATTCCATTACCGTTGGTATCTTCACTCGAAAGTTTGGCATCGTGATCCAAATCATCCCACATCCTTCCCTGATCATCAATGAAAAGTCCATGTACATCGCCAATCCACGTCAATGGATCCTTACCTATACCTCTGGCAACCTGAGGCCAGAAAACAGCCTGGTACACCGCACCCTCCCCGCTCCTGGAACTGGAGATAACCGAAGCTGCGGATCCCGCGGAAACACGGCTCAGAATATCCGACAAGACAGATTTTAAGTTGGCCTCCAGTGCAGCGGGATCTTCCCCGGTTAAAAGTGCAGAACCACCATTATTTGCCGCATTAGTCATCAGAGTCGCCGGACTGCATTCGCCAGTACCATCAGAGCGCAGTGAACCAGTGGTGACAATATGAGTGGTAACGGGCTGTTTTGCATAAGCAGGGTCCGGAGCCGTCTTATTGGTAGCGATGAGTTGTGAATAAAGATCGGACGCATCTGCTGTGGCACCCTCGACAGTGGCATTCTGCCCGAACCAGGTCAGATTATCCAGATAGGTTGAACCGTTAAGTCCGTCTGCGCAGACGCTTTCAGTGGATCCATCTCCGTCATCATGGGCGGCTGCGAATTGGGCAACAACTGCATTAACGTCGGCCGTCGAGGCACCCTCGGTGATAATGAGGACATGATTATCCTGACACCAATATTGAACCGGGTCAGGCCATGAAGCATCCTCTGCTTCGGTTTTGAAATCAGTTTTTGTTTCATCAAGCCTTGGTACTTTGTTCTGTCCATAATAGCCAAGGGCATTATACATAGCTTCAGCCAGAGGAGTCCAGGAATTCGCCTGTATGTCGTTAATGGCAGCTGTCAAATCTTTGTAGTGATCCCAATTTTCAACATTGCTCGCATCAACAAATGCCCCCGCATCTATCTGGCTAATGACTCGCGCACCATCTTTATTAGTGGCAGGGCAATAGCTGACAATGCTTGTGCTTGGTGAGGCGGCAGTACATTCTGTCAGGCCCCATTATCATTCAAAGCCATGACACCGATTCGAAGATCTTTAGCCACGTCATACAAGACACCACGTGGGCCATCTGGCCTTTCTGCCGCATCATTAGCTGCTCGGTTGGAAGAGTCCATTTGATATGCCCTTTCATAACCAGCATAGCATTTTCGCGGTCTAATTGACCTACCAGACCCGAGTCGACAAGGGTGGCCGGTAAATTCCAATAATTTCCGGTCTCCATTGCCTCATCTGAGGGGTCGATGACCTCAGGAACTGCAAGATCATTACAGAAATCATGCATCGCCTGATCAACACATATTTCAGCGGCGTTCGCATCCGGTACGGCATCACCATCTAAATTTGTGGACCATCCTCCTGCGTTGCTGGCTCAGCAGGAACACAAGAGCGTGAGTTGAAGTGTCCCAGTACTGGTCTGACCAAATCCCCAGAATTACATTACAATCTTTCGTGTTACCATTAAAAGTTCCATCGCATATATCTTCATAGCCATCGGAAGGCAGCGGTATGCGTTATACCGATCCTTGCAGTAAATAACAGGGAGGGGTGAAACACTCTTACAGAGCAGGGTTATCAACGCAAGTACCTGCAGGTGTCTCTGGCAGCTCCCAGCAACGCCCCACATATCCCTCACGCTGGGCATGGGGTCCTGGACCATATACACCATAGCAGATGTAGGATGGATCATCGGATTCAATCCCTAAAGGCGAAACGCCATCAACAGCATACAAATCTTCACAGTCTTTCAGAGGATGATCATTACCACCTTTCCAACTACCATGCTTTGCGTAATACCAGCATTCCTGGATGGCTTTATGATAGATTATGTGCTCTCGAGGCCCATTATTCCCATGTGAATCAAAACCCACACAAGCCGCGACATCCGCTTCAGCAGGTCCGATCCCACCAGGATCATTAAAGGCGTCAATAGCATCCTGACAGCTTTCAAAATCCAGCCCATTTGCAGTTACTGCGAATATTTCCAGCCGACTGGTATCGTCGGAAACATCAACTCTGTCGTCTGCATTGGCACCTCGTATAGAAAGGGTAAGGTGCATATTGTCATCTAGAGTAACCTGTTTGATAAATCTGCTCCCGGCACACCCTCTCCCCTCAGAGATCAATCGCTCGTTATCGTCGTCATATTTTCCACCGGTCAGAATTTTTTTCTGAATATCAAACTTGGAAGCCATGGCCCAGTTAAGAAAATTGCCAGTAGCGGCAAATGCGGTTACTTGGTCGGGTGAACTACCTGCGACTCCGGAATTGATAGTGATACATGTGTGGCCGCTTTTTTTATGTTTGGTGCCCGTTGCACCATTACAATAACTCAATGCGGCTTCCTCATTGTCCACCACTTCAAAATATCCCTCGTCCAGTCGTGCCCAATTGGAGCTAAAATCAGCGGCATAAATATCAGAACCACTGGCTGTCTTAGGAATCTTGGCTTTAAAGATCATTCCTTCAAATGTTGCTATATCACCTGCATGATATGCGACTCCTGGCCGCCAGCTTTGATAATCCGCCCGCTGCCATGAAACACCCTTGTCATCAAATGGTTGACTTCCATTTGAAGTACCACCGCTTTCGGCGTAATAAAGTTGATAATCATCCCATAAAACATAGGAATTGTCGGTGTATGTCTTATTAGTTTGCCATCTCGTAATTTCAACCCAGATAGGATCGTGTCAGTATCCGGACCTGTTGCCGTAGCGCTTGAATTACCACCGGCGGCAGTATACCAGACCTTATTTTGAAGAAGATTAAACATAAAGCTATGCGCATGATAATAGGTGTTCTTTTTCCAGGTCGGTCGTAGAATATTTTCCCAATTAACAACAGAATCTTCATAGATATTTTCCCCTGCAGACGTGCCGGCAATCAGAGCTTTAAATATAACTCCATCTGCATATACCAAGTCGCCTTTGTCGTATGCGGTATTCTCCCAGAGCGGTACAGCTTCCTGCCACTTATACCATGCCGTTGACTCGAACAATCCAGCGTATTGCATGGTTACATCGGGGACGCCTGAAGAATTTATAAGATATCCTTCGTCAAAACACTGTTGGTCAGCATCGACATACGCCATATCAAGCATAGAACCTGAATTATCCATTACCAGCAGCAAATTGGGGTCAGCACCTGAACTAATAAAAGGAGGCAGACCTGTTCCGCTGGAACAGACATCTGCTGCTGCCACTTGATCGGCAGAATTTAAAAAACAGCAAAATGCTGTGATCAATGCAGAAAAATATAAAAAACCTTTTTTTACACAACGCATAGTCTTCCTCCCTGTTTATAAACAGGATCAATAAACACAATTTCCAGACGGATTGGTGGCAAACTGATTTTCTACATTATAGGAAATACAGATACCGGTTCTGCTGTTACGCTCACCAATTCGCTCAACTTTAATATCAAAGACCAGATATGCTCCATCAGCTCCCACACCCTTCCCTTTCCCTTCGTAGCCGGCGAGCTGTTGCAGACTTGCTCCGGCCATCATTTTGACCACACCATTAATCCGGCCATTGGTATGGGGAGTGCCCACAGCATAGCCACTGGGATACCAGAAATCACGATTGGTGTCGCTGGCCATGGAAATTCCGTTGGTGTCGTTGTTGCTGACCCAGAAATTTTTACTGCCGGTCGCCATTACCAGCCCTCCGTCCAGAGTCTTGGTAAACCCGCTTATACAGGTAACGTTATGTTTCAACAGGGCAATGCTATTTTCCGTACCGCCGTCCGCCTGGTAAAAAGCCTGCGTATGCAAAGCCTCGTTAGCAGCCATCTTTGTTTCAAAGATAGAAGTGGAGACCCCTGCGACACCAAGCAAGGTCACGACAACCATCAGCAAAAGCGCCCAGACCAGAATAAACCCTTGTTCATCAGCAATGTATCGTCGACTCATGGTTTCCTCAGAATTCTTCAGTTTTAAAATAGTCATGGCTGTAGAGCTCTCCCGTGCCGATGCCACCTTTTCTAATAACATGCACCCGCACCTGTTTTACATCTCGCAATACGGATGTTTCCGTTGCTGTTCCCTCCGCAACATTCCAGGATACCGAATAGAGGTCCGTCGCAGAAGAGGTTGTCGATTTCGATCCGTCGGGCCTGATATAAATCGCATAATCGGCATTGGCCTCGAGATCATCCAAGCCTGCCGCACCCTTCACTCCCGTGCCATGTGCATAATCTTTAAAGTCATCAGTATAGTCTTTTCCAAGAATCTCTTCGTTTGCATAGACGGCCCAATTTGTCGAGGTAGAGACTCTCTCCCCCAGTGCATTGGAATGGCTCGAGTGGAGTTGCATCTTGTAGGCACCGAGGATGGCGATGGTAAATATTACCATGGCAACCATTGCCTCAATGAGACTGAAGCCCGCCTGCTTTATCTGCCTTTTTTTTGTATATCTTGAATTCATTGACATCAGTTTTACCCTCTGTTGTTTCTGCATTGGACCACTGCCGACATCTGTCTTACGAAAAGGTCGGCGTCCGTAGCACCGAATGCTGATGATCGGGCGAGGCCCTGAATTGTGATTTTAACCGCACGGATCTGCTCGAGTGCTTTGTTTGAAGTGAGTCCTAAATGCGGTTTCTATCGCTGCAGAATCAGCGACCCAAACCCAATCCTTGGTGTTATAGTTCCAATACAGATACTCAAAAGTTAACTGGTCAATATTTTCGGCAACGGCCCTCTTTTGGGCTCCAACAGTCCTCCCTAAATCTGTGCTTCCGTCGCTGTAGGCATCATAGAGGTCATAGACGATTGTTTGTATATCTGTTTCATCGTCGTAGTCGCCATCCTTATCAAGATCCTTCCAATAATCGAAGGAAAGGCTGGTTTGAGTGGCGGTTATAAATCCAGTCACCCCCTTGCCTGCCGGGTCAAATCCGACATACCGGATCTCCGAAACCATCATTTGCATAGCCGCCCTGATGTTTTGTTGAGTCTCGGCGATAATATCCTGTTTGTTGTAAGTATTATTCTGGCCCATGAAAACCATAACTGCGGCACCCAGCAACATGCCGGATATGACCATATACACCATGACTTCAAGTATGGTCACACCATTCTCATTCCAGTGATAGTACCCGGTCTTATTATTGCTGACTGAAGTGTTTTTCTGGCACATGGGATCTTCCTCGCTTATGTCGAAACTCAAAGTACAGTTGATTTTATAAAACCTGCGTTACTGAGGCTTAGTTGAAATGTGAGAGCAGAGGATTTAATTTCCACACTACCTTGCGTAGTCAGAGGAAGCCCGCGGGAATTAAAACCCGGACTATTTGCAAAAGTATTGTTCAAAAAGGAACTGCCCGAACTAAGACTGCTGACAGAAAGGGTAATTTCGCCCGCATCCAAGGTTGCATTATTGTTAGCATCGATAAAAACCGTATAATCACCGGGTGCTGGAGAATCGAACAAGATTCGAATGTTCTCGCTGCGTTTGACCGCTTCCGACTGAACATATTTGAAGGTGGAAAAAACGTCCCTGGCGTCCGCGCGAACACTGGATTTTGCCTTCATGGAAAGCAGTGCAGGTGTGCCAACTGCAGCAATAATGCCAAGGAGAGCTATTACTACCATTAATTCAACAAGACTAAAACCACTCCGGTTATGATCGAGTTTTGGAAATCTTCGCAAGATTCTTTCCTCCGAGCATTGATATTTTAAAATGATTAGTGAGTCATTACTTTTAATCCTATGCAAAAACGCTACCATTCCTAACAAATATTTTTTCTTTTAAGTTATCAAAAAGTTACAAGAAACAACAATTCCAGTTTTCTTATGCAACCGAAATGCATTTGTAAAATATTTTTACAATACGGACCCTAGATTTATTAATTTTTTTTCCATTGGTAACGGCTGGACAATTCGACAGCTACTCATTCAATCAATATCATAATCTTTCAGCTTGCTCAGCATTGAAGGGTAGCTGATCTCAAGAGCTTTGGCGGCTTTGCTTTTATTTCCTTGAAACAGGAGCATCGCCTTCGCTATCAATTTTGCTTCCATTGTCTTTTGTGCAACTTTCAGAGACAGCTCATCCTCCATAGTCATTTTGTCATCAAAACGCCGTCCACACCCAATGGAACCAATATTCTCCGGAAGGTGTTCTCTTTCTATCATATTGGTTGTCGTCAAAACCATCCCTCTCTGGATTGCATTCTCTAATTCCCGAACATTGCCGGGCCACGAATAGTTTAATAAGAACTCCATTGCTCCTGGTGCCACGGCCTTAATATTGGCATCAAATCTGCTATTAAATTTTTTTACAAAATGATGACATAAAAGCGGAATATCCTCTTTTCTTTCTCTCAGCGGGGGAATCGAAATCTGCACCACATTCAGCCTGTAATACAGATCTTCCCTGAAATTCCCATTTGCCACCTGCTCCTGCAAATCTCTTGCAGTAGCTGCTATAACCCTTACATCGACTTTTTTAGAAAGCGACGCACCAACAGCCCGGACTTCCTGCTCCTGAAGGACACGCAGCAGTTTTACCTGCATCGCCAGCGGCAGCTCACCAATTTCATCCAGAAAGAGTGTTGAACCATCCGCTTCATCAAACAACCCCCTTTTGGACTTATCGGCCCCGGTAAAGGCTCCCTTGACATAACCAAAAAGCTCACTCTCCAGCAGGTTTTCAGGGATGCTGCCGCAATTCACCGCAACAAAGGGCTTTGCTGCCACGTCCTGAATATTTGTGAATTCCGCGCGCAACCAATTCTTTGCCTGTACCGGATTCCCCCGTCACCAGAATAGTTGTATTGTAGCCGGCAACTTTTCTGGCGAGAGCATATACAGCCCTCATGCCGGTACTCTCCCCTGTCATCCTATGGAAAGAACCGGCATCCTGGATCTCTTTAATCTCATCTTTCAAACGACGATTTTCTCTTTTGAGTGACTCACGTTCTTCAGCTTTCTTCAGTGCCAGCAGGACCTCGTCCGACTTGAATGGTTTAGATATGAAATCATATGCGCCAGCCTGCATGGCAGCCATGGCCAGGTCAACGGTTCCGTAGGCAGACATCATGATAACGGTAGAGTCTTGTAGAGACTCAGCACCTTTTTCAAGAAACATCATGCCATCCATCTGGGGCATCTTTACATCACAAAGGATGAAGTCAAAATGTTCCTGACTTATCAGTTCCAACGCTGTCTGGCCGTTATACGCTGTTGAAATCTGATATCCATGACGCTGAATCATAGCTTTAAGCATATGACACATGTTTTCTTCATCGTCTATGATCAGAAGCTTCATCTCTCTCCCCTTGAGCTGCTGCAGTGTAGAGTGGTATTTTTATATGCACGGTTGACCCTTTGCCATAAGTACTCTCGATCCATATTTTCCCGCCATGGGCATCAATTATCGAATGAGACACGAATAGCCCAAGACCAGTCCCCTTGCCGGGGTCTTTGGTTGTGAAAAACGGGTCAAATATAACCTGGAGATCCTTTTCTTCAATTCCTATCCCTTCATCAACCATTCTTATGTGCACTTCGGCACTTTGGCCCTCGTCGTCAATTACTTTCTCTGCTGTGATTTTGACTTGCCGCTTGAAGTCGCCCTTTTTGGCTTCTATAGCATCAAGTGCATTCAACAGGCAGTTCAGAAACACCTGTCGCAGACTCTCGCCATCACTTTCGATGAGAATATCTTCAGGGATATCTCTCAATAAGGTTATTGGAGGAATATGTTTGTTTAAAATTGCGATTTGACAGATCCCTTCAAACAATTGTCCCAGATTGACTACAGACATTTTTGGCGAGGAAGAACCTGCATAATCAAGGAGCTGCCTGATCAATTTGTTGACGCGATCAAGTTCATTCTGCGCTCTCAGGGCAAACTCTGTTTTCTCAGCCTGTCCAAGATCAGGTTGTTGTAACAGTTCAATATACCCCTGGGCAATACCAAGTGGATTACCAATTTCATGGGCAAGTCCGGCAGACAATCTTCCAACCGAAGCAATTTTTTCAGTGCGGATCATTTCCTTTTGGGTCTTTAACAATTTTGTATTTGCGATTTCAAGAGACGTAACTGACTTACGTAATTCTTCCCGATCCGACTCAATCTGGTGGAACATATTATTAAGAGCCATCGACAGTTGGCCCAATTCACTCCGTTTTTTTTCACTGTCGAAAAACAATACATCTGAGTCCTGATAAGACTCCGACATTCTGACCATTCGCTCAATAGGTTTGACAGTAACAGCAACCAGGCGAAAGAAGCCGATAACAGTCAACAATATCACGTTGACCAGTAAATATACAAATATTGCCTTATGGTTTTTTAGAATGCTTTCATAGATGGAATCTAGAACAATCACAATGACGGCCGACTGCTTTTTATTAACAGCACCTGAAATAAAGGGCTCAGCAATGAGAATATATCTTTTTTCAGAAGAGAGAAAATCCCATGGATTGCCTTGAAGCCTCAATAGTTCTGTCTGCAACATCGCTGATTCCTGAGCCAGCTTCAGGCTTTTTTCTTGCATTTCCGGCATATCATTCTTCAGCCAATGCTCACCTCCGGAAAGGATGATCCCAACACAGCGTTGGCCGGTATAGCCGCAAAGCGTCTTAAGATAGTCAGGGTTTTGTAAAGCGCCATCAATCTTACTACTGCCTTTTGTTGATAGAGCAGTTTCCCAGACAGATCTCGCATGTTCTATTTCTGTCCGAACCAATCCTTTCTGCCAAAAAGCAATAAAAACTATACTGCCAAGCAGCATCGCAAGCGTTAACAGGGCGGCAAGTGTCACCAGCTATTTGCATCTTCAGTCCGCTAAAAAGCATCAGCATCCTCCGTGGAGCATTTCCGGATATCCCGGTGAACGAAATAAATCAATATAATATTGGTGAGTTATAAATGCTTTCTTTAAAACCCGCAATAACAGCTATTGAACAGTTATTTACACCAAAATACCGTACATCTTAGCTGCGTGAAGTGACGAAATTTGTCACTCTAACTACAAATTATTGTCACCTGGACCTGTGACAGCTTCAGGTGATAATGTGTCCTGGCATGGTTATTTAAAAATATCTTAGCATTTAACTCATTGCAATATTATAAAAAAGACAGTTCATAACCTGAATATTTCCATATTGGCATTGTCTTTGCTAGAGCTAATGCAGACTGGAACAGATTAACCCAGAAGAGGCGTTCGACAAAAAATCTTTTAAAGGAGAACAAAGAGATGAAATTAAGAATGAATCACAACGAAAAAGGCTTCACCCTGATCGAGCTTATGATCGTTATCGCGATCATCGGTATTTTGGCTGCTATTGCTATTCCTAACTATATTTCTTATAGGGACAAGGCATTTTGTTCTGCTGCTGAGTCAGATGCAAATTCTCTGGCATCTGGTCTTGCAGATTACTTTGCTATCCCATCAAATGTGTCTTTTGCAACTAGATCAGCTGCAGCAGCTGAATGCAATTGCTTTTGGTACATCAATCAATTAGATGTAAGCGGAATAAATACTGGCAACAATTACCGAATCGACAAATACTACAGGTGTTTACACTTATACTATACAGTGTGGTTGATGGTTCTAAAAGATGTCCTGATGCCTACCAAGATGCTGTTACTGGTTGGAATGAGGCTGGCGATTATTTTGAAAAAGTAATGTAATTGACTACATCAGGGATCAACAGATCACCTCTCTGTTGATCCCATCCTTTTTACTAACGATAACTTCATTTGTTACACATCAAAAAATCTCCCCTGGCTTTCTTTACTAATCCTAAGTTTCAGTGCAGTAATAGTTTCAATATTACTTCTTGCATCCGTGCCACCTGTCAGTCGAGATGCGCTGACGCATCATCTGTACGTTCCAAAACTTTACATTCAACACGGATCAATTTATGAGATTCCTGAAATAGCATTTTCATATTACCCAATGCTTTTGGATCTTCTCTATTGGTTCCGCTTGCTTTTGGCAATGATATCATTCCCAAATATATCCATTTTTTCTTTGCCCTTTTTACAGCATGGCTCATATTCGATTATCTGAAAAAACGATTGAATCAAAATTGGGGGATTCTAGGCTCATTATTTTTTCTCTCCATACCTATAATTGTAAAACTTTCAATCACAGTCTATGTAGACTTGGGCCTCATGGCTTTTTCAACGGCATCTCTTCTCGCATTGTTCAAGTGGGTAGAAAATAATAAAATTAAACACCTCATTTATGCCGGTATCTTCTGTGGCCTTGCCGCCAGCACGAAGTATAATGGTTTAATAACGATATTCCTGCTTACTCTTTTTACTCCGCTTATTTTCAGCAGGTCAACTGTTGGTACCAAACAGCATTCTTCCTTGAGTGCAATTTGCTTTGGCTCTATTTTTTTATTTTGCGCTTTACTGATATTTTCACCCTGGATGATCAGAAACTACAAATGGACCGGAAATCCTATCTACCCATTGTTCAACACAACTATTCAAAAATTCCACTCACCAG
Source organism: uncultured delta proteobacterium (assembly GCA_963709755.1). Classification (GTDB taxonomy): domain Bacteria; phylum Desulfobacterota; class Desulfobulbia; order Desulfobulbales; family Desulfocapsaceae; genus Desulforhopalus_A. The sequence continues at coordinate 629,856 of CAVPXO010000004.1, forward strand.
CAAATACTACAAGCCCTACAGATCTTGATCAACCCAGCTTCAACACTATAGAGGTCGCCAGGCAATTGACCTCTCGATCAAGCAATGTACTGGCTGATCGTAAAGTTCTGTATCATGAAACATGGTGGCAGGCATTGTTATTGCCGGTTCGTTTCTTTTTCGAAGGCCAGGACGATGATCCAAGATATTTTGATGGAAAGCTCAATCCTTTTCTTTTTTTTCTGCCGTTCTTTGCTTTTTTCTTCTATAGATATCCAAAGAACGTAAAACTAGAACAATATTTGCTTTTCGGCTTTGCCTGGTTGTATTTTTTGTTTGCTTTTTTTCAAGGAACTCTTCGGATTCGTTATATTATTCCTTCATTACCCGCTTTTGTCATCTTGGCAACGTATGGCATGCATAACATATCAAATCGATTGCAGACCATTCGCATCAATAGCAGGTACTTCCATGTAACAATGATGGGATTCATTATTCTTCCTTTATTCATGTATAATGGTCTTTACATTGCCGGGCAATTTAGCAAAATACGCCCCTTCTCTTATCTCACCGGCAAAGTGTCACGTGATGAATATATTGCTAAATTTCGTCAGCGAATACCCTATTCAGCAATATGCCAATAACCATTTGACAAAAAAAGACAAAATCCTCGCAATATATGTTGGTAACAGAGGCTATTATTTTGATTTTCCGGTTATATTTGACCTGAGAGGCAACAGGAGCTTGATAGGTGATGTCATAAACTCTTCTACGAACCACGAAGAAATAGCTCTAAAACTGTCTGCTCAAGGGTTTTCCCATCTTATTTATACGTTTCGAATTGTTCAGCCAAAAAGCTCGGGAAAATCTTTCACCTGAAAAAATTAATATGGTCAATGAATTTCTAACTCAAGACACCAAACAACTTGCAGCAAATTCAGAATACGGACTTTTTCAAATTATTAAGAAGTCTGATAAAAATCTGTAGACATTCATGAATCTAATGAAATTTTTCACCAAAGATTCGAAACAATCACTTCCATACCAGTATTATTATTATTCCTGTCTTTATAATCACTCTTTTAGGAATCGCAGATACCAGCTATTTAGCTTATTCTCATTATAAAAATTATACAGATGTAACATTTGCTTCTTTCTGCGCGCTGTCAAATGCCATCAATTGTGATACTGTTTCGCAAAGCCCTTGGTCAATTTTTATCGGTATTCCTGTTGCACTTTGGGGATTGGCTGGCTATTTATTTTTTCTGGCACTCTTAGTATCTGTTTGGAAACGAACAAGCTCTGCAATAACTCTTTGGAGCTTACTGCTCGTTCTAGGCTCAATATATTCTATTTCTGCCCTTGTCTTTGCATATATTTCAACAGCAAAGATACATGCCTACTGTATCTTATGTATTTTAAGCTACCTGATTAGTTTTGGATTATTGTTTTATAGCTGGATTATCTGGAGACGTTTTGGCCAAGGTAACTTCTTCACGTCATTATTCCAATCATTTCATATCATATATAGCATTCTGGGGTTGCGGGTTTTTACTGTAATCTTTGTAGTATTTCTCATTGGAGTGAAGATTTTCATCCCGCACTACTGGTACTACGACATGCCTATTGATAGTGAAACAGTACAGACAGGTATAACTGATGACGGTCATCCGTGGATAGGCGCATTAAAACCAGAAATTACGTATAGAAGAGTTCACTGACTACCAATGTTTTCAATGCTATAAAATGCACTTTGTGCTTAGAAAACTAATCGCACAATTCCCTGACAAGATCCGACTTATTCATCGCCATTACCCAATCGACAATGAAGTAAACCAGTATGTAGCGCCTCAGCCATTCCATGTTGGTTCAGGACGTCTTGCGTTACTGAGTATTGCTGCCGGGCAACAAGGCAAATTCTGGCAAATGAATGATCTTATATATTCTGAATTGAGGAATAAACGAACATCTTTCGATTTAGAATCACTCGCAAAAAAAACAGAATCAGATTTTAAGCAACTTGTGGAAGATATCCAGTCACAACAAACCTTGAAAATATTAGAAAATGATATCAAAGCCGGGCTTCGCCACAAAATCATCGGCACTCCGACTTACGTCATTGCTAATATCGTCTATGAGGGATCCATCCCTTCTGAAATTATCAAGAAGATATCAGCAAAAGACAGAGAGTAAGATTGCTGACTGACTTACATGGAATTTGCAAACTAGTATACAACTCGCAGAAATTACAACTTACCGTATTTCTACTCTCACCCCATTCATATTGGCCGGATCGGCCCAATTTGTTTAGATCAAGACCGAAAAATTAATATCAGTTGGCCCAGACCCAACCACATCTTTTTTAATTTTCCGTATTTTTTCTTTGACACAAAGCAGCCAATTTGCATATAATGTTCTAAAATATAGAACAACATACCATGACAACAATATTCTCAGGCCTCATAACTTCCAAAATGCGAATACGCATTTTGATGCGACTCTTTCTCAACCCAGAGAGAAATGCATTCTTGCGAGAACTTACTGATGAGTTTGAAGCATCACCAAGTCATATTAAAGACGAGTTGGATCAGATGCTTAAAGTAGGTCTTTTGACAAGCAAAAAAAATGGACGACAAGTTCTTTTTTCGGCCAACCAAAAACATCCTGTCTTTGGCGAACTCCACTCTATGGTCAAAAAAGCCTTGGGAATGGACAAGATACTGGAATCAATCATATCTCGACTTGGCAATCTTGAAAAAGCAATGCTCATTGATGATTATGCAGAAGGCAAAGATACAGGCATCATTGACCTTGCTCCTCATCGGCGACATTGACAAGGAGAACCTGCAGGATCTGACCGCAAAAACAGAAAAATATATCAACAGGAAAATACGTGCTTTGACTTTGACGGCTTATGAATACACAGAACTTGCCCCAAATCTGAACAATCGTCCAAACTTTGTACTTTGGATGAGACAGGAAGATAACTGTAATTTTAGCTAATACTGCGATGTAAAAATAGTAAGCTGAGAGTGTGACTTCAATGCAAACTGATAATCAAAAGAAAAAGCTGTTCGTGCTCATGACGATTTCCTGGTCTTTGGCGCACCCGCTATTGAGGACGATGAAATCCAAGAAGTCATTGCAAGTATGAAAAGCGGTTGGCTGGGAACCGGCCCCAAGGTTGCTAGATTTGAGCAGGACTTTGCCACTTATAAGAGTACCCAGCGTGCAATTGCTGTCAATTCCTGCACTGCAGCCTTGCACCTCAGTATGATTGCGGCCGGTGTTAAACCTGGAGATGAGGTAATTACCACTCCTCTTACCTTCTGTTCTACTGTCAATGCCATCATTCATTCTGGTGCAACTCCGGTACTTGCAGACATTTGATCCATTGAGCATGAATATTGATCCGGAGCGGGTTAAAAAAAAGATTACTGCCAGGACCAAAGCCATCTTACCTGTACACTTTGCGGGTCGCTCCTGTGATATGGACGTATTATGTGATATTTCAAAGCGACACAATTTAAAAATAATTGAAGACTGTGCACATGCCATAGAGACTGAATACAAAGGCAATAAAGCTGGTACTTTTGGTGACTTCGGCTGTTTCAGTTTTTATGTTACCAAAAACGTTATCACCGGTGAAGGCGGTATGGTTTTAGCAAAGAATGAAATGGATGCAGAACGTATAAAAATACTGGCACTTCACGGCATGAGCAAGGATGCCTGGAAGCGCTTCAGTGATGAAGGATACAAACACTATCATGTGGTCGAATGCGGATTTAAGTATAACATGATGGACCTGCAGGCTGCTATTGGTATCCATCAGCTCAAGCGAGTAGAGTCAAACTGGCTGCGCAGACAAGAGATATGGAATATATACAATGATGCTTTTGAAGATTTACCGAAACAATTCCCGCACCAATAGAATCCGATACAAGACATGCTTATCACCTCTACACGGTTCTGGTAGATGAAAAAAAGGCAGGTATCAATCGTGACGAATTCCTAAATGC
>CAVPXO010000005.1:0-213517 GCA_963709755.1 uncultured delta proteobacterium
TGAATGTTTAAGGTTCTAAAACCTGCTATCTTTAATAACAAAATAATTATCTATACGCATATTGCGTACTAAGGTACGCAGTGTTATAATGTAAGGAGAGATAAAAGTGGCAAGGTTGGCAAAACCACCGCGTGTTATTGTCTTTGCCGATAAAGATGGCAAAGAACCTTTCACAGAGTGGCTCTATGGGTTGAAAGACGTTATGGGGCGCAAGCGCATTCTTGTTCGTATTACACGCCTAGAGCAGGGAAACTTTGGCGACTGTCAACCGGTTGGTGAGGGTGTTAGCGAATTACGAATGTTCTTTGGGGCTGGCTATTGGGTTTATTTCGGGGAAGATGCAGAAAACATTGTTGTCCTGCTCTGTGGCGGTGACAAAGGGAGCCAGGCACAAGACATCAAAAAGGCAAAAGCCTATTGGCGGGAGTATTTAAATAATAGAAGTTCTAGAACCTTCAATGCTGTTGAAGAATCGTATTTTCGAGACCATCCGGAAGAGATCGACGACTATATTAAACTCATTTTCGAAGCCTATGCCGAGGACAGCAACACAGGAGCGCTGCTTTCTTCACTGCGCGTCTTAAGCCGTGTAAAAGGCGTGACCAAAATAGCTGAAGAATCTGGATTAAGCCGAAAGGGTGTACAAAAAGCTCTTTCCGAAAACGGCAACCCTGCGCTTTCCAGTATCAACGCCATTATGCACGCGATGGGCTATCGGTTGTCACCGCAAAAATTAAATGCCTAAAACACAACGCTTAAGCCCACCAATTCCGACCGGGTTCCTCTTATACCTGCGGGCGAAGTCGCTGAAACTGAATAACCCGACCGGAGTTGCTCCAGGGCCAAACTAACCAACCAGGTTTGCATAATGACAAAGTCTGAAAACGATCCAAATGATCCAGCCATGCAGGTAAATAATTAAAAGATGATCACAACAAACAAGAATATTTAAGAACATTAAGAACAATAAGAAAATATATAGGCTCCTCTTTAGCCTGTCTTGCTCTCGCTTTAATGTTTGCAAGGCTTGCCTGATTTCAGTGTTTGCTCACATCTTGCCTCTCTGGGACTCAAGGAAATCAATTTCCTCATCGGTGAGATTCTCCCATATAATCCCATTATCTAATACAACCCTTCTGTTCTCTCGATCTATTGGTTGATTGCGTAAAAAAATTAAGCCATGCTTTCTCATCGTTTTTACGAAACGAGCAAATTCTGGATGATCTGGCACTGTTCCTGCCCAGACATATTCCCGGCAATTTTTATAGTCAGCATCAGTAAGTTTTCGGTGTTTACCAATTGCACTTTCTAGTTTCATCATCCGTCTTTTTAATTGACTCATTTGAACCTTTTCCTCAATAAACTCTTTCTTGCTTAAAACCTTGAATCGCTTCAATCTCATCATCTGTGAGATTCTCAATATATTTCCATCCCATGCAGCTCAGCTTTCTTTTTGCTGTAAAGCTCGCTCTTCAAGTTCTGCAAGTCGTTCAGCCAGTGTGCCCAATTCACGGAATTTTAATGCGAATTCAAGCACACTTCTTGCGGCGGATACCTCTGCACCCTCTGCAGCATTTTCGTTTCTCAGAATGGAAGATAGCGCTTGTATTGCCTCATTGGTGATTACAGTAAGGCCATTTTCAGTAGCGCGCCATAATTCACAAGAACGTTCTTGCAGCAACTTTTTAAAACGTGGCTCGGCCAAAAAAGACCGGTGACTGTTTACCGCCTGGTGGTAAAGAACTCCATTGAAGAACAGATAGTTGATCTGCATAAACAGAAACGTGACCTTGCCGACAGTCTGCTTGAAGGTACTGATGCCGCGGGAAAAGTGTCAGCTGGAGAGTTGCTGGGGCTTCTGCAGGAAAAAAACAGCCAAGGTTGAAGTGAATGGGGTTCATGCTTGTTTGAAAGTCGTTGCAAATCAGCACATTAAAGACGATTTTTTACGAGGGACACGGCCATACACTTATTAGTTGCAATTTTTTCCTGTTTACAGGGAAAATAGATGAAATTCAGATGGGTTTGCTATTCTTGAGGATTGTTCAGTTCTTTTTACCCGTTTATAGGGAAAAAATGTTGACTATTGAGTCTGGATTGCTATCCTTTGAACATAACGGCTTGATTTCCCGTTAAACAGGGAGGAGGCATGGAGAGACAGCTAGCACACATTATTAGATTTCACAGAAAACGCAGTGGATTGACACAGCTCGAGCTCGCTGAAATGGCTGGTGTCGGGAAAAATCTGATTTATGAAGTGGAAAATGGCAAACTAAGTTTGCGCTTGGATAACTTACTGAAGGTTCTCCAGGTTCTTAATATCGATCTCAACTTTCAAAGTCCCCTTCGTGAGAGTTTTTTGAAGGAGTATCCAGATGCGGATTGCGGATGTGTTTTTTAAAAATATTACGGCCGGACAGCTCATCCAGATGGACGAAGACGGGAAGTATTGTTTTAGTTATGCCCCGAACTACGCTGGCCCCCCGATTTCGGTGACCATGCCGGTACGGAGTGAGGCCTATCTATTCGATAGCTTCCCTCCTTTTTTTGATGGCTTACTGCCGGAGGGATTTCAACTCGAAGCTCTTTTGCGCCAGAGGAAAATCGATCGCAACGACAGCTTTGGGCAGCTACTTCAAGTTGGGGCTGATACCGTTGGTGCGGTAACGGTGAGTGAACATATATGGGAAGAAAGGTGCAAATGAACCGATGCCCTATCACCTACCAGCCTTGTGACGGGGGATATTCCGAACAAGGTTTGAAACTTCTCTCCCGGCGATTGACAGGACTAAAAGATTTACCGTTCACCGCCGAGGAGTTACGCCGGGAGGCAGCTGCTCGCTCTGAGAAAATGTCCATCCAGGGTGTACAGCCAAAATTGTCGGCACAACTGAACATTAAAGAACAACAATTTGATTTTGTTGACCGGTGCGGTCATTATATTGTCAAACCCCAAACTGCAGATTATCTGGAGGTGCCGGAGAATGAAGATCTCACCATGCGATTGGCACGGGTAGCAGGAATTGAGGTGCCCCTGCATGGTCTGCTTTATGGCCGTGACCGACAGTTGAATTATTTCATACGCCGTTTTGACAGAGTCGGCCGTAACGACAAGGTTCATGTTGAAGATTTTGCCCAACTCGCCGGACTCTCACGTGACACAAAATATCGATCCAGTATGGAACAAGTGGCAGGTTTGATAAACAGATACTGCACCTTTCCGGCTGTCGAGAGGCTAAAATTATTTCGACTGATTTTGTTCTGTTTTCTGATTGGCAATGAAGATATGCATCTGAAAAATTTTTCCATTATATATAGAGATGACGTTATAGGGTTGTCTCCGGCCTACGACCTGCTGAATACAACCATTGCCTTGCCTCATCCAGAGGAAGAACTCGCCTTGCCGTTAAATGGTAAAAAAAACAGGCTGAAACGACTGGATTTGGTAGATTATTTCGGAGGGGACCGATTGCAATTGACAAACCGGGTGATTGACAAGGTAATGTTGGAATTGAAGCAGGTCCGTACGACCTGGGAACAATTACTAGCTGTCAGTTTCTTGTCGGAGCAAATGAAAGATAAATATCTCAGTGTGCTGGAAGATCGATTTTTGAGACTGTATAGATAGGTGCACTACGATCAACCAATGCGAGGTTGACTTGTGAGTATTGAAACAGATTGGGAAGGATATCGACAGCTAATCTTTTCAGCGTGTTTCTATCAGCCCTTTTCGTGTGTGGATTCGTGTGTGAAAAACATTCCAGAATCGATGAAAATGTGAAGCCTTGCATTGTTCCTGTAAGTCAATGAAGTAGCATGGATAGGGAGGTTCAAGAGGTAACTCAAGGCCGACCGAAGCGATGTGAGGTGGCAGATGATCCCTGGTAGTTATGAAGCTCCGGCCTATGAAAGCTGGTAACAGTGCGGAGGGGAAAACCGGAACGACCCGATATTCTATTGTTGGGAGCTGGCATGAGTCAAAAGCCGGATCAGTTGCGAAGGGGTGAAGCTGGAACAAAGAAGAAAGTCCAACTGCATTTTACTTCTTCGTCTTTTGTTATGCAGCAACAAGCTTTTTTCCCCTAACGTTTTTGATACTAACTCTTTTCGGAGTGGTTGATTTTAAAAGTGGAACCATCAGTCTTTAATGGTAGCAGCATTATTATAAGTTCGTTTGGCTAAATGGCAGCTATAATTGCAAGTGAAGACCAGATTATAGAACATAATACATACAAGGCTCTCAAAGAGGGGGGCACCTTAACGACAGCAGTGTTTAATCGCCTGTTAAATTTCTTTGTCTATTATCATACCAATCATTTTACCAAAATGATCAGTAAATCGGTTTACCGTCTCTTGAGGAATTTGACGTAAAAGCTCCCCGGTTTCTTGGTTAATGACTTGAACCACAAGGTTTCCTGTTGAGCTATCGACCAAGAAACGCAAAGAAGTATGAGAAGTTTGGAAAATTTCATTTATTTTCAGGATTGCATCTTCGACCTTAGCGGAAGTACCTGATATAGGATCAGATATTTGTATCGAATTTATATCAACAGCTGTTTTTATAGAATCGCTTTTTTTTGCTGCTTTGGAAAAGGAAACATGTAATGGTATTGATAAACCATATGCATCATTCTTTTGAATTTCGCCTAGCATGACTTCTCCTTTAATAGTTACAAGTCAGTATTCTTTTTATTAAGAAAAAATTTCAATACGAATGACAGAGTTCTTAAGGCGCTAATTTAGTCATAGAGAATTATTGTTTTTCTAGAAATAAATGCCTTTCGTTTAGTATGAGTTGTAATTTACAATATGTCAAATATAAATATTTGATTTTGCGTCATTGTGTTACTTAATGGTGAGAATTTTTTAAAGGAAATACCGAAGATATATGAATATGCAGAAAATACATCTCTAACTGTTTTATGTTATATGTAGTAAAGTAGAATACCTCATAGGGTGAGTACTTCCTTCAACAAAACTAAACGACTGAAAAAATTAGACATTTATGCGTCATCTGATCTCGTCAACTCGTTAGTTTGGATGATACTTCCATATAATAGCTTTCTGTCGAGGAGCAACCCTCACTGTTTAGTGCACTCCTATGAATGGCCTGCAAGTGCTTCATATATTGCAAAGATGATCAAGTAGATGCCTTTTCCATCCAGTGTTTTTTCTGCTACACCAGATTGGTGTGCATGATTTTAAAAATTCCATGTTGGCATTCGGTTAATATCTAGAACAACTCCCTGATAATGAGTTGTCCTGACATAAAACCTATTCATCGGCGAATTCGCTTTCATTTTTAATAGTTGTTGTGATAGCATTTATTTTGGTTAAAACTGATTTGCTATATAGATGAATAATGTCACTTTTTAGGAGGAGTCATGACAAAAACAGAACTCGTAGCCAAAATTGCAAAAGACGCAGAATTAACGCAGATTCAAGCTCAAAAAGCACTCAACAGTTTCATTGAAACAACCACGACTGCTCTTAAAGCTGGCGAAAAGATTGCTCTCGTCGGTTTCGGTACTTTCAGTGCAGTCAATCGTGCTGCACGTATAGGCAGGAATCCTCAGACCGGCAAAGAAATTAAAATAGCTGAGAAGACTAACGGAAAATTTACTCCAGGAAAAGCTCTCAAGGATTTGAAAGCTGAACCTGCCCAGGCGACACCGAAAGCAAAGAAAAAAAAAGCTAAAATGAGATAGAACTTCAGGAAGGATTCGAAGTCTAATGGAGTGAAGGACCTGATCTGACATTAAGCATGTTGGTTATCGATTTGTTTTTTTGAGCAGCGATCCGTCGTCTTGGCGAAAAATATCAGGGTCCTTTGTTCTATAGACAGAAATCCCGTCAAGAGATTCTAAACGAAATGTTTTTGAGTAACTTTGTTCCTTGCCGTAATAAGAAAGAACATCCTGAATTACAACAACCTTTTTGATTTCGCGTTTTTCATTTACTACAGTAAAAGATCCACAGATTTCTTCAGTTTTTGTTTTCATGGTGGTTTCTCATTTTTGATTTGTCTCTCGTAAATGAAAAAGATAACGACAAAAATGCCGAGATAAGGGTCTGAATGAAACGCTCCTGACAACAATATGACTAGATTCTTCTCGCTGAAGATTTCAACGGATTTCAGAAATCGATTCTGATAATGAATTTTTTCTGAAGATTGGACTCATCACGATCTTGATCATCCATATCAACATCATGCCAAGCGGAAGAACAATTTGAGAAACAACAGGTAGCAGCCAAAGGTAAACGATGTTTTCTTGTAATATCGACATATCATACCTCCGAATCAAAAGGATTAACTAAAAACAGAGAAAGACCATCATTAAGCCCACTGTGCATTTCGTGACTTACAATTCGCTTACTGGAGATAGCTGATTCAAATTATAAGCAAGGAGATTTTACGACATGCTTACCTGACGATAACTAAAAGATAACTTTTGTAAGTAAATTAACAGAGGAGCTTTGATCACATCTCCATGGCGATTCCAGTCCTGTATCTTTTAGAGTCTGTCATCTATGACAGTTCAAGTGAATAAAATAAGGGAGAAAACCCAAAAGGCTCTCTCCCTTAAAGGGTTGTCAAACTGTCCATGACATCCCAATAGAGATTAGGAGGTTGATATGGCGTATCTTTTTTCCTGTTCTCTATAGAAAAATGTATCACAAATGTTGTGAACGAAAACGAATTTATAATGAGCAAAAGTTCAAATGGTTCACAAGTAGAACTGATATATATTGCCAGGAATGTGCCTGTTTTGTAAATACTCAATATTGAGTATTTTTTACTACATGGAGAAAAAATATGGCTGTCCGTGAATACTTAAAAGCATGCACAGATATTTTTCAAAGTGGTCTCGTGAAGGGAGATATAGTCAGAAAGCATATCGAACAGCAGATTCTGATCGACAAATTCTTGCCGGATTCCGCCTCTTTTTTCTTTGTAGTGGAACCAGTTAACCACAAATACCATTTCCTGGGGAAGCAGCAGGAAAGTGTATCTGGCTATACAAATGATGAAGTGATGAGCAGAGGTATGGAATTTCTCTTTGCATGCCTTCATCCTGATGAAGTAGGTATTTTACAAGAGGAAATATATCCCAAAATTGCAAGCACTCTGAGAGAGTTATCACAAAAAGAAGATATAAAAAAAACCGTTACACAATTTAATTACAGATTTAAAACCAAAAGTGGTGTGTATCTTAATTTACTGGAACACCTCTATATACTTGAAACCGACCAAGCGGGCAAACCGTCATTGTTTCTTGGTAATATCATCATTCTTAGAAACAATGTAGTGTTGCCGATGAGGCTTACTATAAAAATTTTGCAAGGTAATGGTTTGCTAGGGATATTTTTTTCTGACACCTACAGTTCTGGGAAACAAGTATTTGGAAATATCACAACTCGAGAGCTTGATATTTTGCAGAAACTCGCTACGGGTAAGACAAGTAAACAAATTGGCAAAGAACTCTCTATCAGTAACCACACCGTTGATACCCATAGGCGAAACTTATTAAAAAAGCTCAAATGTAATTCGGTCGTCGAACTCACCCGATTAGCTTTCCAAAATGGGTTACTATGATCCCCCCCAAAAAATTTCTTCAAAAAAATACCGAAAACGAATGTTGCTCACAGAAAATCTCGGAAATGGGCCAACGTACGAGGTGACTAGTCAAATTCTATAGATATCATGGTTAAACTTTTCATAAAATAAAAATAATCCTGTCGATCTTGCCAGCATCCATTAGACGATACACCGCACGAAGCGTTGATTGCCTATGAGAGCTGTATATGTTAGGGAGATTCAGAGTTGTAACCCCCTAAAAATACTTGTTTAGAGCGATTTCTATCAGACGAGTATCATTGGTCGGATCAGGTGAAAATCACCCTTATAGCTCGTAATTGATGGGTGGAGTAACTGGGATTGCAAGTGAAGGATATTGATAACGATTGAGCAAAATAGTCTGTCGACGCGGTCCTTGATCAACCTGTAGAAACCTGGACGTGAATGTTTATAATATGCTTGAAAAAATCGAGCATGGTTTACAATGAAGAATCCTGACAGACAAAAAGTAACAGACCTTACGGATCTGCCTAATATCGGTAGAGCTATTGCTCGTGATCTTCGCCTGGTTGGGATTCAAAAACCTATAGATCTCATCGGTAAAAATGCTTATCAGCTACACGATAAATTATGCCGGGTGACAGGAGAGAAAATCTGTGTAATAATGTGTTTTTCTGTTATAACTATAAGGGATACCACCCAGTAATATTATGAACTTTTATTCGCTGGGTACTTTGGTTAGCGCAACGCTATTACTGAAAGGAGCGACAGCCGTGGATGACCATGATGATAATATTTTCGATGAAGACGATGCTCTTGATTACATCATGTACAAGGAAATAGAAAAAGAGGTCAACAGCCCACAGGCTAAATCTGGATGCCTGGGTGTGCTGTTGCTGCTTATGATTCCAGTTATTTTATTCGAAGAGTTTGTCGTCTTTTTATTGTAATTACAAATTGTTGCGATTGTTGTGCCATTCTTCCCATTGCTCCAAGGTACATAGGCAAAGGCACCGCCAGCATCCCCGAATTATAATTCACTTTTTCATCCCACAATAGATTCCTCTCTCAGTGTTCAAATATCCTGATCGCCTGTGTGGATGGCCTCAAGGAATTTCCCGAGGCGATTGAGGCTATCTCCCGCATACCAAGGTTCAACTCTATGTCGTCCACCAGCTCCGTAATCCACTGAAGTGCGTAGGGTCAAAGAACCAGAAAGAATACATGGTTGATCTCAAGCGGGTATACGAGGCCAGCACTAAAGATTTAGCCGAATCTGAACTTGATATTTGAGGATAACAACAAGTCATCTAGTGCTTCGTCTCCTGATTGCGCAATATACCGGGGGTACTTGTCTTTCAGAGGGGATTTTGTCTGTGACGTGATTTCATATTCCTACTTTGTGACACATATAACGATAATTCAATTAGTTACAAACATTTACAGTAGAACTTCTGTATTGTCTGGGGTAGAGTCAAATTATCTGTAACTATTTGTCTATAATGGGGAACTGATTTTCACATAAATTAGAAACTTCCCGACGGTGCCGTTATGTCGACGATGAGCCGTCGGTACGTTAGCAAGGACAGTGTTTTTTTCATAAATCTTCATTATTTTTGAAAGAAATGGAATTCGACAAGTACGATAGTGATATCTTTATGAAACAAGCAGTTTAGGTTAAAGCTTAGTGGAAAGATCTTTACTTTGGAAAGAACTTCAATCAATCTCTCAAAAACGATGCCATATTTCTGTATAACTCCCAATTCGGGGTGATATGCAGATCAGCTTAATCTCAGTTAGTTAATACTAATACCAAGAGATTCTCATTGACTGAAGCAAATGTTGGCAAGATTGATGGCTTGAATTCAGATCGTCAAACTTACCGATGAATGGGGACATTCCAGATCGGGTATAGAAAGGCTCTATTGCTTAGGCCTGGGCCGACACCATTAAAAAAGAAAAATACATTCAGGGGAAGTCAAAAAGGAGGCACATGGATAATCCTGCACAAATGTCAGCTGAAATTTATTTGCGAAAAAGAGAAATAGCAACCAGGCGCGGCCTTTTTTTAGGGGGTCTATTGAACGGTTGGGCTTACGCAATTACCAGTTCCCTGATTTACTTGGTCTATTTCGGTTTTGCTTTAAAGTTCCCTGAAGATGTCTACAAAACGATTCTGATGCAGGCCTTGCTATGGGGCGTTTTGGCCGGCGCTGTTATTGGCGGTGCCATGGGCGCGAAAGGTGATCTTGGCAAGCAGATCGGCCGCTTTACTTTCCTCCTGTTCCAGGCGTGTTTCATTATCGGTGCCCTGACAGCCATTGTCAGAGAGTTTGATCACATACACTCGTTTTCTCTTGGAGGCAGTTTCATTGCACTGGTCCTTCTCCTTATTACCTATTCACTGGCATCTGTTGCTGTTATCATCATCAGCCCTTGGTTTGAAACCTGGCACTCCCTGTGAGTGATCTAAGTTGTATTGAACCGGATCGTTCATGAACGATCCGGATTAAATGTAAAACGGTTTTGCAGTCAGATTCCATGATGATAGACAACCGTATCGGAGAAAAGGTTAAACCATGTTTCCAGGAATAACAGACGATGCAATAAATATAGTGGGTACGATTGTATTTGCCGGGAATACGGTTTATGCGATGCCTAAGCTTATCGCCCAATGGGTATGTGTAAAAAGGGTTTACGGCCGAATTCCTTGGACCCTGGCCAGAGACATGTGGCATTATATTTTGAAATCCCACAATGCCCATGTTGCATATTTACTTTTGATCTGCACCCTAGTTAGTTTATCAACACTGTTTCGCATGATCCTGCGTGGGGATCTGCCCCAGATGGTTGTCCCCCTGAATCTGGTAGTTCTTGTCTGGGCTTTGCAGAAAACAGCCATTATAGTTGTTCCTCCGACTGTTCTGTTTTTGGGAACCTCAAACGAAGATATTTACCTTAATATAAAAGAGTTGCATAAAATATCCTATTACAGAACAGTGACACTTATCAATCCTCTTGCCGGGTTTGAACTCTCTTTTTTCCGCCAGCTTTTCTTCTATAACTATTTCAGGACAACGACTCGATATCAATGGCGCAGTATTGTATTTCACCTCATGGACGTGGTACCGGTCATTGTATTAGATGCGAAAAGCGACACGTTTTATGTGGAAGAAGAGAAAAAACGGATTGAACGGTTTAACTACCTCTATAAAACCCTGGTTGTCACAAGTTCCCTGGACAATTCAGATCACCCCCAGGATAAAGCGGCAAGGAGTGTTGAAAGAAGCGATCTGGCTAACAGCATACAACAGTATTTGAGAACAATGAATGACACTGAGATCCGTGCCTCTCGTCAGGCTGAATTCAACAGTATGCTGAAAGCTGTTCCCAAAAAAATCCGTTATGCCGGCAGTGAATACGGTTTGGTAATAAAGGCTCAGATCCTTGCAGCCTATGGCCGACAGCAGTTTTTGCATGTTTGCAAAGGCATCCGGCCCGGGGAAGATCCCGGCTGTCTTATTGAAGATATTCCCTCTGTGGTCAGCCATGATGAGGTATTGCGTTATTTAAATGAGAATCGAGCGTTTGAAGAAGCTGAACTGGTGTTAATCAGCGTTCAAGAGGAACTCTTAAGGGCCCCTGATAAAAACAACTGTTTTAATCTGGGCAATGTCTGTAATAAATGCTCACAGATTAAACGGCTCAGAGGGGAATGGGAAAAGGCGATAAGCTTGTCAGAAGAAGCCATGGCATACCTTACTCCTATGCTGTCAGGACCGCTAAAAGATGAGGCCAAACGGGAGATAGCAACGTCACACTATATTATGGGTGAAGCTCTCATGGCCCGGTTTCGTGAATTGAATGCGCCTGAAGATCGTTCCAAGGCGATCTATCACTTCACTCGTTCAATACTCTATGATCGCGAGGTGAATGGTGATACCCACCCGGCGGAAAAACGGTTGGGAGAATTGTCCCGACAATCATGATCTATACAATTTTCATTTCCGTGTAAAAACCAGAGACAGATCATGGTTTCTAGGTGACGGTAACCAACTCTGTGACTTTGGCACAACACCAGAGGAAAAGTCCATATCTCTCCATCATGATTCTCATGAGTAATGTAAAAATAGGCTATAGCGGTTTGTTAATGAAATATAATTTTCACTGACGCTGCCGACGTACCGACATAATCAGGTCGCTATGTCAGCAATGACAGTTTTTTAAAACTTTTTTTCCACGATCCAATAGAAAAAAAATCATATAAGCAAAGGGAAAAATATTGGCAAACATTCGATCAAAAGGAATTCTCACCAAGTGGCTGGATGACAAAGGTTTTGGGTTCATAACACCAGAAAACGGCAAGCAAGAGCTCTTTGTCCATGTTTCTGCTTTTGATAAGGACCTTCCGAGAAGGCCAAAAGCTGGAGATACTATCTTTTTCTATGTTCAAAATGATTCCAATGGGAAAACAAAGGCTGTTGATGCAATCATCCAAGGATTGGCACCTGTCTCCCGAACACTTACTTCAAAAGCAAGCCATTACAGAAGAGAGCATAGTTCCAAAAGTAGCTGGAGGTTTCTGGTTTTTTGTACCATTCTTGTCATTGGAATAGGCAGCAGCATTTATAATAGATTTCTATCCAGTAGTGGTCCGTTGATACCAAACGTTTCTGAGGTATCAAGCCTCTTCAGTACTTCTCAGAACGCGAAACAATTTTCATCAAGGTACACTTGTGCAGGCAAGACCTATTGCAACCAGATGAGTTCCTGCGAAGAAGCAACATTTTATCAGCAGAACTGCCCTGGAACCAAAATGGATGGTGATGGTGATGGGATACCTTGCGAGACCCAGTGGTGTAACTGAGCAACGCCATGATGTATGATTGACATACAGTGATTTTTGCCGACGACAGCGACATGCTGACGGTGATTACGTCAGTACGACTTAAACAAAGACAGACTGAACCCCCGGGTAAGAGAGGCTAAATTTCCTCTGCTGAAGATTTTGAATGGTTTTGATTTTTCGCCGTTCCCGATTTCGATATTCGGGTAATACGAGAAAGGGATCAGTAAAGACTCGATCATTTTGTAAAAAGGGGTCAAGCCCGCTTTTGACTTTTTGTCACCTTTTCCTGATAGAATCGACTTCCTTTAGTAGATTTTTGTCCGTTTCTGTATGCAGTTTAAAAGTGAAAGCGGACTTGCCCCCTTTTTTTGCCTGAACATCCCAGGAGCCGGTACAGTTCTTGCGTTTTATCAAAAATTGGGCCTAGTTAAACGGTGCTCTCGGTGGCTCTTTATCTGAAACACCTCTTGAGCCACTTTGGTATTCCATCAGGCGCAACATTCGATAAAACGCTTCAATATGATATCTGAACTTTGGTAAAAATCGTCTTTAAGTAGCATTTTACTTTGAGATGAGTCAAGCAAAGACGCCACCTCTTTTTTGACCCCTTTTCTGATTGAAAATCAGTGTGAAAGATCTGCTACTTGGCATAAAATGTCATATCAATGCCAAATAAAAAAATAACGAAAAGATATGAAATATATGTTCCGAGAAAATAAATAATTATTATACGAGATAAAATGACATACCAATGAGGAGCTAATTTGTATGCCTCTGTCATGCCTCGTTTTTTCCCGCTGCCCGGGAACCCCAGAACCCTCATAAACATTACAGTCCTCATTGGTCCAAGGAGTATACCCGTAAGAAATGCACATTCACCAGCTTTAAAATAGGGCGGCTTAAAATATTTATCCAATACAGGTTTAGGCATAAAGAGGTGCATGATGCCGATAAAAATTAGTGCTGTCCCTACTCCAATAGTTAGGTAGACCGAGATATCAAATAACAGATACATGTTTATTAATGGCACAATTGCTCTACTCCTGTTCCTGACACAAAGTCCAACCTTCTGCCATAGCGGTCATAAGCATATCTTGCAAATTTCCCAGCCCCATAACCAACTGCAGTACTGCCTACTGCTAATACTAAAGCGGTACCCCAACCTATAGGGCTTGAAATCAGAAAGACACCAACTACAAATGGAGCACCTAATCCAACAATTGTGCTAGCAATAGTATCTACAAAAATTTCATTTTTTTCTTGTCGATTGGCAGTATGAGCTATCTGCATGCAAGAAGCCGTTAGACCTACACCTATAAGGGCAATACCGCCTACATTGGACACCCTGGACAAAGTATTAATTTTATTTGCATAATGGGAGATATGGGCCGTTGCCGGTACACCGCCCGCTCTTGCAATACGCACACTTTGGAAGGTGGTTTTATTGCCGAACAACAATTTTTCCATAGGGCCAATATTCTTCTGTAATTGAGCCAAAGAGCGTGCACGGCGATAGTCATATTGCCCTTTGGTAATATTTCCTGATTTGAATTCTGCGTATAGATCAGCTACTTCGTTGATCAACTGCCTGTTTCCCGAACTCATCAGATAACCGTTTGAGCCCAAAGCGACACCGCCGGGTATTGTGAGGAGGTTGGAGTTTTGTTCAAACCAAGATAGAGCCCAAAAATTATCAACATTGTGAGCTGAAACATTAGAAGTAATAAACGGCTCAGAAACATTAGCTTGTTGTATGGTTGGGCTATGAATCGCAGGTTCATCTTTGGGATATAAGTTAATAATCGCTGGCTTATCTTTGGTAGAATGTATTCTTGGACCAAGAACCGCAAGTTCATCCTTGCTATGGACCTTTGGCTGAACTTGAGGCAGTACACTAATACGCAGTATGTTTCCCGCGAATATGAGGTTTGGGTTCTTTATTTGAGGGTTCAACGCCATTATGTGAGCAACAGCTTCATTATGACGTGCATCGCGCGAAGTATAGCCATGCATTTTAAACACGATGGACGATAAAGTATCGCCACCTTTAACTCGGTACTCAAACATATCCATAAATGTAAACCTCTTGTGTAGTAAATATCCACCGGCAAAGCCGGTGGCATTAAAATTGTGAACCGCTCAAGGCGGGATGTTAAAAAGATTCACTGACCACCATTTGCCTTCTTAAACAGCTACAGTTGTTCAATACGATGATCTTCCCTGATTTTTTTGTATTTACGAAGAGTTACAAAGCCAGTTGACATGAATATCTCCTTATAAGTTGATGATGGAAAAGCTTAACGGCTGGCCTTATTTTTATGTTGAAATAGAAAAAAAAGAATTTCTTCTCCTAATCGTTATAAAATATCATCGGCATCTTACTATTTGCTTTCCCACAAATATCTTACATTTCTCCCAAAGATTATTAATTTTTAAAAAAACTTTAACTTCCTAATGAAAGATATGGATAACTATCAGGAACCAGACCTATTTATTAACGTTCCTTTTATGGGTCATGTGTAAAAAATAGGCTATAGCGGTTTGTTAATGATAATTTTTACTGGTGCTGCCGACGTACAGACAAGATCAACGTATTTAGTATGTCAGCAATGACAGCTCAGCGAGAATGTAAATAAAAAATTTCTTATCCAGGAAGCAAAATATTTTGGTATAAAACAGCAGGCAAACGCGGACAAAATTATTAGGGCTGTGTTCTCGGAAGTATCGCGATGGGAAAAAGTATTCAGGGAGTACGATGTTCCGGACAGGGATATACAAATCCTTGGTCGAGACATCGAGGAAAGGATGGCCGGGATTAAAGGCTGACTTGAAATTATTCGGGCACAATGGGGATCGAAATTAAGGAAACATCCCCCAGATCCTGCCAAACCTATTACCAGTAATACGGAAGCCCATAATAATTATAAAGAGCCGTTTCATAATCCCGATCTAGGGTTACATTCGGGTCGTACGCAGGGCTCTTTTCTATTTTTTCACTGCTGACAGTCATGACGGCACTGCCGTCCGCCCATTCAAAACGATCTACCCATTCAGGGGAGATGATCACTTTCCTGCTGCCTGGCAACCAGTTACTGGTATCAATGATAAGATACCGTATTATCCATGTTTCCTCATCGACGATAAAGTCCTCAATGTGACCAATGCTGGTATCGGTAGCTTCGATGGAATATGAGAGCACTTCGTGTGTCGATCTGAGATGGGTATCATCTTCGACTGTCGCGACTTCAGCCTTCAAATTCTCGGTACGCTGCAATAAACGAGGATATGGGTGATGGCCCCAGGTTAATGGACCTTCCCAGTAGTTGCCCCACTCATGATAACGATTGAAGATGCTTTCATACTGTCGTGAGACCGGTGCATCGGATGCAAGAGGTGGAGAGTCTTTTATCTGATCTTTGGTGAGATCTACATTTAATACTTGTGTTGATTCTTCGGCTGATCCAATAGAGATAGGTGAGATAAGAACTTTGCGACCCGGAAGCCATTTGCGGGTATCGCCAACAATATAACGCACTACCCACGTTTGATCATCAAAGAGAAAATCATTGCATCGTCCTATTTTTCCGTCAAGGGCTCCCAGTTCATATCCTTGCATTTCCTTTATACTTTTCAATGTAGCCATTGTTTTCTCCCATTTTTATACAAGAGAATCGTCTATCTCCTGTTTTACGGCAGATTAAAATTGATAATTTATTACACTCAATTTCCTTTCTTCTGCTCAAACTCCGCTATTTTCATAACAGTTTCTATGACCGAATCCGGATTCAGCGAGATGGAATCTATTCCTTCCTCTGCCAGGAACCGGGCAAACTCAGGATAATCGCTAGGCGCCTGGCCGCAGATACCCACCTTGCATCCAGTCTTGTGGGCCAGCTGAATGAGTCTGCGGATCTCTCTCTTGACTGCCTCGTTTCGTTCGTCAAAGAGGTAGGACAGTTCTGTCGAATCACGATCCACACCAAGGATGAGCTGGGTCAGATCATTGGAACCAATGGAAAAACCATCAAAGCGCTTGCCGAATTCTTCAGCCAGTATCACATTGGCGGGAACTTCGACCATAACATAAACCTCCAGGTCATTCTCTCCCCGCTTCAGCCCATTTTGCGCCAGGACTTCCAGGACATTGTCCGCTTCCTCTGGTGTCCTGCAGAAGGGAATCATGATCACGACGTTGGCCAGTCCCGTATCTTCGCGAACCCTTTTTATGGCACGGCACTCCAGGGCAAAGCCCTCCCGGTATTTATCAGAGTAATAACGTGATGCACCTCGGAATCCCAACATGGGGTTGTTTTCCTTGGGCTCAAATTGCCTGCCACCGATCAGGTCCGCATATTCGTTGGTCTTGAAATCACTC
Source organism: uncultured delta proteobacterium (assembly GCA_963709755.1). Lineage (GTDB taxonomy): Bacteria > Desulfobacterota > Desulfobulbia > Desulfobulbales > Desulfocapsaceae > Desulforhopalus_A. The sequence goes on from CAVPXO010000005.1 coordinate 16,804, forward strand.
ATCCGGACAATAACAGGCTCCGGATATTGGGATGCTGCAATCCTGCCGATCCCCATGACCAGGCGATCGACAAAATATTCGGTCTTATCCTTATAGTTATGGGTAAGTTGCTGTATCTGCTTTTTGGCCTCTTTGTCCTCTAGATCATCATAATGGACAAGGGCCATGGGATGGATCCTGATGATGTTGTTGATGATAAACTCCATGCGCGCCAGTCCGATCCCCCGGCAGGGCAGTCGCCACCACCGGAAGGCGGCTGCAGGGCTGGCGATATTCATCATGATCTGTATTTTGGTCTCGGGTATGTCTTTGAGATCCACCTGCTTTTCTTCATAATCGAGAAGGCCTTTATAAACATAGCCCTGATCGCCTTCAGCGCAGGAGATGGTGATCTCCTGGCCGTCCTCCAGAACATCCATCGCGTCTGCGGCACCCACGATAGCCGGGACCCCGAGTTCCCGACTCACGATGGCCGCATGACAGGTGCGCCCGCCGTGCTCTGTTACGATCCCCGCAGCCCGTTTCATGACAGGCACCCAATCAGGATCGGTCATCTCGGTAACCAGTATGCCGCCATCTTCAAATCGATCAATATCATCTGCGCTTTTAAGCCGGCAGACCTTGCCTGCGGCAATGGCCTCACCGATACTCAAGCCGGTTAAAAGTCTCTCTCCTTTTTCTTTAAGGGTGTAGGACTTCAGGGTAGCTGCTTCTTTACCGGACTGAACCGTCTCCGGACGGGCCTGCACGATAAAAAGCTCTCCGGTTTCACCATCTTTGGCCCATTCCATATCCATGGGTCTTTCGTAGTGTTTTTCGATTTCAGCTGCCCACCGGGCCAGTTGCAGAATTTCTTCATCCAGAAGCACAAAGGATCGCCGCTCTGCTCTGGGAGTATCGATGTTTTTGGTAGTCTTGCTGCCCCCTTTGGCAAAGACCATCTTTTTCTCTTTTTTACCTAAGGTTTTACCTATGATCGGTTTAAAGGATTTGGTGTTCAGCAGGGGTTTGAATACAATATATTCATCAGGAGTTACAGTTCCCTGCACTACATTTTCACCTAGTCCCCAGGTTGCATTAATGACCACCGCATCTCTAAAACCGGTCTCGGTATCAATGGAGAACATAACACCAGAACCTGCCTTGTCGGAACGAATCATCCTCTGAACTCCTATGGAAAGGGCAACCTTCATGTCGTCAAAACCCCTTTCCGCACGATAGCTGATGGCCCGGTCGGTAAAAAGCGAGGCGTAACACCTGCGACAGGCATCCAGAAGCTCTCCTTCTCCCCTGACATTAAGGAAGGTTTCCTGCTGACCGGCAAAACTGGCATCGGGCAGGTCCTCGGCCGTGGCGCTGCTTCGTACTGCCACCGACACTTCATCCCCATCAGTACGCTCGCACAGTTCCTGATAAGCGCCTCGGATATCTGCGGCAATCTGTTGCGGAAAATCGACACTGAGAAAGAGGTTTCGGATGGAACTCGCCACCTTGTGAAGGGGTTTTTGACCTGTCTTCAGGTCTTCAATGTGCTCTTTGATCTTTTCCTTAAGGTTATTGACTTTAAGAAAATCCCAATACGCATTAGCCGTGGTGGCAAAACCGCCTGGAACCTTGATCCCTTTGGCTTTTAATGTCCCGATCATTTCTCCGAGAGAAGCGTTCTTGCCGCCTACCAGGGATACGTCTTTTGAGTTGAGGTCTTGAAACCAGCGGATGTACTTGACATCTTTCTTCATGCCGTTTTCCTCCCTTATCTTTGGTTGCCTTATGATTCTGTGTTGCAAAATTATTGCCAGTAAAAACGCTAAATGCACCAAAACTTGTTTGTAAAGGGGGGACTCTGTACACGCAGCTGAAAAACAGGTCAGCATGCTGCAAGGCAATGGGATAAATGGACAGGCAAAGGAATTATCTTTATCCAATACGGCAAGATATAGTCCGCGATAGTCGGATATTTGTCGTCAGGCGGATCGATGGCAGTCGCTATTCATGGAGCATGTTCATCTTATTCTTTTGCCGTTCGCTGCCAGACATTCACCAGCAGCACGGTGAGCACCGGCAACAGCAGACCTGTTATTATGACGGAGATCATTAACATTCCGAGCTCTCTGTAATCGCCACGCTCAATAGTGAAAATGAGATTAAAGTAGCTGGTTAACAGGTTGGAAGCCGACAGCGCCAGGTTGGTGAATGCGGCCATTACCGCAAAATAGGTGGCCTTCTGGTCGGCAGGCGCTTCTCTGGCAATCCAGGCCAGCATGGGGACCATGGCCACCTGGCCGAGAGGGGAATCGACCATTGTGTCGATAATGGCGATAGTGTGTGCACCAAAACCGAGATGGGCGGCCGTCCATTCGTGCAGGCCGTAGAACATGCCAAGAAAGGGCAGCATCATGAAGGTGTTGTAGACGGAGAGAAAGACTACCAGGTAGGGAATAGGGCTCCTGCTCATCCAGCCCCGCAGTGCGAGCAGGCCGATGACAGCAAGGATCGAAGATATCTGGCGAAGGGTGCCGAAGAAAGCCTCGTCGAAATGCAGGACATCGATCTGCCACCAGCCGGCACCGGCCCCAATGGTGGGCATGGCACGGAAAACAAAGATTATTACGGCGATTCCCAGAATTTCCCGTCTTTTACGGACATCCAGCCCCTTCATGATTACATACATGAGATAGCCGACCGCAGCGAGCGAGCCGAGAAATATCGCTTCTTTTTTCAATGGAATATCAGAAAGGCCAAGGCCAAGACTCAAGACCACAAACCCGGCGCTGCCGCCGAGGATTTTGTAGTCCGGCTGCACTGCAAAACCGTCCTGATGAAGGGACCGACGGATATCCACTTCCTCTACACCCTCCTGCTCCATACTCAGGCGCCGTTGACGCAGGCTGAGCTGACCGAAGGTCACACCAAGAACTGAAATTACAGGAATAATAAGGGCCACCTCATACATCGTCTGATAGGAGAGTGTCTCGGCCAGCCATCCGCCCAGTCCTGCAACCACCGCACTGCCGCCGATAATGGCGATCCTGCCGAGGGTCTGCATGGTTGTATGCATTCGTTTGAGTTCTTTTTCCTCGATTGGCTTGCCCTGCCCGTCAAGTGTCGGTACGGCTTCAACCGTCATGGCGTCGGCAACCACATCCTGGATGACGTAGCCTACGGGAGCGAGCAGGACGGAGATAACATACCATGTTCCCGCAGTGAGGAACTGCTCCATCTGTGACCTGTAGCCGGTCAGTCCGACCATGATCAGCAGACTGATGGCCATGAGCAGGGCGCCGAAATAGACAAACAGCGCCTTGCGTCGCCAGAAAAGATCGACAAGGTGTCCGATAGGCATTTTAAAAGCCCACGGCATCCCTGCCCAGAAGCCGAGCCCGGCCAGGAAGACCGCGGAGAGACCGAGCTCCTTTTTGACATAGAAACTTTCGACAATACCGGTGAAACCGGCGATGCCTGCAGCAAAATAAACCATCAGGGGTGGAACGTAGCTTAGTCGCATCTCCCGGATGATGCCGAGAAAATCATTGATAAACCAGGACCATAGTCGTGAGATTGCTCCTGGTTGAACGGTTATGTCCTCAGGATTTTTCATGATTTACTAATCCATCGAAAATCTTAGGTTTTAACGAGCTTATTCTCCACAAATTCTCAGATAACCATCTGTTCATGCCAAAAACCGGCATATATTCCCTTCTTTTTCAGCAACTTCTCATGCGTTCCCTGCTCGGCTACCCTGCCGTCCCGCAAAACGAGAATAGTGTCGGCATTTGCCACCACCTTGAGCTGATGGGAGGCAACGATCAGGGTTCGATTCTCGCACAGACGATCAAACGCCTCCATCACCAGGCTTTCTGTTGCCGGATCGAGACTGTCGGTGGGTTCATCAAGGAGCACAATGTCGGCTTCTCTTAGAAAGGCACGGGCAACGAGGATGCGTTTTTTTTCTCCACCGGAAAGTTGAGTGTTGCCGGATCTGAGAATTGTGTCGTAGCCTTCCGGAAGTTCGAGGATAAATTCATGTGCATTGGCCTTTTGGGCAGCATTCTGGATTTTTTTATCTGATATACTCTCTTCCAGTTTGCCAACGGCAATATTTTCCCTGACGGTTGTTCGAAACAGAACTGCTTCCTGGGTAACCATAACTACTTGTTTCCTCAGTGAATCAAGGGTAATTGTGCGAATATCCCTGCCGTCGATGCGGATTTCTCCTTCGGTGACATCGAAGAAACGGGGAATCAAGTTCAACAAGGTTGATTTACCTGAGCCTGAATCACCAACCAGTCCAATTTTTCTGCCTTTTTCAATGATAAATGACAGGTCGTGTACTATTGCATCATCGTCGTATCCAAAGGACACTCTGTCGAATTCGATACATTGTTCAAATGCATGCAGCGGTTTGGCGTCAGGTTTGTCGCAGACCCCAAGTTGGCAGGGAGTGATGGCCATGATGCTTTCGATACGCTCGTTACAGGCCATGGCCTTGGTAATTTTGACAAAGTATTTAGTAAACTCACGAATCGGTTTATAGAGGCTTGTCAGGTAGTTCATGAAGACCAGCAGCTCTCCAGGGGTGATCCTGCCGGCTTTGATGCTTATTACCCCGAATAGAATGAGGACGGCGCTGCCGATGGCCAGGATAATATTAGTCAGCGAGGTATAGTACCCCTGCCAGCTGCCTGCCTCTACCGCGGCTGACCGGCTCAGTCCGCTGGTGTGTTCCATACGTTCGATTTCGCTTGTTTCCAAGCCCAGTAATTTGATCCACTTATGAGTTTTGGTGGCAACTTCGGTCAGAGAAGACACATCGGCCTCATGCTTACGTCGTTTTCGTATGACCCGTTTGATACGGACCCCAAAAAAATAGGTGGCCCAGACCAGAATCGGGGCGATGCCAAGTGTGACAAGAGCCAACTGCAGGTCGACTATGAACATGATTGCAGCAATACCGATGAACGTTGGAACACTTCTGCAGGTAAGAACGCTCAGTCCTTCCACAAGTTGTTGCGTATCATCTGCGTCGGTGGTTATTCGTTCAATTATTTCACCAGGTTCGGTTTTGTAAAAATGCGTTACCGGGAGTTTCAAAATATGCGTAAAGAGTCTGATACGCAATTTTTGAACGACTGTCTGTGAGAGCTTAGTCAGGGTGATATTTTGCAGATAGAGCCCGATACCATTTAAGAATGCGATGAAGATTAAAACAATCACCATAACAACAAGAAGGTGTTGATCAATCACTTCCCAATATGCGCCGAGCAGGTTTTTGGGCATTTCCGGGATAGGTTTGTCAAGAATAACATAGTCAAAGATGAACTGCAGCGGCCATGGCTGAACCAACGAAACCCCCGACTGGACCACCAGGGCAATCATGAGCCCGATGAGAAGAGGACGTTCTCTCATTAAAATAATGGTAAGTTGTGCGCGGTTTTTCATACCTGCTCAGTTGCCGAAAAAAAATAACCGGGTTATCGGTGGAAGATAATCATTCGGTTCTGCTTTTATATCTTAAAGCAAACGGTATGGATATGACCGTTCGGTCCACTCACTGTGGGGGTAGTCGCTCTTCAGTTTTTCATATGCCTCTTTAAGTTTACCTGGATCATTGCACTCTTTATAGAGGGTTACACCACAAAAATATATTGCCTCCGGTACATCTCTGCTTTTAGGATAGGTTTCCTGCAGACTTTTCAGGGGAATCATCGCCATATCGTACTCTCCTGCATCAATGTGCACCTTGGCAATCCCCAGAAGCATGCTCGTGATGAAATTATCCACCCCCAAAAATCCAATCGTTTGCTGGAGTAGATCACCCTCAATATTCAGAACCGCAAGAGCAGGAGTCCAGAAGTTGTTGTAATTTTTATCCATTGCCTCATCTTTTACATTGATTCGCAGTGGAATGAGATAATTATTTATAAATTTGATGACTTTTTCTGCCGGATACGTAACTGCATCCATTTGTTGACAGCCAATTCACTCAGGATTGTAAAAATCCAACATGATCGGCTTATTTTTTTTTTGCGCATAAGCAAAGGCGTTTCTCTTATTGGTTTGCCATTCAATAGAATCCATTGTGCGACTCCTCAGTCTCTGTTTTTTTCTTTACGGCAGTAGTGAGGCACTGCAGGCCGTGTTTCTGGTATTAAATACTGCAAAATTCTTGCCTGCAATAACGAAGGTATGTTGAAGTCCTCACAACTCTGCGGTTAAAAACTGTCCCTTATTAAAAGGGGTATCCCCGAGACTGGCATGTTTATTGAAAGAAGAAAGTAGAGAGAACAGATGCTAAATTAGAAAGAATAAAGGGTGGTATGATCATGGATACTATAGAAAAACATGAAATCGAATCTCTTTTACAAGTAGAGCAATGGCCGGCAATTTCAATTTATCTCCCGGTCAGTCGGGTAGGAGATCAACAGGATTCTATTCGTTATAAAAATTTTATTAATCAGGTGGAAAATAGACTTATTCATGAAGGCATGAGGACAACGGAAGCGCGCAACCTCCTGGCGCCGGAATATGACCTGGTAAAGGATGCCGAATACTGGAAGAATATCGGCCGGGATGGACTGGCAGTCTTTTTGACCGGACAGACCGTTCTACGCTACGCACTGCCGATATCGTTTAATGAATTAGTCATGGTGGGGCGGCGGATCCATGTGAGACCATTACTTCCGCTGCTGTCCGGTGAACGGTATCTGATTCTCGCCTTGAGCCGGAACCGCCTCCAGTTGTTTCAGGGAGATCGTTATCAGCTTCAGGAAATGGATCTTCCGGAGGATACACCAGGCAGTATGCAGGAAGCCCTGAAGTATGACGATCCGGAGCGACAGTTGCAATTTCATACTAAAACAGGTTCAACCGTTGGCAAACGGGAAGCCATGTTTCACGGGCAGGGAGTAGGCATCGACGATAAAAACCCTAATCTGGAGCGCTATTTTCAGGCAATCGATCGCGCTCTCTTTCCTCAATTGGAGGACGAGGGTTTACCGATCATTTTGGCCGGTACTGAGGAATTACATGGTATCTACCGGGACATCACCAAAAGTCACACCATTCTCCCCCGTGGTATCGCCGGTAACGTTGGTGAGTTGTCAGTAGAAATTCTTCATCAAAAGGCCCGGGATATCGCCAACGAGTATTTTTCAGAACAAGAGCTGCAAGTTGTTCGCAATCTACAGAATAATCTCGGCAGCGGCAGGGTAGTGGATGACCTGGAGTCGGTCCTGACAGCGGCTTTTGACGGTCGGGTTGAAATTCTTTTTGTCGCGGAAAATGAGCATGTCTGGGGGATATTCGATCCTCTAAAGCGTCAGGTGACTGTGAAAAAACAGGAAGAAGGGCAGGTCGCCGATCTCCTGGATGAGGCTGTGTTTTTGACCTACAGCACAAAAGGCGCTGTTCATGTCAAAAAAATTTCGGACATGCCGACCAATACCATTATCTGTGCACAATTACGTTATTGAAAGGAGGCCACTCATTCAATTTACGGAGGGATGTATGAATTTCAGAATAATCCTTATCTGTTTCTTTTTAATGTTATTAACAGGATGTGAGGGACCAGCTGAACAAGCCGGTGAAAATCTAGACGCACAGGTTACCGCAGCCCGCAATGAAGTTGCCGATCTCAAGCGACAGATTGAAGAGTATAAACAGAAGATTAAACAAACGCGCCAGGATTTAGCAGCCAGTAAGGAACAACTTGGGCTTACCCGGAAAGAACTGGAGGAGACGAAACTTGTCCGGCAGGAAATTGTGCAGGATTCGGAGACTGTTCAGGAGAAAGCACAAACGGAAGCTATTCCGGAAGGACAGCAAAATCCAGGAGAACAAAAGGAATCTTCTGCTTCCTCAAAAGAATCTTCTACTCCTTCCAAAACACCTATCAAACCTCCTGAAGCATCCCGCAATACCGGGCAATAAGAAACGGCAAGGGTTGTATTTATTCAATTTACCTGAGTTATAGGATTATAAGGGAAATTGATTTGGGCAAACAGACACAACAACAGGAAGTGGGCTCATTTTATTCGGTGACGTCAGAAGAGGTGCTGCACAGGCTGGACACCAATTCCGCACAGGGGCTCTCTCGGGAGGAAGTTTTAAAAAGACAGGAACAATATGGCCTGAACGAACTGCAGGAAGAAACGACACCGAGATTATTCCTTATTCTGGTCAATCAATTCAAAAGCATTGTCATCCTGATTCTTGTTGCGGCAGCAGCCATTGCATTCCTCACCGCCCGCTGGCCGGAAGGTCTGGCGTTGCTTGCCGTGACGCTGATCAATGCCGCTATCGGTTTTATTTCAGAATACAAGGCTGTCCGGTCAATGGAGGCGCTCAGGCGTCTCGGACAACATAAAACGTCCGTTCGTCGACAAGGTGAGGAACGGGAAATAGCAGCATCCGAACTCGTGCCCGGGGATATTGTTCTTCTCGGCAATGAAGACCTGGTCCCCGCCGATATGCGCTTACTGGGAACGAAAGGAGCGAGGGTTAATGAAGCTGCCTTGACCGGTGAATCGATGCCGGTGAATAAATCGCCGGACAAAGTCGATGCCGAGGCGCCGCTGCATGAGCGAAGCTGCATGCTCTATAAGGGGACAAGTATTAATGAAGGCGAGGTGGAAGGAGTTGTTACCGCAACGGGGATATCAACAGAGCTCGGCCGCATTTCGCAACTGACCGCGGAGGCAAAAAAAAAGGCTCCCCCGTTACAGAAACGGCTCGATCAGTTGGGCAGACGTCTGGCCTGGATAACTCTTACTATTGCGGCCATCGTCGGTGGCGCAGGGCTGGCAGTCGGCCGTGACACGGTGCTCATGATCGAAACGGCTATAGCACTGGGTATTGCCGCCATACCCGAAGGGCTGCCCATTGTGGCGACCATAGCCCTGGCCCGCGGCATGTGGCTGATGGCCAGGCACAACGCTTTGGTCAACCGGTTGACGGCAGTGGAGACGCTGGGGGCCACTTCGGTAATTTTAACAGATAAAACCGGAACGCTCACCGAGAACAAGATGGCTGTCAGGGAGTTGGTTACGCCGCTCGAGTCGATGAGCCTGGGTGAACAGCCTGAACAACCGTTCGATCAACAGAAAAAATCTTCAATCCTGAGGCTGCTGAAAATTGGCGCCCTGTGTTCCAATGCCCGACCGGATGACGAGGGTCGTTATACCGGTGATCCTACGGAGGTGGCGCTTCTTGAAGCGGCGGTACAACAAGGTGTGCAGTGGCGGGAATTGGCCGAGGAACTGGATGAGGTCCATGAAGTTCCCTTTGATTCCGAAACGATGATGATGGCAACCTTTCATCAAAAGGGAAATAGAGAAGGTCATGGGTTACCTTATTATGTCGCGGTAAAAGGAGCTCCGGATCAGGTGCTGCTGGCATGTGACCGGATGTTGACGGAAAACGGCTCTGCGACCCTGTCGGACGAGCTGCACAGACAGTGGAGAAAAAAGGTTGACGATCTTGCAGCCAAAGGTTTGCGTTTGTTGGCGTTTGCCGACAAAGAGGTCGCAGACGTTACAGAAAATGCATATGAAAAGCTGTGCTTCGTCGGACTGGCTGCAATGGAAGATCCGCCACGCTCAGATGTCCGGGAGGCAATAGAGCAATGCCAGGCAGCCGGTATTCGTGTGGTGATGGTGACCGGGGATAGGGCAGACACCGGGAGCGCCATCGGTGAGAAGGTCGGACTCAACGTTAACGGGAAGGTATTTCACGGTGAGAATTTAAAAAACATCAAAAACTTTTCCGCAGAAGAACGCAAACGGATTCAAGATGCCAGCGTCTTTGCCAGGGTGACACCGGAACAAAAATTTAATCTTATCAAATTGTATCAGGACAGCGGCCAGATTATTGCCATGACCGGCGATGGTGTAAATGATGCACCGGCGCTGAAACAAGCGGATATCGGCATTGCCATGGGGCAGCGGGGCACGGATGCTGCAAAACAGGTCGCCGACATGGTATTGCGCGACGACAACTTTGCTACCATCGTCGCGGCAGTTCGGGAAGGGCGAATCATATTTGCCAATATCCGTAAATCTGTGATGTTCATGCTCTGCACTAATATCGCCGAAGTTCTGGCTGTAGCCCTGGCGTCTCTGGCACAGCTGCCAATCCCTCTGCATCCCCTGCAGATTCTTTATCTCAATGTCTTAACGGATGTTTTCCCTGCGCTTGCCCTTGGGGTGGGGCATGGGAGCAGTGATGTCATGAAACGATTGCCACGGGAACCAGGCGAAGCGGTCCTGACTGCTCATCACTGGCGTTCCATCGGTCTGTGGAGCATAGTTATCGGTACCATTGTCCTTGCAGCACTGACAATTGGGCTCGCTTACCTTGGTTTCGATGAACAACAGGCGGTGACGATTTCTTTTCTGACACTTGCCTTTGCCAAACTCTGGTTTGTTTTTAATCTTCGTGATCGCGGCACACCGGTCTGGAGAAACGATGTCACCGCCAACCCATGGATCTGGCTGTCCTGGGCGATTTGTATTGTTCTCCTGATGCTGGCCGTCTACTGGACACCGCTGGCAGCACTCCTGCAAACAGTGTCACCGGGAGCCGAAGGATGGTATCTTGTCCTTTGTTTAAGTCTTGTGCCGGTAGCCCTTGGGACCATTGTGCCGGGAATACGTTTTTATTCTGCGAGGCGGAAGAGTAACAACCTTCATGGCTAACCCGAACTTTATGAGGTCTGAATGGACATTGTCCTGTTTTTCAGGACAATGTCCCCTTTTGTCGGAATCTCGTAACTCTTCCTCTGGTACCATTTTGAGCCTGAAACCCGAAACTCCTGCTGCTGTTGCTGGAGAGAGATAGCCACAAAACCTGGCATGTTTTGTGCAAAATTAACACTGGACAATTACGCAGCCTTATTTGAGCAGGATTCATAAACATACCGCTGTCGAAATGCTCACCCTGACAAAAAATAACAGAGGTGATCAGCAGCGGTTTTTTTATGGAGCACAGCTTTTTAGTGTTCTGTCTTTCCCGAAAACCTTAAAAAGGAGAATGACACATGGCGAAAAGAAGGCAGATATACAAATGTGACGCATGCGGAAATATCGTTGAAGTACTGGAAGGTGGAGATGGAACTCTTGTCTGCTGCGGAGAAGACATGAAACTTTTTAATGAGAGCACCACTGACCAGGGCAAGGAAAAGCATGTTCCGGTACTCGAAGCCGCTGGTGACGGAGTGAAAGTAAAGGTCGGCAGTGATCCGCATCCAATGGAAGAAAAACATTATATCCAATGGATTCAAATCATTGATGGCGAGAATTCCAGCCGACACTATTTAAAGCCTGGTGAGGCACCGGAGTCTGTTTTTGCAGGAGCCGGTAAGAATGTTACCGCTCGTGAGTACTGCAATATTCATGGGCTGTGGAGGTCATAAAAGTTGAAAAATACAGAGAGGAATTCATCCCCTCTCTGTATCGAGAAATAATAGATCCCACAGAGTATGATGAGGAACAACAGTAATGAAATCGAGTCATATCCTTTCAACCGGTCTGACACAATGCTACGATGAGAATGGAGAGCTGATTGACTGTCGTGGTTCAGGCCAGGATGCTGAATTTCTGGTTGGCAGCGACTGGCCATCGGAGCGTTTTGAGACAACCGGAGATCATTTGGTTTTGGACAGGGCAACTGGTCTTATCTGGACGAAAAACAGTTGTCCTGCCGATTTCCCTTTGAGCTGGCAAGAGGCGCTGGATTTTGTCGAACAGATGAATAAAGAGTCGCGATATGACAGACGCGACTGGCGAATGCCGAATCGACGGGAACTGCGAAGTCTTATTGATCACAGTCAAAAAAAACCTGCGCTTACCAAAGGTCATCCCTTTCAGAATATATTTCTCGGTTGGTTCTGGACGTCGACAACAGCCGCTATTGCTGCACGGTACGCCTGGTATGTCCATCTTGAAGGTGGCAGGATGTTTTATGGTAATAAGGACGGCAATTATTGGCTTTGGCCGGTTTGCGGACGGTCAGAACTGCTGCCCTGTACCGGAGCAAGGCTTTGTTATGACGAAGAGGGTGCAATAATACAGTGTGATGGGAGTCGACAGGATGGAGCGCTTCTAATGGGAACGCCCTGGCCAAGGCCACGTTTTCAGCCATATAAAATTGGTGTACTGGATGCACTGACCGGCCTTATCTGGAAGGCTGGGGCCAACGTTGGCAGAAAAGAGGCTACCTGGGAAGAGGCACTTGCCGCTGTTGATTCCTATGCCGGAAAGTCACATTTACCCTGGCGGATGCCGAACATCAATGAGTTGGAAAGTCTGGTCGATGCATCAGCTCATTCTCCCGCTCTTCCCAGAGGACATCATTTTTCTGATATTCAGCAATCGTACTGGTCTTCCACTACAAGTTCCTATGAAACAGATTGGGCCTATGTGCTCTATCTGGATAAGGGAGCCGTCGGCGTCGGGTACAAAAAAAAGAGTGATTTTAGCCTTTGGCCCGTTATGAACGCCTCAGTTATATCTTGAAATGAGAAATAACCTTCTTTAGACTCAGCACCATATCATTGATCAACTATAATTTTGGCAATTGCTTCTATTTCCTCAACAGTTCCCGCAGTTGAATTCAACCTTGCCTATATTCCAGCTATTATTTTTTTAAAAATCTCTTTCTGATACAATTGTAAGATAATTGTAAGAACAGGATGTTACTTTCTGAAGAAATGGGACGACAAAAATGGCTGGATGAAGATTACCAGGACTTATAATAGATCAAACACTTTTTCACAGGAGGAATAATTGTATTTCAGCATGGCAGACTAAAAACAACTCCATGAAATTAAAAATGAAAAAAATCTTTTTAATGTTATTATGCATTGCAGTATTTAGCTGTTCAAACGATTCGCTTGAAAAGCTAAAAACTTTGGGTACAGACGAATTCACTATAGACAATTGGGCCAGTGCTGACCAAGAAGAACGTGGAAAGATGGTTTATTCTTTTATTAAAAAGCATGATATGCATAAAATGGTTCCAAGTGACATAAAAAACCTTTTAGGTCCTTCTACTGCATATTATAATTATGATGAATTTCCCGCCTACCTAATAGGTCCTAAGAATATAAAAACAGAATATGGTAATGGTTATCTTTTTGCCTTGCCTATTGATCGAAAGACTGGAAAAATCAAAACATTTGTTATTTTTCCTGAAATTGAATAATGATCTAACCACCGGGTGGTAAGGAAGTTTGCCCCTCGCGCTTCACACCCGGAATGAATGAGGCCAGGTATCAAAAAATAAAAACAGGACAAGCAGATGGACGAAAAGCAGGCAATTCTAGAGGCTGTAATTCCCATGGCGGTGTTGAAGGCCATGACTCCCGAGGCAAAAAAGGCAGTTCCTCAGTCCGTGCTGATTGAAGGCGTTGTCTGTATCAGGAAATTTCCGTTCAGGGTGGGCCGGGAATCACGAGTCAAGAAAATCAATGGCAAAGTGGAAAGAATTGAGAGGACCAAACTTGACAACAAAGAGCCGAACAACGATTTATATCTCATCGACGACGGACATCTCTTGAATATCTCCAGAGAGCATTTCCAGATAAATAAGAAGGGTGATGAATTCATACTCTTTGACCGGGGAAGTGTCTGTGGTACCCATATTCAGGATATCAATGTGGGAGGTAATGATTCCCCAGGCAGCCTAACGCTTAAAGATGGAGATATCATCTGTGTCGGGACAAAAACCAGTCCCTTCGTTTTTCAGTTTATCACTTTGGACGAGTTTACGTCCTTGCGCAAAGCAGAGCTTTAACAGAACACTGGTTAACGTAAGACCAAGCCTTTTAATTTGTCAGGCTGTCTTAACCTAAGGGGTGGTCTAGGCACATTGGATCAGAGACGTTTCAGCCAAAGAAGCTTCTCTATTAAGAGCGCTCTCAAAGAGCGATCCCATATCACAATCACCAGCTCCGAAAGGAGGTAGATCCCGTGGTTGTTCATCATTGTTGGGCTCAGCGGGCAGGTTTGGGGCAGCAAGATCGAGCATCATGCCAACCTTGAGCAGAGCCTCCAGCAACGCAGTATTAATCGGCATGCGTCTTGTCCCCAAACCGGGATGCAGGGTAGTTATCTGCAATCCGGCATCGACAAAAAGTGGCATTGGAGTGTTTGGATCGTCGTATTCGATTCCTTCTTCCCCCTCTCTGGCTTTTTCTTTCATTACCCGGCACATCGCCAGGCGGGGGATTCCCAGGCGATCCCTGTTGCCGGCAAAGCCAAACATTCGGCAGACTACCGCACGATGGCTATATTGGGTACATCCCCAGAGGCCGGCTGCAGTAAAGTCTGCTCGATAGAGGACACAACGTCGATCATCCCCATTTTTTTCAAGTCTCTTAAGGATAAGTTCAGCCTGGAGGGTATGAAACAACTCGAAGGCCAGAGGAATACATTCCAGCACTGTTGCCTCTACCTTTTCCGACGAACAGCAGTGACCGCATCCCTCCGGACAGGACAGTCCCGTCCGGGATTGAAAGCCGGCCACGGCCAAATCCAAAACCCGATATACCTCCAGAATCTGGAGTCCCAACTCCTGCAGCATAGGTACGTTGCCGTCGCATTTATTTGTGGAAAGAGCCCCGAAGACTTTCGGGAGAGAATATTTGACAGATTTGCCAATGAAGAAGGCGATTATTAGATGATTCGGCTTTAAAAAGCAAGCGAGATCTTGGTCGTAACCGCTGATTATTATTTGCTCAATATAAACCTGATGTCAAGGGTGGCAAAGGAGAGCCTTCCTGCCGTGATTGTCATTTGAAAAATGATTATATTTCATTGGACCTCATGGAGGAAATGAGGAATCAGCCTGGGGATTTTTATCATGTGTTGCCCCAGGCAAAGCCTAAACAGATATCTGTCCAATATATAAGGAGATATATTATGAAGACTCAACACGTCAACCCTATCCCGGAAGGGATGCATACAGTTACCCCGCACCTTGTTTGTGCCGGGGCGGCCGATGCCATCGAGTTTTACAAAAAAGCTTTTAATGCCGAAGAACTGGTGCGAATTCCAGGACCGGAACCGGGCAAGCTTGTCCACGCCCATATCCGCATCGGCGATTCTTCGGTAATGCTGGCCGATGAATTTCCCGATTGGAACTCTTTTGGCCCAAAAACCCTGAAAGGCACACCGGTCACCATTCATCTCTACGTAGAGGATGCCGACGCCTTTGTTCAACGGGCGGTCGAAGTCGGTGCAAAAGTCATCATGCCGGTCACCGACATGTTCTGGGGAGATCGTTATGGTGTGATCGAGGATCCCTTTGGTCATCATTGGTCAGTCGCCACCCATATGCGTGAGGTGACACCCGAGGAGCTACAAGAAGGAATGAAAAAAGATTGCAGTTGAGCCACAGCGCCTGATCATACCGCCTGCAAGCTTAATTGTGGGAGTCTTATTGGATAAATGGTACTGTGGAAAACTCAAATTTTGCCTGTAAAGTGTTGGGGAATTTCTCCTCATTAATTTGTTGTCGGCAGGCAAATATTTCTTGTGGTATTGGAAGGATATGATCAAAAATGACAAGAGCTAATGAGCGTAAAGGGGTAGTGGTCACAGCAGAAGAAGCGATATCATCCATTAAAAACGGAAGCCGTATCTTTATTGGTTCGGGTTGTGGTGAACCCCAGCATCTCATTCATACTCTTGCCAATAATCCTCATTTGAACGATATCATGGTGTTTCAGATGTTGGCTCATACTCTGGCCGATTATCTCAACGATGGTACCTTTTTGCAGCGTTTTTCAGTCAAACTTTTTTTTGTGCCTATTAAAATGCAGCAGGCAGCTTTTGAGGGGAAGGTTGATTACATTCCAACTTACCTCTCCCAGTTGCCGCAGCTTTTCAGGAGTAACCAGATCGTCATCGACACAGTGCTTATCCAGATTAGTCCCCCGGACGTCTTTGGTATTTCCAGCCTTGGAGTTTCTGTCGATGTCACCCTGGAGGCAGTGAAGAATGCGAAAACAGTCATTGCCCAGATTAATCCACGGATGCCTCGAACGCATGGTGATGGTTTTCTCCATATCAACGATATTGACTACCTGGTTCCTTTTGAGGAGGAATTGATCGTTATCGATCAGGAAACAGTCGAAGCAAAAATTTCGAGTCGTATTGCTCAATACGTTAAAGAGCTGGTCGACGATGGCAGTACCCTGCAGGTCGGATATGGGCATATGCCCTATGCCCTGCTGCAGTATTTCGGTGATAAAAATGACCTTGGCATCCACACCCACATGATTTCCGATGCTTTCATTCCTCTTATCAAAAAGGGTATCATTACCAACAAACATAAAAATTTTATGACCGATCGTGCTGTTGCCACCTTTTGCATGGGATCAAGAGTAGCGTATGATTATATCGACAACAACATCCAGTTCTATTTCGGGACGGCAGATTGGGTGAATACACCTGGTATAATCGGCAAGAACGATAATTTTATCTCAATCAGTTCTGCATTGGAGGTCGATCTGACAGGTCAGGTGTGTTCCGATTCTGTCGGTCGGCAATTTTTCAGTGGAACGGGAGATCAATCCAACTTCATCCGCGGAGCAACCCTGTCAAAAGGCGGGTTGTCAATAATAGCTCTCCCTTCAACGGCCAGAGGTGGTAAAGCCTCACGTATTGTTGCCAATTTGAGTGCCGGGGCAGGAGTAGCGACGCTTAGGGCCGACGTCAATTTTGTCGTTACCGAATACGGTATAGCTCAACTGAAAGGCAAGAGCATCAGTCAGCGAGTCATTGAGCTGTGTCAGATAGCCCATCCGGATTTTCGCGAGAGCCTTATCGAAGCCGCCAAGAAAAACCATTATATTTTCCCGGATCAGTTACCGCCATTGGCAGAAGATCTGATTTTTATCGAGGAATACAAAAGTCGGATGAACCTGAAAAACGGTAAAACCATGTCCGTTCGTCCGCTCCTTCCTTCGGATGAAATAGCCTATCGAAATTTCTTCTATTCTCTTAAGAAAGAAACGGTTTTCCTGCGATTTTTTCATGCCGTCAACATTTTTTCCCGGGAGATGGCCCAGGATCATTGGGCATCCATTGATTACCGTAAGAATATTTCACTGATCGGTAGTGTCCAAAATAAAGGAAACAAAGAGATTATAGCCATCGGAACGTACGCAGCAATAGATGACAAGTGGGCCGAAGTGGCTTTTGTGGTTAGAGAAGATTTTCAGAACCAGGGTATTGCCGGATATCTCTTCAAGGAGCTTGAACGGGTCGCGTCGACAAATGGATTTGTCGGTTTTTTTGCCACTACATTGCCTGAAAACAAAGCCATGATCAGCCTTGCCAGGAATTGCTTTGCCGATACAAAGATAAAAGCGACCAAAGATGAAATCGAAATCTGGATGAAGTTTCCTGAAAAGTAGTTTTGAAGGTGCAATAGCTACAGATAAACCAGTTTCAGCAAGCTTTTTCCAATAATGAGCTGAATGCCGGTAAGAAATAACAAGGTATAGATTACACGGTTGAACCACACGTCAGAGAACCGCCTGTTTAAGTAAATTCCAAGAACGACTCCAAGGTACGTCAAAGGGGAGAGTATCAGGATCGTGACCAAATTACCGACCTTTAATAATCCGAGGTAATGGTAGGGAATCAGCTTGAGGACATTCATTGTGGCAAAAAAGATTACTGTTGTCCCTACAAAGAGATCCCTGGGAAATTTTTGGGGGAGCAGATACATCATGACGGGCGGACCTCCTGCATGGGCCAAAGTGGAAGTGAACCCGGACATGCATCCCAAAACGGCACCTTCCACTGCACCTGGTTTGTGGTTTTTATAGACCCCTTCAAGTGCATTTTTAAATACCTGGTGCAGAACGAATCCAACCGCCAGAATACCAATGCCTGTTTTAAGAATTTGCTGGTTTCCCTGAAAAAAGCCAAAAAAGAAAGCCCCGAGGGCGATACCGGTTATTGCGCCGGGCAGCAGCCTTCTGAGGCTTTGTCGGTCGAAGCGCTTTCGATAATGTAAAACTGAGAAAACATCACAGATAATGAGTAATGGCAAAAGCAGTGCGGCCGCGTCGATGACAGGAATGGCAACCGACAGCAAAGGAGTACCAAGCACAGCGGCTCCCGCGCCGAAACCTGCTTTGGAAATCCCAAGCAAGATGATGGCAAAAACGGCGTAAATCCAGAAAATCAGGGGATAATCGGGGATCATCAACAGCCTCTTGTAAATTTAGTCTCTTTCGAAAAATCCTGAACAATGCGCATTAATGCTTCGATCTTAAGAAAGAGGCAAGAAAATTTTGAGTTGCCTCTGTGACGGAAAACAGTTTTATGTTACCTTCCTGGGAACGTTATTCAGTGTCTTTCGAATTTTAAGCTCGGATGTTACATGAAATATAATATGCAATCAACCTTTGATATTCTCGGCAGGCATGCATCAAGTATATTGCCGATTGGGGTTATGGTCGGCATCCTTGCGCCAGGTCTGGCTGAAAGTCTGCAGCCTCTCCTGGCTCCTGCATTGTTAGTGCCGTTGACACTGTCATTGGTTCGCATCGGAACTCCACAATTGCGCAGCTCTCTCCTGCGCTGGCGTTGGCTTGTTTTGCTGAGTATCTGGATCCTGATTCTGCGTCCTGTTGCAGTATGGCTCTTCCTGCAACCGGTAACGCTTCCTGACGCCCTCGTACAAGCAACTCTTCTCGCAGCGGCAGCTCCTCCGGTAACTGCTTGTGCCGCCATTGCAATATTTTTAGAGATAGATGCAGCTCTGGCTGTAATGGTAACAATTGCAACTATGCTTATGGTACCATTGTCACTGCCGCCGATGATGTATTATCTGGCTGATTTGCAGATAAAAGCAGACCTGTGGCAGGTGAGTCTGCGTCTGGCGAGCTTTATTTTTACAGCATTCCTTCTTGCAGCGGTTATCAAAAAATGGTTGGGACCAACTCGAGTTCATCGAAACGCCGCAACTCTTGATGGTATTTCCGTCATCTTTATAGGTCTCTTTATTATTGGTATTATGCATGGGGTGACGGATAAATTCTTTCAACAACCCTGGTATGTTTTTCAGACTTTTATGGTCTCGACCCTTCTGGTACTTGGATTATATATAATCGCGACGTTTATGTTCTGGCGGCTTGGGCCACGTACGGCAATGGCGATAGGACTTGTCAGCGGTAATTGCAATATGGGCTTAATGTATATAATCATGGTAGACCAGGCGACACTTGACCTGCTGATATTTTTTGCCATTGGACAAATTCCCATGTACTTCCTCCCCTCGTTGCTGGCACCAATGATTAACAGACTCCTTATAAGACGATCAAGTTGTTGAAAATTAATACGATAAAAAAATAAAATGACTGCAAAGAGAACAGTACAGAATAATACATACCCACTGTCGATTGATTTTAAGGCGATAACCCAGCTCTTTTTAGAAGCACAGGAGCAGGAAAGGGATGCCCTGTTTGAGCATGAAACGTATAGGCTGTTGAGCAAAAGCGGAGCAGAAACCCCGCCTAAAACCTCTCTGCTCATCAAAGGCAGCCGTCCATCGGATGAAGAATTGACAACCCTGCCGGGAGAGAAGGTGGTTCTCAAGGTGGTATCACCGACAATTATCCACAAATCGGATGTCGGAGGGGTGAGAGTCGTTTTGAATAAAGCAGATAAAATCCGCTCTGCCTGGCGGCGAATGATGCACGAAGTTCCCGAAACATATGGGGCTCTTATTGAAAAAAATCCAACCCATGGGCCGGAAATATATAGAGGCTTGTCCGGAGAGCAGTTGCATCAGGCCATAGCCGGAGATATTCGTGGAGCCCTTATGGTGCAGTATATGCAGCCGGATTCAGAGGCCTTTGGCAATGAGCTGATTGTTGGTATCCGCAACACGAGAGAGTTTGGCATGGTGATCAGTGCGGGGCTTGGCGGGACCGATGCAGAACTGTATGCCGAGAGATTTCGAAAAGGACAGGCCATCGTTGCTGCTTCAACTGTAGTTACAGACAGTGATGCATTTTTTGATTTGTTCAGGAAAACAATCTGCTACAAGAAACTGGCTGGTTTAACACGTGGTCAACGCAGGATTGTCACCGATGAGCAGATCATCGAGTGTTTCAGTTCGATGATTGCTCTGGCCAACTATTATTCTCCGGTTAATCCTGATGCTCCCTTTATCATTGAAGAACTCGAAATCAATCCCTTTGCCTTCACCGACTATTTGATGGTACCGCTGGATGGAATGTGTCGTTTCTCAAAATCAGGTGCTCTACCGGCAGTTCGACCGTATCAGAAAATTAGACATCTGTTAAATCCTGAATCTATTGGTATCATAGGAATTTCCAGTTCCAGAAGCAACTTCGGTCGTGTTATCCTGAACAATATCCTGGCAAATGGTTATAACCGAAAGAATATCCGGATCATCCATCCAGGCATGGAAGTTTTTGAGGAAATCACCTGCAGCCCTGATTTGCAATCCCTTGATACGAAATTGGATCTCCTGGTTGTAGCAGTTGGCTCTGAGCAGGTACCTGAAATTGTAGAGCAGGTAATCGACAATAATGCTGCCGAGACAGTCATGCTGATTGCCGGTGGAATGGGTGAAACGGGCGAAAGTGCGGGGCGGGCTGCTGAATTGATGAACAGGATAAAAACTGCCCATAAAAAAGAGGATGGCGGGCCGGTGTTTCTCGGAGGCAACTGCCTGGGAGTGATTTCTCACCCCGGTAAATATGATACCCTTTTTATTCCAAAGGTGAAACTTCCAAAGCAGCGAGGGGAACGTAAGCGTAATGCCGCATTTGTCAGCCAGAGCGGGGCCTTCATGATCACAAGATTCAGTAAGCGCCCCGAGCTTGATCCCGCCTATATGATTTCTGTCGGCAATCAAAACGATCTTACCTTAGGAGACATGCTCAGTTATCTCAAGGGTGATCCGGAAATAGACGCCATTGGTGTCTATGCGGAAGGTTTCCAGGATCTGGATGGTTTAACCTTTATTGAAGCCGTTCGTGAAGCAGTCATTGCAGGAAAAGATGTGATTCTTTATAAGGCCGGTCGTACGCCGGAAGGCAAAACTGCAACCTCCGGCCATACGGCCTCTCTTGCCGGGGATTATATGGTCTGTGAGTCCTGTGTACGTCAGGCAGGGGGTATTGTAGCGGAGACCTTCTCCCAGTTTGAAGATCTGTTGATGTTGTCTCAACGGCTTCATGACAAGCAGATCCTGGGTAACCGTCTGGCTGCCGTAAGTGGTGCCGGTTTTGAGGCGGTAGGAATGGCGGATAACATTCTGTCTGACGAGTCACAGATGAAAATGGCAGTCTTTGCCGACACGACGGTCAAAAACATCAGGATAATCCTGAAAGAAAAAAGATTGGACAGCCTGGTTGAGGTGAAAAATCCTCTGGATATCAATCCGGGAGCGGATGACGATACCCATGTGAGGGTAGTGGCAAACCTGGCAAACGATCCAAATGTGGACGCAGTTGTTGTCGGTCTTGACCCACTCTCTCCGGCCATGCGAACTCTTTCAGAAGGTGAATCTCTGCAATACAGTTTCGACGATCCGAAAAGCATAGCCGGGATGATGCCAGGGCTTGTCGAAGAGCTTGCAAAACCAGTGGTGGGGGTTGTGGATGGAGGACGCCTCTATGATCCCCTGGTTGATGAACTGGTTGCCAATGGGATGGCTGTTTTCAGGTCCTCGGACAGGGCAGTGCAGGCTTTGGTAATGTATATTGAAGGCAGGCTCTATGCCGAAAAATTAAGAGAAGCCAAAAGAATAGATTGATTCCACACCTGCGGAATACGCTGCCAAAGATTACATGTAAAACGTCTTGACATGTTCGATTGTCAGTGTATTGTTTGTTTCGTATGTCGGAACATTTGTGCAATATGCGGTACGAACGAACTAAAATTTTATCATAAAGCTGGTGCTTTGTAAAATAAGGAAAGGGAGATGTGCAATGGCTGATACTTGGGACGTGTTGAACCGGAAAGTAATAGATTTGATGCAAAAAGGTGAGTACCGGGAAGCCATAGAGACAGCCAATAAGGCTTTGGCTGCAGCCATAAAGGAAAAAGGGGAAGAGCATCGGGATGTTGCAGTTACGCTCAATAATTTAGGTGAACTGTATCACATGATGGCAGATTATGAAGAAGCTGAAAAAATCCTTCAGAAATCTATTAAAATAAGTGAAACGGTACACGGAAAATTTTCTCTGGAAGTGGCTGATAC
This sequence comes from uncultured delta proteobacterium, assembly GCA_963709755.1. Lineage (GTDB taxonomy): Bacteria > Desulfobacterota > Desulfobulbia > Desulfobulbales > Desulfocapsaceae > Desulforhopalus_A. The sequence goes on from CAVPXO010000005.1 coordinate 39,058, forward strand.
TCTTGTCAACCTTGTTGAAATGTACATGACGCAACAAAGATTTGAAGAAGCCGAGCCGAGAATGGAGAAGGTGGCCGAAATCTACCAGAAACATCACGCTGATGACCCTTCCCTGTTGCCTTCGGTTTTCAGTACGCTGGCAGCAATTTATTTTGGACAGGCAAAACCCGAATTAGCCAAAGTACAACTGGAAAGGGCGCAAAAACTTGTAGAAGAAAATCAGGGGAAAGATGATCCGGGTCTTGGGCCGATTCTCAAAAGCCTCGCCGTCATCGACAGGCATGCCGGGGATATGGACGCGGCCGAAAAAAAGCTTCGCCGGGCTCTGGTTATACTTGAAAACAGCATCGGTCCGGGCCATCCGGAATTTGCAGGAATTTTGACGCATCTTTCTGAAGTCTATCTCGCTAAAGGACTGCTTGCAGCAGCTGAACCGCTATTAAATCAGGCAATTGATATCTTCAAGAATACTCTCCCCGGAGATCATCCTGAAATTGCTGCTGCGATGGACAGGCTGGCAGCACTATATGGAGCTACAGGCCAGACAGCAAAGGCTGAGCCGCTCTTAAACGAGGCGATAAATATTTACACAGCTTCTCTTGGAGAAGATCATCCTGTTCTGGCGGAAGCTCAAAATAGTCTGGCCGAAATTTTAATTAACAACGGACGTCATATTGACGCCCTGCCACTTTTGGAAAAGTCTCTTGCTGCCAGGGAGAAAAATCTCGGGGGACAAACATCCCGCGGTAGCCCAGTCGCTTAATAACCTGGCTGTAGTTTATGATAAGAGAGGCGATAGAACCCTGGCCCTGAAACAGCATAAGCGTGCCCTTGAAATCCGTGAGGCGGCATTTGGTAAAGATCATCCCGCCATCACTCAATCTCTTGAGAACATGGCCGCCATTTACCGGCAGCAAGGAAAATATACTGAAGCCGAAAATATGCTCAAACAGTCCCTGGCAATCTGGGAAAAGGCTCACGGTACCGAACATCCGGCAACCGCCCAAAGTTATCACAATCTTGCCACACTGTATATTGACTCCAACAAATATCAGGAAGCGGAGCAGGCCCTGTTGACTGCCAGAAAGATCCTTGAGAAAAACGAGGGCTCAAACAGTATGCATCTGGCAATCGTCTTTGAAACACTGTCCGCGCTCTATCACAAAATGGGCAACCTGCCGGAGAGTAATGAATACGCGGCTCGCGTGCATAAAATACGAAAGCCGGAGCATATGAAGAGGTGAGAATCAGTAAGCGAGCTCCCTTGTGGGATTTTAAATTAAATCCATCCTTTTTAATTTCGTTTCAGTAGGGATGCCATTTTTATCCCATCCCCTGGCAGTATAGTAGTCGTCAAGCAGTTGGTCGACCTCCGGTTTTGTGATGCAATGACCCTCATTGGGGCCGTCGGGGATTGGTTCGTTCATAAAGCGGGCCGGTGGATAATCCATATGTCGACCATAGCCTTTAATTTCACGAACAGAAATCATCCTGGTGAGATGCCATACTCGCTCAGAGATGGTGAGCATTTCCTTCCAGGTGAGTTTCTTCCCGGTAACAACCTCGAACAGGGTTTCATAGTTCTCAACCTCAAATCCGAGTTCCATATACTGCAAACGACAGATGCCAAGCAGGTCGAAAAGAGGACGAAGATGTTGACTGTCGATAACATTTTGAGCTTTATTTTTGATATCGGATTTGGGGAGAGCCTTGGCTTCTCCCCCCGATGAGATTAAGTCATGGACATTGGCGGCCGTTCCTGCAAGATCATGCCCAAGAACCCAGGCCCTGGCGTGATGGGCTCCAATATCACTGGTCATATAGGCCAGCATCATTCCGGGTGCATTACGGCACTCGTATCCGGACCATTCAAGGCCTTTGACTTGAATGGCAAAATCCTCAGTGCCCTGACCGGTTTTCTCACTGGCGATTTTCACGCCCTGGGCGAGCAGGTCTCCCAGTTTTTCACGACCGGCAATAATTTCAAGTAAGTGGACTACGGAGTCAAGATCACTAAAGCGGATCTCTTTACCAAAATCCTGCGCGGTGAGGATTCCTTTTTCTGCACATTCCAGGGCCCATGAGACAACAACTCCGGCACTGATGGTATCAAGACCAAGCTCATCGCAAACGTAGTTGGCATAGGCTACCTCATGGATATCGTTAAGCAGCACGTTGCTGCCCAAAAGACCGATTGTCTCAAATTCCGGGCCTTCAACGAAAACCTGCTTGCGTTTGGTCTTGGCCTTGCCGTATTTACCGCAAGGAGTCGGGCAGCAGTAGCAGCCTTTGTCGGTAATCTTCAGTTCCCGCAGGATAGCTGCGCCGTTGATTTTTTCGGCCTGATCCCAGCTGGATGTGCTGAAATTTTTGGTGGGTATGGCCCCGACCTTGTTGAGCCAGTTGGTTATACCGGCTGTCCCTTCAGGGGTCCAGCCTTTAAAGCCCGGTTTTTGTCGGATAGCCTGATAGGCTTTTTTCCCTTCTTTGAGCAGGAGTTCCGGGTCGGGCACTGGGAGAGAGCCTGTACCTTTTACCGCAACCGCCTTAATGTTCTTCGACCCCAGCACTGCGCCGATTCCCACCCGTCCGGCCTGACGGCCAAAGTCGTGAGTGATGCAGGAAAAAAGCACCAGGTTTTCCCCGGCCGGTCCAATTGTCATTATCTGGAATTCTTCTCCCAACTGCTCTTTGAGCAGTTTTTCCGCAGTGAGCGAGCCCATTCCCCACAGCTCTTTTGCCTCACGGATCTCTATCCTGTCGTCTTCAATAACCAGGATACTGGGTTTGGCCGCCTTGCCCGTCAAGATCATCATATCGTAGCCGGCATATTTCAGCGCCGGACCAAGATGGCCGCCCATATTGGAATCGCCATAGCCACCGGTTGCCGGTGACTTACAGCCAAAGTGCGTTTTACCTGATGATGGCAGGAAGTGACCGCTCATGGGGCCGGTTGCCAGGATAAATATATTTTCCGGTGCCAGGGGATGAGTATCTGCGGGCAACTCATCGAACAGGATTTTGGCCACAAAGCCCCGGCCACCGATAAATTTATCTATCAGATCGCTTGATAGAGGAGTTTTTGTGATCTGTGAAGTTGTTAAATCAATACGCAAAACCTGGTCTGCATAACCGTATTTCATAGTAGACACTCTTGAAGTTAATTACTGATTTTGACGATGGCATCCCGAGGACAGACTGCGGCACACTCTCCGCAGGCGGTACACTTGATCGGCACCTCACTGTCGGAGTGGAGTATCATGACACCATGGGGACAGGCCTCCACGCAAGCATTGCAGCCGATGCATTCATCCTGATCTATGAGATAAGCCCTGCCTGTTAATACTATTGCCTCAACCGGGCAGACGTCCGCACAGACTCCGCACTGATCGCAAAACTTGATTTCATAGGTGCCGGGATCGGGGAAATGACCAACTATGGCAAGGGCTGCCTTGGCTGGATTTTCCTGCTTAAAATTTGCAAGCGTACAGACCAGGCGGCAGGTATTACAGCCAGAGCATAATTCGTTATGTATCTCGAATTCCATAAAATTGCCTCTTATATATCCCGCGCGAAGGGAAAGTGTTCAATTAATTTTATTGTAAAAAATAATGGCCTGCCGGAGCAGTTATCCACCAGCCACCGGACCAATCAACACGATTTTTGTATCCATTTTAATCGGTTGATCAAGAGGGTACACTGCCTGGTCGACAATTCCGCCCACAAGCAGTAAGGAATAAATACCTGCCTTGGCGGCTATTTCGCTGATAGTCAAGGCAGTATCCGAACAAATTGTCATCTCTTTTGCCAGCTCAGGCTGGAGGATCCTGAGGTTGTTTGCTATACTGACCGTATACTTCATCTACCTGTCCTGCTGCTAATTGGCGAATTTACCTGCTCGAAAAGCTTTCAGATAGTTCATGCAGAAATTGTCTCTTCCTGCCAGTGCTTCCGCCGCGATGATGTTGGCCATCATTTTTCCGTCGAGGGGATTCATTATTGCACCGTCCAGCCCTTTGCCGATTGCCATTACCATAAAGGTCTGGTTGAGAAATTTTCGTGCTGGAAGACCAAAAGAGATATTTGATAGACCGCAGGCGGTGTGAATACCCGGAAAGTTATGCATAATAGCTTCTACTGAGTTGACGAATTCGACGCCGAAACTGTTATTGACCGACATGGGCTGGACCAGTGGATCAACGAAGATATTCTCGATCCTGACATTGTTCCTGATCAGCCCGTTCACCAGCTTGTCCGCTATTTTCAGACGATCTGAGACGGTTTCCGGCATACCTTCATCGCTCATACAGAGTGCTATTACTTTGTAATCGGTGTTTGCCACCACCGGCAGGAGTTTATCGTATCTGTCTTTTTCGAGGGAGATTGAGTTGATCATCGGAATACCCCGATGTGCTTCCAACGCTGCTTCAATGGCTTTTGGATCGGGGCTGTCGATGGCACAGGGGAGATCGACTACCTCCTGAACCGTCCTGGTCAGCCACTTGAGGTAAGTGGGTTCTTCGCCTACGAAAATACCGGCGTTGATATCGATAAAGTTCGCCCCCGCTTCAGCCTGATCCATGGCAACCTTTTGGATTGCTCTGGTGTCCTGTGCCTTTATGGCCTCACCGATCGCTTTTCTGGAAGCGTTAATCAGTTCTCCGATGATGATCATGGTATGCTCCTTGTGATAGCATCAATATTTCGGCAATCTGCTTATGCCGCCATTAATTTTCGAGCCAGGTCAACGGCGTGGGGGGCGTCTTCCCCATAGCCGTCCGCTTTTATTTTGTCGGCATAGTCCTGGGAGACCGGAGCACCGCCTATAATGGTGCTTACCGCCAAACCGGACTCTTTAATCGCCTTGACCGTTGCCTCCATGGCCGGCATGGTGGTGGTCAGCAGTGCTGAGAGGGCGACCACTTTGGCTTTGTTTTCCTGCGCAGCCTTGACAAAGGCTGCGGATTCCACATCAACACCCAGGTCGATAACGTTGAAACCGGCGCCTTCCATCATCATTGAGACTAAATTTTTACCTATATCATGCAGGTCACCTTTGACCGTGCCGATTACCACTGTGCCTTTGGATTCTGTTCCGCCGGCCAACAGAATCGGCTTAATAATATTCATGCCGCCTTTCATTGCCTGGGCCGCCATCAACATCTCCGGAACAAAAAGATCACCCCGCGAAAACTGTACGCCAACTTCGTCCATGGCTGAAATGAGTCCCTCGTTAAGAATCACCTCGATATCCGTTCCTGCCTCAATTTCTTTTCTGGTAAGATCGCTCACTTTAGCTTCGTCGAAACTCAGTACTGCCTGAAAAATATCCTTTACGGCCATTATTGTTTCCTCCTTGGAAGATATGCGCGCCTCGCATATGAAGTTTTTTACTTAGCCATCCGAAATTTTAGGTTTTTACGAGTTTGTCAAGGTTGTCTCCTCTACCGTTCCCGTTCAATTTCGGTGTTGCACGGATCGATGTTGTATTAACTTAGTTACCGTATTTGTTGTTCATATAATCCTGCAGGGCTCGATCTATCTCAGGGGAGAGTGCCGGCTCTTCATAGTTAGCCAGTATCTCCTTCCATTTCTTATTGGCAACCTGTTCAATGGAGAGACTGCCTTTTCTTTTCCAGCTTTCGAAATTGTCTCGTTCCTCTATGATAGGCTGGTAGAGTTCCTTCCGGAAATTTTGAAAAGTATGCATATTAGTCAGGTATTCCCCACCCGGACCGACCTGTTGAATGACATCGAGAGCCATTTTCTCAGCACAAATCTTTTCACCCCTTTTGATCCTTTTACACATTCCGCAAATTTCATCGTCAATGATAAATTTCTCATAGGATGCCGCTATATAGCTCTCAAGAATTCCGGCAGAATGGAGAACAAAGTGTGTCCCGGATAAAGTCGCCATCAGTTGGCTCATCATTGCCTCAAAGCCTGCCTGGGCATCGGTGCCTTTTGCGTCCGAGAGGGCTCCGCCTCCACGGCTTGGGATATTATAGAATCTAGCCATCTGGGCAGTTGCAGCCGTATTGACCGCCATTTCCGGAGCGCCGATACTAAGCGTTCCATAGCGCATGGCTGCACAAGACGAAGACCCTGCAAAAACAACCGGTGTCCCAGGCCTAATAAGCTGGGTCAAAACAATACCGGCAAGGATTTCGGCATTCTGAACAACAAGAGTGCCCTCCATGGTCACCGGAGTGGTTGCACCGGCGATCGAAAGTGAGGATATCAGCTGGGGCATCCCGGCTTTGGCATATTCCATTATTGCCCCCAACATCCTATCATCGTAACTAAGCGGTGTGAGTGAGCAAAGGATGCTGATAAAGGGTGGCTTTCGAGCAAGCTCGGCTTCACCTCCGAAAACCAGCGCAGCCATCTCTATGGTCTCCCTGGCTGCCGACGCACCAATGGCTCCTCCCATAAATGGTTTATCGGAATATTTCATTGAGGCATACATCATTTCCGCATTTCTTTTTTCATGGGGGATATCTCCCGGTTCTGCCATCATGCCACCGGTGATATCAAGAGACCGGCTCGCATAGCTCAATTTGACAAAGTTGATGTAATCATCGAGCGTGGAATCTCTTCTCCCTCGGTCCAGATCAGTTACGACCGGTGGTCCATAGCAGGGAATGTAGGCGATATTTTCGCCTCCGATAGTGACGTTTTTTTCAGGATTTCGAGCGTAAAGAGTGAATTCGGCAGGGGCTTTTACAGCCATTTCTTCAACCAGTTTTCTGGAAAAAAAAACCCGTTCACCCTCTACCTTGCAGCCACCATTACGTAGTACCTCGAGGGCAGGTTTATAACTGAAATTGAGCCCTGTCTCTTCCAGGATTTTTAGTGTGGCTTCATGAATCTGACTGACTTCTTCCTTGGTGAAATATTCGAAATAGTGCATACCGTCCCCATGGTTTGAATTGTACAAAAGATCGAGGGACGGGTTGTAAATTGAGCCCGTGCCCGATGTAGTACTGAGAATTTCCTAAAGGTTCTTCGATATAATTAATATATTATAGATATATCAAAGCAAAGCTTGTGCCAAGATGTTTTGAAATTTAAGGTAATGAAAAAAATGGGTAACGGACTGAGTACAAAGGAAAATTCTGTTATTCTAGTTTTCGGCAGCTTTTCGGCAATGGAAAATGAGCAAAACATTTTGTTTTTTACCGCAGAAAGCAAGAAAATTTGTCAAAATATTTTGTTTTCTGTGATGTTCAAGAGAAGATCTTGATGGAAACAGCGAGGATTATTTCTTGTTTCCGATGTAGTCACTGCGTTTAATTTTAAATTTTTTCATTTTGTACTGTAATGCCTGGGAAGAGGAGAGACCCAATATCCTGACGGAGCCGGCTATACTGCCTTTTGACAAAGTGAGCGCTTGTTTGATGAGTTCTGCTTCGGCAAACTGGTGCTGCCTGTTGAGCTTTTGTAGATGAGATTGAGATGATTGCAAATCCATGAGGCGACTGTCAGCACCAAAATGGGAGTCACCCTCGAATCTATCGGAGGGCAATGGATCCATAATACTGGGATAGTCATTTATTGCTTGAGCCGATTTCAGGAAATGATGCGGTAGGTGTCTCTTCTCGATAATCCTGCTCTCATCCACCAGGTTCATACTTCCCTCAATGACATGTTCCAGTTCCCGTACGTTGCCTGGCCAATAATAGTTTCGAAAAAGAGACAGCACCTGATCCGATATGGCTACTACTTGTTTTTTAAGTCGTGTATTGCATTTTGAAATAAAATGATCAACAAGCTTCAATAGATCCTGTCCTCTTTCTCTGAGAGGTGGAATGTGGATTAATACTACGCCAAGACGATAAAAGAGATCGAGGCGAAGATGCCCATTATGTATTGCCTCATGGAGGTCTTCATTCACCGAGCTAATTATTTTCAAGCTCAGGTCAATTTCCTGGAGCGATCCAATTCGGCGAACCTTTTTCTCCTGAACTACTCTTAAAAGTTTGGTCTGGAGCGAGAGGGGCATGGAGTTGAGTTCGTCAAGAAACAGCGTCCCGCCCATGGCCTGTTCAAAAAGTCCAGCTTTGTCTATAGCTCCGGTAAAGGCCCCTTTGGAAGTGCCGAATAAAACACCTTCCAGGAGGTTCTCAGGTATGGCAGCGCAATTGATGGGCACAAAAGGACGTACTCGGGATGGACCTTGGTTATGAATGGATTGGGCAAAAAGTTCCTTGCCTGTCCCTGTTGCCCCGGAAATTAAGATATGTGATGGGGAGTCGGCTGCCATTTGGGCGATACGGACAACCTCCGAGAGATCAGTCCGCCGTCCTATGATATCGGAAAAGGAGAAGCGGGTACCATTGCTCTTTTGTGGTCTGTTAGGCCTGACAGGCGGAACTGTCGAAAATATTTCCTCCGCCATGTAGTAATCTTTTGTATAGCTGATTGCACCAACCAACGAACCTCCACTGAATAGTGGATAAACATTACTGATTGCATTTGTCACCTTGCCGAGATGCGTCTGGTAAAACAGTGGTTGGTTGACAATGGTCTCTTCAGTGGTCAGACACCGCATTGTGGTGCTCTGGGCAGCACTGAGATCGTAAATCTCCAGAATGGTTTTGCCGATGACGGACTCTGGTTCAAGATCATCTATCTTGCCCATCGAGTTATTATAATAGATGATCTTCCCGGTTCGGTCGGTAATCAATATGCCTTCGTGGTAATTGGAGAATATTGCGTGAAAATCTATTTTGGTGAAGTCCACACCGTTTGATTTAAGTCTTTGTATTCGATTATCCATTGTGTCCGTACCTTGCTGAATCAGCAAGGATGATCTGACTTCGGTTTTTAGCTCTGGTTATTACGGGAGTTAACGAATGCAAATAGACGGTGAAAGACCAGACGCTAGTAAGAGAATTCAAAAATATTACGAACCCTGTTTAAATCTGTAAAAATGACTTCCTTTCTATAGGCTTCAGCCAAATCCAGATTCTTCTCTCTGAAGGTAGCTATGGATCGTTTCATGTATTCCACCTCATCTTGCACAAGGAGATTGAAATCCATTTTGTCAAAGATCAGATGCCAGAGCCGTTGAGTCTGGTAATAAAGATGGTCTGATGTTTCCCTCAGCGAATTATTATTTGCAGCATCGTGAATAATGTCTCTAAATTTTATGTCTACTTCCAGCAGAGACCTGCGACTCCTGCTCATAAAGATTGCTTCGCTCTCTTGTCTGATTTCCTCAAGTTTTGCATAGTGGCCTTCGTTCATTTGTGCAGTGGCAAGTCTGGCGAGTAATCCCTCCAAGGGGGCGCGGGTCTGAAATACCTCTCTGAGTTGTTGGAACTCAACTTTTGACACCATTATTCCGGCTCTTGGGATAATGGTGACAAGTTTTTCCCATTCAAGTCTCAGCAATGTCTCACGAACAGGAGTTCTGCTGACTCCAAACTCCAGCGCTAATTCTTTTTCATTCAACATTTCACCAGGCGCGTAGTCAAAGGACAAAATGCGTTGTTTTATGGTGTTATATATCGATATATTCATAGTTGTAAAAAAATAATATTTTAAGTACTGCCGGATGTGATTCTGTTTTTGTCTAGAATATTGCTGATATATCAGGTTTGCAAGATTTATTATTCAAATTCACATAAAAAATGAATGGGAACTCATTTGTTGGCGAATGTTTGTCCAAGAAACTGACACTGTAATAAACGGGGAAAAATTTCAGGCCGGACTGAACCACTTTGCCGTGGTTCAGTAAGTCATAACTATCATCCTGTCCTGTCGTCTGGAACTTCTTTGTAGCGATTTTCAGCTATGTAATGGCAGGTCAATAGCTTTGAAGGAGGTCTCAAGAAGCACTTCGGCTAATGTCGGGTGGGCATGAATGGTTTCCGACAGGTCTCTGACTGTTGCACCCATTTGCATTGCCAGACTTGCTTCTCCCAAGAGATCAGTGGCGTGAGGTCCGGCAATATGTACCCCGAGGATTTTACCGGTATCTCCATCTGAGACTATCTTTGCCTGGCCGACTATTTCACCCATAACCTGGGCCTTGCCGGATGTTCTGAAAAGGACCGAATCGGCCCTCACATTGTTAAAATTTTTTCTGGCGTCTTTTTCTGATAATCCAATGTTGCCAATTTCCGGAGATGTAAAAATGGCTCCGGGAATACGGTCGTATTGCATGGATTTGTCGCCATCAAAACAGTTATCAACGGCAATTTCGCCTTCGGTGGAGGCGACATGAGCCAGCATGACCTTGCTTGGCCCAAGAATATCTCCTATTGCATATACATTCTCCGCAGAGGTACGCATTTGTTCATCGACCTTCACCCAACCCGCTTGATCTGTTACAACACCTATATTTTCCAGACCAAGATTGTTGCTGTTGGGTTTTCTGCCGATACAGACGACGAGTTTGTTCGTTTGTCCGGTGGTAATGCGGCGCTCCTTCTCGCTAAGGTTGTCAGTAAATGGGGAGGGTCCGAAGGTGAGAATTAATTTTTCATCTTTTTCCTCTGCAGCTTGCACAGTACGGTTCACCAACAGGTTTATTTTTCGTTTTTTCATTTCCCTTGCGATGAGTTTGCTGCAGTCTTCGTCGATGGACGGCAGCGGTAGAGGTCTGTCCAAGGCTTCCACGAGGGTTACCTCTGCACCGAGACTATTCCATATAAAGGCAAATTCACAACCTATGACCCCTGCGCCGACAATGGTTAAGGATTCAGGAACGGCTTTAAGATCGAGTACATCATCGCTGGAGAGAATGGTCTTTCCATTAAAGGGCAGGGATGGAATTGTGGAGGGCCGACTTCCTGTAGCGACAATCAGCTTGTCCCAAGGGACCAAGGTTATTTTGCCCTCGTCATCCCTTACCTCCAACAGATTCATTCTAGGGATGTATGCTCTGCCGGCTGTGTAGGCGATGCCATGCCTTTTCATCAGGGCATAAATGCCCTTGGCCTGGGTTGAAATGATGTTTTCTTTGCGTTTGATCAATAAGGCCATATTGCAGATGGGAGTGGAGGAATTTTCAATCCCAAATTCACCGGCGTTTTTAATATGGTCCATTAAGTCGGCTGTCCTCTTAAGAATTTTGGAGGGAATACAGCCATAATTAAGACAGGTTCCGCCAATACTTGATTTCTCAACCAGAGTAACTTCTCCCCCCAACTGTGCTGCCCGGATTGCTGCGACATATCCACCTGGACCGGCACCTATGATCGCTATTTTTTTCGACATGCTGTTCTCCTTAACATTAATTAGCCTGGCTTTGATCGATTTGGTTGCTATATGCCAAAAAAATACGAAATACATAAAAAAGCAACATTAAAATTGGCGATATCGTCAATTTTCTTTAGAAATAGCATCGAGGTCGTCAAAAAAATAAAATTTATTCCTGGAAAGATTTCGCTTTTTGCCGGCTAAATTTCTGTCCTCCCCAAGAGGTGAGTTTGATGGTACTATGTACAATCCGGAGTCCGAACGTCGATCAGATAATCGACGCTGATTTAACAGCATAACAGATCATTTGGAGGTGAATCATGCCGAAGAAATTTTTACTCACTGCTTTTGCCAAGGATAGACCAGGTATCGTCGCAGATCTCTCTCGTGTTATATATGAAAATAGCTGCAATCTTGAGGAGTCCTCCATGACGAATCTGGCTGGCGAGTTTGCCATATTGTTGTTGTTGTCGACGTCAGCGGTAAATGGTGAAGGCGCAGAAGAAAAACTATCTGCAGATTGCCGCAGGCTTGAGAGGGAAAAAGGTATCACGGCTTTTATAAGACCGATAAATCCGGAATGGCAGGAGAGGAAAACGAATATCCTTACCAAAATCATTCATGTGGAAGGTCTTGATCAAGCGGGTATTGTTTATAAGGTGAGCCGGTTTCTGGCAGATAATGATATCAACATCAGCACGCTGAAAACAGAAATGAAATTGTCACCCGAGAGCGGTGCCGCCATTTATGTCATGACAATTCAGGTTGAACTTCCCTCACATTTGTCACTTCAAACTATTGAGGATGGATTGGGGCGAATCGGAGATAAACTGAATGTCGACGTATCCATTGAATAATGATTGCTTGATATGATTAGTATTATTACAGTTATTTTCCCATCAATCGTTATTATTAGAGGAGCCTGTCGGGGGAAGAAGGATTATTCTGACAGGTTTCCGGTTTGAAAAAAGTGCAATCCGGCGAGCCTTAAAAATCTTTCAGCACAAGATTATTGCGATGGATGATCTCATCGTAATGTTTGCCACCAAGACATGCCTTAATTTGAGAGGTTTTCAATCCCTTGATCATGTTAATGTCCGAAGATGAATAATTGACCAGACCAACCCCGATAACTTCATTATCAGCTGTCCTGAAATCAATTGCAGCACCTTCCTCAAAATCCCCATCCACTGCGACCACTCCTATGGGAAGCAGGCTTTTTCCATGCTGTCTGACTGCACGCACAGCTCCTTCATCAACAATAATGCTGCCCTTTGGCGCTAAAGTGTGTGCGATCCAGCACTTTCGACTCGCCATTTTACCTTCTTTCGGAACAAAATATGTGCCAAGAGATTGACCATCAAAGAGTTTCAGCAACACATTCTCCGCATTTCCTCTGGCAACAATCATTGGAATTCCGGCTGAAGTGACTTTCTGGGCCGCCTGAATTTTACTGAGCATGCCTCCGGTGCCCAATGCGCCAGGAATGTTGCTGGCGAAATCTTCAATTTCCTTTTTGAGTTGTTTTACTTTCGGGATGAGTCTGGCATCAGCAAATTGCCTTGGATCCTTGTCGTACAATCCATCAATATCGGTCAAAATAAATAAAAAGTCTGCATCCATCAACAAGGTGATCATGGCAGCTAAATTATCGTTGTCGCCTAATTTTATTTCTTCTACCATGATCGTATCATTCTCATTGATAATGGGCACAATCTTCCAGTCGATGAGTGTGTGCAAGGTATTTCTTGAATTCAGATAGCGCTTCCTGTTGGTAAGATCATCTCCGGTTAACAATATCTGGGCAGTTTTTATACCATGCGCAGCAAAACATTTTTCATAGGCGTTCATAACTCCGCTCTGTCCTATAGCCGAAATTGCCTGGCGTTTCGGTATCTCATCAGGACGGCGTACCATATTCATTTTCCGCATCCCGGCTGCCATGGCCCCTGACGATACCAGGATCACTTCAATTCCTTGCCTCATAAGGTCGCTTATCTGGTCAGATATTGTCTTTATCACTTCAAGATTCAAACCATTTTTCGCAGTGATTACATTGCTGCCTAATTTGACAACAATCCTTTTAGCATGAAGCAATCGGTTTTTGGGCATACTGTGACTCTAGGAACTTAAATTTTAAAATGATTGCCATATGAATGGCGGGAAATTCTATTCAGGATAACTCACTAATCCGTGCTGTAATTGGTTGCATATCAGTGTCTTGTTGATCGTAAACAAAAAGAAACAGGAATGCAATGTTGCAGGCTCAAAGACTGATGGAATTGTATATCCTGAATTGAAAAGGAATGGCCGCTTACGAGATACGGCCACATTATCTGCGATTCCTGCGCAATTTAAAATGTTAACTGACTTCTGACATGTTCTACGAAAAGCTTTGTATGTTCTTCCAGCAGGCGAGCTGTCATTTCCTCGTCGTGTTGTTCTAAAGCTGCCGCGATGTCTTCAAATTCAGTTTCAAGATTTTCCCAATATCCGTCGTTGGCCCCGGCAAACGTCCAGATTCTTACTGCCTGGTCATGGAGCCCACTTAACATTTTTACCAGGAGTTCATTTTTAGTCGCCCTATTGATGATAGTGTGGATCTCACCATCGAGTTTCATTAAGACCTTGGTATCCTGTGTCTCCTTCATGCTGTCTATCCGCCGGCGAATTTCGGCAATTTCCTCCATGGAGATGCGCATTGCGGCTAAATTACCAACCAGTCGCACCAGATGGGCCCTAATTTCAAACACATCCTTAAGTTGTTGAAAGCTCACTTCTTCTACAAACGTGCCGACATTGGGAATTATCCGCACTAAACCATCCATCTCCAGCCGCATCAGCGCTTCACGTACCGGCGTACGACTTACATCGAACGCGTCCATTATTTCTTTCTCACGGATAACTGCTCCGGGTCTTTGCTCCAGAAGGATAATCTGCCTTTTCAATTCCTGATATACATTTCTGTCATTCATTGTTTTGTAAGTAAATTTATAAGTGGTTTTTAACGTATTCAAGCAATTTTTAAAGGACCCCGATCAAGGCAAGTAATAAGCAATTTCAAAGGTAACTCAAGTTTTAAAAATATACGAATGAATCCGTAACAAAATTCATGAAAAAATTTAATGAGGCTTGTCAATGTTAAAGCGTTCTAGCCAATTCACAAATCGGCTTCACATATTTCACTAAATGCCACAAGCTTTCAACTTATATGTTATCCCGCCCTATGTCCCCGCCATTCATACTGAGTTCACAGTTTAGAATAATAGCAGTTTTTGCGGGCCCGACTTTTCGATTAACCAGATTACCTGATGATTGAGTTGATTTTTCTATGACACTTTCTGTTGTTACCCTATTGGTCTGAAAATATGGAAAAATTCAGCATCAATGAGAATTCTGGTTTGGTTCATATTCTGTATCTGCCTGAAAATATAATACAATATGAGAATTTAGGCTTGAAGCTGGAAATAGTATAAAACACTGATATTTTGGGTTGACAACTAATATGCAACATTATATATATGTGACTATTGAATGTATATCGGTTGTATATCGGTGTTACAATTACCACAAACAACAGAGACACAATACTACAAACCCGATGAGTGATAAAAATGTATATCAGGAATTGAAAAAGCAGATCATCCTGCTGGAGCAAAAGCCTGGGGCTGTTATCCGGGAGAAAGAGATAATGGACGCTTTCGGTGTCAGTCGTACACCGGTCCGAGAGGCTTTGATGCGGCTGGAGATGGATGGTTTAGTGCGGATAATTCCCAATGTCGGCACGTTTGTAGAAGAGGTGAGCTTTCAGCAACTCAAGGATATATTAGAGATTTTGGCACATTTGGTACAATTGGCGGGCAGTTTGGCTGCGGCACGCATCTCCATGGAGGAAATTGCCGAAATTCGCCGACGGATAGACAGCATGAAGGAGACACAGGATACCAAGATCTTGATGAAACTCGATCGCGAGATCCACAATATCATCAATAAAGCGAGCAGAAATGAACTCCTTGTGAAAAAGTTAAGTGGACTCCATGACCAGGCGATAAGAATCTGGGGATTTGCCGGAGCCGTTGGCGGATATTGGAAAAATCTTGAAACACAATTTGAAAATATTGCAACAGCTTTAGAACAACACGAAGAGGAAATGACCGCTCGTTTATTGGAAGAACATATGAAGCTTTTCGTAGAACATGTCAGGAGTCAGTTAACATTTTAAACTCTAACCCCCTAACCAACAAAAAGAAGTGAGGTTTGTTATGAGTCAGTTTCCCACAAAAGCAAAAGTCGTCATTATCGGCGCCGGTATCGTAGGCAATTGCGTCGCAGGTCATCTGGCAGAAAGAGGCTGGAAAGACATGTTGTTGATTGACAAGGGGCCTCTTCCTAATCCTGGAGGATCCACCGGTCATGCATCCAACTTTATATTTCCAGTGGATAACGGAAAGCCGTTGGCCCAATTAACCATGGACAGTAAAAGGCAATATGCAGAGCTAGGTGTTGAGCGTATCTGCGGTGGTATAGAGGTTGCCAGAACAGACGCGAGTGTGGCTGACACGAAGCGTAGAATAGCCTCTGCCAAATGCTGGGGTATCGAGGCTGAGCTTCTTGACGTAGATGGCTGCATTAAACTCTTTCCATGGCTGAACAAAGACAAAATTAAAGGTGGCTTTTACACACCTTCTGTAAGTGTTGTCGATTCCCTGCGTGCAGGCACGATAATGAGGGAAAAGGCTCAGGATATGGGAGCGCTCTCTGTCTTTGCCAATACCGAAGTATTGGATATTGATGTTGAAGATGGAAAAATTAAAGGGGTTAAGACCGACCGCGGTTATGTTGAGGCTGAATATGTAATTAACTGCTGTGGTGTCTGGGCTCCTCGCATAGGCGAAATGGCCGGTGCTCAAATTCCACTGGTACCTGTTGTTCATCAAATGATCGATGCCGGCCCTATTCCCCAGTTGGCCCACGTGAAAGGAGAGATTGGCTATCCGATTATCAGGGATATGAGTGTGAAGATGTATGAGCGTCAGACCTCAGGGACCATGGAGGTCGGATCATATGCCCACCGCTCAATTTTAATCGATCCGAATGATATTCCATCAAATGAGCAGGCCAAGCTCTCACCGACAGAGTTGCCTTTCACCAAGGAAGATTTTGAGCCACAGCTGGAAGACGCTATGGATCTCATGCCTGACCTGCTTGATAATGATAAGGTTGAAATTCAGTACGCAATCAATGGTCTTATCTCTCTTACTCCTGACGGTGAGCCTCTTATAGGCGAAACGCCTGAGGTAAAAAATCTCTGGGTTGCGGCTGCTATCTGGATTAAGGAAGGACCGGGTGCAGCACGAATGCTGGCTGAATGGATGACCGATGGCGCCCCCGAGCTCGATCCGAGCCATGTCGATATTGCCCGTTTTTATCCCTACGCAGGTACTAAAAAATTTGTATGGGATCGCGCGATTGAAGGCTTTCCAAAACTCTATGATATCGTCCATCCAAATGAGCAGTATTTAGATTCAAGAAACATTCGTTTGAGCCCCTTTCACTCCAGGACCAAAGAGCTGGGTGCGGTCTACTTTGAAACCGCCGGCTGGGAACGCCCACAATGGTATGAAAGCAATAAAGGCCTGTTGGAAGAATATGCGGAAAGGATGGTTGAGCGAAAAAATGAATGGGATACTCGCTGGTGGTCTCCAATCATCGATGCAGAGAATATAGCCCTGCGTGAAAGGGTGGCTATGACTGATTTGAGTGCATTTGCCATCTTTGATATCGTTGGCCCGGGTGCTCTGGATGTCGTACAGAAAGTAGCAGTTTCTCAGATGGACAATAAGGTTGGTAAAGCAGTCTATACTCTCTTGCTCAATAACAAGGCAGGCATCCGCAGTGACCTTATCATTGCCCGAACCGGCAAAAATTCTTTTCGTGTCATCACCGGTGGCGGCCATGGCGGCGTAGACAAAAAATGGTTTACCGATCACCTCCCTGCAGATGGTACTGCCCAGTTACACGATCAGACTTCAGCTCTGGGAACAGTTGGTGTCTGGGGGCCGTCGGCCAGGGCTCTGCTTGAATCGGTTACGGATGATGACATCTCCAATGAGGCCTTTCCGTATGCCAGCGTCAAAAACTTCAGAATTCAGGATATCCCCGTGTGGGCCCTGAGGATGTCCTACGTTGGTGAGTATGGATGGGAGATCTATACCGCAGCCGAGCATGGCCCGAAACTCTGGGATATTCTCTGGGAAGCTGGTCAAAAACACCGCGTAGTTCCTGTAGGTATTGGAGTCTATGGAACCAGCGCCCGTCTGGAGAAAAGCTTCCGTCTCTTCGGTAATGAGTTTGATTCTGATTACAACCCGGTTGAAGCCGGAATGGCACTGCCAAGAGTAAAAGCTCAGGATTTTGTGGGCAAGGAAGCATACCTTAAGGCACGGGATGAAGATCCGGTAACCCTGCTCTGCACCCTGACCGTGGATGATCACACCGATTCCAAGGGTGAAAAACGATATATGGTAGGTGTCTGCCCTGTATTAACCAAAGACGGGGCATCCATTGTCGATGCTAAAGGCCGCCCGGCATATGTTTCAAGTGCAGGTTACGGCGCCGTGGTTGGAAAATATATCCTTATGGCTTATCTGCCGCCAGAGTATGCAAAGGCCGGCAATAAACTCCAAGTTGAATACTTCTGTGAGCATTTTCCCGTAACGGTCGACATCGTTGGTGCAGCACCGCTCTACGATCCGAAACACGACCGTTTGAAAGGATAAAATAGAGCTGGTTGGTTCCTTTAAAGATATTTTAAAGAAGAGCCTATCCAACCACTAAAACCACTGGGAGATTTTTTAAACAATGTCTCCCAGTGGGTATTATAAAAGAATCCCGACGTTTTTGAGGCGAATCGGGATCAGGAGAGACATCATGAACATTCTTGTCTGTGTGAAACGGGTTCCGGATATCGGATCCCGGATCGATCTGAACGAAGACCGGAAGACGATTAGCACAAAAAATCTTGGATTCTGCATCAGTCCCCATGAAGAGTGCGCAGTAGAAGAAGCCATTCAGTTGGTTGAAAAACACGGAGGACAATCAACGGTGCTCACTCTGGGACCTGCCGAGGCGGAGGAACAGATTCGTGACTGCCTGGCCCGCGGTATTGACCGAGGCATCCTGATTGAAACCGACGGCGTCGAATGGGATTCGAAAGAAACCGCTGAGGCCATCAAAACGGTTATTCTTGCCGAGTCTCAAAAGGAAGCTATCGACTTGATTCTCTTCGGGACTGAATCGGCCGACAGTGGCGGATGTCAAGTGGGGATCAGAGTGGCGCACGCCCTTGATATGCCATGCATCTCCGGTATCAAAAAACTGGAAATTAGTGATGGCGCAGCTACGGCATCGCGGGAGGTCGACAGTGGCTGGGAGATTTACCAGTCTGCCAATGCCGGCGATGGCGACTGTTAAAGAAGGTATCAATCTGCCACGATATCCGAGTCTTCGTGGGACTATGAAAGCCAAGAAGAAGCCGGTTGACAAAATGTCAGCCGAGAAGGTGGGAGCCGGTCTGCTCATGCAGCAACTTGTTCACCCACCTGAGCAGAAGAAAGAGGTCACTATGCTCGGTGAAGGTGCTGCGGCTGCACCAAAGATCGTCGAAGTATTGAAATCCCTGGAGGTGATATAGCCATGATACTTGGAGTAATAGAATACGAAGAAAATATGGTTACGGAAGCGTCCTTACAGATGATAACCTTCGCCCGGGGAATTGCCGATAGCAGTAATGACTTGGTTGCCCTGGTCATTGGCTGCGAAGATATCGGGACTCTTACAGAACAGCTTGGAAAGTACGGTATTACAAAAGTTGTTCAGGCCGGAAACAAAGAGTTGACTGACTACGCACCGGCTGCCTGGGCTAAGATCGTCTCCCAGGTTATTGCCGAGACTTCTCCCGATATTGTTATGGCTGCAGCTACTGACAGGGGCAACGAAGTCATGGCACATCTTGCAGCGATGTCTGATCTGCCTATGGCTGCCAACTGTTCGGCGGTGTCTCCTGGAGATCCTTTTCAGATTACTAGGTTCAGGTGGGGCAGCAGTCTCCTGGAGCAAGCTGACATGAAAGGTGATCGCAAGCTTTTGACTGTGGCAATGGATGTGGTGGTTGCAGAGGAAGCTGCCGCACCAGTTACAACAGACGTGCAGACCTTTGAGGCAACACTTGATGAAAAAGACCTCCGCGTTTGTCTTGTTCGAAGAGAGGCGGATGTTACAGAGGGCATAACCCTGAAAAACGCCAATGTCGTGGTCGGTGGAGGCCGGGGGGTCGGCAGTCCTGAGGCTTACTCGCTCCTTGAGGAACTGGCAGGGATGTTGAATGGCGCGGTAGGTTGTTCACGTGTTGCCACCAATAATGGCTGGCGGCCACATTCGGATCAGGTAGGCCTTACCGGAACGCGCATTGCGCCAACACTCTACATAGCTTGTGGTATCAGCGGGGCGATTCAGCATTTGGTCGGCTGCAAGGGTGCGGGTAAGGTAATGGTTATCAACAAGGATCCGGAAGCAGCTTTCTTTGGTAAGGCAGATTACGGTGTTCTCGGAGATCTCCATGAAATAATTCCGGCTATTATCGAACAATTGAAGCAGCAGAGCGCATAATTGCCAACTGCTCAGTTACACATACTGCCGGACCTTTGGCTTCACTTACAAAGGCCCGGCGGACGTAAAAGGTTGGAAAAAACATTTTAGAAAAAATAAGTAGGGATACCAAATGACGCTGGAAGAAAAGATACTTCAAATGCTTGAAAAAAATGAAATAAATTACGAAGTTCGCGAGCACGAACCCGTCTACACCAACCCGGTTATGGCTGAGGTCTTAGGTGTAAGTGAGTCACAGACTGTTAAATCGCTGGTACTAACCACTAAGGAAAAAAAAGTAGTGGTTTTTGTAATGCCGGGAAATAAGAAAGTTGACTGGAAAGCAGCGGCCAAGACGGCCGGAACCAAAAAAGTCGGTTTTGCCAAACCTGAAGAAGTCAGTGAACTGGTGGGCTGCGAAGTAGGGTGTGTTCCTCCTTTTGGTCATTTGACGGATCTTCCCATTTATCTGGATGGCGAATTGATGCATCAGAGTTTTGTCTATTTTAATCCCGGGGTCCATCACAAGTCCTTTAAGGTGAAATCAGGAGATCTGAAAAAGCTCTGTCAGACTGCATGACCCGGCTCGAAAGAGGCCGAGGTAGAGATAAAAATGTTACGGACATAAGGTTAAGAGGCTACACTAATGGCTACACGTGAGATTTTGTGGAATATTTCTGGTGCAGGAGAGGTAGTTCTGTATGCACTCGCAGCCATAACATTGGGTGTACTTGGCTGGGGTATCTATAAACATGTACGACGGGTTCTGAATGGACAGCCTGTCACCTTTCCCACACCTGCCCAGGCGGGGGGACGACTGGGCCGTGCATTGATTACTGTCTTATCCAATCGCACAGTGCTTAACCGTCATAAACTGGGCGGTGGCATGCATCTGCTCATCATGTGGGGCTTTATCGTTCTCATCATCGCCACGACCATAGTTGCTGTAGAATACGATCTGTTCCACAAGATTCTGGGAATGGAACATCTCATGCTGCAAGGCTGGTTTTACCTAGGGTTTGAGTTCGTCGCCGACCTCTTCGGTGTCCTGCTGGTAGTCGGACTGATCGTCGCCATTGTCAGAAGATATGTCCTGAACAGGCCACAACTCAAACGACAGTCCGTGGATTGGATACTGCCGGTCCTGCTGTTGGTCATTGGTCTTACCGGCTTTATGGTGGAAGGCTTTAGGCTGGCAGCCAATGCTGCTGATCTTGGTTATGCCCCGGTCTGGTCTCCGGGCGGCGCTCTTTTTGCCGGTTTGGTTAATGGGGCAGGTCCGGACTCATTAAAGAGTGCCCATGTCATATTCTGGTGGATCCATGTATTGCTCGCCTTTGGTGCGATTGCCATGCTGCCCTTTGTCCCCAAAGCAATGCACCTGGTTGCAGCAGGGGTAAATATTTTCTTTGAGGACCTTCGCCCAAAGGGCCGTCTTGCCAAGCTTGATGTCGAAGGCGCTTTTGAACGCGACGAGAATCTTGGTTATGAGACACTTCAGGATTTGACCCGTAAGGACCTTCTCGATGTTGTTTCCTGTACTGAGTGCGGCAGATGTGAAATGAACTGCCCCGCTAATCTTTCAGGAAAAATACTCTCTCCGCGTGAAATCATTCTCGGATTGCGCAGGCAACTGAACAAAGAAAAGCCGATCGCCGGAAGTCCTCAGGCAAACAGCCGGATTTTGGACGCTGAAATTCCTGCCGAAGCAATAAATTATTGTACCACCTGCATGGCCTGTGTGGAAAGCTGTCCTGTTTGTATAGATCCACTCAGTAAGATTATGGAAATACGTAGAAATGAGGCCATGATCCATGACCGTTTTCCGG
The DNA here is from genome assembly GCA_963709755.1 of uncultured delta proteobacterium. Lineage (GTDB taxonomy): Bacteria > Desulfobacterota > Desulfobulbia > Desulfobulbales > Desulfocapsaceae > Desulforhopalus_A. Next base: position 60,744 of record CAVPXO010000005.1, read on the forward strand.
ATACCTACGCGGATGTCCTAATGGGCATGGAAAAACGGGGCAATCCATGGAACGAGCACCCAACTGCCAGGATGGAGTGGGCTAAAGGGCTCGATGTGCCGATTATGGCTGACCTGGCTGCAGAGGGTAAGGGAGTTGACTACCTGTTCTGGGTCGGTTGTTCTGCCGCCTACGATCCGAGAAATACCAAGATAGCTCAAAGTATGGTGAAGATTCTTCAGGCTGCAGGTATCAACTTCGCAGTCCTCGGAGAAGAGGAACGCTGTACCGGAGACCCGGCAAGGCGCATGGGACAGGAGTATCTGTTCAGCGTTCAGGCAGAAGCGAACGTGGAACTGCTTGCTGAATATTCGTTCAAGCATATTCTTACCATCTGTCCCCATTGTTATAATTCTTTTGCCAAGGATTATCCTGACTTTGGCGGAAAATATTCAGTTATCCATCACACCGAACTCATCGAGGAACTGATTAAGGACGGACGTCTGTCGCTCAACCAGTCTGTCGATGCGGTAGTCACATTTCATGATTCCTGCTATCTGGGGCGACACAACCGGATTTTCGATGCCCCGAGGGCGATTCTGGCGAAAATCCCGGGATTGGAAACAGTGGAGATGGAGCGAAACCGTGAAATGGCAATGTGTTGCGGTGGAGGTGGCGGTTTGAGCTGGTTCGAAGAAGATACCGACAAACGAGTGAATGACCGAAGGGTCGAACAGGCTGCCAAAGCCGTTGGCACCGCAGGCTCAGGCAAGTCTGGCTTCATCGTAACTTCCTGTCCGTTTTGTCTGACCATGATGGAAGATGGCCTGGCTGCCGCAGAGACGTCATTAATGGACAAAGATATAGCTGAGCTGGTTGTTCAAGCCATGGGGGAAACCGGCAACTGAAGGCTCAAAAAGCCCCTATCAAATTTTCATAAAAATAATTTTTTTTGTATGTGTTTTACGGGAAAGAATGTTTGGCGTGTAGCACAGTATGGTATTTGCTCTCGATGAGTGTCTGGTAAGCGATTGTTTGGTGTTGTTACTGCAATAGAAATAATCCAAACAAATCTTTAAACAACAAAACCCTTAACGGAGGCCCCCATGATCAGAAAGAAGTTTACCTTAAGTGTCATAATGACATGCTTTATCCTGTCGACTTTAGTCGGAACAGCTGCTGCAGAGAAGATCCTGAAAATCGGCGTACTTGGTCCATTTACCGGTCCATCGGCAAAGACCGGTGCAGAATTTAAGGGATCGGTAACAATGGCCTTTGAGAAGGTCAACAACATGATCGGTGACTATAAGCTTGAACCTGTCTGGGTCGACAGCCAGAGTGACCCGGCAAAAGTGGTCAGCGCCTATGCTGAAGCGGCCGAACGCCTCGGCATTCAGGCGGGCATTCTCAACTGGCACAGCTCCACCGCTGTTGCTGCCATGGATGTCGCTGCCCAGTATAAAGTACCCCATATGTTTGGTTTCGGGGCCACGGAAGTGGTCAATACTAAATGGAGGAGCAATCCTGAAAAATACGGATATTGGGGAGGCAAAGGTTGGCCGGTTCCAGGCAAACTGATGGCCGGTTATGCTGAAACTATAGACAATGCCGTACAAAACGGCACGTTCAAGCCCAAGGCGAAAGTAATGGCCATCGCCTGTGAAGATACCGACTGGGGACATAGCGCAGGTGATGCCATGGCCGCCGAGTTTGAGAAAAAAGGCTGGACGGTTGCAGCAAAGGATTACTTCCCCATCACCCAGACTGATTTTTACCCGATGCTTGGTGCTTACAAGAAAAAAGACGTGGCGGTTATTTTCAGCACCAGTACGGCTGCTCCTGTAACCTCTGCCTTTATCAAACAAACTCGGGAAGTAGGCCTGAAATCGTTGATCATCATCGATGGTCTCGGCTGGTCCGGTGACTGGTACAAGATGGCCGGCGCCGCATCCGACGGTGTTTTGGATATGATTCCCCAATTGACAACCAAGGAAGCAAAAGATTGGGCCATGGAGTTCGAGAAGCGCTTCGGCATGAAGCCAAGCCCTTCAGCTGGTGGGCTCTCCTATGACGGAGCCAGTATGTTTGTAAAAATTCTGCAGCGGACTTTTGAGAAATACGGACAGCTCGACAAGGAAAGCATCTATAAAGTTATGTCGGATGAGGTTTACACCGGCAAGCTCACCTACAGCAAGGAAGACGGTGCCATCATTATGAATGAATACCGTTATACCATGGATACCATGCCGGATCCGGTTGTTGCGAGAGACGGATATTTCTTTCCAGTTATCCAGTACAAAGGTGGTAAGGGCTCTATTGTCTATCCAGAGGACTGGGCGGAAGCACAGTTTGTAGCTCCATAATTACTTTTATTCGCTTGTTAATTGTTCCGCTGGGGCAGCCAGGAGAGGACTCCGGCGGAAAACTCAACTCCTCAAACAGGTAAGACACAGATGATTGTACTGGAGACTAATGAGTTAACGAAGCAGTTTGGTGGTCTGACAGCAGTTAACGCTGTATCGATGCACATTAACGAAGGAGACATTGTCGGCCTGATCGGTCCCAACGGAGCGGGCAAGACAACTCTCGTCAATGCTTTGGCTGGGCTGAACCCGCCTACTTCGGGCCAGGTGACAATGTTTGGCAAGAACACCACGGGCTTTGCTCCGGAAAAGATGTGTCGCCTGGGATTGTCCCGAACATTTCAGATTCCCATACCCTTTCCCAAAATGACTGTGTTGGAAAATGTTATGACTGCGGCCATTTTCGGCAACAAGGCCGGCAGTATAAAAGACCCTGCGGCACATAGTCGTAAGGTTTTGGAATTCGTAGATTTCCCTATAAATGAAGACACCGTCAGCGAACAACTGAATACCGTCCAGTTAAAGAGGTTGGATCTGGCCAGGGCTCTGGCCAGTCAACCGAAACTACTTTTTCTCGATGAGCTGGCCTCAGGTCTCAGTGAAGGTGAGCTCAACGATATGATGCAGCTGATTTTCAAGATTCGTGATCAGGGGATCACGATCCTGATGATTGAACACATCATGCACCTGATCATGAACCTATGCAATCGTTTGTTGTGTATCCAGTTCGGCACGAAGATTGCCGAAGGTCTCACACAAGATGTAGCCAATGATCCGAGAGTGGCTAAGGCGTATCTGGGTGATTCCGGGGAAGCCCAGACAACTGAAGCGTAACAGGCAGCTTGGCGCTTTACCAAGGGAGACAGGCACTATGCTATTGGAAGTAAAAAATCTTAACGCCGGTTACGGCTATCTACAAATCCTGCGCGACGTATCACTGACCGTGGACGTCGGCGAATACGTCTGTCTGGTAGGTCCTAACGGGGCAGGAAAATCCACGACTCTTAAGACCATTGCCGGACTGCTGTCCCCCATGAGTGGAGAAATTTTATTCCAGGGTGAATCCATCAGCGGCTTGCCAGCTAACAAGGTTACTCGAAAAGGCATCTCTCTGGTGTCTGAAGCGATGAACTTGTTTGTTAACATGACAGTAGATGAGAACCTGGCCATGGGGGCATACACCATCAATGACAAAAAAATCAAAAAGGATCGGCTGGATTTTGTCTACGATCTTTTTCCACGACTTTCTGAACGACGTGCTCAACTGGCAGGCACCATGAGTGGAGGCGAGCGCAAGATGCTCGCCATTGGCAGAGGACTTATGCCTAATCCCATATTACTGCTGGTCGATGAGCCCTCTTTCGGACTCGCACCGCTGCTCACGGAAAATGTCTTTCAGTCTTTGGACGTACTCGTCAAGCAGGGGCTTACCATTATGCTGGTGGAGCAGAACGTGACGAAAACTCTGGCGGTTACCGATCGGGGCTATGTATTGGAGAACGGTCGAGTCGAATTGTCCGGAAAAAGCAGTGACCTGGCCTCTGACGCTCACGTGCGCAAGGTCTTCCTAGGCGTTTAATCGGAGAGGGAAATAGAATGACTCAAGAACGAAAAACAAGTTTCTGGGCAAAAATCAACAATAGCATGTCTCTTGCAAAGATCTCCGTCATCGCTACCATTTTGATTGCCTTACTCGCCACTATAGACAGGGGCGGCTATCTGCTGGTCAATACAGTAGTCAACGGGGGCATGATAGCTCTCGTCGCCATGGGACTGGCCCTGACCCTGGGGGTGCTGAACATTCCCATGTTTGCCCATGGAGAGTTCTTCATGATCGGGACCCTGGTGGCCTATTACGTGTTTACTCCTATAAGTATTTATATCGGCACCCATCCGGAAAGTTTCCTGGTTTTTTGGGGACCGGTAATAACCATATTGGCTGCAATGGTTATTGGTGCCCTTGCCGGGGTGGTTACCGAGTTATTGATATTCAGACAGCTCAGAAAGCGGAGCCGTGAAAACTGGGTGATGAATGCATTCCTGCTCACTGTCGGCTTGTCAGTGGTTCTGATCAACACCCATCAACTCTTATTTGGAGCGGATTTTAAAGGTATCGTCGGCTATTACAGTGGTGCACCCTTTACCATCATGGATGTGTATATTTCCAGGGACCGTGGCTTTGCTTTGGTTGTTGCTGCAGTAGTAGTCGGCGTTTTCTGGTACTTCATGAGGTATACCCGAACAGGTCGAGCTATACGGGCAGTGTCTCAGGACGAGTCAGGAGCGCTGATGGTGGGTATTGGCCTCAATGGCATCCTGTTGTTAACTATGTCGCTTTCCTGCGCACTGGCAGCAATTGCAGGTGCCGGCCTGCTTTTCATGTATCCATCATATCCTTCTGTGGGATTGGAACCGCTGTACATGGCCTGGTTCGTGGTAATTCTTGCTGGCCTTGGCAATGTCCTGGGTGCGGTGATGTGTTCTTTTATGGTAGCTCTGCTCAAGGTTCTCACTATTGAGTACATTGGATCCGGCTGGGACTTTGTGGTGCCTTCCATCCTGATCATCCTCATCCTGATTTTTAAGCCCAGCGGCATATTCGGTTCCGAAGTGCGTGGCGTACTCGACAAGTAAGGGAGATTTCATGAACAAGACATTACCCATTCTAAATCCTTTTGATAAGCTTTTGAATTTTATGTGTTTTACTCCGCTGGGCCTGATTGCTCTTCTGGTTCTGGCGGTACTGCCGATGATCCCTCCTTTCAACCAGGAATACCTGATCCGCTGGCTGATCAGCGCGGCGTTACTTGCCTCTCTGGCCATTGCCTTCGACTTTACCGCCGGCTTGATCAATATCGTCAATTTCGGTTATGCCGCCATCATGGGCCTTGGTGCCTACACCTCTGCCATACTTGCAGACAGGATTGGCCTTACCCCATGGCTTGGCATGCTGGCCGGGGGACTGGCAGCAGCAGTCACGGGGGCGGTCATCGGCATGATTACCCTGCGTCTGCGCGGCATCTTTGCCGCCTGTCTGGCCTGGTTCTTCGGGCTGGCACTAATGGGGCTTACGATCAAGCTGGTCTGGCTGACCCGTGGTCCGATGGGCCTGCAGGTTGGCCGGCTGTTCGATACCCAGTCCAATGTTCCATATTACTACCTGGTCCTGGCGATGATGGTGGCCATTTACATGATGTGCAAGTGGGTGACGAGAACCCGTATGGGCGTGGCTTTTAAAGCCATTGGTCAGAATATGGAAGCGGCACGCACCTCCGGAATAAATCCGGTCTTTTACAGACTGACCAATTTTGTCCTTTCGTGCGCTATCGGCGGGGTACTCGGAGGCTTTTATGCCCACTACTATGGTATTTTGACTCCGGACATCATGCACACCTCCAAAACGGTTGAGATCCTGGCTGTTGCCTATATCGGTGGACGAGGCAGTCTCTGGGGAGGGGCGGTGATTGCTTTTCCTTTCGTCTTTGCTATGGAGTTAATTCGTTCATCCCTGTCCAACCTGCCGGGCATTAATCTGGTTCTGTACGGGCTGCTCCTGATTCTGGTGATGATTTATTATCCAGGTGGTTTCGCACAATTTTTCGACACCTACATCCGTAACACCAAAAGTAAGTTCGTCGATTACTTCCTGAATGGGGTTTCCATGAGCACAAAAAAAGCTGAGGTGTGACTGGGAAACCGAAGCGCATCACGCAAAAGGCGCGCGTTTACCAGTATGAAATTTTGTCTGAATGAGTTGTTAAATCTTCATTCGTTAATGGTAATTACTTGAAGCTCAAAACCAAACTCATAAATGTCGTTCTTGGTGCCGTCCTGTTCATAATGCTGTGCTCCACGGTCGTGGTCTATATATTGCTCAACAGGCAGAATATGGCAGTTGCCCGGGATACTCTCAATAATACGGCGAATATTATCAAGAACGATTTGCTTCTCCTGGTGAAGAATCAGACCCAGGCAAGCGGCAATATGATTCGATCTACAAAAATTGGAGAGAAGGTTAAATTTATTGCCGATTTTTCAGGGGGGGATCAGTTCAGCCTGACCAGGGATTCGTATAACCAGATAGTTTCTTCCATGGTCCAGGCTATTTCGGCCACCGATCTATGGCAAATTGCTTTGTACAATAAAGATGGGCAAATCCTCACCTATACAGAAGTAACTGAAAATAATGCAATACAGGCAGGGTACCACTACAGAAATCCAGAGGAGCTCTTTGCTTTCGCATCCATAACGGAAGGCGCCTCTATCAATGAAATCCAATTCAAAGATGGCGCTGATATGCCACTTGAAACGATTGCAAAAACGTATGTTGGTACGTTTCCCCAAACATCAGCCTCCTATTATAAAACAATCGGTAAGTACATTTGTATTGAAACCCTTACCCCAGTTACGGCAAACAAATATAATACGACAACCAGTCAGATGGAATCGGTTATCGTCGGCGTGACAGTTTCCAGGACACGCTTGACGAGTGAATTTGCGAGAAAGATAGCCGAACTTACGAAAACTGATATTAATCTTTTCCTGGCTGATGGAAGTAGTCATGAAGGAACCATACCCGGTTATAGTAATCTTCTCTCCGATGCAAAAGAATCTGTTCCACCTGTCGCCACTCCTCTGGAGCAAGCGATAGTATTTAATGAAATTAAGGTTGATTCGACAGGCTATTTACAGGCATCTTTACCACTTCCGGGCAATTCGGAACCATCTGGATGGATCAGTATCTTAATCTCGAAAGAGTCGGTTCTGGCCAACACATATCAAATGGTGGTCATGCTCTCTCTGGTGTTTTTGGTATGCTTAATTATCGTAATGCCGGCGATCTATCTGATCGCTGCTTCCTTTGGCAAGCTTGTCAATAATGTGGCGGAAGGTCTGCATGATATCGCTGACGGAGATGGCGACTTAACTCGTAGACTGAAAATTACGACAAAAGATGAACTTGGTGATCTTGCCCGCTGGTTCAACGTTTTCATTGAAAAACTGCAGAGTATAATTGGCGATATCTCCGAAAAAGCCGAGGATTTATCCAACTCGTCCAAGAACTTGACAGCATTATCGCAAGAGATGGCCGGCAGTGCACTTGAAGTCTCATCTGAATCAGAAGCAATCACATCCTCCTCACAGGCAGTAAATCAAAACATTACCTCTATTGCCGCCGCAATGGAACAATCCAGTGTAAACTTATCAACAGTTGCGGCTGCGGCGGAAGAGATGACTGCTACCATAAATCAAATTGCCCTGAATACCGGACAAGCCACACAAATTGCAGGAAGGGCGGTTGATCAAGTCAAAAGCGCCACAACTCGAGTGCAGCTTCTGGGCCAGGCCGCAGTCGATATCAGCAAGGTTACCGAGACTATAACGGAAATTTCAGAACAAACCAACTTGCTCGCTCTTAATGCGACTATTGAAGCGGCTCGCGCAGGTGAAGCCGGCAAAGGGTTTGCCGTTGTGGCCAATGAAATTAAAGAATTGGCTCGCCAAACAGCAATTTCCACCAGTGAAATAAAAGAAAAGATTGAGAGTATTCAACTGACCGCCAAAGGAACAGTCACAGAAATTGAAGGTATCAGCGGTATTATAAATAGCGTCAATGAGATCATCGTTTCTATAGCATTGGCTATTGAAGAGCAATCAAGCAGCACTCAGGAGATATCAGGGAATGTCAATCAAGCCTCCGCTGGTATTCAAGAAGTTAATTCCAAAGTGGTCGACAGCTCGGAATCATTTGGCCATGTTGCCCAAAACTTGACCCATATGAACCTGGTGTCAACAAAGATGTCTCAACAATGCTCTCAAGTAAGCAACAACACCCTTGCAACATCCAGGTTGGCTGAAGGACTTAAGGAACTTGTTGGCCGATTTAAATTGGACGACAACTGCCGATAAAAAATGAACTGTTTCTATCGTCTATCTGGAAAAATAGAAATGTTACCTGTCTATTTTTGAGCTCAAATGAAAGCACCTTTACGGGATTTTAGTGGACTTTTTCAAGTTGAATCACATGCATCATTTATTAGATTTTTGTGGATACTGTCTGTTATCTCCTGTCTTGCTGGTTTATTTTTTGGGGTCTGGGCTTTTTTTGCAGATTACTTTGATTTTAGCCAAAATTTAGAAACAAAAATATTTGAAATTTTTTTAGCTGTATTTTTTACAATGATTTTACCGGTTCTCGGGCTGGTTGTTGGGTTCACCAAAATACGTCAGAAAGCTGGCGTGTATCTTCGAGGCATGAGAGTTACTCATCACGGCCTCGAAATCGGAACACTCTCATTAACTCTAAATTCAGCCGGATCGATAAATATTTGGAAAAAATTACAATCCGATAACAATGTTGAAGGTAATTGGGTACCGGCAAAAAACATAGAGGATCAAGCTCTTAAATTTGTAATTGTGTTACGCACAAAAGGTGATGGGACAAGCCTTGTTTATTTCGAACGATTTGTTGTTCTCTCAAAAAAGGAAGTCCTCTATCAACTGATTGGGAAAAACAGCAATCAAATTCTCTGGAATGATCTTGTCGCACTTTTAAATGGTTCATTCCAGTTACTTGAGGATACCAATGGAATTCAGCCGAACCAACTTTTCCATTTTCTCGAACTGTTAGCAGATATTATTTCTATCTGCAGTTTTTCTCATGCCCCTTCTTGTACTCTCAAGATAGTTTCAAGTCCAGATAGCCTGGGTGATGTGTTAGCCATCGGCATGCTCGGTGGTACCTCTATCAGGGAAAATTCTCAAGATCTCAGAGAGAAAAAAACATTAGAAAATATTTTTGATATAACCTTTGCAAGATTTTTACGGAAGTTTCTACGAGAAAGAAACTGGAGTTATTCAACAGAAGATAGAGACATCTCATGGGATGGAATTGGGAATAAAACGAATAATGAGTCGGTAAGGGAGCCTTTGGAGAGAAAAATTAATAAGAGGAACCGAATATGAGCGATAGAGCAAAGGAAAGTCTGAGCAAGGCATTGGAACTGGAAAAAGAATTTAGGTTCAGGGAAGCAAAGGCAATTTATACAGATCTCAAACAAAGTGAAATACCAGAGGATATTATTCGCACGGTCGACTTTCGACTCGAGGATATGGATCATCTGATAGCTGAAAAGGATACCTACCAGAGGATTCACGATAACGGGAAGAAAGTACTTTGTGAAATCGGGATGAATATCGCAGAGAGTCCCGAACTCATGGAAATTTTGATGGAGGCCGACGCCGTTGATTTCGACAGGGAATCTGCTGTTTTCGTTCCTCTCAAAGAAACATATATTGATCAATGTTTAGAAAAATGTCCAAGAACCTGGTCGGGTGATCCAGGGAAAAATACTTTTGGGACTGGAGCGACTCCACCTTTCCTAAAGAGAATAGGTGACAATGAACTTCGCCAGGCGAACCGCTCAGAATTTGAAGATATTGTCCGCTCAGTGTCACGAAATGAGGACATGATCGGTATTTTCAGTTTACCCGTTGCCACGGACAGGAGTATTACCGCATATGAGGTTGCCAGCTTGATGGAAAAAGGCTACGCGGGTCTCAAGATGACGGCGACAAAGGGATTTTCTGACGATGAAATGAAATTTCTTGCTGGAAAGGATGACTGGGTAGATGGTACCAGTCTTATAACTACTTTCTCGCCCATGAAAACAATGGTGTCACCATTTCTGCGTAGCGCACGCAGCGGTGCAAATCTGCTTCTACTTGATTTAACCATTGCTGGATCCTCTGGGCCTGGCAGTCCAGAGGCTTTACTTACCCAGATTCATGCACAGGTCCTTTTCATGATAGTTATCGCTCAGACTGTCAACCCTGGTGTTCTTTGCCTGCACGGAGGGATTCCGGGTGTCACAGAAGCGGGTGGTGATCTCTCTTACAGTTCTTCACATCAGCCATTAATCAATGCAGCGATGGCACGGGTTAATACCTGGATATCAAAACTTCCCTCTGCTCAATCCGGCGGAAGCACAAGCATTCCCGAACTTACAAGTGAAGGGATTTTCGAATCTGAACTCAGCAGGAATACTCTTAGGAAATATGGTGTTCATATCATTAGACATGCAATGGGCGCGCTGGGAAGCCTCAATTTCTTCAGTCTTGAGAAATTTGAAGAAGATTGTGCGCGTGAACGAAAAAATTTAAAGCTGTTTTCAAAAGCACCCATTGATAAGGGTGTTATCCCTCTTTATACCCCGGTTGATCATGAAACTTTGAGAGGCATAAGAGAGATTGCCGAAAAGGGTGGGCCTAAAAATGCGGAGCATACCTTAAGAACCGTTGAGTCCTTTATTGGCTGGGAAAAAGCTATTAATCAGGCGGCATCAAAAAAACTCTATTACCCCAATATCAATGACACGGTAATAGAAATGATAGGTAAAGGTATGATGGTGCCGTAACCACGAAATCATAATATCAATGTCTATAGATTGGAAATCACGGGTCGAATTTAAAGTTTAAAAATGGATATAACCAGCAACATCGGGTTGATCGATCTTTAATTAAAGTGTGTTGGAGTCTATAGAACACGACCCAGTACCGTCCAATTTCTGGGGCATAGATATATCAGCGAGAGTAAACAGTTGAAATAGTAAATGTGTACGAGTTTTTTTATAGATCTATTAATACGTCATTAAAACAATGACATGAGCAGTGTGTGTTTTACGACTGGAAGCGCGAAAATAATTATATTTATGCTGGATAGCAAAATTCTCCATGATGTGAGCAAGTATCATGTGAAATATCATTGACAAAGATATGCAAATGATATATCACAGATATATAATATTGATGCTTGGTATCGAATAGATGGTACGAGGTAACTGAACCCTTGTCTGTAGCAGGATGGCAAGGGGTGCTGAAGGGTAGTTTATGCCGCACCATTTTGAACAATAACGCCATTTGCAAACACATACAATGGAGGAGAATCCATGTCCGTCTTCAACTTTTTAGTCTCCAAATCTATCATGCATGTTCCGTCACCTCTTGTTCGCTATTTTGCTAAAGATTATGTCGCTGGTTCTTCCATTGATGACGCGGTTAAACTGAGTCGTGAATTAAATCAAAAAGGCATTGAAACAACCCTTGATATTCTCGGTGAATATATTACCCAAAAAGAACAGGCCCTTCCTGTCAAACAGGAGTGTCTACGGATTCTTGAAACAATCCACAGGGAAAAAATAAATGCCAATCTGTCGGTAAAGCCCACAGCCATGGGTCTGTTGCTTGATCCTGACTTCGCCTTTCAAAACCTGCATGAGATTGTTTCAAAGGGTGCGGAACTTGATATTTTCGTTCGTATCGATATGGAGAATACCGAGAGTCTCAAAAACACCCTCGATATCTATCGCAGGTTACGCGACGAATTTCCACAGCATGTTGGAACAGCAATTCAATCGTATATGCGATCATCCTATGATGATGTAGAAGCTCTGAGTGATAAACCGATGAATTTCAGGCTGGTTAAGGGAATTTTTATCGTCACCCGCCAGGAAGCCTGGAAAATTCCGGAACTTGTGACTGCAAATTATATTGAGCTACTCGATCAGATGTTGAGCCATGGTGCCTATGTGGGAATCGCGACGCATGATGAAAAACTTTATTTTGCCGCCCAAAAACTTATTAGAAAATATGGCTTATCGCGAGAGCAGTACGAGTTCCAGATGCTGCTTGGAGTCGACCCCGAACTGCGGGATCTGATTGTCGCTGAAGGTCATCGACTAAGGATTTACGTCCCTTATGGAGAGGAGTGGCTTGGATATTCCAGGAGGAGGCTGCTGGAAAATCCAAATATTGCCAGAGCTGCATTGGGGCAGATGTTGAGGGGAAAAGGGGGGAATTAAAAATAGCCGCAAGAGGTTCTGCCTGGTCTGGCAAATTTCATAGAGGATTAGACTTTATCAACAATAAAAACTGTATAATGCTATCGTGTAGACCTTGCCATCGGTTTATTTCCAGTAAGAGAATACCGGCGATAATATGTTATCGCCAGACTATTAACCTAGATAATGGGGAGTAAGATGAAAGAGCAGTCCAATGCAATTGATATGAAGGTGACAGTTAGCTCGGTGATCGTTTGTGTCATCTTTATCACTGCCACCATGATTTCTCCGGAGAGAGTCAAGGCGCTGTTTGATACCTTGTTCAATCTCTTTAAAAATAATTTTGGCTGGGCATATATGGTTGGTGTTGCCGGTTTTGTCATTTTTTGCCTGGTGATTGCGCTAGGTCGCTTTGGCAGGATAAAATTAGGTAAGGACGACGAAATTCCGGAGTTCTCCTTGATGACCTGGTTTTCCATGTTATTTGCCGCAGGTATGGGTATTGGGTTGGTTTTCTGGGGGGTAGCTGAGCCAATTTTTCATTTTTCCGGTCCTCCCTTCGCAGAAGCGAAGACCCCTGCAGCTGCAGTTGAGGCCATGCGCACTGTCTTTTTTCATTGGGGGATGCACCCCTGGGCATGTTATGCAGTCGTTGCTTTAATTATGGCCTACTCTCATTATCGAATAGGGAATCCTGCACTTATCAGTTGGACCCTCGAACCACTTATCGGCAAAGAGCGAGTAGAAGGTACTATCGGAAAATCAATTGACACCCTCGCAATTGTTGTCACCCTTTTTGGCGTTGCCACATCACTCGGTCTGGGAGCAATGCAGGTTTCAACCGGATTGGCCAAAGTCTTCTCAATACCAAGCTCAACGGCATTATCTATAACGATTATCGTTGTTGTTACAGTGCTCTATATCATTTCAGCTGTTACCGGTGTGGCTAAGGGTATAAAGATATTATCGAATATAAACATGATACTGGCCTTTGGTCTTATGCTCGTCATGCTGTTAATTGGACCGACTCTGTATATCCTTAAGCTATTCGTCGGATCCCTTGGCAATTATCTGCAGAATATCGTCTGGCTGAGTTTCTTTATGGATACAGCCGGAGGAGTGGAAAAACATGCAGGGTATGACTGGATAGGTTCCTGGACCGTTTTCTATTGGGCGTGGTGGTTGACCTGGGCTCCATTTGTTGGTGCTTTTATCGCCAGGATTTCAAGAGGGCGCACTATTCGTGAATTTGTTTTTGGGGCTCTGTTGGCACCGACACTTCTTTGTGCTATCTGGTTCAGTATCCTGGGAGGCTCTGCAATATTTCTTGAATTAGGAAACAGTGCGGCGGGAATTGTTGATGCAACGAACAAGGATGTTACCCTGGCAATTTTTGCCCTGTTTGATAATTATCCGATGTCCACTCTCTTGTCACTCTTGTCCATGATTATCGTCTCCATATTTTTTGTCACCTCTGCAGACTCAGCGACCTATGTTGTTGGAATGATGAGTTCACATGGAAGCGATGATCCAAAAAACAGCTTGAAGATCATGTGGGGACTTATCTGTTCGACAATTGCGGCCATGTTGCTGTTAACCGGCGGGTTAAAAGCAGTCCAGACAGTCTCTTTTGTTGTTTCACTGCCTTTTATGATCCTTATGTATTTTATGATTGCCGCTTTTATCAAAGGGCTTGGTAAAGAGAAGGTTATGCATCAGTAGAGAGACCGTGTTTTCCCAGTACCTAAATCCAATAAAAGTCTACATACATACCTTCACGAAGTTCTTTCTTGTGACAGCAAGACAATAATATCGTGAAGGTATTGCGGCTAAATTTTAGCTGAGTAACAAGTACTGATGTTGTTTGTTGTTCCAAATACATCGGAGGAGACTAAGACATGAAAGAATCCGTACTTCAGTATGAAGAGAAGATGTGGGAATTGTTTGATGTAACAAAGAGACAAATGCCTGAGCTTGCAGAAGCGTATTATGGATCAGTCAAAGATGCCGTTTATTGTGATGGTGCGCTTGATATCAAAACTAAAAGATTAATGTCGCTTGCTGTGGCCATACAGGCGGGATGCAAGGATTGTATGGTCTCTCAAACCTCAAAGGCCCTGGAGCTAGGTGCAACGATTCCACAGATTTTCGAGGCCTGTGCGGTTGCTATCAGCATGGGCGGGACACTTGCCTGGAGCAAGGCCCTGGTGGTCGCAGATTATCTGGAAGAGCGAGGATTAATCAAAACTCAACCGTGATGGCGCCGAGAAATTTTTCCCACTTCGCATATGAAGTTTTTTAGCCATCTGAAATTACACCTCCAAACTCGGTGGTAATTTTTTGGGCGGTATTTATAAGAAGGGCAGTGAGACTTTTACGTACACTCTCTTCACCCATCAGAGTGTCAGGGGCAGAGACGTTGATTGCAGCGACAACCTGACCCGCATAATTTAAAATTGGTACCGCAATCGCGGTAGCAAAATCTGAACGATTTACACTGTATCCCCTGTTACGATCTTCTGCGATTATCTGACGTAACAAAGGTAAAGATGTTGGAGCTGGGGGACCATGGCGGTCTAATGCGACTCCTGCGAAAAGCTCAGTGAGTTTGTCTTCGCCGAGACCTGTAAGGAGTGATCGTCCTGCCGCAACCGTGTGGCAAGGAAATCTACTTCCAATAGGTACATTTACGGTAAGTCTCTGGTGGGATGGTGCTCGGTAAAGGTAAATGGCCTGTAGCCCATCTCTGATGGCCAGGTGGCACGAGGCGCTTGATTCATCTCTTAGTTCAAGCAGGTATGGCGCCGCTATCTCAACAATCTCCCGGGAAGCCAAGTACATAAAGCCATTTGACAGAACCATGGGCCCAAGTTCGTAGCTGTTACGTTCAATTTTATGCAAATAATTGAGTTCGCTGAGTGTTATGACTGTCCTGTATATAGAAGAGACGCTTACCCCTAACTGTTCAGCGAAATCGGTAATTGTTAATACCTGATTTTTCCCTGAGAACATCTCTATAATTTGCAAGCCTCGTTGTAGCGCTGGCACCAGGTACGATCCCTTGTTTTTTTCAGGTTGTTGTTTCTTCATCATTTTCCCATGTCCTCTATTTTTAATTATTTTTATTTAAACACTAGCTGATAAATCTAATAATAGCAAAATACCTACATAAAAACAATATTTCATATATGAATAAATAATAAAGATATACTAGAGATATATCGATATATATTGACATGTGTAAATATATATTTAAATATTAAGGGAGGCAAGAGTTGTGTAGTTACTATAAGTCAAATGAGGTGGTAAAAATGTCAGAAACAAGTTGGTCGTTGTTATATCTAAGTCAGGAAGATTGTGTGGCAGCAGGCGGTGCCGAAATGTCTGAATCTCTAAAAGCAACAGAGCGCTCTTTTTTTCTCCATGGAATGGGAGATTTTATTCAGCCAGGCAAACCTGTAATTCGTTGGGGAGATGCTTCAACTGAAGAGACCACCGGTCGAATCATGTCTATGCCCAGTTATCTGGGAGGGGGTAAATTTTCAGAGGAGCTCCATCTTCGTGGACTCTTGGGTCCGGTTGGTACCTCCGGTATTAAATTTATTCCTAGCCGTCCGGAAAATCCGAAAAGAGGATTGCCACGGGCAACTGCAATCATAATTATCCTAGACCCCGAAACGCTCATTCCAATTTGTGTCATGGATGGTGCAATTGTCAGTGCCATGCGTACAGGGGCTGCAAGTGGTGTTGCGGCAAAGTATCTTGCCAATCCTGATTCAAAATATTTTGGCCTGGTAGGTGCAAGTGTTCAAGGCATGACTCAGGCGGCAGCAATTAAAGCAGCGGTCCCGTCTCTGGAAACCTTGAAAATATTTGATATCAATAAAAATGCGTCGATTGCTTTCGCAGATAAAATGTCTGAGCGTCTGCAGATGGAAGTAATTCCGGTGGATACTGTGCGACAAGCTTTTATGGAGATGGATGTAATCTCGACTGCAACAATGGCAAGAGAAGCATATGTGAATAAAGATTGGTATAAACCCGGTGCCTTCCATGCCGAGATATCTTTTTGGGATACCCCACCGGAAGCTCTTACGGTTTTTGATCGTATCTTTGTCGATGACTGGGGTCAGGTGAAGCACCATGGAGTTGATGTGAGCTGGAGAGCTGTCAAAGAAGGTTTCATTCCTGAGGCAAATATCAGTGGCGAACTAGGTGAGGTGGTTTCCGGTAAGAAAGTTGGCCGGAAGAGTGAAAACGATCGAATCTTTTTTAATCCCATCGGAATGGGAATCCATGACCTTTCCGAGGCCTACAGGGTGTATCAGAATGCAATGGTAAAAGGTGTAGGTACCACATTGACCTATTTTGAAAAAAATAGTGGTTGGTTGGATTCTTTATCTCTGTAATCATTAAAATCTGTTCCGGGGAATTTTATTCCTCGGAACAGGGCGACCCTAAATTTGTGAGGAGAAGTATGGCGGGGAAAAAGCTCAAGGAGCTTATCATCAACCGGGACTGGTGCAAAGGCTGCGGCATCTGCATCAAGTTTTGTCCGACCAAGGTTCTGGAGCTGGACGACCGGGATAAAGCGACTGTTGTTCGTCCTGAAGACTGCATTTGCTGCAGGATGTGTGAACTGCGGTGTCCGGATCTCGCCGTTGAGGTGTTTACAGAGGTATCGACAGAGGAAGGTGATAAAGATGAGTAAAAATATCCGGTTTGTTCAGGGCAACGAGGCCTGCGTGGAAGGAGCTCTCTATGCCGGTGTCGATTTTTTTGCCGGCTATCCGATTACCCCGTCAACAGAGATTGCCGAACTGCTGGCCGCGCGTCTGCCCGAAAAGGGTGGCAAATTCATCCAGATGGAAGATGAGATTGCTTCGATGTGTGCCATCATCGGGGCCTCGCTGACCGGCAAAAAAGTAATGACCGCAACCAGCGGCCCGGGTTTTTCCTTAAAGCAGGAGGCTATCGGCTATGCCTGCATGACGGAGATCCCCTGTGTCATCGCCAATGTGCAGCGGGGCGGCCCATCAACCGGCAATCCGACCCATGTCAGCCAGGGGGATATCAACCAGGCCCGCTGGGGGACCCACGGCGACCACTCGATCATCGCCCTGACAGCGTCCAATCACCAGGATGTGTTTACCATGACGGTCGATGCCTTCAATATGGCCGAGACCTACCGCACCCCCGTTGTACTGCTCTTTGACGAGGCAGTAGGCCATATGCGGGAAAAACTTGTCATCCCTGAACAAGGGGAACTGGAGATTGTCGACCGGTTGCGGACATCGCTTGGTAAAGGTGTTGATTATCACCCCTATCTGCCAAGAGAAGACGGACGTCTGCCGATGTCCGATTTTGGTGGCGAGCACAGATATAACGTCACCGGGCTGTTCCATGATATGTGGGGTTTTCCCTCCAACAACCCGAAAGTAGTCAACGAGCTGCTCCGGCATCTGGTCGACAAGATTGACAACAATGTTGAAACCATTACCCGCTATAAGGAACATTATATGGAAGGGGCGGAGTATGTGCTGATTTCCTATGGTTCTTCTGCCCGGTCGGCCATTCACCTGGCGAAAAGCAGGCGGGCCAAGGGAGAAAAGCTCGGCGTTCTGGAGCTGCAGTCCATCTGGCCTTTCCCGAGTGAACTGGTCCGGGAAAAATGCTGCGAGGCCAAGGCCGTGCTGGTAGTGGAGATGAATCTTGGCCAGGTCATGGCCCAGGTCAAAGCGGCGGTAAAAAAACCAAATCGGGTGTTTCTTGCCAACCGGATCGACGGCCAGCTTATCACACCTTCAGATATCAAAAGACTCCTTCGGGTAATCCAGGGGAGGGGAGTATAATATGGCAGTCAAAGACTATTTACGCGAGCGCTTCTTCCCGCACATGTGGTGCCCGGGCTGCGGCCACGGGACTATTCTGGGCTCGCTCATCCGGGCGGTGGAAGAGCTGCAGTTAAACAAAAACGAGATCGTCATGACCTCCGGTATCGGCTGTTCGGCGCGGATCTCCGGCTATGTCGATTTTCACTCTCTGCACACCCTGCATGGCCGTGCCCTGGCCTTTGCCACCGGGGTGAAACTGAGCAGGCCGAATCTGACGGTGCTGGTGCCGATGGGTGACGGCGACGCCCTGGCCATTGGCGGCAATCACTTCATCCATGCGGCCCGCCGCAATATCGATATGACCGCCATCGTCATGAACAACCGGATCTACGGCATGACCGGCGGCCAGTTCTCGCCCCTTTCCGGGCCGGGAGTAAAGGCCACCACGGCCCCCTATTTGACCATTGACAGCAACTTCGACGTGGTCGAGCTGGCTAAGGCGGCGGGTGCCACCTTTGTTGCCCGTTCCACCGCCTTTCATGCGAAAGAAAGCACCGAGCTGCTGAAAAAAGCCATCCTGCATAAGGGTTTTTCCGTGGTTGAGATCCTGTCTCAGTGTCCCACCCATTACGGCCGGAAAAACAAGGAAGGCGATGCGGTCTCCATGCTGGAGCTGCATAAGACCAACACGGCCAAGCTCGGCTCCAAGGCCCTGGCGGATAATCCCAGCCTCACCCCACGGGGTATTTTTGTGGAAGTAGATCGCCCTGAGTACTGTGAAGAGTATGACAAAATAATCGCCTATGCATCCGGGGAGAAGAAATCATGAGCAGAGTAAGACTGGTATTCTCCGGCTCCGGTGGGCAGGGGGTGATCACGGCGGCCATAATTCTGGCCGAGGCGGCAGTTATCCACGAGGGCATGAATGCCACCCAGTCCCAGAGCTATGGCGCGGCAGCCCGTGGCGGCTCGACCCGAAGCGATATCATTATCTCCGACAGCGAGATCAACTTTCCGGAAGTCACCCAGCCCAATATCCTGGTGTGCCTGACCCAGGATGCCTACAACAGCTATTCCTCCATTATCCGGCCCGGCGGCACCCTGTTGACCGACAGCCGCTATGTGCAGATCACCCGTAAGGTGGACGCGAAACAGATCGAACTGCCGATGTATGATCGTGTCATGGAGAAGATCGGCAAGCCTGTGGTCTTCAATATCTGTATGCTCGGTGCATTGGTCAATATAACTGAAGTAATTAAACCTAGCTCTGTGTTGGCTGCGGTTGTCGCCAAAGTACCACAAGGATTTATTGATTTAAATACCCGTGCCTTTGATCTTGGTTTGGAGTTGGGTGCAGATTTTAATCGATAGAATATCCGGGAGGCAATCTGTTCTCACTCATATCAAAAATGTGGCGGATGAAATATCCTATTATTCGGCTTCGCCGGATAATTTGACCAAAATGATCTTCATTTAACAATTTGGTGTGGTTATTTATAACTATTACGATGAGACCAGGTAACCGGGTAACGAAGCGTTTATGCTACAGTCATTGCAATAAGGATGTAGGTAAAAGATGGTTTATAAAAATAATCCAATTTTTGAAGGAGCCGGCGGGGTAATTTCCGAAATGAAGCTGAACCTCTCTCTTTATGATGTGATCGCAAAGTTAGGGAAGGCACAAAACCGACCAGCACTTGTCGAAGCAGCATCAAAAATTTTGAGTGCAGCTCAGTTATTATGGAGGCCTCAAATTATTTATCGCTGGGTAGACATCGTATCCCTTGAAAATGGAACTACCCAGCTGTGTTGCCAACAATCAGGCCAAAGTGTCGCAATAGCCATGGGCTTTTCATCGAAGTTCATAAATGAAGCGTCCAAAGCGCTTATTGGTGTGTACACCGTAGGCAAAGACCTTGAAAGGGCTGGGGTTGAGGCTTCAGGTAAAGGGCAAATACTTGATGGATATTTGTATGATATGATTGGCCTTGTGGTACTCGACCACTTGAAAAAAATCGTCAATAGTATTGCCGAGGAATATTGCCGGAAAAATGGCTTGGGAGTAAGCCCTTTTCTTAGTCCTGGATCGGTCCATGGTTGGGAGTTAGAGGATCAAAAAAATCTCTGCTCAATGTTGCCACTTGAGATGATCAATGTAGGGTTGCAAGAGAATACGTTACTTCTGCCGTTTAAAAGCATCTCTTTTATGATAGGCTTTGGGCATGGATACCATGTGACAGAAGTTGGAAAGACATGTGAGGTCTGTTCAAAAAGAGATAATTGTGAGATGAGAAAAAAGGAATAAATGTCCAGTCACACTGTTCAGATTTTACCCCATGGCCTTGAGTTAAAAATTGCAGATGGTAAGTGTCTTTTGGATTATTTGATAGAGCATTCCATTTTCCTGCGATCAGATTGTGGTGGCAAAGGTGCCTGCGGGAAATGTCTGGTCAAGATTAGGCATAGCAATGGGACTTTGGAGACAGCAGAGGCTTGTCGGCTGAAAGTTTTCGGGGATCTCTCCATAGAAATTCTGCCAACATCCATACTCTCTTCTCATATAGTCAAAAAAGCTCAGGCGACTTTACCGCTTTCTTTTAGCCAGTCTTTTGAAAAATCGAAATTTCTGCAACCCTCGTATGGAGTGGCCGTTGATATTGGCACAACGACTATTGCGCTCTACCTCTGCAACATGAACTTAGGGACAGTTTTGTCCTCGGTATCGATGAAAAATCCACAGGCAATTTATGGGGATGATGTGATGAGCCGTATCGGGGCCATCGCAAAAGACAAGGAGAACCTGGAAAGGTTACAGAAACTTGTCGTTAAAACAATTGAATGGGGATGTCAGGAACTTGTTAATTTTCAGAAAATCCAGGCATCCTCTATAGAAAAAATGATGGCAGTTGGTAATCCAGCAATGCTCCATATCTTCTTAGGCATTAATCCTGCTTCGATTGGTATTGCTCCATATCAACCTGCATTTTATGAGGCTCAATCGGTTGAGGGAGAACAGTTAGGATTTAAGAAATTGACTTGTCCCATTCATTCTCTTCCGCAGATCTCCGGTTTTCTTGGTGGAGACATCCTGGCAGCTGCTATTGGGGCGGAGATGGGACTGCGCCAACCAGGAACTTTGTTGGTTGATATCGGTACCAATGGGGAACTGATCTATAAAGGAAAAGATGGGTTATATGCCACATCATGTGCCACGGGACCCGCCTTTGAAGGGGCGTCACTGTCCTGTGGAATGCAGGCAATTCCGGGTGCAATAGATAAAGTTTTTCTTGCTGGAGCAACTGAACTTCCTGAGTATAGTGTTATTCAACCTTCCAATTCCGACATTAAGATCCCTCCATCAGGTCTTTGTGGTTCCGGTGTGATTAGCGCCACTGCTGAGCTGTATAGAGCAGGAGTTATTGACTCTGGAGGTGCAATGGCGGTTGATGCGAATTTTGTTTCGTTACAAAAAGATCAATCAGGAATGAAACAATATCTTATCGCCGCAAAAGGCAAAGACAAAAAGAGTAAAGATATTGTCATCAGTCAGAAAGATATTCGCTCGATCCAACTTGGCAAAGCTGCACTGATAACCGGTATTGAATTTCTATTAAAAAGAGAAGAGATATCGTTACCAGAGCAAATTATTGTTGCCGGAGCTTTTGGGTCCTATCTGGACAAAGAGGATATGATGACTTTGGGGATGATACCGCAAATACCCAAAGGCAAAATAGAGATCGCAGGAAATCTTGCCGGTGCAGGAGCTGTGATGGCACTTTGTGATAAACGATATTTACAATCAGCAAAAGAGCTGACTGCAAAAATTGTTGTGATTGAGCTGGCAGCAAGCATCGAATTTCAACAGGTCTTTATTGGAAACCTCCATTTTCCCAGGGCAAGAGCTAAGTAGAATCATTTTTTACTTCAGAAATATGATCTATGGTCAGTGGAGTATGAATAAGTGCCGGTCCTAGTCTTTTTTACTGATATAACTAACCCGAAAAATACGAAGACGAGTGGCAAGAGGTGCAGAAGCAACTGTTTCATGCCAAGAAAATGGTTGCCATCTGCTCCTTAGTTGTGAAACCCCTTGTAAGTTTTAATTATTCGAGGTGCTCGGACAACAGGTCAAAATAGATACATTAATAAGAGAGGATATTTTTTATTCAGTAGCGTGGTATCTTGAATTGTTACATTAGTGTAATGTTCAATCGATAGACTTTACAGTATGATGAGCAATGATTAACTATATAAAACATAAGGATATTTTTTAATTTATCATAATGATTAGGGGAGATCTCCATAGAACATCTAGAGAGAATTGGTTAATTTATATTTGGAGGAAGAAATGAAAAAAATAACAAATATAGTGGTGCCGCTTGATTTCACCAAAAACACCAATAACTTGGTAGATTATGCCATTTATATGGCTGAAAGTTTTCGGGCAGTTATTGATTTTCTGCATGTCGTTCCTGCCTATCCGGGAGATGCCATGATAGGATCACCGTACGCCCAGTCATATCAAGATGAGGATTTCGCCAAATCAAAGAAAAAAATGGCTGACATTATCGAGGATTACCAAGGGAAATTACCTGGTTGTTCTGGAGAGGTGGTTGCCGGCGATGTAGTGGACCAGATTGTAGGTTTTGCTGAGTCTAAAAAGGCTGACCTGTTGATTGTCGGTACCCACGATGCCAAAGGACTGGAAAAAGTCCTGCTTGGCAATGTGGCGGAACATGTATTGAGAAAAGCTCATTGTCCCGTTTTGATCATGAAACCTGTTAAAGATATATCCTGATGCCAGGCAGCGAGTTTTTCCAAGCATACTTTATTCAAGCATCCTTTGTGCTTGGATTGAATAAGAGATATCAATGATAGATATTTTCCATATCGTGATTGGACTCATGCTCTTGGGATTGGGATACAGGGTTTTCTGGCTCTTTGTTGCCAGTGTTGGGTTTGTGGTCGGATTACAGATGGCCCAGCTGTATTTTTCCCTGCAGCCACTGTGGGTAATTTGGGCAATTGCCTTGCTGTTTGGGCTGGCTGGTGCATTATTGGCCATCTTCTTTCAGACTATGGCAATAGGTTTGGGCGGCTTTGCAGCTGGAAGTACTATTGCTGCGTACATGGCAAACATGGTGGGATTTACAGCAGTTCCTCTCATCAGCTTGATAGGAGGAGTGGCAGGGGTGATCTTGTTATATGCAACCTTTGACTGGGCGCTGATCTGTCTGTCTTCTGTTGTTGGAGCAATCCTCATCGTTCAATCCCTGAACATTAATCCCAGGGTTGAGATACTATTGTATGCGGCTTTAACTGCCGCCGGAATAGTGTTTCAGGCAATCATGTTACGCAGTAAGCATCTCGAAAAATAATAATCCTACCTGCACATATTCCGACCTTTCTCCACCCTTCCTTAGGTTATGAGGCTTCTTCTTATACTAACAGGAGGTTAATCAGCATGAAAACTAAAGCCGATGAGGCCCGGAAAGGGCACATGGGAAAGGTCCAAGACAAGGAAGACTTAAAATCTATCCCCATCGCTGAGCTGCAGAGAATTTTATCATCATCTCCTGAAGGCCTCAGTCAGGCTGAGGCGCAGAAAAGAATGGCTCAATATGGTCCAAATGAGCTCAAAGAAAAAGAAGTCAACCCGTTCCTGAAATTCCTCACTTATTTTTGGGGTCCTATCCCCTGGATGATCGAAGCGGCGGTTATTTTGTCGGGCCTGGTCAGGCATTGGCCGGATTTTTTCATCATCCTCGTTTTACTGATAGCCAATGCCGTAGTCGCTTTCTGGGAAGAGCACCAGGCCGGCAACGCTATCGCTGCCCTGAAGGCTAAACTGGCGATCAAGGCCAGGGTCAAACGCGATGGTCAGTGGATTGCCTCTGCATCCCGGGATTTGGTGCCGGGAGACATCATCCGCGTGCGTCTGGGTGATATTGTACCGGCGGATGCACGCTTGCTGGATGGAGATCCGGTTGAGGTAGATCAGTCAGCCCTGACTGGTGAATCATTGCCCGTAACCCGTAAAACCGGTGAGGCCATCTTCTCGGGATCGATCATGCGTCAGGGTGAAACAGAAGCCCTGGTCTATGCAACGGGCGCAAATACTTACTTTGGCAAGACAGCACAGTTGGTACAGGAAACCCATACAGACAGCCACTTTCAACGTGCTGTATTAAAAATCGGCAATTATCTGATCTTCCTGGCCGTGACCCTGGTTGTGGTGATTATTGGTGTAGCCCTGTTTCGCGGTGACCAGATGCTTACCACGCTGCAGTTTGCTTTGGTACTGACTGTGGCTGCTATTCCCGTGGCAATGCCGACGGTGTTATCGGTGACTATGGCGGTTGGTGCACGGTTGCTCGCCAAAAAAGAGGCCATAGTCAGTCGTCTTGTAGCCATTGAGGAACTGGCCGGCACGGATATTATATGTTCCGATAAAACCGGAACCCTGACTCAGAATACACTGACTATGGGAGAGCCTTTCATAGTGCAGGGTGTTTCGGCCGATCAGGTCGTTCTCTGCGCCGCGCTGGCTTCACGGAAAGAGAATCAGGACACCATTGACCTGGCGGTTCTCGCCGGTGTGAGGGATGACCAGGTGATGAAAGGTTATCAAATGGTCCACTTTCAGCCATTTGACCCTGTCCATAAACGAACCGAAGCGACGATTAAAGCAGCCGATGGAAGCACTTTCAGGGTTACCAAGGGTGCGCCGCAGATGATCCTGGCATTGTCGGCCAATGCCGCAAATATAAAATTTGTTGTAGAAGAAGCAATTAATAGCTTTGCCGAGCGAGGCTTCCGTTCATTGGGTGTGGCCAGGACCAATGATCAGGATCAATGGCGGTTTCTAGGGGTGCTGCCGTTGTTTGATCCGCCGCGAGAAGACTCTAAAACGACAATTGCCACAGCACGCCGGATGAATGTCGGGGTGAAAATGGTGACTGGTGATCAATTGGCTATCGCTCGTGAAACAGCAAGGCAACTGGGGATGGGCATCAACATTCTTGATGCCGGAGGTTTCGGTGATACCAAACATCTCGAGAACGAATCGCTGGTACAACAGATTGAGAACGCCGATGGCTTCGCTCAGGTGTTCCCCGAGCATAAATTTCGCATTGTTGAAGTTTTGCAGCAACGGGGACATATTGTCGGCATGACTGGTGACGGGGTGAACGATGCACCCGCTTTGAAGAAAGCCGATTGCGGCATAGCTGTTTCGGGAGCGACTGATGCGGCACGTGCGGCGGCTTCCATCGTCCTTATGTCGCCTGGGCTGTCGGTTATTATTGATGCCATAAAAGAGAGTCGAAAAATATTTCAACGGATGAACAGCTATGCAATCTATCGGATCGCCGAGACGCTGCGGGTCTTGCTGTTCATGACACTTGCAATCCTCATTTTCAACTTCTATCCTTTGACAGCGGTGATGATCGTCATGCTGGCTTTGCTCAATGACGGAGCGATTCTGTCAATTGCCTATGATAACGTTGTTTACCGGGATCAGCCGGAGGCATGGAATATGCGCATGGTTCTGGGAATAGCCACAGTTCTCGGCGTAATCGGACCCGTGGCAGCCTTTGGCCTTTTCTACCTTGGAGAGCGGGTTTATCATCTGGACCGTGCTCATATTCAAACGCTTATGTATCTCATGCTGTCAGTAGCCGGACACCTGACTATTTTTCTGACACGAACGCGTGGTCCTTTCTGGACGATTCACCCTGCGCCGATATTATGGATAGCAGTACTCGGCACCCAGATTATTGCCACGCTTATTGCTGTTTATGGCCTGTTTATGATCCCGATTGGCTGGAGGTGGGCGCTCTTTGTCTGGGGCTATGCATTCCTGTGGTTTCTTGTAAGCGACAGGGTGAAGTTATTGGCCTATCGGCTGTTTGATCCTCTTGTCGAATGAGCTCTCTATTTCCCTTCGCCTTTGTCAGGCTTATTCAACAGATTCTTGAGTTTAGCAAAGGGCGAGTGTGTAGCCGCTGACCCTTTATCAGTGTCTGAATTATGCGTGGGCAACCATTCGGCGTCGAGTGAGCGGGAATGCTCGTTATCGTGGCAGTAGATGCATAAGAGTTCCCAGTTGCTCCCGTCGGGCGGATTGTTTTTGTAATTATGGTCTTTATGGTGAACAGTCAACTCTCGTAATTTTTTGCCTGTAAAATCACGACCGCAACTTGCACAAACCCATGGAAGGATCTTCAAGGCTTGTTCTCGGTATTCGACTTTTTTCATTTTTCTTTTCTCCGAGGGTATTGGGGGCAAGGGTGAAGGTAAGCGGCGAACGTAAGCGAGTTCGTCTTAAATGTTTGACTCTGCCATTATTATTATCATTATTTCTCCGGTGTATAAACATCTAACTGACCCTTACTTGTCTTGCCTTCAGGAATATTCTATACTTCGTCATAATTTACACTGATCATGAAAGGAATGGTATATGGCAAGATGTATAGTGGATAAAGAAAAAGACCCGCTCGGTACAATGCTGAGTGATTTTTGCTGCGGCGATTCAGGGGCTTTTCTCAATGTTTGGTCCTCGACGCTTGAAATGTCCACAATGCAGGGAATCACCATGCTTCGTGGATTCGAGCAAATGAACGACATCGAAAAATGTGCCCTGGCAGCCTGCCGCGGACGGATTCTCGATGTCGGTGCAGGAGCAGGCTGCCACAGCCTTGTCTTGCAGTCGAGGGGCCTGGATGTCGATGCCATTGATATCTCCCCCGGCTGTGTGGAAGTAATGCGCAAAAGAGGAGTTGAAAAGTCGTATCACCGCAATATCCTGGATCAGACCAGTTTTCGTTATGATACAGTTCTCATGCTCATGAATGGGATAGGGATATCCGGCTCTCTGGATGGTCTGAATCTCTTTATCCAACACCTGGACACCGTGCTTGCGCCGAGCGGACAGCTGCTTGCCGATTCAACCGATTTGCTCGGGAAATTCCTGAAAAAGGGTAAGCCTGGCTATGATGAGGAGGGAGGGTATTGCGGAGAAACAGATTTTGTCATGATATACAAAGGGCTGCGGTCAGACCCTTTCGGTTGGCTTTATGTGGATTTCGAACTGCTACACACCATCTGCAGCTTCCATGGATATCGGTGCGACAAAATCATTGAAACGGAAGAAAAACATTTCCTGGCAAGGATATATCGCAGTGGTACTCAGAAATCTATGCAAACCTTCATGAAGTGATTAAAGAAAATCATGCTCACCTGCAGGCGTTGATCAATGGTCTTGACAATTGTGTGGTTTCAATTTCACCATATTGCTGTGCTAAATCCAATGGTACGGTTAACTTTTATGTGATTGTTTTGCATTTTATAATTTGCTGAAATTTCTATTGTCAAAAACACAACCTTCCTCTATTGTCGAAAGCAAAATCTTCTCCAACAATTGTCCTTTGTATAAAACGTGTCATAATGTCAAACCAGAAACCTTGCCGATTGTATGATTGTTTCCATTTGCATCGCCGTTTTGCCTGGTTTCACATTCTGCTGGGCGGTTTGCTGGCAGCTTTGTTTGTCGCCTGTGCGCCGGTAGGACCAGACTATCAGTCCCCTCGCCAGGAGATGCCTGCTCACTGGCGCGAAACTGGCTTGAAAGAGGGCGAGGTGATTGGGAGGCAAGATTTGGAGCATTGGTGGACGCTCTTTAACGATCCGCAGCTTGATTCCTTGATCCGGCGCGCAACTCTGGCGAACCTGGATCTCCAGGTGGCGACCTCCCGTATTGCCCAGGCTCGAGCACAGTACCAACTGGTCAGAAGTACAGCCCTTCCGACGGCCGATATCTCGGCTAATTACTCTGGACTCGGGAGCGGCGGAAGTCACAACCAGGATCTTTTTCAGGTTGGATTTGATGCAGGCTGGGAAATAGATATTTTCGGTGGTGCCCGTCGAGCGGCTGAATCCGCTCGAGCCGGTTTCGCAGCTGCAAACGAGAGTCGTAACGACGTGCTCATTTCTCTGCAGGCTGAGGTGGCCCGTAATTATCTGGAACTTCGCGGTAGTCAGCAGCGTTTGACTGCGGCGGAAAACAATCTTGCTGCCCAACAGAAATCCTTTGAACTGGCCCGCGAACGCCATGCGATCGGTTTAGGCACCGAGCTTGATGTTGCCCAGGCCGAAACCCTTCTGGAATTTAACAGAGCCCAGCTGCCGGTTCTCGAGGACAGCGGCGGACAGGCGGTATATCGTCTCGACCTGCTGCTTGGGCTAATGCCGGGGTCCTTGGCCGATGAACTTACCTCCCGTGGGGGATTGCCTTTACCTCCTGTTTTTCTGCCGGGAATCCTGCCATCGGAATTGCTGAGAAGTCGACCCGACATTCGCCAGGCAGAGCGGCAGCTCGCTGCGGCAACAGCTGATATCGGTGTTGCAGTTGCCATGCTTTTCCCGCAATTTTCACTGACAGGGATAGTCGGCCTGCAGAACAGCAATCTTGGCAGCCTGCTCAGTAATAGCAGTCCATTTTGGAACGTTGGCCCCTCCATCAACTGGTCGCTGTTTAATGGTGGCCGGGTTCGTGCGGGCATTGATCTGAATCGTGCCCGGCGTGAAGAAGCTCAATTAACTTATGAGAAAACTGTTCTCGGCGCCCTCTCTGAAGTCGAAAGCTCCCTCCTTACCTGGAAACGGGAGGACGAGATCAACCGCTCCCTGGTGGCGGCAACAACCGCTGCACAACGTGCTCTGACGATGGCGTTCGGACGCTATCGCGCAGGATTGAGTGACATGCTCGATCTGCTTTTGAGTGAACGCGCCCTTTACCAGGCACAGGACCAGCTGATAGTCAGCTCTCAGCGGCTGAATGTCAACCTGGTGGCCCTGTACAAGGCGCTCGGAGGTGGCTGGAAAATTACTGGAGATGCGCTGGAGACAGCCGGAACAGACAGGGCAGGAGACAAAAAATCATGAATCGATCTTTCCGGATAATAGAATTTCTCCAGTCCATTATTGCGTCCATGTCGCGGGCAGTACAGGGCTCGCTCGGTGTCCTCTGCCTGTTGTTGATCTTAACCGGCTGTTCCGAGAACCCTTCAGGACAGCCGGTGTCCAAGGAGAATAGCTCTGCACAACCCCTGCCGGTTAAAACTGCGACTGTGGTACGTAAGGATGTCCCGGTCGAGCTGCGCACCGTCGGTCTGGCCGAAGCTTCTGAATCGGTGGCGATCAAATCGCAGATAAGCGGAGTTTTACAAGAGGTTGGTTTTAAGGAGGGTGATCATGTCAAGGCCGGAGATCTGCTGTTCCGCATCGATTCACGCCCCTATCTCAGTCGGCTTGAACAGGCACGTGCCACCCTGACCAAAGACCAGGCCGAACTGGAAAATGCCCGGAAACAGGCACAGCGCTACCTCCCCGCCGTCGAAAAAGGTTACGTGTCAGCGGAACAGTCTGATCAGGCTCAGACCAATGTTGCAATCCTGGACGCACAGGTCCAGGCAGACCAGGCCGCAGTGTTAAATGCACGCATCGATCTTGATAACTGCACGATTCGCTCCCCCATTTCCGGATACACCGGTGAGTTGTTCGAGGATCCCGGCAACCTGATCAAAGCTGAAGCCGACCAGCCTCTGGTGACCATCAAGCAGACATCGCCGATCAAGGTGAGTTTCACGCTGCCGGAGCAGATTCTGGCCGATCTTAAAAAATATCTCGCCAGCGGCGACATAAAGGTAATTGTCAATTTCGCGGAGATGACATTGACGGGCAAACTCGATTTTCTCGACAACCAGGTGAACCGGGATAGCGGCACCATTCGACTCAAAGCGTCCTTCGATAATCAATCCCGGCAGTTGTGGCCCGGCCAGTTTGTGGATGTCCGACTCCGCCTGACCACTCGCAAGGATGCGACGGTGGTTCCGACGAGAGCAGTTCAAGCCGGACAGAATGGTGATTATGTTTATGTGGTAAACAACAGCCAGACTGTTGAACAGCGGCCGGTCACAGTGGCATTCAGCAATGACACAGAGGCAGTGGTTGATTCAGGTCTGGACGCTGGTGAAACGGTGGTCACAGACGGGCAGCTGCGCCTGCGGGTCGGAGTCACGGTCAAGCCGGTTGTTGAACAGAACTCCCAAGCTCAACCCGTGGCCGGACAATGAACATGTCGGCTCTGTTTATTCGCCGACCGGTCATGACCAGCCTGATCATGCTGGCGATCATGATCTTCGGCACCTTCGCCTATCAGCTGCTGGCGGTCAATGACCTGCCGACTGTTGATTTTCCGACCATCCAGGTGCGGGCCAGTCTTCCTGGCGCCAGCCCTGAAACCATGGCCAGCGCCGTTGCGACACCGCTTGAACGCCAGCTCTCAACCATCGCCGGCATCGACTCCCTCAGCTCCACCAACGGTGAAGGTTCGACCATCATCACCATTCAGTTTACGCTTGATCGGGATATAGATGCCGCGGCTCAGGATGTGCAGACGGCCATCTCGCAAGCGGCCAGCCGTCTGCCGCGCGAGATGCCGAGTCCTCCCTCGATCCGCAAGGTCAATCCAGCCGATTCATCAATTTTCTACTTGACGATGACCTCAGCAACCCTGCCGCTGTCTAAAGTCAATGAGTACGCCGATACGGTCATTGCCCCGCGCATTTCTATGGTCAGCGGGGTGGCCCAGGTCAACGTTTACGGCTCACAGAAATATGCGGTGAGGGTTGGTCTTGACCCTCGTAAGCTGGCAAGTCTGAAGATCGGGCTCGATGAGGTCGAACAGGTTCTTGGCGAATGGAATGTCAACTTGCCGACAGGCGGGCTGGAGGGTGAGAGCCAGTCATTTACCATCCTGGTCAGTGGGCAGCTGTACAACGCGGAAGACTTCCGTCGGCTGGTCGTCGCCTATCGAGGCGGTGCTCCGGTACGGCTGTCTGATATTGCCACAGTAAGTGACAGCGTTGAAAACGACAAGGTTGCAGCCTGGTTCAGCACCAAGAAGCAGACAACCCGGGCGGTCATCCTGGCTATCCAGCGTCAGCCCGGGACTAACACTATCGAAGTTGTCAACAATATCAACCGGCAGCTCCCCAGTTTTCGCCAGCAGCTCCCCGGAGCGGTCGAACTGAACGTCATGTATGATCGTTCCAATTCGATTCGCGAGTCGGTCGCTGAAGTCAAGTTCACACTGGTGCTGACCATTGGGCTGGTCATACTGGTTATTTTCCTGTTCCTGCGCAACCTCTCGGCAACCATCATTCCCAGCCTGGCCCTGCCCCTTTCGATCGTCGGCACCTTTGCCTCCATGTACCTGCTTGGATTTTCGGTTAACAATATTACCCTGATGGCCCTGACCCTGTCGGTCGGTTTTGTGGTAGATGATGCCATTGTCATGCTTGAGAATATCGTCCGCCACATGGAAAATGGTGAGAGTGCCCGCGAAGCCGCCTTTAGGGGCTCGAAGGAGATCAGTTTCACAATCGTCTCGATGACCATTTCTCTGGTTGCGGTTTTTATCCCGGTGCTCTTCATGGCTGGCATGCTCGGGCGGGTGCTCCATGAGTTTGCCGTGACAATCGTGGTGGCGATTCTTATTTCGGGCTTTGTCTCCCTGACCTTGACCCCAATGCTTTGCAGCCGTTTTCTGCGTCCACCCACCAGACAGCATGGCGCCCTCTATAACCTTATGGAACGTTTTTTTGCTGCCTGGCTGCAACTTTACAAGACGTCGCTCACCCGGGTCCTGCATTTTCGGCGTACGGTCCTGGTATTGACCGTGATTGTTACCCTGGCGACGATATGGCTTTTCACCCGGATGCCGACCGGCTTGTTTCCGCCGGACGATGTCGGCGCATTGCGTGGCACGACCGAAGGGGCTCAGGGGGTTTCGTTTGAAGAGATGAAACGCAACCAGGCGCAGCTGGCCGCGATTATCATCAAGGATCCGGATGTTGAAGCATTCATGTCCTCGGTGGGCGCCGCCGGTACACGGGTTGGCTCAAACAGCGGGTTCCTGTTCATCAAACTCAAGCCGCGCAGTGAACGGACAAGCAATGCGGACGAGATTATTCAGCGCCTGCGCCCCAAGCTTAACGGCGTCCCCGGTATCAGGATTTTTTTGCAGAATCCGCCACCGATCCGTCTGGAAACCATAAGATCCAAGGCACAGTACCAGTTTGTCCTGCAGAGTCCTGAAAGCGGTGAGCTCTATGCCAACGCCGAGACCTTCGAGGAGCAGCTAAGTAATCTGCCACAGCTGCAGGATGTCACCTCAGACCTGGAGATCAAGAATCCCCAAATCAACCTGACTATCGACCGCGACCGCGCGGCTGCGCTCGGCGTCACCGCAGAACAGATCGAAAGCACTTTGTACTCGGCCTATGGCACTCGACAGGTCTCGACCATTTTCACGCCGACCAACCAGTACAAGGTGATCATGGAACTGGAGTCACAATACCAGACCGAACCGGCGGCTCTCGAACTTCTCTATGTGCGTGCCGCCGGCGGCGAACTGGTGCCATTAAAATCCCTGGTCACTATCAGCCGAGGCTTAGGCCCACTCTCGGTAAACCACCTCGGCCAGGTTACGGCGGTGACCATCTCCTTCAACCTTCGCCCCGGAGTGTCGCTGGGCAATGCAGTCGCCGCCATCGAAAAACAGGCACTATCCCTGCCGGCGACAATATACACCGGCTTTCAGGGTGCCGCCCAAGTTTACCAGGCCTCGACCAAGGGGCTGGTTCTGTTGCTGATTCTGTCGATCCTGATCATCTACATCGTGCTCGGTATTCTCTATGAAAGCTATATCCACCCGCTGACTATCCTTTCCGGCCTCCCATCCGCCGGGTTCGGAGCCCTGATCACCCTGATGGCCTTCGATAAGGACCTTAACCTCTACGCTTTTGTCGGCATCATCATGCTGGTCGGCATCGTCAAGAAGAACGCGATCATGATGATAGACTTCGCCCTGGAATCCCAGCGCAGCGAGAATAAGGCCCCTCTGGATGCGATTTTCCAGGGTTGTATTGTTCGATTCCGACCGATCATGATGACGACCATGTCTGCTCTGATGGGCACGCTGCCGATCGCCATCGGTATCGGGGCCGGTGCCGAATCCCGGCGTGCTTTGGGTCTCGCCGTTGTTGGCGGCCTCCTGGTGTCACAACTGATGACCCTGTATATTACCCCGGTCATCTACTATTACCTTGACCACCTCCAGACCGAGATCAGAGTGCGGTTCTTCCGCCGTGCGAAGCAGGAAACTGCTCATCAGGAGCAGGGAGGCTCATAGCATAATCTCAATCTCTCGCTGGGATGCTGTGTTTGAAACAGCGGACAAATCGGCAGATAATGATCATAGTAAAGACAATCACCTCTTGCGGGCATATGGCTAGTGACGGAGCACCTTCATTTTGCTCAAAGTCATAACCAAATTGGTTTTTCTGATTAGCATAAGGAGAACGAGCAATGGTTGCCGCAAAGATCACATACCATCGCATGAAACGTAGGGATGTCGATGTCGCCGTGGCTTGGGCGGCCATGGAAGGATGGAATCCGGGTCTGCATGATGCCGACGCCTTTTATGCAGCCGATTCGAATGGATTTTTTCTAGCGAAACAAAACGACACACCCGTTGGCTGTGTCTCGGCCGTGGCATATGATAACAACTTTGGATTCCTGGGTTTCTATATTGTCAAAAAGGAATTGCGGAACAAAGGCATCGGTATGAAACTCACCAATCTGGCCCTCGATTATCTTGGCAACAGGACCATCGGGGCCGATGGGGTGGTCGGAATGCTGGAGAAGTATGCCCAGATCGGTTTGCGTCTCGCCCACCTCAACGCCCGCTATGAGTCCACCGGCAAAAAGACGCAATCAGCCCTGGCCGACCTCTCAGCAGTGTCGTATGCGGAACTTGAAAAGTACGATCGCCGCCACTTCCCCGCACCGCGCTCCGCCTTCCTGAAGAGCTGGATCAGTCGCCCGGGCACCAACGGTCGGGTGGCCATGGAGAGCGGCATCATTAGCGGTTACGGTGTGATACGGCCCTGCATCAGAGGTTTCAAAATTGCGCCGCTCTTTGCCGATACCCAGGAAATCGCAGCTGAGCTCTATTCAGCACTTTCCGGACTAGCGGAGGGGCAGCCCGTATTTCTCGATACCCCTGTCTGCAACCGAGCCGCGCTTGATCTGGTGCAGAGCCTGGGTATGTCCAAAGTCTTCGAGACAGGCCGCATCTATCGCGGCACCCCACCCGAACTGCCGCTCGACAACATCTACGGCATCACCAGTTTCGAGCTAGGGTAAAGCCAGTGATTTGAAAAAGGGGCCAAAGAAGGGGTCAAGTCCGCTTTTGACTTTTGCCATCTTTCTCCTGATAGTTTCTACTTCCTTCAGGTGTTTATTTGTTGGACTAATTATCGCTAATATTGCAGTTAGGTATTATGATTAAGTAATGTTACTTAGGGCATTGAATATACATAAAAATAAGACCTTTACTGTCTGGGGAAACCATTGTTTTGTGTAGGGTATATTAAGGACATAAACGAAGGCAAGAGCAATTGACGGATGTCAATGCGGCGTTGTTGGCTGGAAAGATATTTGAAGCTTAAATTTTCTAATGAAACGCAACGCCTTTGTTGTTGCATTTATCAGGAGAAACCTGACGTTTTTTTGTGTTATAGGGTTCTGAAATAATTACCGTGTTGTTGTGTAGATCTATTATTATCCAACACTTCTCTCACCTTGGTACCTAACTGCTTATAAGAAAATGGTTTATTGATGAAGTTCACACCTTCATCCAAAACTCCGTGGTGGGCAATGACATTCGCAGTATAACCGGACATAAACAGGCGCCTGATATTTGGAAAGATGGATAGGATGTTTTTTGCCAGGTCGCGTCCGTTCATTTCCGGCATTACTACATCGGTTATAAGCAAGTGGATTTCACCAGCATGATCCTGCGCAAGGCGAATGGCTTCACCAGGTGTATTAGCAGCCAGCACAATATAGCCCAGTCTGCCGAGCATCGTATTTGTCATGTTAAGGATCGCTGGTTCATCCTCTACCAGCAGTATTGTCTCATGACCTTTTTCAACAGGATTACTTCTCACTTCCTCTGTGAGAGAGCCTTCTTTGGCCTGATGTCGAGGAAGATAAATTTTTACGGTCGTTCCTTGATCCGGTTCACTATATACATTGATAAAACCATGATTTTGCTTGACCGCTCCGTAAACCATAGCCAACCCAAGCCCCGTGCCTTGGCCCGATTCTTTGGTCGTGAAAAAAGGTTCGAAGATGTTTGCCAGGGTTTCACTGTCCATGCCGCTACCATTGTCACTGACTGCCAACAGTACATACTCGCCGGAAATGAATCCAGAATTGTTTGAGCAATAATTTTCGTCTAACATCACAGTATCAGTCTCAATGGTAATTTTACCCATTTTGCTTATCGCATCTCGTGAATTAACACAGAGATTGGCAAGTATCTGATCAACCTGACTGGGATCGATCTTAACCGGCCACACCCCTTTGCATGGAATCCAGGACAGTTCTATATCCTCCCCGATAAGACGCTTCAGCATCTTGAGTATACCCTCTATGTTCTTATTAAGGTCGATTATTTTGGGAGAAATAGTTTGTTTGCGCGCAAAAGCAAGGAGTTGGCGGGTGAGGTCAGCTGAACGTTCGCCTGCTCTTTTGATTTCCTTCAACCTTTCAGAAATCGATGAGTCTGGATCCAGTTCTTCCAGGACCAATTCAGCGTGTCCAATTATCACGCTGAGCATATTATTAAAATCGTGAGCCACTCCGCCCGCCAGTCTGCCAATGGATTCCATTTTCTGGGCTTGCTGCAGTTGTTTTTCAAGTACCAGAGTTTCTGTTATGTCTCTGGCAATGCCGTAAACCCTGTTCTCATCAAGTGGAACGCTCGTTAAAATTGCGACACGTTCACTCTTATCAGGGCGTATATAGATTACCTCTCCAAATTCATACCTTTTCAGGTCTTCTGAAATAGCCTTGATTCGTTCATTAGATTGTTTTGGGGTAACATCGTGGATTGTTAACCGACAAAGTTCTTCGACCTTCCTGCCGGTGAGTTGCAGCGCGGCATTGTTTGCGTTAAGGTACTGCCCTGTCTTTCGGTCAATTATGAAAATTGCGTCGCTGCTTTTCTCAAAGAGAGTCCTGAATTGTTTTTCTTGTTTTTCTAGTTGTAGCTCTGTTTTTTTCTGTTCTGTAATTTCCAGGAAGGCTGCAACAAAATGATCTGGTTGATATTGATATCCCACACAGTCATACCACCTGTCATTTAGCTTGAGGTGCTGCTGCAAGCGAATTGATTTACCATGTCGTGCGACATCACCAAATGTTCCAATCCAGTCGAAAGGATCATTTTCAATGCCTGGAAAAGCCTCTGTAACGAGCTTCCCTCGTGGGTCAACACCAGTCAGTTCCATGTATTTCTGGTTGGCATCGATGAAATAATAGTCGACAGCTTTGCCATTCTGGTCATACACCACTCGATGGTAGGCGACTCCAATAGGTCCATTTGTAAAGAGCGCTTCAAACTTCCATTCTGATTCTTGCAGTGCCTTCTCTGCAAGAATACGTTCTGTAACGTCATGAAAGAATCCATTCCATATTGTACTGCCATCATTTTCTCGTTGAGGCGTTGAACGAATTTCTAGCCACCTTGCGCGACCATCTACGCTTATTTTGAAAACATTATAAAAAGGCTGAAGCAAGCGTGCCGACTCGGCTACTCTTTGCTTGAATAATTGCTGCTTCTCAGGTTGAATCAGACCAACAAGGACTGATGAGTCTTGCATGGCTTGTCTAGCCGAGATTCCAGTAAATTTATAGAGTTTTTCACTGATATAGGGAATAGACAAGTCACCATTCGGTGCCATATGGAACTGAAACGCCACGGCTGGCGAGTTTTCAGCCAGATTCCGATATCGCGTTTCACTTTCACTTAACGCTATCTCAGCCTGTTTGCGATCCGTGATATCCTCAAAAACCCCCATGATGGCAACCAACTTGCCTTCATCGTCGCGAATGGGTGCCGTCGAGAGGCTCACTTCTATCTGAGACCCGTCTTTGCAAA
Source organism: uncultured delta proteobacterium (assembly GCA_963709755.1). Taxonomy (GTDB): domain Bacteria; phylum Desulfobacterota; class Desulfobulbia; order Desulfobulbales; family Desulfocapsaceae; genus Desulforhopalus_A. The sequence goes on from CAVPXO010000005.1 coordinate 97,834, forward strand.
TCCGTGTCAATTCAATCTGGGAAATTGACTTGCCCGCTCGAATCTGCTTTTGAATAGTATTATACTCTCCCTGTTTTTCTTCTGGAACAATAGGTAATGCGTACCCGATCACTTCCTCTGCATTCCAGCCGAATGTTCTTTCTGCGGCAGTATTCCAGGTTCTGACCTGACCTGCGGGAGTGATGCTGATAATAGGCACGGGTGAAGCTTCGACAAGAGCCCTCAACGTTTCTTCCCTTTCACGCAGTGCTTCTTCGGCTTTGATACGATCTGTAATGACCTCGGTGTAGACTATAAAACCGCCTACAGAACCGCCTGATTCATACCACGGCCGGCATTCCCATCGGGTCCATTCCATGGTGCCGTCATCTCGAGGATACATATCCCTTTCAGCGCTGGAAATCTCTCCTGCAAGTGCGCGTTGATGTATATCACGCCATTTCTGTGGGAGATCCGGAAATATTTCGTAATGATGCCTCCCTATCACATCTCTTTCTTCGATTTTATACTGGTTGAGGTAATTTTGGCTCACATATAGGTATTTCAGGTCCCTGTCATGAACGGCAACAGCGCTATTGGTATGTTCGATTATGTAATGCAGTAATTGATTGATATGAGAAATCTTGCCCTGGTCTTCTTTATGCCGGGATAAGTCCCGTAGTGCAATGCTTCGAATAATTCGTTCGTCTTCAAAAAAAGTACGCGAAAGGATTTCACAGGGAAATGTTGATCCAGCTTTTCGAAGGGCAGTTGCTTCACAAGGTGTGGCATTGTTCTCCGTGATCCTTTTTCCAACCTGAACACGCTCAACCGGTGCGAACCAATTAGCTATGGGTCTGCCGACAGCTTCTTCATTGCTGTAACCAAACATTTTCTCAGCGGCTGTATTTTGATCAAAGCACATCCCTTTCTCGGAGAGGAATATCGCTTCAAACGTTGCCTCTGAAAGCCATTTTGTGCGTGATTCAGAGAGTTGCAGAGCCGTTTCAGCACGCTTGCGATCGGTGATGTCGCGGGTTATTGTCAGGACCATTGATTCTTGTCCCAGTTTTGCCCCGCATGCAGTTACCTCTGCATTATAGATCATACCGTCTTTTCGACGATGACGGGTTTCGAATGTCGTCTTGGTTTTAGAAAGGTCAGAAAATGACTTGCGAATGTCAGTCTCAGTCATTTCGCATTCCCAATCCCACGTATGCAATCTGAGCATCTCCTCAGATGTATAACCAAGCATTTGTGCAAATCGTCTGTTTGAATGACGAATTCTGTGTGTTTGATCGATTATGGCTATGCCATCAAGGCTCGCCTCCATAAGGGTGTTCTGACGCAATAATTGCTCACTCAGCACTTCCTGCTCTTTTCTACACTCAGAATAATCGCTCTCTAATTCTTTAATCTTCTGTTCCAATTCCTCATAGGTTGACTTTTTAGACATGAAGTGGACCTCGAATAAAAGAGCAAAGAAAGGCCTAAAAGGCTCAATGCTTACCGTTTGAACTTGAATGTGTCACTCATCATAATAATTTTCAAAAACAACGGAAAATCAATTGATAGGAAAGAGTATCAGTAAATTGTTATTATGACAAATTATTTCGTGTTTCTATTATGATGGTGAAGAATCAGCTTGGATGTTTTACCTGTCAGGACAAGAGAAGAGCGAAGACAGGATGAGAATAGATATGGAATCGAGCAGCTTGTCGTCGGATATATGCGGCGTTTGATTTTGTTGATCAACTCTGAGTTATTGCTGATGAGCTTTGAGAGTTAAACTATAAATGCTCTGGGCAATTTTAGGTTTTCATTTACAAATATAATGCACAATAAAAGTCAAAAGCGGACATTAAAGCTTTCCAGGTGGCTGTTATTGTTCAGGGAAGGCACATTATCCGGAAAACTTTGTTGATTACATCAAGAGAATACTTAACATATTCCCAATAGCCTTCTAATCATATATCCTGTATCTATTTAATATCTATAGATAAAAATCCATTGGCTGTGATATTAACATCCTGGAATTTAGAATGAGGAGCCGAAATTAAGTGAAAATGCCGCCCATGAGAATGAGAGGGGTCATTTATGGCGCAGGTAGATCTGAGCTATTTAATTCGTGGAGAGACAAAAGCTCCTGATGAGTTTATTTTTAAACTCCATTCATGGATATAGCAGCACGGAGCATGTAAGGAGTTCCCATGATAGATAAAAATGCAGCGGGGCAATCAAATAAGAAGAGGAAGATACTCGAATTTTATTTTGCCTGCGGATCACTTATGGTCATGATCCTCTTGTTGGATCTGTCGATCCCGCTTGGCGTTGCTGTGAGTGTTTCCTATATCGCGGTGGTATTAATTTCCCTATGGTCCCCTCAGAAAAGATTCACCCTTATCATAGGCATCGCTTGTTCAATTCTTACAGTGGGCGCCTTTTTATATAAACCTCCAGCCCCTGAAATGTGGAAAGTCATCTTTAATCGTACTCTTTCCCTCCTTGTCATATGGGTGACGGTGTGGCTTGGATTGCAAAGGAAAGTAATTGAACAAGAACGCACGAAGGCACTTCGCGAACGAGAAAAAAGTTTGGAAGATCTACAAATACTCCGCGGGCTCCTGCCGATTTGTGCTTCATGCAAAAAAATCCGGGATGATCAAGGTTATTGGACTGAGATAGAATGGTATATAAAAAAGCACTCAGAAGCCGATTTTAGCCATGGCATTTGTCCGGAATGTGCAAGAAACCTTTATCCGGAAGTCTTTAAAAACAGTACATGAAACCGACTTTCAATAAACATGTCGCTCCAGCTGCGGCGCAAGGGGACAGGAAGGAGATGGCGTTGTTGAGGTTATTGCTATAATCATCATTGCCGATGAGCTTTGAGAGCTAAACTATAAATGCTCTGGGCATTATTCATGGCTTTTTGAGATTGGAGGGCAACTCGATATGCCTGGTGCCATTTGTTCTCTTTCCAGAGATTTTTTGCTTTGCCCAGCAATTGGTGGGACACTTCAAGCTGAGCTCTCATGCCAAACGGGAAAGATGTGCGAGAATAAGCCCAATCCAATCGTCCTTCGACATCGGCAATGGTGTCTTCAAAGTCATCCTGGACATGCTCCTGCCGCGCGAATTGAATGAACAAATATAAGAGTATGAAAAGAGATACAAAAACCAAAAGAGTGTTCATGTCTGTTCTCCAAAAGTTAGTCGAACATTGAACCATCAGTGAGCTGTTCTCTTAAATTATAACAAAGCATCAGGAGATGTAAACATTCATGCGAGGATAGCCGGAGGCAAGATGCTATCTGTAAGAAGGGAAGTGGGTGTGGCGGGCAAGCACCTGCCTGCTCGTTATTTTATCGAGAAGAGGTGCTGCCCCTGATTGACTGGAATGCAATAGTTGAGGGCTGGAAGTCATTGCAGGCATGATCACCATGTTTGGTGATGTCGATTCCTTCAAGTTACCTGTCAGATCGCGTCGTTATCGCGCTCACCGGTCCTGATCCGATAAACCGTCTCGACAGGTATTACGAAAATTTTACCATCGCCGATAGAGCCGGTTTTGACATTGCCGATGATTGCCTCAATGGCCTTGTCCACCTGTTCGTCATTTATTACTATTTCAGCTTTTATTTTTGGAATAAAATCCACTTCATATTCAGCTCCCCTATAAATTTCTTTATGACCTTTCTGGCGACCGAAACCCTTCACTTCGCTGATCGTCATGCCATGAATATTCAAAGAGGCCATGGCCTCTTTCAACGCCTCAAGTTTGAAGGGCTTAATGATCACCTCAATTTTTTTCATCGCTTGTGCCTCCCTGTTTTAAAATAGAAAACTTTCATTTGTCAGCCCCTTTATCCAGTAGATTCACTGTGAGACGTGTTGCTGGACAGCCTCCTGGACAAGAGCCGAAATCGATAAAACTTTATCTCTTTAGTATCAACAAACGTGCCAGTGTGGTAAACGAGCGGAGATACAGTTAATGTATTGATATACTATGATAAAAAATATAAATCAGTGCTTTTAGGTTTATTGATGAGAGTTGTTATGTTTCATATATGTAGAAAGTAAGCTTTTTTGATTATTGAAGATCACAAAAAAGTAATAAAATTATCATATCCCTTACTTGTATTTGCGACCAAATTCTATCCCAAGTTTTATCATGCGGTTACGAAGAGTGTTGGGGTGAAGGCCCAGCAGGGCTGCCGCTCCATCTTTACCGTTTATTTTCCCTCCTGCCAGCTCGAGAGTATGGATAATATGCTGACGCACGACATCGTCAAGAGCTTTGGGTTGTGACTCTATTTTGAGAGAGACATCGTTGGAGCCCCCCGGTGATGGTTCCTGCGGCTTTTGAAAATAGAGGGGGCCCTGGCGATGGAGGATGAGGGAGCGTTCGACGGCGTTTTCAAGTTCACGGACATTTCCTGGCCACTTTTGTTGCATAATACTTTTGAGCTCTTCTTCTGTAATTCGGGGTATGGAATAAATACCAAGCTCCTTAGATTTTTTTTCAAGAAAATAGTTCGTCAGCAGAGGGATGTCGGCGACCCGTGCACGAAGCGGTGGAATAGAGATCGGAAACATGTTGATGCGAAACCACAGATCTTCTCTAAACAGGCCGTCATGTACCATCTGTTGCAGGTCCCGGTGGGTTGCTGCGATCACCCTGATATCCAGCTTAATGGGGGGCGATCCTCCGACCCGCTCGATTTCCTGGGTCTGCAGGACGCGCAGGAGACGGATTTGGGCCCATGGCGGGAGCTCACCTATTTCGTCCAGAAAAATAGTGCCCTTATGTGCTCGTTCAAAGCGTCCTCGCTTTTGCTGAACCGCGCCGGTAAAGGCACCTTTTTCGTGGCCGAAGAGTTCACTGTCTATCAGGTTTTCCGGGATAGCTCCGCAGTTCACCTTGATAAAAGGCTCCTTGCTGCGGGGAGACCCCTGATGAATTGCGTTGGCAATAACTTCCTTGCCGGTGCCCGTCTCGCCCAGAAGGAGGATGGTGTTTTTTAAATGGGCTATCTGGCCCACCTTGTCCATCACCTCTTTGAGCCCTGTTTCGGCTCCTACCACTTTATCCCCGGAACGAGATCTGAGCTCACTGTGCAGATAACGGTTGTCGGAGAGCAGCTTTTCTTTGATATCAATTAATTCCTGATGCTTAAGGGCATTGGCCATGGCAATGGCAAAAGGTTCCCGCAACTGGGAGAGGAGGCGGGCGTTTTCTTCTGTGAATCGGTTAGTGCCTTTTGCAAAGAGATCGATTACGCCTAATCGTTGGCCTTCAATAAAAAGACGAAGGGCAATAAAGGAGTAATTGGAAAGATCAAATTCGGTTGTGATTATCAATCCTAGGGGATCGGCTTCCGGAGTGTTGATGATGAGATAATCTTTTAACCTTTGACCGCTTTCTATGGCTTGTATGAGATCAATAGGCAGCCGGATCGATTTTTCAATTTTGCGTCCACCGTTGGGGTCTGCCATGGCGATGTACCTGATGCCACTGATACTCGGCTCGTATATATTAAGATACATAGCATCAGCAGGAAGGTGTTGCCGGATAAACCGGAAGCATCGCCAAAGCGCTGTTTCCACGTCAAGGCTGCTGCAGAGCAGGAGAGTGGCTTGCTTGAAAAACAGAGTATCATCCATTAATCACCAAATATGGTAGATTGTTATTTTTGTCACCGTATTCCGTAAAAAATAATACCAATTATGGTGAATGACGGCAAGTAAAAATATAAGTATCCGAAAATATTATTTAAAAAAAATGGCGTAGAGATTGCATGTAATGGTGGAGAGTAAATGATATATAATGGAGGACTCTATGATTAACCTGTCTGTCGCCGGTTTTTTGACCAGCTCGGAAAATACATCAAATCTACTGTTTCGATGCATACTCTACACCATGTATCTGCTGCTGAGAGTGAAGAGGAGACTGGTGCCCTCTTTTAAACTTCGCCTGATGGAGAAAGACCTGGTCGCGGAGATTAAAGTACGTGGTGATGTGCATGGGCGAACCTATGTCTTTAAGAATGGCCAAATATCTTCATCTGCAGGAGTCGCAACCAAACCGGACGTATCAATGATTTTCACCAGCTCGGCAACTGCGGTGCAATTGATGCTGTCTCCCCGGAACCATCTCAGGCAGATCAATGCGATGAAAAATTTCCAGGTGGATGTCCAGGGAAAAGACGAACTTGGCGTCTGGTTCATGCGTACCCTCAATATGCTGCTTTCTCCGGGGAATCCACAATTCGGCACACCAATAGCTGATGGAATGACCAGGTATGTCAGCAATACCAATGGAGGGCCGGTCTTTGTCCATGTGAAAAACGGCAAGATCGTTCGCATAACGCCTATCGAATTTGATGAAACCGACGGCAGCTCCTGGACCATCGACGCCCGGGGAAAGTCCTTTACGCCACCGCGAAAAGGAACGGTCAGTCCTTATGTGTTAGGGCTTAAGTCGCTTATTTATTCGAAAGATCGACTTTTATATCCGATGAAAAGAGTCGATTTTAATCCGGATGGCGAACGCAATTGTCAGAATCGCGGGGTCTCAGGATACGAGCGGATCAGTTGGGACGAGGCCCTTGATATTGTGGCGGCCGAGATAAAGAGAGTTAAAAAAGTACACGGTCCCGGCGCAATCATGAATGGCAGCGGGTCTCATCATACCTGGGGAAATATCGGCTACTGGCTGAGCGCCAAGACCCGCTTCATGAATACCATAGGCTCAAGTCATGTGGTGCATAATCCTGACAGTTGGGAGGGATGGTACTGGGGGGCGATACATCATTGGGGCAACTCAATTCGCAATGGAGCAACAGATACCTATGGTACTGTAGAGGATTGTCTCAAGGAAGCGGAGATGATTGTTTTCTGGTCGAGCGACCCGGAGTCCACAAGTGGCGTATACGGTGCTTTTGAGGGAACCGTACGGAGGCAGTGGGCAAAGTCGCTGGGGATCAAAATGGTCCATATCGATCCTTATTATAATCACACTGCGGCGCTTCTTGGCGGCAAGTGGATTGCACCACGGCCTGATACGGGCAATAGCATGTCGCTAGCCATCGCTTATGTCTGGATTGAAGAAGGCCTCTACGACAAGAATTATGTTGCGACCCTGACGGTAGGTTTTGAAAAATGGCGCGATTATATCCTGGGCAAAAATGACGGTATCCGGAAAACGCCGGAGTGGCAGGAAGCCGAAACCAATGTGCCGGCTCGTATTGTGCGGGCACTTGCGCGACAGTGGGGAACAAGAAAAACGTACCTGTCACCCGGCGGGTTGGCGGGGTTTGGTGGTGCATGCCGCTGCGCAACCGGAATTGAATGGGCACGCTCCATGGTTTGTCTCATGGCCATGCAGGGGTTAGGTAAACCCGGTGTCAATCTTGGTTGCCTGCAGCAGGGTGCTCCTGTGGATACCAATTTTTATTTCCCCGGCTATGCAGAGGGAGGTCTCTCGGGAGATCTCGACTATACCGGATTGCGGGTCAGTATGTATCAGCGTATGCCGCAATTGCCGTCTATGAATTCAGTTTCCCAGATGATCCCAAGATTACGTATCCCGGAGGCAATCCTCAATCAGTCCTGTGAGGGCTATCCTACTGATCCCAAAAGTATTGAAGGGCAGTTTAAGAAAATAACCTATCCCGCTCCCGGACATTCTCCGGCAAAAATGTACTATAAATACGGCGGGTCTCATTTTGGTACAATGGCAGATTCCAACCGGTTTGCCAGGGCTTATCGGAGCGACAATCTTGAATTCGTCGTCAACCAGTCCATCTGGTTTGAGGGTGAGGCAAAGTTTGCCGATGTGATCTTACCGGCATGCACCAATTTCGAACGGTGGGATATAGGCGAAACGGCTAATTCCGGGGGATACAGCCATCATCAGTTTATTCAATGGAATCATAGAGTTATCACCATGCAGCATAAATGTATTGAGCCACTTGGTGAATCGAAGTCGGATTATCAGATTTTTCTCGATCTGGCCCAGAGGCTGGGGATGGGAGCCTTGTTCTCGGAAGGCAATACCGAGCTTGAGTGGTGCCGCAGACTTTTTGATGCAAGCGATTTGCCTACAGTGGTGTCATGGAAGAACTTTCTAAAAAAAGGCTATTATGTTGTCCCGGCGCCAAAGGTAGAGAACCGTGCTCCGGTTTCTTATCGCTGGTATGCAGAGGGAGCCAAAAAGAATGTTCCGGAATTAACACCATTGCCTTCGGATTATACCGATGAGTGGCGAAAAGGATTACAGACGCAATCCGGCAAGCTGGAATTTGAATCCTCCAGCCTGAAGCGTTTTGCGCCGGACGACCCGGAGCGTCCTCCAATCTCAACGTTCATTCCTTCCTGGGAAGGACATCACAACACTCTTTTGTACGGCAAATATCCCCTGAACCTGATTTCGCCCCATCCCCGCTATAGTTTTCACACAATGTTTGATGGCAAAGACTCCGTCATCAACGATGTGAAGGACCACAGGGTGCTTATTGATGGCTATTACTATTGGATTGTCAGGATTAACATCCAGGATGCAGGCAAACGAAATATTACCGACAACAGTCTGGTCAGGCTTTTTAATGATCGGGGGGAGGTTATCTGTGCCGCCCATGTGACGGAGAGGCTTCCTCCCGGAACCGTTCAGTCTGCGGAAGGATCTGCCATATACGACCCCATCGGAGAGCCTGGAGCATCGCCGGATCGGGGCGGGTGCATCAATCTTTTGACGCCGAGCAGGAACATCATCACAAAATCTCACTCGACTGCTTCCAATACCTGTCTGGTGCAGGTTGAGTTATGGGAGGAAGGAGCACTGCAATGAAAAAATATTCTTTTGTCATAGATGTAGCAAAGTGTGAAAACTGCAATAATTGTTTTCTGTCCTGCAAGGATGAATATTGTGGCAATGATTGGCCGGGCTACACCATTTCCCAGCCGCTGCATGGACATCGCTGGATGAATATTGTAACAAAAGAACGGGGTCGGTTTCCCTTCATTGATGTGGCATATCTGCCCAAACCCTGTATGCATTGTGATGATGCTCCATGTATTAAGGCAGCAAAGAACGGCGCTATATATAAACGAGCCGATGGGATTGTGCTGATCGATCCGGAAAAAGCCAAAGGGCAAAAGGTGCTTATAAAGGCCTGTCCTTATGGTGCAATATGGTGGAATGAAGAGGCACAGGTTCCGCAAAAATGCACCTTTTGCGCCCATTTACTTGATCAGGGCTGGAAGGTTCCAAGATGTGTTCAGGTATGCCCGACCGGGGCGCTGTCTCTTCTGCATGTTGAGGATGAGGAGCTGGCCTCTTATATAACAGCAGAGCAGCTTGAAACATTAGCAGGAAAAACAATGCATACCAGGCCCAGGGTTTACTATAAAAACCTTCATCGTTTCGACAAGTGCATGATCGTCGGCAGTGTAGCCACAGGTGAGGAGGGAGCAACCGAATGTGTGGCTGGTGCTCTCGTGAGATTACTTGAAGGAGGCAAAATTATAGCTGAACAGCAAACCGATGATTTTGGAGACTTCAAATTTGAAAGACTTCCTGAAAATACAAATAATTATGAGATAGAGGTCGTTTTGGGGGAAAAGTCGGCTGGAATAAAAATCACTGAACTCCGGGAAAGTAAAAATGTAGGGACTGTCTGGATATAGCACGGGTAAAAGTATTGCTGAAAGCACCCATTTTATAAGCTGCCGGCTTATTTATATTATTGATGGATTCAGCAAGCAAAAGATTGACAAAAGATATATTGCATGTAATATTGCATTGTGGCTGGACGGCAGGTCGTACCGATTTGACCAGGATTTCGAGATGTTTTTTAATGTCATATATATCATTACCTGATCTAATTGAGTAAATTACAAACAAATACATTGAGCATGAAGGATAATCGCTTCCTGTGACAGGCAGGAGGGTTTCGGGAGGAGTAATCGCCTACAGGTGGTTTTACAGCAAACATTATTTAGGGAGGCTGCACATGAAAAAATCTGTTTTTTCCAGTACCTTAATCCTGGCATTTTTTTCTTTCTTTCTTGTAACTCCGGTCGTCTCGATGGCCGAAACTGTTACTCTCAAGTACAGCAACTTTTTCCCACCAACTCACATCCAGTCTAAACTTGCCGAGCAGTGGTGCAAGGAAGTTGAAAAACAAACAGAAGGCCGAGTAAAGATAGAATATTATCCAGGCGGCAGCCTGCTGAATGCAAAACAGATTTATGATGGTGTTGCCGATGGCATTACCGACATTGGCTTTTCAGTACTTGCTTACAGCCGTGGTAGATTTCCTGTGTCCGGAGCCTTGGATCTTCCTTTTGGTTACCCTTCAGGAGTTGTAGCGACCAAGGTTGCCAACGAATTGTACTCTAAGATGCAGCCCAAAGAATTCGATGATACAAAATTGATGTACCTCCACGCACATGGACCGGGTTTTATCCATACCCGCGATAAGGTAATAACAAAACTTGAAGATTTAAAAGGGCTGAGAATTCGATCTACAGGAATGAGTGCCGAAATGGTTAAAGCGCTTGGTGCCACCCCCGTTGCCATGGGTATGCCCGACTCTTACCAGAGTTTGCAGAAAGGTGTTGTTGATGGGAGTGCACACCCGCTTGAAGCGAATCTGGGATGGAAACTTGGTGAAGTAACGAAGAATGTCGCCTGCAGTTATGCTACTGCCTACACCACAACTTTTTTTGTTACCATGAATAAAGCTAAATGGGCAGCCCTTGACAAAAAAGATCAGCAAGCCATCGAGGAAATCAACAAGATATGGTCTGTCAAGCACGGTGAAGCATGGGACAGCAGTGACCTGGCCGGCTTTGCCTTCTTCATGCAGCAGGGCAATACCGCCAACGGCATTGATGCCAAAGAGGTTGAACGGTGGAAAGCCGCTGTTGCTCCTATCATCGATAACTATGCAGCAGATCTCACTAAAAACAATTTAGACGGAGCTGCCGTTGTGAAAGTTATTCGTGATACATTGGAAGCCAATAAGTAATTTGCGCACTTGTGCCACGTACGGGGAACGATCTGAAGTGAGGTCTGTTCCCCGATAGAAAGCTAATTTGTTCAGTGGAGAAAAAACCTGCAATGGAATCGTTCCAGAAGACATTGTTATTTGTATCGGAAAAACTCAAAATGGTTGGGGCTGTGTTTTTGTTTGGGATGGCCCTGTTGACCTGTCTGGATGTAATTGGACGAATATTTAAACATCCGATATTTGGTACTGTCGAGCTTGTCAGTTTTATGGGGGCTTTAGCCATCGCTTGTTCCCTGCCTTTTACCCACCAGGAGAAAGGGCATATCGGTGTGGAACTTTTTATCCGCAAATTCCCCCGAAAAACAAGGTATATCATAGAGCTCTGCACTGAGCTGTTGAGCCTGATCCTGTTTTCACTGGTAGCCTGGAGAATGTTTTACTTCAGTATAAGTTCGAAAGAATCAGGAGTGTTATCGATGAATCTTCAACTACCTGAATATGCAATAATATTTATTTTAGCCTGCGGTTGTGTCATATTTACTCTGACCATCATCAACAGTATTTTTGAAACTCTCTCCAAATTAACAAAAAAATGAATTCCACATTGATCGGTATCAGCGGCATCGTGTTAATGATTGCAGTATTTATGACACGAATGCCGGTAGCATATGTTATGGCCATGGTTGGGTTTTTGGGATTCAGTATTATGAGCTCGTTATCTGGGAGCTTAAACCTGTTGGCCAAAGATTTTTATGAAGTCTTTTCTTCTTATGATCTGACCACCATTCCGCTTTTTATCCTCATGGGCCAATTGGCATTTAATTCAGGGATCAGCGCAAAACTCTATTCCTCAGCATACAAATTCCTTGGAAATACCAAGGGAGGCCTGGCCATTGCTACCGTTTCGGCCTGCACAGCTTTTGGAGCGGTTTGTGGGTCCAGTGCCGCAACGGCCGCAACAATGGCAACCGTTGGACTCCCTGAGATGAAGAAATTCGGCTATGCCGATGAACTGGCAGCAGGTTCGGTCGCCTCAGGTGGTGGTCTGGGGATGATCATGCCACCAAGTGTTGTCCTGATTGTCTACGGCATTTTGACTGAACAATCTATCGGCAAACTCTTCATGGCTGGCATTTTGCCTGCACTCCTGGTGACGGTTCTGTTTATTATCACCGTAATGATCTGGTGCCATTTTATGCCGGAACAGGGGCCGCGGGGGGAGTCTTTTACCTGGAAAGAAAAAATAAAATCACTGACCGGGATGGGGGAGACTTTGTCTGTCTTTGCCCTGGTTATGGGCGGATTGTTTTATGGCTTGTTTACTCCGACAGAAGCTGCCGCTGTAGGAGTTTTTGGTGTACTTGGTGTGTCTCTTTTGCGCAGGCAGTTGTCTTGGCAACGTTTTGTTGACGCTCTGTACGAGACACTCAAAACTTCGTGCATGGTCATGATGCTCGTTGCCGGTGCTACTGTTTTCGGGAAATTCCTGGCCGTAACAAGGATACCCTATGATATTGCTACCTGGATCGGCAGCTTCGACCTGCCTCCCATTTTGATTCTCGGCATGGTAGTGATGGTTTATTTTATCGGTGGCTGCTTCATGGATTCCCTTGCTTTGGTGATGCTGACTGTACCGATATTTTTCCCGTTAGTTCTCGGCCTTGGGTATGATCCTATCTGGTTTGGAATTATTATTGTAATGGTAACGGAGATGGGGGTAATTACCCCTCCGGTAGGGATAAATGTTTATGTCGTCTATGGCGTTGCCAGAGGCATGCCCGGTGGAGGAATTGCTCTGGAATCAATTTTCAAAGGTATTGCACCATTCATGATGGCTGTGTTGGTTGGCACTGTCATTTTAGCAATATTTCCTCAAATCATTCTTGTGCTTCCAAATCTAATGTATTGATCAAAGGACGTGAACCATTTGCCACGGCATGGCACGGCCGTGACAAAGTTCGAGATGACTCCTGAGCTTCTTGTTTTTAAGTTTGTTATTTCCAGGTTATTTGCGGTGACTTCCGTTCAGGCATGCGATAGTATTTTGTGCTGTTGAAGCCTATCATCATCGGATAATGAAAGGGGTAATCTTCACTTATCCCCATCGCTTTTTTTAGCGGAGGCCAGTTGATCATACCTCCTTGAAGCAGTCCCGCCCAACAGGTGCCAAGGGCAAATTTGGGAGCAGCCAGGTCGAGATAGGTCAGAGCAATTGTGGTGTCAACTAATCCATTGCGTGCATTTTTGTTGACCATCCCCACAATCACTGCCGGTGCTTTGCGGAGAACAACATCGTGCCCTGCATCCCAGGCATCAATTAATTTTGCCATGTATGGCGGGACTGCTGTTGGGTTTCGTTTAAGTGCTTCACGCATCCAGTCAACTGTGAGAGCCGACATCTCATGAAGTTTATTTTTATCGCTGAATACCATCCATTCGACCATCTGCAGGTTACTGCCGGTAGGTGCATAACCTGCAACTTTGATGAGTTGTTCAATTGTTGCCTTGTCGACCGGTTGGTCCTTGAATACCCTGACTGAGCGCCGGGATCGCAAAAACTGAACAGCCTGCCTTTTATCTATAGTCAAATCCTTGTCAATTTCAGGGCAGCTTGCAAGAGGAGTGGCTTCATGACTTAGAGCACCGTGGGGACAAACTGCCACGCAGTGTCCGCAACAAAGGCAAATTTTCTCTGCGCCTTCAATGGCTTCCGGCAAACTTTCTCGATCTTTCATGGAGATGACCGAGACCGGGCATTCAGTCACACACAATCCATCTTTTTTACATAGGTTTTTGTCGATATTCAGCATAATAATTCTCCCATTCCTGCTATTGTATCAATTTCGTGGGGTTATAAAAAAATACTGATCCCAATATGGTTAAAATGGGCTCTTGGTGCAATACCTTTCTGGAAGGACATATGAAAATACCAGCGCAGGTTTTTAATGCTGGGCGGTTTCTTTGGCAAGGACAGCTTGACAGGGAAGGAAGGTAATATTAGATTGGAACGTACTGTTAAGGTTGGAATAAAAGCATTTTTTGTCCGTTCTCGGACAGCCTTCTGGCGTTTCATCCAGTGAAAATTCTTTTCGCCGCATCATCAACACATTAAAAAGAGAAAAGGGGTTATTTTGGAAGATATTGGTCTTTATGATTGCCCCATGCCTGAGTCCTTCAGCGAAAAGATTGGTCTTACGGTATTCCTGGCCTGCCTTTTTTATATCGGTTTTGTCAGCCGGATACTGTTTGCACCCCTCATGCCGGAAATTGAAAAAGATCTGGGACTTAATCATGCTGAGGCAGGCACGCTCTTTTTCATGATGTCGCTGGGATATCTGCTGGCTCCGATATGCTCCGGTTTTATTTCCTCAAGGATCAACCACCTCGGTACGTTGAAAGTATCAGCTTTGCTTGTAGGCGCAGCCTTGATTCCATGCAGTTTTGTCAACAGCATGTGGCAGTTGAGCGTTTTGCTCTTGCTGGTTGGTTTTGCAGGCTCCATTCACCTGCCTTCCGCTATCACTACAATTACTGCTGAAATACAGAAATCCGACTGGGGAAAAGGGCTGAGTGTCCATCAGTGTGCACCGCCTCTGAGCTTTATATCGGCACCTCTGATAGCAGCTTTCCTGCTCCGCTGGTTATCCTGGCGGGAAATAATTTTAATCTGGGGGGTTATAGCGCTTTTCTCAGCCTTCCTCTATGGAATTTTCGGCAAGGGAGGTGATTTCCCGGGCCAGGTTGTGAGTGTGAAAAATGTGAAAATCATTGGTTCCAAAGGATCATTCTGGCTCATGGTCCTTCTGTTTTCGATGGCAATGGCAGGTAATGCCGGAATCTTTGCCATGCTCCCTCTCTATCTGGTGACGGAGAGGGGATTCGATCTTAGCTGGGCAAATACCTTGATCGGCCTCTCCCAAATTTCCGGCATTGTAATGATTTTTTTTGCTGGCTGGCTTGCCGACAAAGTCGGTCAGAGACGGATAATAGCCATATCTCTGCTCTTGACTGGAATTTTGACGGTATGTATTTCCTGTAGCGAGGGCTGGTTATTGATTCTGGCCTTATTTCTGCAGCCTGCTGTACTTACTGCCTTTTTCCCAGCCGGATTTGCTGCCTTGTCGCGAATTGCGCAGCCTTCCCTCAGGAGTATAACAAGTGCTATAGGGCCACCACTTGCTTTTCTTGCAGGTGGTGGGGTAATTCCTTTGGTCATAGGCTCTCTGGCAGAAAGGTATACATTTTCATCCGGTATTTTTTTGGCGGGCTGCTTTATTCTTGCCAGCTCGGTTTTGGTTTTCTTTGTAAAGCTTGGCAGCTATGATGATTTGTCTGGGTGTTGATGGCCTCAGGGTAGGCGTTCTTCCGTGTTTTTGTTTTTACATGTCAGTTTTTGATTGAGATTCGCAATAGGCAGGTATTATATGAGCCTGAAATCTATACTTGATTACACTGCTGCAGAAGTGCACAATAATTTTTTTGCAAGAGGAGATATAAATTTATGTTAAAACCAATCAGATCAATTTTGTTTGCCACAGATTTAACACCAAATTGCCAGGCAGCCCTTGAATTTACAGTGGCCATTGCCACTCGTTTTAATGCTACAATCTATATGTTGCATGTAATTGAGAAATTACCCGATCATATGAACGAAAGGCTTAAAGGCCTTCTTGGTAAACATCAATGGGAGGAAATGATCGGTTCCCATAAAATGTCTGCACATAAATCACTGCTTGGAAAACAATCCACCAGTTCTACTGTCAGGCAAGCCATAAACAACTTTTGTAAACAGGAAGGCATAGATAATGCTTCCTGTGATTTTCAATCCCGCGAGATTATAATCAGTGACGGTGAAACCATTGATGATATTCTGCACAACGCCAAGGTGAATGAATGTGATTTGATTGTGCTTGGTGGTCACCAACACATATTCTCTAAATCAGCACTGGGAAGTACTGCAAAAGGAGTCTTGAAAAAAAGCAAAATCCCCGTAACCGTAGTGCCTCCACAAGAATCCTGATAGCATTTGAGTTTCCAGCTGACACAGTAGAGGATAATTGGGTATCAATCATGCGTAATGACAAAATGATTAAACTGTATGCGGTAAGTACTTGTGGTCATTGTAAAACAATGAAAAAAATGCTTGAGGACCGGGATTTCAAGTTTGATTCTGTCGATGTCGATCTGCTGCAGGGAAAGGAACGCAGGGAGACGCTCGAAGAGGTAAGAAAACTCAATAAACGTTGTTCTTTCCCGACAATTGTCATCGGCGACAAAATCATTGTTGGGTATAGGGAAGAAGATATTAAGGAGGCGTTGGAGATCTGATGAATGCGGAGCAACTCTACCAAAGACTGAAGGATGTCCAGGAAAAAAGAGGGCTTTTTTTTAATAAAGACAAAATAAAAACACTTGAGATTCTTGATGGACTTCTGATGAACAGGGAACGATACGGTTATATGTCATGCCCCTGCAGGCTTGCCTCGGGTGATTTGGAAAATGACCGGGATATCATCTGCCCCTGCCGGTATTGTCAAGCGGATTTGGAAGAATTCGGCAGCTGTTACTGCGCCCTCTATGTATCGGAAAAATGGAACGAAGGATCAATACCCCATATGTATGTGCCGGAGCGCCGCCCGCCTGAAAAAACAGTCTTTTGAGTAAGCTGATGATTGTTGTCGGCGATCTTGGAAGATTAGACTATTAATTAAATTGTCAGAGAAGCAGCCGTATTTTTTACATGAATATGGGCTCTGACTGCTGTGAGAATATTATGAAAACTGCAGAATGGGGGAGTAAAGTAAAAATTCAATTTTCCATTACACTTGATGACGGCAGCATTGTCGGCAACCCGAAAGAGAAGACCGAGCTCAATTTTAAAATTGGTGATGGTCAGATATTGCCGGCGCTGGAACAAAAAGTAGTGGGAATGACTGAGAACGAGAGCAGAAAAATAAAGATCTCTCCTGATGAGGGTTACGGACAATATAACAAAGAACTTGTGCTCAGGGTCAATCTCGACAATTTCCCTCCGGATTTAAAGCTGATTGTCGGAAGGACGGTGCAATATCAGAACAGGGATGGAGAAAGAGTCAATTTCGTGGTCAATGCAGTCGATGAGAAAACGGTAACAATAGATGGCAATCATCCTCTGGCCGGGCTCGAACTTTATTATGAGGTAGAACTACTCGAAGTATTGTGATGAGGTCTTTTAGCAATGAGAAATAAAAAGAGCCCGACCGTGGAGAATTAATTCGGTCGGGCTCTTCTTTATATCACCTGCTTATTGCTGCAGGTGTCTTGATTTACAATTATTTTCCTGCCATATCCATAGCAATGTCACCTAATCCACGATCGATGTCAGTCGTGATATCTTTCATGGTCATGGTAACACCATCCTTTACAAAGGTGAGGGAATAGCTGCGATTATCCGGCAATCCCTTAAACCAGAAGTCTCCGAAGTTACTTGTTGTTTCTGTGAATTCTTCCCCGGAATCCTGATCCTTCATGGTACAGGTGGCACCGATGATAACCTCTTTTTGCGACGGATCGTAGAGGGTACCGGCAATAAATTTTTTCGGTAATCCTTTATAATATACTCTTGATTTGGTGCCGGCCTCCGGATTGAGCAGTTCTGCATCTTTGATGAAATCGGCGAAATCAGCCTCTTCCCCAAAACGCAGCGCCTCGGTTGGGCACTGATCGACACAGCGAGGGACTGTCCACTCTGCATCATTATCCAGCAGGTGGGTACAACCGGTACATTTCTGAGCTATATTCAGCTGCTCATTAAAGTATATGGAATTGTGCGGACAGGTATCGGCACAAAGCTTGCAACCCGTACATTTCACCGGATCGATGATCACCAGTCCGTCATCACGCTTATAGATAGCCCCTGCCTTACATTCTTCAATGCAGGGAGCATCGTCGCAATGTTGACATATAAACGGTGTGTAGGTCACCTTGACATGGGGCACATGGCCGCGAACCTTCTCCGTCAGACCGATCCAGAATTGGCCGGTATCGGGCTGCGGTTTGGCGTAGGGAGTCCAGTCGTTACCTACATGCTCGTCTTTACAGGCGATTTGGCAACAGTAGCAGCCGTTGCATATTGAGAGATCAACAGTGAATACTTTCATTATTTTTTACCTCCATCAACTATCCAGGCATCGACCCGAAGACCAGCTGCCGCATCATACTTTCGGTTAAAGGCATCTGGGAAATCTCGCCTCCATCGGTCCATCTCTTCGCCGCTCACTTTCTGGACCTCTACCAGGTAACCACCTCCAATCTGACCAACACAGTTCTCCGAGGTAACCGCGCCGGGGGTAATAGTGTTTATCGCTCCACCCCGTTCTATAGATCCTGTTTTGATAGGATCGTGTCTGGCACCATGGTCCATGTAGGCAACTCCATCCCGCAATCTCTCAGTCACATAGGCACCGGCCAGAACAATTCCCCGCTCGTTGAAGACCTTCAGTATATCGCCGTTTTTAATACCACGCTTCTCGGCTTCCTTAGGATTCAACCAGCATGGTTCGTATTTATATCCATCGGCCCCTGTTACCTTCATTGTGGGTGTTTCACGGGTCCAGGTAATATCATCACATTGGGCGTGTACCCGCCAGCGACCATGATTGGACATCTGCAGCAACGGAAACATTTTCGCCCGGTGGCTGCTCATTCGTTCGTCATGATTATGACTCTTTTCTATCCATTTTGGAATTGGTCCTCTTTCCTTATCGTGCGGATAGGCTTTGGCCAGGGCCTCTGAATAAAATTCAAGTTTCCCTGACGGGGTATTGAGTGGATGTCCTTCCGGATCCTCATAGAATTCGCGAAAACCTGGAGGATCCTTTTCCCAATCGGGATGGGTACTGTAGATCCAGTATTGTTTTTCTTTCAACTGTTCCCAGGAAACAAGTTTCTCGCCACCCATGTATCCCCAGATAAGTTTTTGCAGATCCGCGGTGGTCTTGCCCTCGGTCATCTGTTGTTCCATTCCCTCAAACTGCTTGGCGACTTCCAGCACGCATTGCGCATCACTCTTGGATTCCCCAATAGGTTCAATGGCTTTTTCAGTTATCATGATATTTGGCTGCATTGTGCCCTGACGGATGTTGGTGACTATGTCGTCAACTTCCATGTAGGTATTGGCCGGCAGAACGATATCGGCGTAGACACAATCGTTTTCGAACCAAGGGTGTTGAGCGACAATACATTCAACCTGGGAGTTTTGCATGGCCAGTTCGGTCTCGTTACCAAAGTTCCAACAGGTAATTCGACAGGGACTGTCCGTCCAGATCATATGAATTCTGGAACCTTTTTCCTCTTTAGGGATCGGAAAGGTATATTCAACAAATTGATCATGGGTTAATGCATTCTGGGCGCCTGTACCTCTAAAGGTAATAGGCTCATCCGAAAGAATTGCGTTTTGGATAAGAGTCTTGGGAATGACCTGTTGCTGCCAGGCGCTGACCGCACTGAGAACCGGCAGGGCGATGCGTTCTTCAATTTCCGGGTTCCAGAAGAATGTCCCGCCAAGCCCTTCTGCGCGTGGCAGGCCGAAGTAGGTAAACTGATGCTGATGGACTCCGGGGCCACCAAGACCCTGCATACCGAGCATAATACACTCAAGTCGGGCTGGTTCATGGGAGAAGGGTCCACGGATAAAACCGCCACCGAAATAATGGGCAACGGAAGTAATTTTATTGGCATATTCACGGGCGAGTGCCTTTATGGTCCAGACGGGAACTCCGCATTTTGGTGAGGCCCACTCTGGGGTCTTGGGTACACCGTCTTCTTTTCCCAGCACGTAGTCCGCCACCTTGTCCATACCGACGGTGTGTGTTTTAACGTACTCTTTATTATAGGTTCCCTCGATCAGCCACATGTAGATGATGGCAAGCTGCAGGGCCGCATCGGTGTTGGGCAAAACCGGGATCCATTTGTCGGCATGAATGGCGGTGCCGTAGTTGCAGTCGGGGCAGATGTAGACTTGTTTAATGCCGACTTCCGTGAAGTAGTAACAGAGCCTGCTGGCAAACTGGCCGACAAAACCCCAGGGGGTCGTCTCCGGATCACAGCCCCAGAAGAGTACCATTTCCGCATGCTCAACGGTATCTTTAACGATATTGGCTGCCGGATACATTATTCCTTGAGCACCCTGACCCCAAACGTGTTTGGCACCCCAGTACCAGCCTTCCCAGCTGTCTGGGTTTCGTACCTGGAGGGTGAAACCACCAAGATACTCGAGCAGTACGCCGGGATGGCCATGGGGTGTATTGATGGTCTTGCACTCCCCGTGACCGTCACCCTGCATCAGGATGGCATTGACGCCGTACTCTTTATGGACTCTTTTGATTTCATCGGCGATAAGTTTACTGGCTGTATCCCAGGAGATACGCTCAAATTTACTTACACCTCTATTTTGTGTATTCCTTTCGCCGTTTGGATCCCAGTCTACCCGTTTCATGGGAAACGGAACCCGGTTGGGGGAATAGACCCGCTTCTTGTAAGCGAGTGAGAATGGCCCGGGAAGTGACTTCCAGGTTGGTTCGATGGTTTTGCCGTTTCGTGTCATCTTCCACTGGCGGACATCCTTTTTATCATATTTCCAGCCATACCGCATCGGTCGAACGCGGACAATCTTACCATCCTTGACATCCACCATACCTTCGGCACCACCGCCAAAGTATCCGCCGAGGCCAAGCGACCTTAAGACCGTCTTGTCTTTTGTTTTGATTGGTTCCATCGATCCATATCTCCTCTGTTTGAAAATTAACTGCCTCTAGAGCCAGCGCTCTGAGAGCTTATGTAAATAAATTAAGATACACCTTCATTGCAACTGATTGAAACCTTTGCTGAGCCACTTGTTGAGACTGTCTGATGTTGTCAGTGTATGAAAAATTACATGTAATGGATAAGTTCAAAAAACATTCCACGGTTCTTCATTCTGTATCTGTCCTCAAAAGATTACATGAAATTTATGGGCTGTCAATATCTTTTTTGGAGAGAGTAATGCAAGATAATAAGTTAAGCTACTATTTTCACTAAATATAATACAAAAACGCCAAAAATAATTGTATGTAATGACGACGATTATCTGTGCACCGTGTCCTATTTACCAAATGGGCAAATCGGGAATGTGCATTCCGGGCAATTAAGACAGAGGCCACCATGACCCAGCGCAGCGATTTCTTTACGGGTAATTTTTTCACCGGCTAGAACTCTGGGGTACACAAGGTCCAGGATTGTGCGGGAAGCATACATGCCACAGGCCGGGATCCCGAGCACAGGAATTCTTCCTATGTAGGCAACCATGAACATCGCTCCCGGCAGCACCGGTGTACCATAGACAATATCCTCGATACCTGCTTTTTTCATGGCATGTCGCGTTCGATCATCCGGATCGACGCTCATGCCCCCTGTAGTGATCAGGAGGTCACAACCCTTGTCCATCTGGCGAAGAGCAGCTTCCGCTATCATGTCGTCATCATCGGGCAAAAAGACGACTTCAAGTATGTTTCCTCCAAGCTCCTTGACCTTTCTGGTTATTATCGATTCAAATTTATCTGTAATAAGACCATAAAAAACTTCGTTACCGGTAATAAGAACCGAGACATTCGGTTGGTTAATGGGTACCACCCGTAAAACATTGGTGGAGGATAATTGAGCTGCACTGACAGCAGCTCGTACCTTGTCCTTTGCGACTACCAGGGGAATGGCCCGCGTGGCGGCAATGGTGTCACCTTTTTTCACCATGGTGTTGGTATGTCGGGTGGCGCACATGACGTCGCCTTGCATGTTGAACTGCATGAGCGCATCAACGTCTACCTTGAACAAACCGTCTCTGGTTGCTTTTAATGTTATTTTCCCTTCCTTTGGGGCTTCCTGCCAGCCGACACCATCCCCGCACAGTGCGTTTGCCAGGGCAATTGCTGCTTCATCTTCGTGCAGCTCGTTGTCTTCTGTTTTGAGAACATACAGATGATTTTTTCCCAATTTCCGCAGATGTTCCAGGTCGCCGGGTTTGAGGATGTGGCCTTTTCGAAAGGCAGCGCCTTTAAACTCGCCGGGACGAATTTCAGTTATATCGTGGGCCAGGGGGAATCCGACAGCTTCTTCAAGAGTAACAACCTGTTTCATGATATTCTTTTCTCCGAGATAATATCTTGTGTTTCCGGAAGCCAATATGAATCAATGACTTTGAAATAGCTTTTGTCGCTGCAGGGTGGGCACAAAATCCGACCGCTTGCGCTTACCTCTCTCCCGTCTCGAACCATCTGTCCGCACCGGCCACAGACAGCATGACTGCGTGGCGGGCCCGGCATATCACAATCGGGGAGAGAGACATGTACCTGTTGAACATCAAAGAGCAGCTCATCAGGCATATTTTGGTAGCCGATTATTTGCTGTTGTCGCGGTGAGGTTTCCTCCGGTGCGTAAGCAGGAGCGTGCTCTCTGGACTTTTCAGTAGAAACGACTCGAAACGCGGTTTGAGTTTCAAGGTTGACAAAGGTTGCTGCATTGATGCCAAAATCCTTGAATTTTAACGTTCGTTTTCCGAGCTGGCAGCCGGTCACACTGGAAATTGCGTCGGTAGCACACCTATCTATTTCAACAAATACAATGATTTTTTTGCGAAAACGTCCATCTTTCGGATCATCAATGCCTATCAGTTTGCAGCCGAGAATGGCCATGCGAACACCGATGATCTGGCCTGCGCAGAGATGACCATGACTGGCAACCGATTCTTCTAATAAGGCCTGGAAAGGTTTCATTTCTCTTCTCCATCGTATAAATCGTTAGTTTCTGGCAAGCTGTTCCCTGTCCGGCTTGACCACAGGGCAGTTGCATGTTATATTACATACAATATTATCGGCTGTCAAGGTTGTGTTGCAGGAATTGGCTCTATCTGATTGGTTCCTGGTAGATTTGACGTTGAGCACACCAGCCAAACCGGCTTAATAAAAAAGAGGCGGACGATTCAGAGTTGTTGACATGCCATTCGTAATGTAATAGTAGTTTACTTTGGATTTTCTTATGGTTAGACGCAGTTTGTTTGAGTATCCTTTAGCTCCTGAACATTATCTGCTGCTCAGGCCTGTTTTTCTACAATAGAATGAGGTCAAATGCCTTGAAGAAACAAAGTAATCTAACCTTAAAGGTGCATCAGCAGATCATTGAGCTGATGCTTAATTATGAAATTGTTCCCGGGCAGAGGCTGGTTTTTATCGATCTCGCCAAACAACTCAATGTCAGCAGAACACCTGTCAACAATGCCTTGAGTATTTTAGCCCAGCAGGGATATTTGGATTTTGTGCCCAATCAGGGTTATTCTGTTCATAAGCTGACAGAGAAAGAGGCGGAAAAACTTTATGAAATCCGCGAGGTCCTGGAGCTTGGTTTTATCGGCAAGGCAATTCGCAGTATAACTGAAAAAAAATTACAAGCCTTTAAAAAGCGTAAAACCGATTACGAAAATGCTATAGTCACTCATGTTACCCGGAAACTTTTCATTTTGGACACGGAATTTCATGCAGGTATTGTTGACATGGTGGAAAATGATATTCTGTCAGCCCAATACAGGGATATCTGCCAGAAAATATTTCTGCGCTTCCGGACTGAAGATTTACGGCTTAATCGTATCATGGAAATAAAGGAAGAGCATAACCAGATTTTTGAGGCGATCTGCCTAAAAGATGTGGATCAATCAAAAGAGCTTTTAAAATTGCACTATAAGACTTCTCGAAAAAATCTCTTTCCGCTCTTGTTTACATCCCAGTAAGTGATCGAAAAAGCTCAGATTGTCACTCTGGTATCGAACTATCTGGTTGCCGATAGATAAGGAGTCTTCAGAATGAAATTGGTCAGCTTCAGCCACCGGAATCAGCAGCGGATCGGAGTGATTAATGAGCAGTCGCAAATAGTCGATTTGACCCATGCCCTGTCTCTGAAAAACGAAATCCCTCTTAATATGATTGATTTCATCCGGCTCGGCGCGACGGGACTGGCTCTTGCGGCCAGGGCACTGGCTCCGGGTGATAATTTTGAAACAATTCCTGCAGATGAAGTGATCTGGCAACCACCAATTCCGCATCCCGGAAAAATATGTGGCGTGGCTCTTAACAATTCAGCTAGCAACAGTCGAAAAATCTCGGCTCCTGACCATCCGGCGTTTTTTTTAAAGCCGGCTTCCTGTCTGGTGGGGCATGAGCAACCTTTAGTTATGAGGAGCTATTATGGCAGTATGCATCCAGAGCCCGAACTGGCTGTCATTATAGGCAAGACTGCCAGGGATGTTGATGCAGTTTGTGCCCATGATTTTATATATGGGTATGCAATATTTAATGACATCACCGGGAATGAAATGAGGGCTGAGGATCTTTTTCATTATCTGGCCCTTTATGCTTCAGAGCTGGACCCAAACAAAATTGAGCAGCGAGAACAGCACCTTTCGTATGCCGGTCGATACAAGGGCACGGATAACTTCGGTGTGCTGGGTCCCTGGCTGGTTACTAAAGATGAGGTTGCGGATCCGGATAATCTGGCTGTAACCTGCCGTGTGAACGGTGAGATTGTAGCCGAAGATAACACCCGGTATTATAATTATAAAATTGCTGAAATTGTAAGTTTTATCAGCCAGTTTCATACTCTTTATCCTGGCGATGTTATTTCCTGCGGTACGGCTTTTAAACCGTCAAAGAACAGAAAATCCATACACCATGCGAATTTCCTGGTAACCGGTGGTCCTGTCGAAATCAGTATCGAGAATCTCGGAACACAGTACAACCCGATCATTATAGAACAGAGGAAAATTGGCCAATGGAGACTCTCCTAGAAAATCTTGATCGTATTGCAGCCAGACAGGCAATTGAAGATTTGAATGTCAATTTTTGTCATTTTCTCGATGGCAACAGAATAGAGGAACTGGTCGAGCTGTTTACCGAAGATGCCAGGTATAGTCATGGCCCGAGGGTCAGTTGCGGGAAAAATGAAATTACAGCTCTCTTTACCGGTCGGTCTGCCGAGGGCGTGCGTACATCCCGGCATATGCAAACCGGTTTAAGGATTACTCTACAGAACACTGAAACGGCAGCAGGAGAAAGTGTCTGTTTAACTTTTGCCTGTGACGGACCGCCGCCGATTTCACCTGCGACTCCCTTCCTGGTGGCCGATTTTGTCGATGAATATTCTCGTTGCGCGGATGGCAGGTGGCGAATCAAAAAAAGACATATTGAAAGGATTTTTACGGCGTCCGACAATACCGGACCGATAGGTCTGGAGAAAAAGAAGAGCTAAAGACAGGGAGATACGCTCATGAAGACCAGATTAATATGTGCGTCGCACAGCCCCCTCTTATATTGCTATAAAAAAGAGCCGAAGAGATGGCAGGAGCTGCAGCGCGCTTTTGCCGATCAGGCGAAAGCAATCGGCAATTTTGATCCCGAGCTGGTCATTGCTTTTGGATCAGATCATTTCAACGGTTTTTTTCTGAAAATGATGCCGTCGTTTTGTGTTGGCTTTGAGGCAGAGGCCGTTGGAGATATCGGTGGTTTTCCCGGTCCCTTGCAGGTGCCTGCGGATGTTGCCAACGACTTGGTAATCGATCTCCGAAGGCATCAGCTCGACACCTCGGTTTCTTACCGCATGACGGTCGATCACGCCTTCTCGCAGACCATTCACCTTATGCTCGGAGGGCTCTCTGCTCGTCCGGTGATACCTGTATTTATCAACTGTATTACACCTCCCTATGTTCCCTTTGTACGATCGCGGCTGCTTGGGGAAACTATTGGCCGCTTTAGTGCAAAGCTTGGCAAACGTATATTGTTTTTGGCGTCAGGCGGCATGTCCCATCATCCCACACGGTATTATCCGGCTTTGGGGGAAGGGGACGAGGCGGTGGCGGCATGGCAGCTTTCAGGAGGAACAGATCCTCTGTCACTTACTCAACAGCAATGGCTTGAACGATTATACACCATGCACCACGAAGGTGCCGAGATGATAGCCAGAGGAGAGCGGACAGCAGCGCAGATGCACCTCAATTCAGAGGCCGACCAGCGTTTTCTCAATGTCCTGCAAGAGAACAGCCTGCAAGAATACGACAACTGGGACCAGGAGGAAATGATTGCCGCTGCCGGAATAGGGTCGATGGAACTCCATACCTGGATCGCTGCATCGGCTGCACATAAAGCAGCCGGAGGAAATCTCCCGCAGATCGGTTTTTACGATGTAATGCCGGAAATAGGTATTGCAGCCGGAGTGGTCTATGGGGATTAGGTGGCGAGAGTGGATCAGGGACCGATATTGATTGCAGTTGCGCCTAATGGTGCCCGCAAGACTAAACTGGATCATCCCGAATTGCCTCTTACTACAGTTGAGTTAATAAGGACTGCTGAAACCTGCATGGAAGCAGGGGCGGGGATGATGCATTTTCACGTACGGGACAGGCACGGCAGGCACAGCCTGGATCACCGGCTCTACGGTCCTGTTTTAAAAGAATTGGAGTCGGCAGTAGGTGGGAAGATGGTGCTTCAGGTCTCCTCTGAATCCGCAGGTATCTACCGGCCGACTGAGCAGATTGAGCAGATGAAAAGGCTGGCTCCCCATTGTCTTTCCTGTGGGCTGCGCGAACTCATCAAAAATCGGCAAGACTACGCTGCTGGGCATGGTTTTTTTTCAGAATTGTTCCGAACCGGTGTCCTGGTGCAGCTTATCCTCTACAGCGCTGAGGACGTCGAATGGTACGAAACTTTATGTGCTGAAGGAGTACTTCCCGGCGAGAAACATCTGCTGCTCTTTGTTATCGGGAGATACGACAAGGATGCAGGAGAACAGGAGGATCTGCGGCTCTACCTGAAGGCCCTTAAACGACAAAGTCCCTGGATGGCCTGCGGCTTTGGACAGGCTGAGTACAGTGTCATGGTTCAGGCTGCAACATCAGGTGGGCATGTTCGGGTTGGTTTTGAGAATAACCTTCACCTTCCGGATGGTTCGCCGGCGTCTGACAACGCTGCACTCGTTCAACTTGCTTCGAATTATGCTCGTTCGATGGGTAGAGCACCAGGGGGAAAGCTTTTTGCGGAATCATTATTTGAATCAAACAGTTCCATAAGCGCAAGGTAGGCGAACGATTTATAAGAAATTAATATCATTAAGAGAAGTTGAAATTACTAATAAAAATTGTGAGGGAAATATGTCTGATCAGGCGTTTCAGGATCTGTATCCGGAAGATTACGCACACTGCTATGGTTGTGGACGAAACAACCCAGATGGATTGCATCTAAAGAGCTACTGGGATGGAGAGGAAAGTGTTTGCCGCCATACACCAAAACTTCAATATTCGGGTGGTTTTCCCGGATATGTCTATGGCGGGATGATTGCCTCTCTTATGGATTGTCACGGTGCCGGTACAGCTGCCGCAGCCAAGGCAAGGGAGACCGGAGATCCCATCTCAAGATTCGTCACAGCTTCACTGAAAGTGGATTACCTTAAGCCAACGCCTCTTGGCGTCGAGTTGGAGGTGCGCTGCAGGGTTGTTGAAATTAAGGGTCGAAAAGTAACCGTTGAGCTGCACCTTCTGGCGGAGCAGATCATCCGCGCAACCGGTACGGCAATCATGGTTCAGGTACCTTCAACCTGAGAATTTCTTTTGCCAAAAACGTAATCGATTACAGTTCGGTGCAACCGGTGTAAGCATTAGGTCGAACCTGCAGAGAATACCATGAAGGTGAGCAAATATGGGCGGCGGCAAAATGATCTTTAGCAACAATAACCGGCAGGGTTCAATTATTTATATTTCCCATGGTGGTGGACCGTGGCCCCTGTTGAATGATCCTCGGCACAAAAATCTGATCGATTTTTTTAAAGAGCTGCCGGCAACACTTATTGCTCCCAGTGCGATACTGGTGATCAGTGCCCACTGGGAAGAAGATGCGCCTGTTATTCAAAGTGGCGAACAACCTGTAATGCTTTACGATTATTATGGTTTTCCTGAAGAATCCTATGCATTTTCCTATACGGCGCCGGGGCAACCGGAACTCGCAGCCAGAGTATCTGCCCTGCTTAACAAAAAGGGTATAAAGGCAAGTCTGGATGGTCAGCGGGGTTTCGATCATGGCCTTTTTGTTCCGCTCATGATCATGTATCCGGCTGCGACAATACCATGCCTTCAGGTGTCCCTCATAAACAGTCTGGATCCCGGACAGCACATTCAATTAGGTAGCGCGTTGAGAGAGCTGCGGAAAGAGAATATTTTAATCATCGGATCCGGTTCTTCTTTCCATAATCTTCGTGCCTTTAGGGAACCACCAACGAAAGAGACCGCAGCTCTGAATAAAGGGTTTGAGAACTGGCTGTTAGAGGTTTTGACCAGTGACGGGATTTCAGAAATTGAAAGAGAACAGAAACTGGCTCATTGGTCTGATGCACCTGGTGCAAGGTATTGTCATCCTCGTGAGGAACATTTATTACCCCTGCATGTATGTTATGGGCTTGCAGGGGGTCCGGCTGATAGAGTCGTCGAAGTTGAATATATGGAGAGAACGGCCGGCATGTATGTCTGGTCTACGCCGGTCTGAACAAACACTAGCCGGTCCGAACAAACATTAATATACAAGCGATTTGCTTTCGATTTCTTTTTTGCGACGATCATATTCTTCTCTTGTAATCCGGCCAGCTTCATAATCACTTTTCAGATCATCCATTGCCTGTTTATTTTGATATTCATAGGCCGCTCCTGCAGCGCCGGCTCCCACCGCAGCTCCACCAACCAATTCCTTGCTGCAGCTTGACAGGAACAACAGCGGGAGAACCAACATCAGAACAAGTATTGTTTTCATAGCAGTCTCTCCTCTTGCTGAATTGTCTTTCTTTTTTGGACAGGCAGGCTTCTCCCTGCCGGACCTTTGCATATTTCATCTAATTTCACACTCCGATGGTGTTTTCACCTATCGGTCTGGAGATATAAAAAAGGTAAATCTCCTCATCGGGCAGTCAAGTGGTGACACAACATATTGCCGATCTGGCGTTGTTATCCTGAATATGCACTTCGGGCGGAAAAATGTCTTGTTCTGCAGGACGATATTCTTGTCCCATCGGATAACTTTGGATTTTCCCAGCGAACTCCTCTTGGCAAAACGAAGTCCACGCGCTCCTGTTGTTCCTGAAATTATCTATGAACTACCGGCATTATAATTGCTCTGATCAAATTGCGGTGACGGTGCCGGTGGCCAGAAAAGACCGCTTATACTCAAAAGAAGAAAGGAATCCACAACAGCTGACGAAAGGAGCAGGCGAAGGATGTTTTCTGCCGAAAAACTCTCAATAGTGCAAGGTAGTTATTATCTGATTACCGGGATCTGGCCGCTTATCCATATTGGCAGTTTCATGAAAATAACCGGGCCGAAAACGGATCAGTGGCTGGTCAAGACTGTCGGCGTCTTGCTGGTGGTAATCTCTCTCGTCTATCTGACCGACGGCCTTAGGACGGAAATCAGGCTCAGTACCTTCCTGCTGGCCTTTGGTTGCGCCTTTGGGTTGAGTCTGATAGAGATCATTTACGTCGCCAAAAAGAGAATTTCTCCGATCTATCTTCTCGATACTGTCATTGAGGCTTTTTTTATGCTGATGTGGCTGATCGTCTTCTTTTAGTTCACGGTTCAAACAGTCTCTATCTTGCGCAGTTCCACCAGTGAGAACCGACCCCTGTCATCGGTGTGCCAGGCAACGGGGAGCAGTCCGGCCGCGACAAACATTTTTTCGGCACCATGGCGGCTGTATTTTTGGCTTATTTCGGTGTGGATGGTTTCTCCTTTGTCAATACGGACCAGCATATCCAGATCGGTGATATATATTTCCACATCCCTCTTTGCAGCCAAGTGCATTTCGATACGTTCCTGATCATGATTGAAAAACGCCCGGTGGTCAAAATCGGTGGTATTGAAATTTCCCCCAAGTCGCCTGTTGAGGTGATCCAGGATATTGAGGTTGAAGGCGGCGGTAATGCCGGCTCTGTCGTTATAGGCCCTCTCGAGAAGAGTTACCGGCTTGAGCATGTCGATCCCGATAAGCAGGCGATCATCGCTATTCATAACCGCCGCGAAAGTCCCAAGCAGTCGCCTGGTCATCGTCGCGGTGAAATTGCCCAGCGTTCCTCCGAGAAAGACGATGAGCTTGCGGCGCCGGGGAAGATGGGTAAGGTGGCGGGTGAAATCGGCGGTGATGGTATGGATGCGGAGAGCGTGGAAATCCCTGAGCAACCGCACTGCCGAGCGGATCAGGCATTCGCCGCTGATGTCAACCGGCACATAGCGGACGTTTTCCAGCAGTGCTTCATCGATGCCATGCAGCAGTTTTCTCACCTTGGTGTCGGAGCCGCAACCTATCTCCACCAGATCGGCGGGTTCCCGATCAAAAAATGACATGATAGCTGGTGCCAGTTTTTCGAGAAGAGCAATCTCGCAACGGGTGGGATAATATTCGGGAAGACAGCAGATACGGTCGAACAGCCGCGAGCCATGGTCGTCGTAGAAATATTTGGAAGGTATGGCTTTCTGCGGCAATGACAGTCCCCGGCGCACATCCCTGCTGATCTCGGTCTTAAAATCGAGATCGAGATAATTGCTGGAGGTCAGTCTCCTGTGGGAGAATTTTGTGGCATCGTGATCGATTCCCGTCTTTGCCGATCGGCTCTGGGGAAAATGGAACAGGGGAGGGCGAAGACCGGTTGCAGCGACGGACACCTTGAACGTTCCGATGTCGTCAATGGCCATGGATGGGTGCTGGGAATCGCTTCGGACAGGCATATTTTTACAGGTTCCGGGTTTCATTCAAAAATCCTCCTGGAAATAAATTGTTGTTGGAAAACGGCGGCCTCATCGGCAGCCGATGAAGCGGACCGTGGAAATGGATTCATGGGTGACCTGGTGCAGCAGCGCCAATACCCTGTCTATCTGTTCTTCCGTGGTGGATGTTCCCAGGGAAAAGCGCAGGGCGCAATGCGTCTGCTCCTCGCTAAGCCCCATGGCGATGAGGGCAGGCGACGGGTTGGGGGAGCCCGATTTGCAGGCTGAACCGGAAGAGATGCAGACTCCTTTGGGATCCAGGGCCAGAACCATGCTCTCCCCGCGGATGGACGGCAAGGAGATGTTCAGGGTATTGGGTAGCCGGTCCACTGGATGACCGTTCACCCGCGACCCGGGCAGCATCTCCAGGATGCCGCTCTGCATGCGGTCGCGGAGTTTCCTTACCTGGTCATCCATTTGCGGCAGTCGTTTCAGCGCGAGGTCGGCAGCCTTGCCGAAACCTATGATGCCGAGGGAGTTTTCGGTGCCGGCGCGCAGGCCGAATTCCTGGCCTCCGCCGTGGATTAAAGGCTCCAGCCCGACTCCCTTGCGGATATAGAGAACGCCCACGCCTTTCGGCCCGTGAAGTTTATGGGCTGAAAGGGTAAGGAGATCAACCCCCAGTTCTGGAATGTCGAGGGCAATCTTGCCTCCCGGCCTGCACCGCGTCGGTATGGAAGAGGATGTCGCGGGCATGTGCGATGGCTGCCAGCTCGGCAATGGGCTGGATAGTACCTGTTTCGTTGTTGGCCGTCATGATGCTGACCAGCCGGGTCCGTGGGGTCAGAGCCTCCTCGAGATCCCCGGGCCGGACCATGCCGTAGCTGTCCACCGGCAGATACGTCACGGAAAATCCATGAGCTTTCAAGCCAGTGCATAGTCTGCAGCACCGATGGATGCTCAATACAGCTGGTGATCAAGTGTGGCCTCTCCTGCCAAAAGGAAAAGGCGACACCCTTTATCGCCAGATTATTCGCCTCGCTGCCTCCGCCGGTAAAACAAAGGCGGCGGGCCGTGCAGCCGAGCAGACCGGCGACCTTGCGCCGGGCATTCTCAATAGCGGTGCGGACCTGTCTGCCCTCCTGGTAAATGGAGGAGGCATTGCCGAAGCCCTGTTCCAGGGCATCCCGCATCACTGAACAGACTTCGGGATCCGGAGCGGTGGTGGCGTTGTGATCGAGATAAATGCGCTGACGGGCAGTATCTGCCGGATCAAGATGCAGAGTTGCACTGGGGGTTCCGCCCAACTCGCCGGAGTCGATCGGCACGGATGAAGTATCGCCGCTGTCCCCGTGCACCTCGCAGAGCAGGGCCTTATAGATGGGAAACCCTGATATGGCATCAAAGCGCAGGTCCGTAAGTTCATTGATGTTACACTCCTGCCACGCCTGCGGCCCCAATGGTCCGCCGCCGCCCATATTGGCGTCGATCGCGCCCGGAATAATGTCGTCGGTGACCAGGGCGCGCATCTTCACCTGTCCGCGGGGACTGGTGACCACCACCCGGTCTCCGTCGGCGATGCCTCGTGCGGCGGCGTCTCCGCTGTTGATGGTCACTGTGGGTTCCGGCCGACGTCGGCACAGTCCCTCAATGCCATGGAACTGGCTACGGAAATCGGTTGTGACCCGAGCCCCGGAATTAAATACCAGGGGATAGCGCTGCGCCAGATCCGGCTGGGCCAGGGGACCTTCCTGCGGTTCGATATAGACCGGCAGGGGGGCGTAGCCGTATTCCTCCAGAATGGTCGAGGCGATTTCGAACTTGCCTGTGGGGGTTTCAAAGCCGGGCTCTCCGTCGGCACGCAGCAGCCCTTTTTCCCATTTTCGGTATTGCATCATTTTCGTCTCGATGCTGACGGTGCCGCCGGCTTCGCGGACATTTTCCAGGGTAAAGGGCGAAGGCTTCAGGGCATGGCGCAGCAGTTGCTCCTCGTTCTGCGGATACAGATGGCCATAGCCAAGCCGTTGGGCGAGTTCGGCGAGGATGAAGAAGGTGTTGCGTGATTCGCCAACGGGTTCGATGACTTTTTCCCGCAGCCTGAACAGCGGGCCGTAACGCATGTATGACTCTATCTCATAGCCGGTCGCGGCCGGAAGGACGATATCGGCATAGGCGGCATCGGCGGTGAGATTGACGTCGATGCACACCAGCAGGTCGAGGGCGTCGAGGGTACGCTTCCAGATTTCCGGGCGGGGCCAGGAGGTAATGAGCGAAGCCCCGGAGATGATCAGCGAACGGATCTTGTAGGGATCGCCCTTGAGCACCGCGTCCGGCAGGGAGTTGGCGTGCGATTCCCCGCGATAGGCGCTGTACACCGGAAACTGACTGCGTCCCAGGGCTTTTTTCATGTTGGGGTTAGGCAACAGTCCCTCGCGGTTGACGGGAAAATCGCTGCCCCGCATGGCAAAGCAGCGGCCGCCTGGCACATCCAGCTGGCCCGCCAGCGCCCACAGGACCATGCTGGCGCGAATGGCCTGGACGCCGCTGTCGCTGTACTCGAGACCGGTGTACATCACAGGGGCCGCACCCCGGGCCGAGGCGATGCTCCGGGCGAGCCGGCGCACAGTCTCCTGGTCTATGCCGCAGATAGCCTCGACTACCTCCGGCCTGAAATGCTGGACATATTCGGCAAAGGCGGCGAAACCATGGGTCCATTGTTCCACGAACTGTTCATCGATTATCTCCTCCTCGATCAGCACCTGGCATAGTCCCAACGCCAGGGCTCCGTCCGTTCCCGGTCGAATCGGTATCCACTCCGCGTCGGTGAGTTTGGCCGTTTTTGTGCGCCGCGGGTCTATGACCACCACACGCGCGCCGCGGGAAGCCGCCGCCAGTATACGCTGCAGATCCACCGGTGGGGAATCGGTTGCCGGGTTTGCGCCCCACACCACCACCAGTTCGGCCTGGTCGATGTCGGAAAACATGTTGATCAGCATGCCGCCCATGGTGATATGGGGGGCGATCATGGCGTAGGACACGTAGCACAAGGCACCGACGCCCATAGTATTGGGCGAGCCGAATGGAAACAATACACTGGAAGCCGACGACACTGCCACACCCTCGGGCTGGAAGACGTCGCACAGGGCGAGTTCAAAACTGCCGCGGCCGGTGTAGACAGCCGTGGCTTCAGCTCCATGGCGTTCCTTAATCGAGCTCAGAGAAGCGACAATATGGTCGTAGGCCTCATCCCAGGATATCGGTGTGAAAGCAAAGGTTCCTTTCGGCCCTGTGCGACGCAAAGGTGTGCGCAGACGGTTCTTTGAATAGACAATTGCCGATGAATGTTCTCCCAGGGTGCAGAGCATTCCCAGGCCCGAACTCTCATCCGGGCGCACCGCCTGCATTTTTCCATGCCGGTCGCAGGAGACGACCACCCAGCAGCCGGCCGGGCAGATTCCGCATAAAGCTCTGCGTTCCTTTGTGACAGTATCCATGCTGGATTCTCCTTGAGGTGTAGAAAATATCGTTGCCTGTTGCTGCTGTTTCCCGCACCTGAAGTCGCGAGACCAATGGCCGGCTCCGCCATCCGGTTCAGGCCTGATGCAGCATTCAAAAAAAAGGAACGTGCAATATTTGTTCCTTGAGGTCAGGCGAGGGTGTCTTAGAAACCACCATCTCTCAATTTCAAAATACCAGGCTGAACAATGTTTTTGATCAATGGTTACAGAACAAACTCAAATTGCTTGAAAATGTAGAATAATGGGGGTAGGTTGTTAGGGATTTACGGATAATTTGAAGGAACTTTTTGAAAAAGTCAGGACAAGATTAAGGGGGCTATCGCATTCCTGTACCAAAGATGCTTTATTTTTGAGCTGTATTATTCTTTGTTGAAGAAGTACGTGAGGTTTTAACTCAATTGAGGCGAGAATGGATATGGAAATCGGAATAGACACCTTAGGGGCCAAGGTTGAAACTTTAAAAAAATGTCCAACAGGAATAATAGGATTGGATGAAATTACCGGTGGGGGATTTCCTCTCGGTCGTCCAACTCTGGTCTGCGGCGGAACTGGCTGCGGGAAGACTCTGCTTGCCATGGAATTTCTGGTTCATGGCGTTATGGAATTTGATGAGCCTGGTGTCTTTATTTCATTTGAGGAGAAGACGGAAGAACTGACCCAAAATTTTGCATCTCTTGGTCATGATCTGAACGACCTGACAAGGCGAAAAAAGCTTACCCTCGATTACGTACATATTGAAAGAAGTGAAATTGAGGAAACAGGTGAATACGATCTGGAAGGACTCTTTGTTCGCCTGGGTTACGCAATAGACAGCATTGGCGCAAAGCGGGTGGCACTTGATACTATAGAGATGCTTTTTTCCGGGTTTAATCAAGAAATTATTTTACGCGCTGAACTGAAAAGATTGTTTCGTTTTCTCAAGAGCAAAGGTGTAACCGCCGTCATCACCGGTGAACAGGGAGAGCGTACCCTTACCCGGTTCGGCCTGGAAGAGTATGTGGCCGACTGTGTGATCTTCCTTAATCATATTGTTTCCAATCAAATCGCCACACGGCGGCTGCGGATCGTCAAATATCGTGGCTCGGCCCACGGAACGAATGAATATCCTTTCCTCATAGACGACCAGGGCATCTCTGTCCTGCCCATTTCCTCCCTTGGCCTCGACCATACCGCATCTACTAAAAGGGTGTCCGCCGGGATACCAATGCTGGATACGATGCTTGAAGGAAAAGGATTCTATCGGGGGAGCAGTATCCTCATTTCCGGGACTGCCGGTACTGGAAAATCAAGCATGGCTGCCCATTTCGTCGACGCCGCCTGCCGACGCGGTGAACGCTGTCTCTATTTTGCATTTGAAGAATCGCGGCTTCAGATCATTCGCAATATGCGCTCCATCGGCATAGACCTGGAACAATGGGTGAGCAAAGGGCTCCTTGAGTTTCGCAATTCCCGCCCGACTCTTTATGGTCTGGAGATGCACCTGGCCACCATGCATAAGGCGATCACAACATTTAGACCCACAATAGTCGTGATCGATCCCATTTCCAATCTTGTCGCGGCGGCGACCGAGTCGGATGTCAAATCGATGCTTTCGCGTTTGATCGATTTTTTAAAGATGGAACAAATTACTGCTTTTTGCACCGATCTTACTCCCATGGGTCTGAATATTGAATATACGGAGGTAGGAATATCCTCACTTATCGATACCTGGATCTTGTTGCGGACCATCGAAGAGAAAGGTGAACGAAACCGAGTCCTTTACATCCTCAAATCCCGTGGCATGGATCATTCCAATAAAATTAAGGAATTCCGCATCGCTCCAAGCGGTATTCAGCTTAAAGATGTTTTTGCGGAAGAAAAATAATAAAACACAGGATAGACCAGGCTGCCTACATGAGGAAGTAACTGACACCCCACAAGGGGATCTACGTGAACGGAAAGAGTGAGGTAACAGTAATTCATGAAAATTACAGAAATGACCGATGATCTTCCCTGCAAGTGGAGGTTACGACTTTATGTAGCCGGCCAGTCGCCCAAATCCATCACCGCCTTTGCCAACCTTAAGAAGATCTGTGAGGAACACCTGAAGGGGCAATACAGTATAGAGGTGATAGATTTGACCATAAACCCTCAACTGGCAAAAGGGGATCAAATCCTGGCATTGCCGACCTTGATCCGAAAGCTTCCCGAACCGATGAAAAGAATAATCGGTGATCTCTCCAACACTGATCGGGTGTTGGTAGGACTGGATATCAAACCGCTTGTCTAACACCCTGCAAGGGTACTCAGTTTGGTACCCCTTTGTGGGAGTGGGCAATAAGTTCCTTCGCGAAAGTCATTCTGACTGATTTTTTCAGTCACTAAGGATAAAGGAATGGAGGAAATGATGGACGAAATGAAAAAGAATGGTGATTCATCACCACCTGAGAATGCTGCAGAAGCTTTCGAGCAGGCAATCAAGGAAGGAGAGAAGGCTCACTATGTCCTGCGTCTCTATATAAGCGGTCTGACTCCAAATTCTCAGCGGGCAATTGAGAATGTCCGAAAGATCTGTGCAGAACACCTGAAAGGGCGCTATCAACTGGAAATAATCGATATTTATCAGCAGCCGGCTTTAGCCAGGGAGGGGCAGATTGTAGCTGCGCCTACCCTGATCAAGGAGTTGCCTTTGCCTTTGCGCAAATTCATCGGTGATATGTCCAAAACTGAACGCATTCTAATAGGTCTGGATCTCAGGAAAGAGGAGTAGCGCCTATGTTGCCGAAAGAAATGTCCTTTCAGGCACTTCTGTGCAAGATAGAAAAGCTTCAGGTTCGCCTGGAAGAGGCGGAAGAGACACTGCGGGCAATAGGCTGTGGCGAAGTAGATGCTTTTGTGGTTTCCGGGCCGGATGGAAAACAGATTTTCACCTTGAAAGGAGCGGAACATCCTTACCGGGTTCTGGTGGAGACAATGAACGAGGGCGCCGCAACCCTCGCCCATGACGGGACTATCCTCTACTGCAACCAGAGTCTGGCGACAATGTTGCAGCTCCCGCTGGAAAGCCTGATCGGCAATAATATTGTCTCGCATGTATCCCGGGAAGATCAAGCCTCTTTCACAGCCCGATTTTCGGAATACGCCGCTGAATGCGACCGGGTTGAAATGTCTATGGTAACCGGCAAAGGCAGTACTCTTCCTGTTATGATCTCCTACTGCTCCTTTGACCATTCCGGTATGCAGGGAATCAGTGTGGCGGTCACCGACCTTACCCAGCAAAAGCGAAATGAAGAATTTATGGCCGCCGAAAGGCTTGCCCGTTCTATCATCGATCAGGCCGGGGAAGCAATTATCGTCTGCGACGAATCGGGAAGGATCATTCGGGCAAGCAGGCTTGCCTTTAGACTGTGTGCTGAATCTCCTCTGCTGAAGAAGTTTGATAAATTGTTCAAACTGAAAGTGACGGAGACAGGACGTTATATCTCTCTCCTTCCTTTAGTGGCCGACCAGGTTTATAAAAACGTTGAAGTCGAATATACAAACCATGACGATAAAGTATCCTATTTCATTCTCAACATGTCGCCACTCAAAGGCAGTCATCAACAGATTATCGGTTTCATCGTCACACTTACCGATTTTACGGAGCGAAAACTAATAAAAGAACAGCTGCTGGCCTTAAATGAGGAGCTGGAGAGAAGAGTCGAGCTGCGTACTCGCGATCTGCAGGAGACGCAGGCCCAGTATCTGCATGCTGAAAAACTTTCAGCAATAGGCACACTGTCCGCCTCGATTGCCCATGAATTCAATAATCCCCTGCAGAGCGTTATGACTATCCTCAAGGGAATGCGAAAGTTACTGGAAAATGAGGACCGGGAGATGCTTGAGCTGGCTATTAATGAAAGTGAAAGGATGAAAAATTTGATTCGCAGTCTCCAGGATTTCAATCGGCCTTCATCGGGAAAGATAGAGTTGATGGATGTGCATGAATTACTGGAATCTCTGCTGTTGCTGTGCAAGAGCGATTTCAAGCAAAAAGGGATCGTCACCAGACTCGATTATGCCAAAGACCTGCCGCAGGTCATGGCTATACCGGACCAGATCAAGCAAGTCTTTCTTAATCTGTTGAACAATGCGGCAGACGCCTGTATGAAGAGTGGCGGGGAGATCATGATAATCACGAGGCAGGAGGATAACAGAATCGCTGTAGCTATAAAAGATAACGGCACCGGAATTGAGCCCGACCGGATGGACCTGATCTTTCAGCCGTTTTATACGACCAAACCTGAAGTAAAAGGGACCGGACTTGGTTTATCGGTCTGCCATGGTATCATGCAGCACCATCAGGGAGAAATACGAGTAGAGAGTCAAGCAGGAAAAGGCTCAACCTTCACCATCCTGCTGCCTTTGAATAGCAATAATAGAGACACGATTCCAGTAGAGGGACAGAATCACCAGGGATGACCGTGATGAAGCAGAGCCGTAATCCCGTCAGCGGGCAAAGGCGGACTGTACAGAAAACCCTGAATGAGGTCGCAGCGCAGGAGCCTTAACAATTTAGCCTGTTCTTCCCGTTCCACTCCTTCAGCAATCACCTGCAAATCAAGGGAATGGGCCAGCGAGATGATCGAAGTGACAATGGCGAGGCTGTTGGGGTGTTCTGTTATGTCAACGATAAAGGAACGATCGATTTTTAGTGCATTGACTGGTAAACGGCTAAGGTAGCTGAGTGAGGAGTAGCCGGTACCAAAGTCGTCAATAGCAATCTCAAAACCCATCTCGCGCAGGGCCTGAAGCTTGGGAATATTCTTTTTGACCTCGGTCATTACCGCA
Source organism: uncultured delta proteobacterium (assembly GCA_963709755.1). GTDB lineage: Bacteria > Desulfobacterota > Desulfobulbia > Desulfobulbales > Desulfocapsaceae > Desulforhopalus_A. Next base: position 136,945 of record CAVPXO010000005.1, read on the forward strand.
CTTTCGGTAATCTCTATATTCAGCCCATTGCTGCGCCCGTCGGTATCGCGCAATATTGTCTGGAGGGAAGCGAGAAAATTCTGCTGTTCCAGTTGAATAGGAGAAACATTAACTGCAACACCAGGTGGGTTGAGGTTCAACCTGCGCCAGAGTTGTAAATCCTTTACCACCTGCCTCATTATCCAGAAACCGACCTCAACTATCATCCCGGTTTCCTCCAACAGATGGATAAAGTTATCGGGAAGAACGATATCGCCTTCCGGATCTGCAAACCGCAAGAGAGCCTCTAAGCCTACAATGCTCTTGTCGATGGTGGAAACCTTCGGTTGATAATGTACAACCAGCTGGTCCATTTCAATAGCCTTGCGAATTTTCGCCTCCATGGTGACCGAGTGGATGATGCGTTCATTCATGGCTGGATCATAAAGCAAATAAGGGTTGCCCCTGGCCTGAGTTCCTTTGAGAGCGATCTCGGCATTTTTATAAAGCGTATCGGCGTCATCTGCGTCGGATGGGAACAATGAGATGCCTGCCTGAATGGCAAGATGGATATCGGTGCCTTCTACACGAAAAGGTGCAGTAAAGGCCTGCATTACATCCCGTTCCAGCTTATGGGCTACCTGGCTGGTATCGCTGACCTGGTTAAATGACAGGGCGAAACGACCAAGTCCCAGTCTCGCTACGGTTTCGCAACTGCCGACAGATTTACAGAGACGGGTTCCGACCTGCTTGAGCAGATTGTCGCCGATATGGCGGCCATAGGTATCGTTGACGTCGGAAAAATTCACCAGATCGATCAGCAGCATGGCGACCATTGTACCCGATCGTCTGGCTGCCTCAATCTGGACAGGGATACGTTCCAGCAGCAGGCTGAGATTAGCCAACCCGGTCAGGGAATCGTAGTAAGCAAGATAGTTGAGTTGTTTCTCTCTTTGAATATGTTCAAGCGAAAAAGAAAGATCATTCGCCATTTCCAGCAACAGCCGCATCTCCTCCAGGTTAAAAGAGTCTTCTTCCCTGGAAAAAAGAGCCAGGACTCCGGTCACCTCCCGGTTGAGCATCAGGGGGAGCAAGGCATACGCTGTGTAATCAAGAATGATCCCGTCCCAGAGTATGCTGTCCCGATCGTCCAGGTGGCGGACCACGTGATCCCCTGTCCCTAAGACAGCCTGAAGTGCTGCACGAACCGGTTTACTGACCAGATCAATGGGCGTTCCGGTAGACGTTGAACCTGCCAGACTCAGATGATACCAACTGTCCTGAAGGGAGTGTGCATCAGGATCGCGCAGAACAACCCCGGCTATCAGGTACCCTCCCTGATTAACAGCAATCCGGCATGCCTCCTTTAACAATTCTTCACGGGTGCGCAGGCGTACAATGGCTGAATTGGTATTGCTGAGAATCAGATAGAGTCGTGCCAGATCGGCACTTCTTCGCTGACTCTCCTGCAAGTCCCGGGTTCGATTTTCCACTCGTTGTTCCAGTGTTGCATTTACCTCTTGCAACTGGTGAATGGTGTCAACGAATCCTCGGTGCATCATTTCAAACGGAGCCATCACCTCAGCCAGGAACTGCTCGCTGCGTCCGAGATAGATCCTTCTCTGCTCTGTATCAGCAGCAGCGACCGTGGCACTCAGCATGATATCGTGATGCATAGCCATCACGTCAAGAATATTGCGCTGTTCAGCAATAGCGCGCCGACCAAGCTCATAGGCCTGCATCAGCACCTCTTCACCTGCACCAACCAGAACGTACTCTTTAAGCGTTTGTCGGTAATCGGTCAGAAAAATATTTGAGAGACTGGCAGAGATATTCACGGCATTCCCCTCTCTGTCTCACTGAGCGACATGCCAGCGGGCGATAAGCACCAGGGCATCGTCAACAGGCTTGGCATAGGAGTTGAGAATGCGGTTGGCGAGCACTTCGGGTGGATGCGGAGCCGAGATGATCTCAATGAAATTATTTGCTATACCGTCTGTTGCCAGGGCAATGGTATCGCCATCGAGAAGTCGGAGATGTGAGAGATGGAGCTCAGGAAGCCGATAACCAACCACACCGCCGCGCATGGTGACATATTCGTTTGGTACCGCGACAGGGCCCTGATGGCAAACCACTCCTTCCACGTTGCCGACTCCAACCCAACTGAGCAGGTTCTGTTTGCTGTCGATGCTTATTATTGTGCAGGCGATACCACGGGTACCGATCAGCGCCTCGTGGCTGAGCCTGATCTGGTTGAGCGGAGTCTCATTAATATGGCGACACAATACTTCGATGAAAATGCTGCTCGCGACGGCTGCCTGCGATCCATGTCCGAGGCCGTCGGCCACCGCCAGCAGCCAGCCATTAGCAGTTTTGATAACCAGATGAACATCCCCGTTCTCGGTTTCACCTGGCAAGGCCCGTGTGGCTACGCCCCAGTCCAGTTGCCGATTATCAGGAGCTTTCATGTTAAATTTCCCACTTAGTCATTGATATCGTCGTGCCCTTGCCGATCTCGGAAACGATCTCAAAATCGTCCATCAATCTCCGCGCTCCAGGAAGTCCCAGCCCCATACCTCGAGAGGTGGAAAAACCGTCCTGCATCGCCTGATCGATATTCGCAATGCCGGGACCGTTGTCACGGGCGATGATCATCAACCCCCGTTTTCCTGCCCGTATGACATTGCGGAATTCAATTTGACCTTGACCGGCGTACTGCACAATATTGCGGGCAATTTCGGAGATAGCGGTTGCCATAAGCGTCAGATCGCTCCCCTTTATCCCCATCGCCAGTGCCAGCTCACGTCCTTTCTGGCGGGCAGACATAACGCTTGCATCGGAACTTATGGCAATCCGCTCAGAATCCATGACGACTGGTTTTCTTTTTTTGATCCGCAGCCTTGAGCATGGCGATTCCGTCCTCCAGATCGAGACTGGTCATGGTATTCTCAAATGTCAGTCCCAGTTGGACCATGGCAAAGGCAACGTCAGGCTGAATACCGACAATCACCAGATTTGCACCCATCAGGCGGGTCATGATACTGATGGAACGAAGGGTCCGGGCGGCGAAGGAATCCATCACATCAAGCACCGTCACGTCGATTACTACCCCTTTGGAACGATTGATGCGTACTGATTGAACCAGATTTTCCTGTAGCAAAGTCAGGTCGGTATCAGTCAGATTACCCTGAATTGACGCGATAAGGTAGTCGCCCTGTTTCAGGATCGGAGCCTTCATTTTTTCTCATCCCCCATATTGTTTTCATATGCTTCTCCGAATTGCCTGACCCTATAACCGAGAAGCCGTTCAGCATGTTCTATGCCACTCTGCAGATCACCCACGGTTTCAACCGGCCCCAGATCTATACCGAGTGTCACCAGCGTCAGGGCGATATCCGGAGAGATTCCGGAAAGTACTACCTCGGCTCCCATCAACCGAGCGGCCTCAACAGTCTGTACCAGGTGATTGGCCACCCGTGAATCAACGGTGGCAACACCGGTGATATCAATGACTATTACCTTGGCCCGGTTGACACGGATAGATTCCAACAGATGTTCGGTCAGCTGCCGCGCCCTTTGTGAATCGATCTGGCCGATAATGGGCAACAGCAGCATACCCCCGCGAAAAGGTAATACCGGAGTTGAAAGCTCTCGGATTGCTTCCTGCTGAAGAGCCTTAATGGTCCGTTCGCGGGAGTCGATATAGGTATCGATAGTCAGGGAAATATCCAGGAAGACCAGTTTCATCATAGAGAAGAAGCTCGCCATAACCTTATCCGGGTGTTCTGCGTCCGCTGCGAAAATGTGCTTCAATACTTCACGCAGATAGAAATTATACATGCTCAGGTAGGCTTTCACCGGCAGGTCGATCTGCTCATGAATTGTGCCGACCTTCAACCTCTCCTCCACATAACCGATATCGTAATTGCCCTGGGTCAGCCGGATAAAATATGCTTTCTGTTTAGCCTTGACCCTGGCCAGTGCGTCGCTGTCGGGGAAAAAAGCTTTCATTTCCTCGAAGGACAGCAGATGCTTATAGAAGGCATCTATGACATCATCGGCATAACTCTCAGAGAGCGAGGCAAGCTTATGTAATCGCTCCTCGTCTTCCGGACCGAACTGGAGATATTCTTTCCGCCTTGCGAGTTCCTGGTCGGTGATATTCATCATCTCGGCCAGGGTGAAAAATTTTTCAGATAACTGTGTTCTCGTTAAGGTCATTTGAGAGCCCTCATTGCATTAATTTCAACTTTGGAATGCTTGCTGCACAGCTCCTCAACTTTGGAATTACGACTCGATCAGTAGCACATTTTTTCGTACCACTTATCCAATTCCACCTGAAATGATATGCAGTCATCAGGCTATATGCAAAATAATAAGCTCTCCTGCAGAAAGCGCTTCCACCAAAACTCCAGGTCAATTCATCCTGTATTGAGGAAAATCAACGCCTTCCGGCATGTCCCCTGAAGTGACCACGTTTTTGAAAATTTCCACTGCCGCGAAAACCGCCCTCACGGTGAAAACCACCCTCGCGGCGAAAATCACCTTCGCGGTGAAAACCACCTTCGCGGCGAAAACCACCATGTCCTTGGAGCGCGCCTTTATTTTGGAACCCTCTGTGATGTTGGAACCGGCTGTATTGTTTGAACCGACTGTGATGGTGAAAATTACTATGGTCTCGCGGATAAATAATTGTACCGTACGGATAGAAAGAAGAACCATACCCGTAATAATAAAATGGATGATTATACCCGTCATTATATGGCTTGCTGTAGTAGCCAGCCACACAACCGCTACAAATTATTAATAATGTTGCCGCGATCAACAAATGAAGTTTCATATCTTACCCCCCATTTTGTCCCTCGCTTTTACTTTATAAAATATAATACAGATTTCTTTAAATGGGAGCTGTATTCCAGATTGACAACCGGAGGTCTTTTTCTTAGCTTTGTAGTAAGCTACCCTATGTGACCTGGCGCAAGTTATGCAGAAGCCGCTGGATCCTTACCAGATTTCCTTGGAATTCGATACTGGGGCAGCTATCAACATTATCAAGATCAAGAGGAGGCATTTCAATGTTATACAAATGTCAAAACTGCGGCGTAGAATCAGAGCAACGCCTCAATCTGTGTAATCCAGCAACCGATATTGAGAGCGAAAATTTATGTGGTGTTCCGGCAGACAAGGTTTGCAGCGGAAAAATTGATGAAATGAAATTCTCATGTGAGGCTTGCGGAAGTATTTCGTCAACCTCATCTAATCTTTGTAATCCAGTTGAAATTCAGTAAGTTCAGATGAAAAGAAGGGACAGGAGTGGTTGTATTTGCAATTGAAGCCCCTGTCCCTTTCTCTGGCCGATGGGAGTGGAACGGAGAAATAAGGATTAATGAAAAAGAAGTCTTGATATTTTCTCTGCGGTTTCTCGAAGAGGAGCAATCGCCGATTCCAAAAAACTGTCAGTCAACCGGTGTGCCGGTCCGGCCAGGACCACTGCAGCCTTAGTCGTACCCTCCATATCATAGATGGGTGTGGCCATGGCGTGGGTGTTCAGGTAACGCTCCCCTTTATCATAGGCGATGCCGGTTTTTTTAATTTTCTTAAGAAGTTTTCTATACTCCGCTTTAGAGACTATGGTATTTTCATTGAACTTCCGGAACTCCTGTTCAAGACAAATCTCCACAAATTTGGGGTCACTTTGTGACAATATGACCTTTGCTCCGGCTGCAACATTTATGGGGACCTGCTCTCCCTGTTGAAAGTTGAAGCGAATATGGCTCGGTCCTTCCACATGAAGTGCCAATACCACGTTGGTTCCGCTGAGCATTTCCATGGCCACACTTTCTCCGAGTAATTGGGAGAGTTCTGCTAGACACGGGTGAGCCACTGCAAGGAGTTTACTGTCAAGCGACCGGGTCGTTGCGTGTCCTATTTGTAAGGCTGAGCTGCCGAGCAGGTATTTCTTCGTGACGGGGTTTTGCTGAAGAAAGTTAGTAGCCACCAGCAGTTTTATTAATCTGCTGGTGGTTGACTTGTGCATGCCCAGCTTGATGCTGAGGTCCGTTGTACCCAGTTCATTGTTATTTGGGGTGAAGGCCATCAGGATATTAAGGGCTTTCTCGGCTGAAGAGCTGTTACCATTTTTTGTCTTTGTATTCATAGGTCTATCTTTTTCCATTACCTGCACTTCATCAAGATTTACTTACCTGGAAATATTGCTTTGTTTCGCTGAGCGGACTGTTGATTCCACATGTTGGAACTAAGTAGAGCGTTACAACGTTTTTGTCAAGTTATTTTGTGGAGGTTATCAGTTTTTTGATCTCAATTATTCGATAAAAAGCAATAGGATATGCATGGTTATTAAAAATTACACAACTAATTGCATGTAAAAATGATCTTGACATGAATGGTTGTCGGTGTATTATTGGTTCGTATGTCGGTTAGTAAATTTCAATATGCGAAACAACCCAACACTATGTTGTTGGAGAAGACTGCAACATGGTAAATCCCGGGAGGTTAACTGATGAATGAACAAGTTTTTACCAACTGTACCAACGCCGGACCCGTCAGCGTCTATGTCAAGGATGGTAAAGTGACACGTATGCGGCCGTTGGTTGCAGATGAAAAGGATTTTAAGCCATGGGTGATTAAAGCCGGTGGTAAAGAATATTCCCCACCGAAAAAATTTAACGTAGCTCCATATGTTCATGCAGATAGACGAAGACTCTACTCTGATGATCGTATTAAATATCCGATGAAGCGGGTGGATTTCGATCCCAATGGCGAGAGGAATCCGCAAAATCGTGGCAAATCGCCCTACGTACGGATTTCCTGGGATGAAGCTCTTGACATAGTTTCCAGCGAGATCAAGCGGGTGTCGGAAACCTACGGTGGTTCTGCCATCAGCGGTATGACTTCTTCGCATCATAACTGGGGGATTGTCGGCTATAAAATGGGCCCTTTTGCCCGCTTCATGAATATGCTTGAATTTACACCGGTGCTTGATAATCCCGATAGCTGGGAAGGCTGGCATTGGGGTGCAACCCATACCTATGGCTTCTACTGGCGTCTTGGTATGCCGGAGCAGTATGATCTTCTGGAAGACTCGCTGCAAAATGCGGAAATGATCGTCCTGTGGTCCAATGATCCCGATTCCACCCGCGGAACGTACACAGGTCAGGAATCAGCCCAATGGCGCCAATGGCTGAAAGAAAAAGGCGTCAAGATGGTCTTTATCGATCCTTTTCATAATTTTACCGCGGGGGTGATGGAAGGAAAATGGATAGCTCCGCGAATGGGAACCGATACCGCCCTGGCCATGGCCATTGCCTATGTCTGGATCACAGAAGATATCTACGATAAAGAATATGTAAAAGATCGTACCATTGGCTTTGAAGAATTTAAACCTTATGTTCTTGGCGAGACCGACGGCCAACCGAAAACTCCCGAATGGGCAGAAGAGGAGTCGGGTGTAAAAGCCAGGGTCATTCGAGCGCTTGCCCGTGAATGGGCTGCCAAACGGACGATACTCTCCGGCGGTTCCCGTGGTGGAGAAGGAGGGGCCTGCCGGGTAGCCTATGGAACTGAGTGGGCTCGTATGATGGTTCTGCTTCAAGGGATGCAGGGTCTTGGAAAACCCGGCCGCTCCATCTGGGGCACTACCATGGGCGCACCTTCCGATACTAAAAATTGGTTTCCTGCCTACGCAGATCCCCAGGGACGCGTCGCAACCTCCAAGGTTGCAACCCACCTGCCGGTTAACCCGAACAAACAGCGGGTATGGCGCCTGACTCTGCCGGATGCGATTCTCAATCCGCCAATCAGCTGGCATGGAGAAGGTTTTTGCGGTCAGTCGCTGGAGCAGCAGTTCACCCATTTTGAGTACCCGATGGAAGGGTGTTCGGAAATCAAACTTTTCTACCGCTATGGTGGTTCGTTTATGGGAACCATGAGCGATACCTCCAAATGGGTAAGAATGTATCAGAGCCCGAAACTGGAATTTGTCATCAACCAGGATTGCTGGTTTAACAGCGAAACAAAAATGGCGGATATCATCCTGCCGGCCTGCACCAACTTCGAGCGCGATGATGTCGGGGAATGGGGAGCATGTGGGGGCTATACCTGTCATGCGAGCAGTGGCTGCAACTATCGTATCGTCGTCCGTCAGCAAAAATGTCTGGAGCCGATGTGGGATTCAAAATCGGATTATGAAATCTTTACGCTGCTTGCTGAAAAACTCGGCAGAAAAGAAGAATTCACCGACGGAAAAACCGAGCTCGATTGGGTTAAAGCCTTTTTTGATTCTTCTGATCTGCCAAAATATATCAGCTGGGAAGAGTTTGACAAGAAAGGATATCATATCATCAATATTGACAAAGATTATAAATCTACTCCGTCACTCCGATGGTTTGCCGAAGGGAGAGGCTGTGATACTCCCGATACCAACAATCCTAAAAGGGGAACGGAAAAAGCAGGGCACCTTGGTACCTTCAGTGGCAAGATCGAGTTTGCCTCCGAGAGCTTGAAATCCAAATTCCCCGATGATACCGAGCGACCGGTCACTCCCAGGTATATCAAGAGCTGGGAAGGTCATCATAGTGAGATCTTTGCAAAATATCCGCTGCAAATGATGTCTCCTCATCCGCGTTTTAGTTTTCATTGCCACTACGATAAACACACTGACTGGCTTGATGATATACCGGTCCACCGGATTAAAAAAGACGGCTATGCCTGGTGGCCTGCACGGATTAACCCTGAAGACGCGAAACTGCGTGGGATCCAGTCTGGAGATATCGTTCGACTCCACAACGATCGAGGCTCGGTTCTTTGTATTGCAGTGGTTACTGCCCGTGTGCGAATCGGTGTTATTCACAGCTATTGTTCATCGGCCAAATACGATCCACTCATACCCGGGAAAGCTGATTCTCCTGATCGAGGTGGCTGTGTCGCCATCCTCACAAGTTCACGGATGGTGTCCAAGAATGTACCGGGAATGACCCCGAATTCGTGTCTCATCGAAATTGAAAAATGGGAGGCCTGATCCAATGTCTCGATTCTCCATACTGATAGATGTCAATAAATGTAACGGTTGCTACAACTGCTTTCTTTCCTGCCGTGATGAATATTATGGCAATGATTATCCCTCCTATTCTGCAGCGCAGCCCCTGAACGGTCAGTTCTGGATGCAGGTGCAGGAGATAGAACGTGGGGAATACCCAAAACCAAAGATTTCCTACATACCTAAACCGTGTATGCACTGTGAGTCTGCTCCCTGCATCGATGCCGCAAAAGATGGCGCGGTGTACCGAAGAGATGATGGCATTGTGATCATCGATCCACAAAAGGCAAAAGGTCAGGAAGCGATCGTCAATGCCTGCCCGTACCGGGTGATTTTCTGGAATGCAGAACAACAGCTGCCGCAGAAATGCACCCTGTGTGCCCATCGCCTTGATGAAGGCGAAAAAATGCCACGCTGCGTGGAATCCTGTCCCACCGAAGCATTGGTGTTTGGTGACCTGGATGATCCGAAAAGCCAGATCGCAAAACTTTCAGCGAGTCTTGCAACGGAGAGTCTGCATCCGGAGTTTGAGACTGATTCTCTTGTTCAATACGTGGGAATTCCCAAACGCTTTGTGGCAGGAGAAGTAGTTTTTGCCGGTAATGAAGGCGAATGCGCTCCCGGAGTGAAGGTCAAACTACTCGGAGCCGGTCTTGCCTTAGAAACGGTCACCGACATATTCGGCGATTTTGAATTCGAGGGCCTTGGTAAGAATGAAAGGTATCAGATCGTCGTTTCTGCAGACGGCTATGTAGAGAATAAAGTGATATGCACCACCTTCAAGGACGTGAACCTGGGTGAAATCTTGCTGGAGCCCAGATAAAAGGTTGTCTGGTAGGGGAGTTGACTGCTTTCGGAGCGGTCAGCTCCCTTTCTTTTGTTGTCATCCATAACAACGAGGTTGAGAAATGATCAGCGTAAAAGATGCCGAGGGTACACCCTACGATGCTGCAAAGCATTCCGAAGTATACGGCTTGCAGAAGATTACCGAGGCCCAGTCGAAACGAACCACTATCTGTTATTCCTACTTTCAGCCCAATGGCGGCGCAGAAATGACTTCTTCCCCAAAGGAGAGGGTGTATTACGTGGTTAAAGGGTCCATTACCGTTTCGGGTCCTGACGAGAAACATGTCCTCAATGCTGGGGATTTAATCTACATTGCGCCTGGCGAAGAACGCGATATGGTGATTAACGGCGGAAAACCTGCAGAAGTGCTCGTGACTATTGTTACCCCATGATTTTGCCGTTTTTGACAATGTAATAAGAAATGCAGCCATAAACTTACCGAAAAGAAATTCTTGAGGAGAGAGGTAATGAAAAACATATTCAAGCTGGATGGTAAAATAGCAATAGTCACAGGAGGAGCCGGAGGAATAGGAGAAGCTCTTGCCCTTGGCCTTGGAATTCATGGTGCCACCGTGGTGGTTTCGAGCAGGAACCAGGAAGCAATTGACAAGGTGGCCAAAAGAATAACTGCCGAATCAGGCAATGCAGCTATAGCAATTGCATCGGATGTCACTGATGAAAAAAGCGTGCAGAATCTCATTGACAAGGTTGTCGAAAAATACGGGAGAGTCGATATCCTGGTCAACGCCATGGGTATGAATATCAAACACAGTGCTTTTGATTATCCCATGGAAGATTGGGATAAGCTCTTTAATGTCAATGTAAAAGGTACCATGATTGCCTGCAAGGCTGCCGGAAAAGTCATGCAGGCCCAAAAAAGTGGTGCAATCGTCAACCTGTCTTCGGTCAGGGGGATCAGGGGCTATACCGGCGGCAATACCGGCTATTGTGCAACAAAGGGTGCGGTCGAGCTTATCACCAAGGCTCTGGCCCTTGAATGGGCACCGAGCGGAATCCGGGTAAATGCCTTAGGGCCCGCACTGGTAATTACCCCAGGCACAAAGCATATTGCAGAAGATCCCAAGCTTGCTGCCAAATACGCTGCCGCCGTTCCGATGGGCCGAATTGGTTTGCCTGAGGATATGGTAGGAGCGGTCATTTACCTGGTTTCCGATGCGGCAAGTTTTGTGTCCGGGCAGACCATCTATGTCGACGGTGGACTCACTGCAGCCTGACCGGTAGCCCGCTTCCCTATACAAGATCAAACGACTAACATAAAATGAGGATACATCAATGACAACAGCTCAAATTTTGAGTAGGGCCAGGGATGAGAAGAGGACGGTGCTTACTGAGATAGAGGCTAAACAGATCCTGGGTGAAGCTGGAATAAACTGTACGCCGACAGTGCTTGCAACAACCAAGGAGCAAGCACTGTCGATCAGTGAAGAAATAGGCTATCCGGTGGTACTGAAAATATCTTCGGTAGATATCACCCATAAAAGCGATTCCGGTGGGGTCAAGGTCAATCTGAAAAACAGGGCAGCTGTTGAGCAGGCCTATGATGAGATCATGACATCATGCAGAGCCTATGCACCTGATGCAAACATCGAGGGGGTTGCCGTTCAGGGGATGGCAAAGGTCGGTACCGAGATTATCATGGGCATGATCAAGGACGCAAGTTTTGGCCCGGTGGTCATGTTTGGACTCGGTGGTGTACTGGTTGAGGTGTTAAAGGATGTGTCCTTTAGAATCGTCCCGATCGAGAAGGCGGATGCACAGGAAATGACCAGCGAGATCCAGGGCAAAAAACTTCTTGAAGGATACCGGGGACAGGATCCGGCGGATGTACCATATCTTCATGATATGCTGGTCAAACTTTCCGACTTTGTCAATGGAACTCCGGGCATCGAAGAAATCGATATGAATCCGGTGTTTGCGTATAAAGATGGCGCCGTTGTTGTTGATGCAAGGATTATTTTATCCGCCTAAACCACTATACAAACAGATATAAGGACGGTGCAATTATGATGGATCTATTTTTTAAACCCAAATCTGTTGCTGTTATAGGAGCCAGTGGGACTCCGGGCAAGCTGGGTTATGTCATTGTCAATAATATCGCACATAGCGATTTTGCAGGCGAAGTGTATCCGGTTAACCCAAAGTCGGATGAGATACTCGGCTACAAGGTATACAAGTCACTCACGGAAATACCCGGTGACGTTGATCTTGTTATCACGGCTCTGCCAACTCCCAAAATGACTGTTGCTACCTTAGAAGAATGTGCTCAAAAGGGAGTCAAGGCAGTCATTATCGAATCTGCCGGGTTTGCTGAAATGGGTGGGGATGGGGTTGGGTATCAGAAGCAAATAGTTGAAATTGCCAAAAAAAATAATATCAGGGTGATGGGGCCAAACTGCTCAGGTATTGTTTCACGAAATATCGTGACATCCATTTATCCTATGAACAAAAAGGTTGCCAATGGCAATGTCGTACTCATGGGTCAATCGGGCCTTCTAGCGGCTGGGATGGCTGCCGATATCGTAGAAAATGAAAGCCTGAATATCAGTAAGGTTGTTTCATTCGGCAACAAGTGCGATGTAAGCGAAAACGATTTGCTGGAATACTTTGGCAATGATGAGAGCGTCGATGTTATTTCAATGTATTTGGAAACAATCTCAGATGGTCGCAATCTTACCAGGATCGCCAAGAAAGCAGCAGCCAAAAAGCCGGTTATTTTTCTGAGCGGCGGGCGCACTGAAGCCGGCGCCAAAGCCGCCATGAGCCATACCGGCAGTATTGCCAGCAACGCCAAAATCGTTGAAGCGGCAGTCAAACAGACTGGTATGATCATGGCCGATGATTTTACCGAACTGAAAGATTTCGCCAAGGTTTTTTCCACCCAGCCGCTTCCCAAAGGGAATCGTATCGCAGTAATTACTCTCGCCGGCAGTGTCGGGGTGAATGTCTCGGATCTGTGTGCAAGCCATGGTCTGCAGCTCCCTAAATTGACGACGGAAACAACTGAAAAATTAAAGGACATGTTCGATACACCTGTGTCGAATCCTGTCGATCTCTATTTTAGCGTAACCAAGATCGGTTTTACCAAAACCCTGGAAACCACCTTTCCTGAAGCTTTCAAGGACGCAAACATAGACGCTGCGGTAATAATTCTGGCCGGTTTCGAATATACCCAGGAGGCTGTTCAGAAAAAAATCATCCAGAAGATCGTTAAAGAGGTTGGCAAGCCGGTGGTTGTCTGCATGATCGTTGGGTACAACAAATATAAAAACGTCATAATGGATGAAATGGGCAAAGAACTGCCGGTGTTCCCTTCTCTGATATCCGGAGTAAAGGCCCTCAGTAAATTATGCGAGTACGGCATTCGCCGACAAAAATTGGTAGCTTAAAAGGGGGAGCGTATGGTTTACGAAAACATTATTTACGAAAAAGAAGAGAACATCGCCGTCATCACCTTTAATCGTCCAGAGGCGATGAATGCACTGAATAACCAGACCAGGGCCGAATTCCGGGAAGCCATTGGTGATGTAGCGGCCGATGATGACATCAAGGTGCTCATCCTCACCGGCAGCGGCAAGGCCTTTGTGGCCGGCAGCGATATTAAAGAGTTCAATAAGACCACACCCTATGCCGCTCATAACATCATGCGGCTGGGTGAAATGGTCGAAAAACTGGAAAAGCCTGTCATTGCTGCTGTCAATGGTTTCTGTCTCGGCGGCGGCTGCGAAATCGCCATGGGCTGTGACATAATAATCGCTTCGGAAAAAGCCAAATTCGGTCAGACTGAAATTAACATCGGCATTATTCCCGGCGGTGGCGGCACCCAGCGGCTGCAGCGGCTCATAGGGGTATGTCGGGCCAAGGAGCTGATTTTTACCGGCGATATCATCCGTGCCGAAGAGGCCGACCGCATTGGCCTCGTCAATCGGGTAGTGCCGATGGACGAACTGATGCCCACAGCCAAAGAGATGGCCAAAAAGATCGCCACCAAGAGCGCTGCGGCTTTGAAACTTGCCAAAACCGCAATTAACCGGGGTATGCAGACCAATCTGGAAAGCGGATTAAAGTACGAGTATGAACTCTATAGTATTTCTTTGAGCCTGGAAGACAAGGCGGAAGGTGTTAATGCTTTCCTTGAAAAAAGGGCACCGAAGTTTGTCGGCCGATAGCGGCATTATTATAAATTAAGATATTAAACAGGTAGGAATGAGACAATGGAAAACATGGCAAATAAAGTAGCTCGTATACCGAATTTAGTAGATTGGTCGACTGGCGAAGTCAGGTTAATGAGCGCAAAATGCAATTCTTGCGGCACCTACTTCTTTCCCAAAGAACATTATCAACATCGCCCCGGCTGCACAAGAGAAGGTGTGGAAGATGTTTTGCTCCCTAAAAAAGGCAAGCTGGCGAGTTACACCATTCAATATTATCCCTGTCCCGCACCATTTAAAACAGAGAAAAAGATAACTCCGTACGGTATCGGTCTCATTGAGTTTGAAGATGAAAAAATCCAGGTTACCGGCATCATAACGGAGACCGATCTGAAATCTCTTAAGCTCGGGATGGAAATGGAAACGACCACCCTTGAGATGTTTACCAATGAGGAAAAACAGCAAGTTGTAACCTGGGCGTTTCGAGCTGTTAAATAACTGTTAAAATTCAAGATGGCTAAGTAAAAAGCTTCATATGCGAGGCGTAAGATTTTTTTATTATTTCGGCGTACTAGAGTACGTCGTAATGATAAAAAAATAGCAACAACGACGCAGATGAAGAGTTTTTACGACGCCATCAAATATAAAAGGGATAATGACAATGAGAGATGTATACATTATTGGAACCGGAATACACCCCTGGATGGGTTTCTCTGAGCAGGTATTCGCCGATTTCGCGGCTGTGGCTGTTGACAATGCTCTGAAAGACGCAAACATAGAATGGAAAAGAATTCAGGCAATTATGGCCGGGATTTTTATTTACGGTGGTAACGCCGGTCATCTTTCCGGGCAATACCTGGAATCCATTTTCGGCGAAACAGGAATCCCGGTGGTAAACGTTTATAACGCCTGCGCTACCGGATCTGCCTCTATCAGGATGGCCTACAACAGTATCGCCGCCGGAGAGACCGACACTGCCCTGGCCTTTGGTGCCGATGTCTCACCGAAAGGTTTTCTGACCGCAAAATCAGACAATGCTGTTCAGGACAGGGACGTGATCCGGTGGAAAATGGGTGGTTTGCCTAACCCGATCTATTGGGCACTGGAATGCCGGAAAAGGATGGAAAAATACGGTACCACCGAAGAGGATCTGGCCTTGGTCAAAGTCCTGATGAGTGAGTATGGTTCCAAGAATCCGCACGCACGGTTTAAAAAGGTTTACACCATAGAAGAGGTGTTAAACTCCGTCTATGTTTGCGATCCATTAAGACTCTATGAGATTTGTCCGGTCAGTACCGGTGCTGCTGCCGTTATTGTTACGGCCGACGAGGAATTGATCAGTAAAGCTGATAATCCTGTGAAAATAAACGCTACCACCATGGGCAGTGCCATATATGGTGACCCGACCATTCGTATCTCCGCGCTGTCTTGTCCGGCTGTTGCTGAAGCTCCTATGCTGAGTGAGAGCTATTCGGCCTCAAGACAGGCCTACGAAAAATCCGGCATTGGACCCGAGAACATTGATGTACTTGAACTGCCGGACAACAGCTCCTGGCATTACCTGGTGTATTTAGAAACATGCGGCTTCTGCAAAGAGGGAGAAGCGGATAAGATGCTGCGCGACGGGATGACCAAAATTGGAGGGAAATTGCCTGTAAATCCAAGTGGTGGATTTTCTTCCCATGGAGAAGCACTTTCAGCGCAGGCTCTCTGGCAGGTCATCGAGTGTGCGAATCAACTCAGAGGAAGATGCGGCGCTCGCCAGGTGGAAGGCGCCAAAGTTGCAATGGCACAGACTTATGGACTGATGGGCAACAGTGGTACTACCATCATGTCGATATAAGATATAATCCCATATTTCGGCAGATCCTTTCCTTGATAAAAACAGGGCCAGGGTCTGCCGGGACCAAAAGTCCACGTCCCACCTTCGAAAAATCTGTGCTTCAGAAGCAGCCCAGAATCTCAAATTTCTATTTCCGAAAATAGCTGTTTCCTATCATTCTCCTGTAAACCATAGGAATAAAAAATTTTACACTCTCGGCAAGTTAGCCTATTGTGGTACGACTGGGTCGTATGCCGTGTAGTGTCTCAATTTATTCAAATGAAACAAAGGGAGAAGCAAGTGAAAGAAAACTTTATACTCATGATGGTGGTTTTGTTGATGGCCGTGCCTTTTTCGGTATCAGCCTCGTCTGAGTCGTCCGGAACAATCACCATGGAATTCGATCTCTCCGGTCATCCTGCCGACCAGGAGGCAAAACTATGGATACCCTATCCGCTCTCTGATCGCGATCAGTTGGTTACAAATATTACTGCATCTGGTGATTATGCGGAATCAGCCGTTTATTCGGACCAGAAATATTCCACTCCTATCCTCTATGCCCGTTGGGAGAAAGGTTCAACTAGCCGAAAACTCACGCTCAACTTCACTGTCACTCGCCAGGAAGTAGTAAGAAAAGATTTTCCCAAACAGGAAGCAGCCTGGAATCCAATCGATTATGCCCTGTACCTGGCCCCAACAAGTCTTGGTCCGATTGACGGCGTGGTGAAGGAGCTGGCAGAAAAGATTGTAGGTGACAATACTACTGTGTACGGTAAGGCCAAGGCTATCTATGACTGGACCTGTGAGAATATGTACCGTGACCCGGAGACCAAAGGCTGCGGTTCAGGCGATGTCTGTCTCCTGCTGCAGACTCCGGGGGGTAAATGTACCGATATTCATTCTGTCTTCGTTTCACTCTGCCGTGCGGCAGGTGTTCCGGCGCGGGAGATCTTCGGTATTCGTCAGGGTAAAAAGGAGGTGCAGGACATCACCAAGTGGCAACACTGCTGGGCAGAATTTTTCCTGCCGGGCTACGGTTGGGTTCCGGTCGATCCTGCCGATGTTCGCAAAATGATGTTGACTCAGAATCTCCAACTTGACGATCAGAAAACCAGGGATTACCGCGATTATTTCTGGGGGGCATGGGACCCCTACCGGGTCAAACTTGCTGTTGGTCGTGACTCTGATTCTTACTCCCGCTCAAGAAGGTACACCACTCAATACCTTTGGCTACCCGTATGCCGAAATCGGAGGTAAAGCACTGGACTGGCTTGATCCCGAGACCTTCAAATACACCATCACATATCATCAGTAATTAATACAACCTGTTATCGTTATAAAGGGGATCACCGAGATGTGGTGGTTCCCTTTTTTATTCCAAAGAAATGTAATTGACAGGCGATTACAGGTTAGGTAAGTATTACTTACTTCAGTTTGTCAGGCGATTGAACATTTATGCCGCCTGAATCGGACGATTATCAATGAACCGGTCTCCACCAACGATGCAGCAAATTTAATAACCGGCCTACTTTTCAATAGTATGAAAAATGTGCAGTAAAAGGATCAGAGCCATGAAAGACGTTGTCATTGTATCCGGATGCCGAACTCCAATCGGCGCATTCGGCGGAACACTCAGGGATTTGAATGGGGCCATTCTGGCCTGCATCACTATGAAAGAAGCAGTTCGACGGGCCGGGATCGATCCGGCACTGATAGATGATATCCGATATGGCTGTTGCATGGAGTCAGCCGATACCTTGAATGTTACCAGGGTAGGGGCACTTCTGGCGGGTATTCCTGAGACTGTAACGGCAGTGACTATCAATCGGGTCTGCATCTCGGGCATGGAGGCTGCCATTTCGGGAATGGCCATGATCCAGGCGGGGATGGCAGATATTATTCTCGCCGGCGGCACCGAACATATGTCAAGCGTGCCTTATTCTGTGCCGGCAGCTCGTTGGGGTTGCCGTCTTCAGGATCAGGCCTTTGTCGACAATATGATTCATGCCCTTCACTGCGGGTCGCACATAATTCCCCATCCGGAAGATGGCCCGGTGGATGCAACCAAACCACCCCTCAGCATGTTTGTCGGCAAGCCATACATTATGGGCCACACCGCTGAGTTTATTGCTCAGCATCTTGGCATTACCAGGGAAGAAATGGATCAGGTTGCGCTGAGAAGCCATAACGAGGCGGAACGGGCCAATAAGGATGGTTCATTTGCTGAGGAAATCGTGCCTGTAGAAGTTCCCCAGAGGAAAAAGCCGCCGATTATTTTCGACAGAGATGAACATTTCAGGCCCGGCATGACGATTGAGATGCTGCGTAATCTGCCGCTGGCCTTTGTCCCTGAAATCGGGACTGTGACCGCCGGGAACTCAAGCGGTATAAACGATGGTTCGACGGGAATGGTGATTATGTCAGCCGATAAGGCCAAAGAACTTGGCCTGCGCCCCCTGGCCAGGATCAAGGCGGTGGCCAGGGGGGCTTGTCACCCATCGGTCATGGGGCTGTCACCTGTTCCGGCTGTTCGAAACCTGCTCAAGTCTTCAGGCCTGTCCCTCAAGGATTTTGAACTTATCGAAGTCAATGAAGCTTTTGCCGCCCAATATCTTGGCTGTGAAAAAGAACTCGGCTTGAACAGAGAGATTACTAATGTCAATGGATCCGGTATCGGCCTTGGCCACCCTGTAGGGTCAACCGGGGCGAGAATTATGATTACCCTGATGTATGCGATGAAAAAACGAGGAAAATCCCTGGGCCTGGCCACCTTATGTGGTGGCGGAGGGGTTTCTATGGCGTGCGCTATTGAAATGATCTAGGCTGCATTGGCAAGTAAGCTGTATCCGGGATTCACGCCCGGATGCTGACCTGGTTCGGGAACTTCCGGATCGGCACCTATTCTTTGTGGAGGGCAACACCATGACGTATGCACCGTTATCGGCAGAGGACAAGCTACGATACAGCACCATCAGCCCGGAAAACATAGATTTTGTCATGAACAGAAACAACCGCATCAATCGGTGGGTCATCGCCGACATGCTGCGTCGCACCCGATATCATTATCCCGATAAGATTGCCCTGGTGTTCGGCGATATCTGTCTGACCTATACCCAGCTGGAAGACCAGTGCAACCAGGTGGCCAATGCCCTCGCCGGGCTGGGTGTCAAAAAATATGACCGAGTGGCTATCCTGGCCCATAATACTCAGCATCATGTACTGACCTGGATGGGTTGTGCCAAGATCGGTGCCATTTATCTTGCTGTCAATTATCTTCTTCGGGACGATGACATTGCCTATTGTATTAACCATTCCGAAAGTACTGTTTTCATAGTCGAAGATAGTCTTTACGATCAGGTTAAAAGCGTTCTGAACAAGATGCCTACGGTTAAACATCTTGTCTGGTCGAATCAGGGAGCCGGACAGCCCCCGGCTGACGGATTTGTCGATTTCGATGACTGGTATTCCTCGGCTTCTGCAACAGAACCGGAAGCAATTTTGCGCATTGAAGATCCTGTTCAGATGACCTACACCAGTGGTACGGAATCTCTGCCGAAAGGGGTCCTCATCAGCAATCAGTCTCTGATCGCTCAATATATGGGCTGCATTATCGATGGAAAATACGACCATACCGACATTAACATCAACGCGCTGCCCATTTATCATTGTGCCCAGCGGGATGTGTTTCTTAATCCTGTGTTCTGGCTTGGTGGCACCAACATATTGATGAACCCGGATGTCGCCAAGATCCTGGCCGCCATCGAAAAATGGCAGGCTACCATGTTTTTTGCTCCGCCAACGGTCTGGATAGGTATTCTCAGACATCCGGATTTTCAACGCTATGACCTGTCGAGCCTGGTGAAATGCTATTATGGCGCCTCGATCATGCCAAAGGAAATTCTCAAGGAAATCCTGGAAAAATTTCCAAAAGCAGGGGTGTATAATTATTATGGCCAGACCGAGCTTGCTCCATATCACACCATCCTCAAAGCAGAGGATGCTCTTGCCAAGATAGGTGCAGCCGGCATGGGCGGACTGCATATGGAGTCCCGCATCGAGGACGTTGAAGGCCAGGAAATTACCACTGCGGACAAGGTCGGCGAGATCTGCGGTCGTGGCCCCCATGTCATGACCATGTACTTCAAGGAGCCGGACAAGACCGAAAACGCCATGCAAGGCGGCTGGTTTCATTCCGGTGATCTGGGCGTTCTCGATGAGGATCGCTACATAACTGTGGTCGATCGCAAAAAAGACATGATAAAAACCGGTGGCGAGAACGTTGCGTCACGCGAGGTCGAGGAGGCAATCTATCTCTATCCCGATGTGGAAGAGGTTGCTGTGGTGGGTGTGGTTCATCCCCGTTGGGTCGAAGCGGTGACAGCGGTGGTAAAACTCAAGGCGGGTGCCAATGCGACGGAGGCAGAGATCATGGAACATTGCAGGAATAAGCTGTCTTCATTCAAAATTCCGAAAAAAATAGTCTTTGTTGAAGCATTGCCCAAGACTCCCACCGGCAAAATTCTCAAGCGGCAGATGAGGGAGTCTTTTAAGGAAATTTTTCAGGAGTAATCCAGCGTGCTGGTCATTAAGAGGAATAATTATGCCAAGAAGAATATGTGCCGGTGGCGAGTTTTTAAGGCGTGAGATCAGTTGTCAGGATGTTTTCACCCCTGAAGATTTCAATGATGAGCAAAAGCAGATTGCAACGACCACTGAGCAATTTGTAGCCAGGGAAATCCAACCGATCAACAAGGAGATTGAAGCGAAAAACTTTGGGCTTATGCTGGAAAAGCTCAAAGAGTGCGCCGATCTGGGTTTGATGATGATCGACGCGCCTGAAGAGTATGGGGGCCTGGAACTGGATAAAGTGACCAGCATGCTGGTCACAGAAAAACTGGCATTTTCGCTTAATTTTGGCCTGACATACATGTGTCATACCGGGATCGGCATGCTGCCTTTAGTCTATTATGGTACTAAAGAGCAAAAAAAACGTTATCTCGGCAAACTGATTCGTGCAGAAATGATCGGTGCTTATTGCCTGACCGAACCTGGTTCCGGTTCTGACGCCCTTGGGGCTAAAACGACGGCTGTTCTCTCTGCCGATGGCTCGCATTATGTGCTCAATGGCACAAAACAGTTCAGTACCAATGCCGGATTTGCAGATCTGTATACTGTCTTTGGCAAGGTCGACAAAGAACATTTCACTGCCTTTCTGGTGGAAAGGACTTTCCCCGGTTTACAGCTTGGACCTGAAGAGAAGAAGATGGGCATGCATGGTTCTTCGACCCGCCAGGTGATCCTTGATAACGTCAGGGTGCCGGTGGGAAATGTACTGGGAGAAGTCGGCAAGGGGCACAAGATTGCCTTTAATGTCTTGAATGTCGGACGTTTTAAACTCGGGGCGCTGTGTGTCGGCCAGGAAAAATACGCCTTGTCAGAGGGAGCCAGGTATGCCAATGAACGTAAGCAGTTCAATGTGCCGATCAGCAGTTTTGGCGCCATTCGTGAGAAGCTTGCCGATGTGACGGCCTTGACCTTTACTTCAGAGGCGGTGGTATACAGGCTGGCAGGTCTGATTGACGATCGTCTTGCAACCCTCGATAAAACAATCGACAACTATTATGTGGAATACCAGAAGGGAATAGAGGAGTATGCCGCAGAATGTGCCCTGGTTAAGGTTTTTTGTACCGAATCGGCCGCCGCAGCAATTGACGAAATGCTGCAGGTTCATGGCGGGTACGGCTATATAGCAGAATATCCTATAGAACAGCTGTATCGTGATGAGCGGGTGCAGAGAATTTATGAAGGAACCAATGAGATAAACCGGCTGCTGATCCCAGGCCTTTTATTACGAAAAAAAATGACAGACAGTCCTGTCGATCAGAAGATTGAAACTGATTTAGCTGTACAATATTTCACTGCAGAGAAACTCCTGTTGCAGGGAATGAAACGAGGCTCTCTTTCATTATTCAATCATATTACAAAGACTTTCGGAGCCTCGGCCGCCGGCGAACAGGAAATCCTCCTCACTCTGGCTGATGCGGCAATCCAGGTATTCGCTTTGGAGAGTGCGTTGCTCAGAGCGGAAAAGGCCATGGGGAAAGTAACAGAGGACAGGCAAAAGTTGTATAGGGCGGTGGTGGTTATCTCAGCGTTCGGGGCAAAACAGCGATTTGCAGCGGCAGTTGAGAAATGTATTGCCTTTCTGGAGAATGATATCCTGCCCGTGTCAGCAAAGGAATGGACCAGTTACAATCCAGGGGGATTGCTGGCTGCCAAACGTCTCATAGCCGGTATGACCAGTCAGACGGAAAAGTACATTTTTTAAAGCCGCGAAGCATTGCAGCCGGCTTGGATAATTATGCAGCAAGACCCCTGTAATTACAGTTCAGCCAACCACAAATTCTTCGTTGTACTTATCAGCGTGGGCCTTGGCGTATGCATCCAGAAAATCTTGTTCGGAGCATGGCTGCATAATGATGTACAACCTGTCCTTGATATCCTCGTCCATTAACTCAACGGCTTCTTTAAAATCTATTTTCTTGTCACGCAACATTACTTGAGCCATTTTTCTGTCTCCCATTTTTAAAATTACTTGAGTCTTTTCATGTCCAGGACAAAGGCTTGTTGTCCGTTATAATGTAATCTTCTTTTGAGGACGTTCATGTATTTTTCAGAACCGATATCTACATAGATGATATCGTAAGCGAATAGACCATTGCTTTGTCAATGGTTATCTGTTTCATCATTGGCATAACCATCGATGAAACGTAGTGGATTCAAAACAACCAGACGATTGCAGAATTATCAAAACGTATGCAAGCCGATCTCACACCACATATCGGACTGAATGACATTCCGGCAGTGGCTGCCCTGCTCAAGCCATACCGGCGAATAATGCTTTGGGGCGAAATGGGTGTCGGGAAATCCACACTTGCCTTGCAGCTGCTGCACCATTTTGCTCTCCTGCGCCCAGACTGTCTGCTGTTGGAGCTGGATCCAGGAACACCGCCTTTTGGCGTTCCGGGAACAATCTGCACCGGGATCTCAAAGAAGAGCAAAGTCTTAAGAACCTCTATGCTTCCAGTCTGTACCTTAAACAGTGGCCGCTTTCGACTGCCGCTGATTCTGGCGGCTCAGAAGTTACTAGTCACGGCAAAAAAGAGCTGCGATGAACCAACATTCCTGATTGACCCACCCGGAGTGGTCAGAGGTGTAGGGGGGGCGGAGCTGCTGACTGCCCTTACAGAATCTCTTGAAGTTGACGCAATTTTGGTCCTTTGCAATTCACCAAAGGTTCAGCTTATGGATGAGCTTAATGCCGTCTCTTCGCTGTTCTTCACTGTTGCTGCCTCACCTGCTGCAAGAATACCGACAAAGGCAGAAAAAATGAGGTGGAGAACCAGGCTGTGGGATGAATTTTTAATAGAGGCAACGGAAGAACTGTGTGATCTTCAAAAGATGAATCTCATCGGTACGCCGCCTCCCTGGGATATTCCCGAGGCCTGGCGAGGTAAACAAATTGCCTTGCTCGACAGGGCAGGAGAGCCGATTGCCATGGGGGAAGTCCTTAATCCGGTGAATGACGGCCTGGTCATAAAAGTAGTGAGAAGCAGTCCTGCAGAGGCAAGCACACTGCTGATACGTGATGCAGGGCGAAACAATGCCGGCCATCTCGCCACGATCAGACACAAATCGCCGGTTCGCCAAAATTCCCGTATCCCGGTAGAAATGGATTCGCTGTATGCGGCCTCTGAAAAGCGCAGTCCTCCTCTCTCGAACCGTATAGGAGCTGCCTGGGCAACCTTGGTTGGTGGTGTCTTTGGAGATCCGCTGTTGCATGTGCGTCTCTGCAACCAGAAGCGTAGTTTTCTCTTCGATCTTGGTGATCCTGCCCGATTGCAGGCAAAAATTGCCCATCAGGTCGAGGTAGTTTTTCTCAGCCATGCCCATCTTGATCATATCAGCGGTTTTATCTGGTTTCTGCGCAGCCGGATAGGTCCTTTCGGATCGTGCAGGATTTTCGGACCAGAGGGCACAATTCAACGAATTGATAATTTTATTCAGGCTATCACCTGGGACAGGATAGCAGATTCCGGACCGGTCTTTGAAGTGGCCGAGATCAATGGCAGCCGACTGAAAAGGGTACGGCTGCAGCCCGGCAAAGAATTTGTATCTCTTCAAGCTAGGAACATCCTAAACGGTATTATTCTGGAGGACGACAGCCTCAACATTCGGGCTGAAATATGTGATCACAACATCCCTACTGTAGCCTATGCCCTGGAATTTGTGCAGGAGATCAGTATCAGAAAAGACAAACTCAGTAAGCTCTGCCTTCCACCCGGACCGTGGCTTGGCCGCTTAAAATACTGTATTGTCACAAAAAGCCCGCAATCTATGATATGCCTGCCCGACGGTTCCAAAGTGACAGCCGGAGAGCTGGCAGAGGAACTGGTCATTATTCGTCCCGGCAAAAAACTGGTCTATGTTGCCGACATGGCTGATACTGCAGAGAATCGCAGGAAAGTGATCGATCTTGCACAGGGGGCGCATACCCTCTTTTGTGAGGCCGCCTTTGCCAAAGAGGACAAGGATAAAGCGGCTGCGACACAGCATCTTACAACAACGGCAGCGGCACAAATTGCAGTATCAGCCGGCGTTCGGCGTCTTGTTCCGTTTCATTTTTCAAAAAGATACGAATTCGACCCGAACAAACTCTACCAGGAATTGAAGGAAGAGGCTGGGATTGTCCAGGTTGTCGGAAGTCACCCTCATTTGGCGGAATAATGGATTTTGAATGCAATCAGGGTTCACTGCCGTCACTCCGCCCGAAGGGCTTCAACAGGATTAAGCCCCGCAGCGTGGTGGGCAGGCATGATCCCGGCCAAAAGTCCGATCACTATCGCCAGGGCCTCTGCATAGACCGCATAAATCCACGGCGTATGGGTTGGCAGGGCCGGAACGAATTCTCCTAAGAGCCAGGCGATTCCGGCACCCAGCATGAGACCCGAGAGTCCACCGATACCGGCCAGCACCACCGCTTCACCGATAAACAGCCAGAGGATCTGTCTGCGGTCGGCACCGATAGCACGCAAGAGGCCGATTTCCGGGGTCCGCTCATTGACGGCAATGGTCATAATGGTGACTATGCCGACGCCGCCAACAAGCAGTGAGATCGCGCCAAGGCCACCGACGGCCAAGGTCAGGATACCCAGCACAGAACCAAGAACCTCAAGCATTTCCTCCTGGGTGGTGATGGTAAAATCCTCGCTGCCATGTCTGTTCTTCAGCAGTTTTTTAGCTCTTTCGGCGATGGTCTTTGACTGCATGCCGGTCTGGTAAAGGATATCTATCTCCATAAGGCTTTGCTGGTTGAAAAGGCTCATCGCCCGGATGGTTGGGATATACACGGCATCATCGAGATCAAAACCCAGCATCTGGCCTTTTGATTCCATTACTCCAATAACCCGGTAGCGCTCACCGGCTACCCTGACCAGTTGCCCTAGCGGGTTGGTGTCCCGAAAGAGTTCGTTTTTTACCTTGCTGCCAAGGACGACAAAGGATCGGGCAGCACGGCTGTCGTCTGCCGGCAGGAAACGACCTTGGACCACCTTGATCTGCCAGACTTTAGAGGCCGATGGTCCAACCCCGAGAATAGTGGTTCGGCGGCTGCGTTTTGCAAATTCGATCGGACCATTGCCCTGTAAAACTGAGACTGTATCGACTACTCCCGGAATTTTCCTGAGTGATTCTTCGTCGGCAATACTGAGGGGACGGATGTTGTTGATAATTGCACCGGAAGTGCCGAGAGTTGTCGACCGGCCCGGATTTATACCGATCAGGTTGGTGCCGAACTGGGTGAATTCTGCAAGAGTAAACTGCTGAATTCCCTCACCGATTGATGTAAGTAACACTACGGAGGCGATTCCGACACTAATGCCCAGAATCGTCAGGAAGCTGCGCATGCGCTGGTCGATCAAAGAGTTGAAGGAAAGTTTGACGATGTCACGAATAAACATGATCTCTCACCGTCTTGAAAGTGAAAGCACCGGGTCAAGCCGGGCCGCCCTCATTGCAGGCAAAACACCAAAAACAAGGCCTGTGGCAATCGATACACCCACTGCCGCCCAGATAGACCAAAGAGGCACATTCAGTGGAAAATCCGGGAAAAATCGCCCAATAAGCCAGGTCGCTCCGGCAGCAAGGATCAAACCTGAAGCAGCACCTATAATTGACAATATAGCGGACTCGGCCAGAAACATGACAATAATATGACCACTCTGTGCACCGATAGCCTTCAACAGCCCAACCTCGGCTCGGCGCTGAGAAACGGCGATCAGCATGACATTCATAATCAGGATGCCGGCGACCGCAATACTGATGGCAGCAATGCCGCTTACTGTCAGGGTCAGGGCTTTGAAAATACGATCAAAGGTGGCTAGGACTGCGTCCTGGCTGATAACCGTGACATCATCCTCTCCGTCATGCCGTTCCCGAATAATTCTTAATATCGTGTTCTTTGCCCGGGGAATGGCATCCCGGTCAATGGCTTCAATCATGATTCTGAACAGGGAGAAGCTGTTGAAGAGTGACTGGGCTGAGGCAACGGGAATTACAACGATATCTGCCATGTCCTGTCCGACAGACTGTCCTTTCCGGGCGAGGATGCCGATGACCTGAAAGCGCCGGTCGCCAATACGAACCGACTCCCCAAGAGCTGAACTGTTGCCAAACAGTTCCTGTTTGATTTTATAGCCGAGTACACAGACGGAGGCTGCGCGAGTGGCATCACCTTCGGGCAGGAAACGGCCCCCTGCCATGCTCAACTGCCGGATCTGGAAAAGATGCGGGGTTGATCCGAGAATTGTCACCTCCCGCTCTAATCTGCCCCTGGATACCGGGGCGGCGCCAAGCGAAATGGGTGCGACGTAGCGAATGGTTGTGGAACGCAGCAGGGCCATGGCATCGTCCAAGGTCAGATCTCTCGGGGTAACTCCCAGAAGAGGAGGTGGGCCGCCGACTGTCTCGGATCGGCCCGGCAGAACGATAAGGAGGTTGGTCCCGAGAGAGGAAAACTGATTTACGACATAACTGCGTGCTCCATCGCCCAGAGTCGAGAGGGTGACTACCGAACCCACCCCGATCGCCATAGCCAGGAGCATCAGCAGAGTCCTGGTCGGGTAGCCGATCGAAGCTCGAAAGGCAAAGCGTATGATATCGGTTATTTTCATTCGATTTTTATGTCTTTTCCCGATCCGAATCAATCCGCCCATCGACCATATTGATCTGTCGCTTTGCCCGTTTGCCAAGCTCCGGATCATGAGTCACCATGATCAGCGCAATATTCTGTTGATTGAGATGTTCCAGGATATCTATTACATCGTTACCCGAGACCCTGTCCAGATTGCCGGTGGGTTCGTCGGCCAGAAGGATGTGGGGTTGCATTATGGTCGCCCTGGCTATAGCCACCCTTTGCCGCTGACCTCCCGAGAGCTGATCCGGTCGATGGCGTGCCCGGTCGGCGAGGCCAAATGTATCAATTGCCTGTTTTACACGTTTCTTTCTCTCGGAAGCGGCCAAACCAGCCAGCATCATGGGCAGTTCAATATTTTCCTCAGCGGACATCCTCGGTACCAGATGGAAAAATTGAAAGATGAAACCTATCTTATGACGGCGCAGGGCTGCCTGTTGGCTGTCGCTCAGGGCTGTTACATCCTCGCCTTCCATAAGATAGGTGCCGCTGTCCGGCCGGTCGAGCAGGCCGATCATGTTAAGCAAGGTCGACTTACCGGAACCCGAAGGTCCCATTATCGAGACATACTCACCGGTCTCAATTTTCAGGTCCACCTCGCGCAGGGCGTGAACCTGTTCGTCGCCGACGGTAAACATTTTATTGACCTGGGTCAGGCTAATCACTTTGAATCCTCTACAACAGTTGCCGATGCACCTTCTTTTAAGCCCGGTTTGTCAATATTGATGACAACCAGCTGGTCTTCTTTCAAACCTGAGATGATCTCGGTAAAAGCCCAATTTGCCAAACCTGTTTTGACCTCTGCCTCATGAACCTTTTTATCGCCGGGCTCATAAATATAGACCTTCCTGCCATCAAGAATGCATTCAGTGGGGATTTTCAGGGTGTTGGTTCTGGTAGCGATTATAATTTCAACATCGGCGCTGTAGCCGGCCAGGAGATTTTTGAAATCTTCCTTTTTGGCAAAGGCCGTCTCTATGTCGACGGTTCTTGCCTGTTTCTCTACATCGAGGACATATGGTGAAATACGTCTTACCCTGCCTGCAAATTGTTTGTCGCGGAAGGCATCGAGACTGATGCGAGCATGCATGCCGACCTGGACCGATGCCGCGTCCACCTCGTCGATGGGAGACGAAACATAATAACAATCGTTTTCGATAAGATCGACGGCGGGTGGAGTCAGAATGCCAACCGGTGAAGGGGTTACATACTCGTTCAGTTCACCTTCAATTTTTGCAATCACACCATCGAAGGGCGCCACCAGCCGGGTACGGGAGAGGTTGGCCTGGGCAACACTGATCCGGGCAAGTCCCATTTCGACAGAGGCTCGAGAAGCGGTACACTGGGCCTGCAGAGACTTGGCCTTGGTGATGGCGCTATCGGCCTGCTCTTCGGAAACAACCTTGTTGCGCAACAGTTGCTCCGACCTTTTCGCCATTCGACTTGCTTCCTCAGCTGAAAAGCAGGTACTGCTGGCCTGGGCTTTGGCCACGGCGACCTCTCGCTCTGCCAGAGCCAGCTGGGCCTTGAGGTCTTCATTCCATATCTCCAGCAGCAGTGTTCCGGCTTTTACCTGATCGCCCTCATGGATGGGCAAACGAGCGATCTGTCCTCCCATGCTTGGAGAGAGTTTTGCTCTGCGGCAGGCATTCACCGTACCGGCGCGTGTATTGGCGACAGTTTTTTCAATCAATCCTCGAACCACGGGTTTGACAACAACCTCGACGGGCTTTGGGCGCGTCTTTTGCCAGATAAAAAAAGCCACACCTGCAACAATCAACAGGGCTAAAATCCAACGGACAGGGCTGCGCATCCAAGCTCCTTTTGAAAAAAAATATTAATCAAACTGTTTATTAAGAATCTGAACCTGTCTGACTTTGTTTACCTGTCTCAGGAATGGCTATATCTTCTTTAATTGTCAATGAAAAGTTTCAGGAATACCCTTTTGTTTTTTATACTCTTTCAGCTCAATGTTCATCACCTTGGACATGCAGGCTGCGGAGGCGGTTGAGTGCGCCTGCCAATTCGAGAATGCGTAGTTGGGCAAAAAAAACCGGCGCAGATTTCGGAGGCTGCAACACATCCAACCCTTTTTCATCGACGATATTAAGTAACTTCTGGGCAATAGTCGTGGGCGAATATCCCTCTCTGTGCAGTTGCCATCGCCTGGCAAGGAAAAAGAAATAACCAATGGCAGAGATTTGAGCCGGATCAACAATACCACTCAGGCACCTCACATCAAGTTTGTCCATGCCGTATTCTATGATCTCACGTTCTTGTCCTCTTAATGGTTTGATACGTGTCGGCACAGCTTTTTTAAAACGATCATTTGTGTACTCAGGATTAAAATTTTCCTTGGAGAGGACTCTTTTATCTGCGATGTTCAAAGGAGTTTGAGGTATGACCGCCGGTTGGAGATGCAGGGCTTTTGCCTGGGCTGTCATATCGACAGGCAGATAATCCCGCATGGCAATCACCTGGTTGGCCGCGCCAAAATAACTCGAGCCGGCGCTGGAAATAATTACCACACTCACACCAAAATTTTCATATAATTCCTGTACTCTGTCCGAAAGAGGGATAATAGGATCCTCCGGAATTAATTCCCGCATATGGCGATCCCGGTAGAGAAAATTAGTGGCGGAGGAATCTTCATCGATGAGCAATAGTTTGGCACCTGCCGACACATACTCGATGATTGCTGCCGCTTCCGATGTACTGCCGCTGGCATTTTCCGTATAAAAATTTTTGGGATCGGAACCTTTTGGCAGGGTATTCAGAAATGAGGAGATATCCAAACCTTTGATAGCTCTTCCATCTTCGGCAGATACCTGTACTGTGGATCTGTCGGCTACAACCCGTTCGCGGCCATCACCAGGTATGTGAGGATAAATTGCTTTGACCAGAGCTGTTAAAAGTGTTGATTTCCCGTGATAACCACCGCCGATAAGGACTGTTATGCCGGGCTGGATTCCCATCCCCCTTATTTTGCCGGCGTTCGGTAAATCCACAACAACCGCCAGCTCCTGAGGCGCTTTGAACGGCACCACGGAAAATCCGGCCGGCAGGTCCGAAATACCGGATTCCCGGGGCAGGAGTGAGCAGTCTCCGACGAAAGCAACCAGTCCTTTGCTGCTCAAAGTATCCTGGAGCACCAACATATCTTCAACACATTCACAGTGTTTTTTAAGCTCATGACCTTTTTCTATCTGTTCTTTGACAAACAGGAGTATAGCAGGAAGTTCCCGGGCGAACATCTGCAAGGCCTCACTGGCCAAAACCTTTTTCGCAAGAGACCCCGGCAGACTGACCCGAAAAGCAATTGACGCACCTTTGCCGGAAAGCTTAATTATATTGCGCTTGAGAACCTGCTGGGGCATGGAAACGGTCTGGAATGATCCACTTCCTTCCGCTCCTCGGTTTTGTTGCGCGTGAATGGCCACTCCTTCGTTGAAACTGCGTAAAATATAATCTTCCGCTGCAGTAATTCGGGCTGGAGACAAGCCTGCCCATGCAGGAACCTGCAACCATTCACCAGGAATGTCGATCAGACAGAGCGAGGCCGGAGATGCGCCAGGGCTGCCCTGGATATGTTGAAAAAAGACAGAATAACCTGGGTACGCTACGGCAAGGTTCAATAATTTCCTGTAAGAACGGTAGCCCTGATCATCCATGCTGTTAATTATTTTCTCGAAAGCATCCAGCTTCAGCATAATTTCCAAAGTCTCCCTATAAAGTGACTCCATCACATCGCATGTGAAGTGGGAAAATTTTGACAATGTCGTCGTGGAACTCTGGAATAGCTCATTGGAAGACTGCAGGATATTTGCCGTTGTTCAAAATTGCAGCCTCAGCCGCGGCAGGCCATTTCTATTGCAGCGATATCAATTTTTGTCATCTGCATCATTGCATCGAAAGCGCGCTTGGCAACAGCGGAATCGGGATTGGTAATTGCCTTTGTCAAGGTGACAGGGGTAATCTGCCAGGACAATCCCCATTTGTCCTTGCACCAGCCACACACACTTTCCTGGCCGCCGTTGCCGACGATCGCGTTCCAGTAGCGATCCGTTTCGGCCTGGTCAACGGTTGCGATCTGAAACGAGAACGACTCGTTGTGCCTGAATGCTGGTCCGCCGTTAAGCCCGAGGCACGGAATGCCCAGCACTGTAAACTCGACAGTCAACACGTCACCTCTCTTTCCCGAAGGAAAGTCTCCAGGTGCGCGATGCACTGCACCGACGGACGAATCGGGAAAGGTCTCGGCGTAAAACCGTGCCGCATCCTCGGCGTCGCCATCGTACCAAAGACAAATCGTATTTTTTGCTTGCTTAACCATGTCACTACTCCTTGTCATTTTCATGCTGCGAAACGAGTCGCAGCGCGGTGAAACAATTCTGTGGTGAGGCGAGGTCGCCTCCTTGGCAGAACCGGTCATTGCTGTACACCATAATGTTGTTATTGGTAATGTAAGATAAATGACAAACAAGTCAAATTGGTATGTATGCCCAGTAGGCAGCTTTGCCAAGTGTGCTTATATATAGAAACAGGCAATGAAGTGAAAAAGAGATATCCTGTAAGAAATAGAGTCATTCACCTGCCCGGTACATATAAGGAGGAATGGATCATGGATAAAAACTACACCTACAAACGTCTTTCCAGAGACAAGGCGGCGCTGCTGCTGGTCGATCATCAGTCTGGTCTTATCTCGCTTGTTCAGGATTTCTCGCCTGGCGAGTTCAAGAATAATGTTTTGGCGGTGGCTGCTGCCGGAGCCTATTTCAAGCTGCCGACTATTTTAACCACAAGCTTCGAAAACGGACCGAATGGTCCTCTGGTTCCCGAACTCAAAGAGACCTTTCCGGAGGCACCATGCATTGCGCGTCCCGGTCAGATCAACGCCTGGGACAACGAGGATTTTGTTAATGCGGTCAAGAAAACGGGCCGCAAGCAGCTCATAATAGCTGGAGTCGTGACAGAAGTTTGCGTAGCCTTCCCTGCATTATCGGCTGTTGAAGAGGGCTATGAGGTGTTCGTCATTACAGATGCCTCCGGTACCTTCAACGAGGTCACTCGCCACAGCGCATGGCTGCGTATGCAGGCTGCGGGGGTGCAGCTTCTGAACTGGTTCGGCATGGCTTGCGAATTACACCGCGACTGGCGTAACGATGTGGAAGGACTTGGCGCTCTGCTGTCCAATCATATCCCTAACTATCGTAACCTCATGACAAGTTATTTCGCACTCAACAGGTAAAGGAGGGATTGATGAAATACTATTATAGCAAAATAGTTCAAGACGACTTCGATAAGGCAATCTCAAGAATATCAAACGCCTTAAAGGATGAAGGCTTTGGCATTTTGACTGAAATCGATGTTAAAAGTACTCTGAAAAAAAAATTGGATGTGGACTTCAGGAATTATCGAATTCTTGGGGCCTGCAATCCACCGTTCGCTTACAAGGCCTTGCAGGCCGAGGATAAAATAGGAACTATGCTGCCCTGCAATATTGTCGTTCAAGAAACATCCGATGGGAATGTCGAAATCGCGGCTGTAGACCCTGTGGCCTCAATGAGAGCAGTCGACAACCCTGAACTGCTTGAAATTGCGAAAACAATAGGGGCGAAGCTCAAGGCTATCATTCAAAGTGCATGATGACCCGAGATAATATTGAGTTGCAGGATGGTCACCTTGATGGTAAAAATCCACTCCTCTGCCGCGAAATGCTGATTTTGCTTTATAGAGATAATTCTTAGAAATTATTCTGGTTATTATCATTACCTTCTATGTCAAAAATAACGATCTCGAAATTCGGCCTCGGCAACAAACGGGAAGTGCTTCAAGCGAATGCAAAAATATAAACGAAGGTTGCAACAAGAATGAAAATTAGAGCTATCAGCCAAAGCGTGCACAGATGGTTTGACCGAACTCCTGTCTTAATCACCTTTGTCGATCATTTACTTGCCACTGTTGCCGAGGCGGTTACTGATTCCCGTTTTATACTTCACCTGATTGGCAAAGTCCGACGTTTCTACCTGGTACATTTTTTGAAAAGATATGTCCAAAAACAGCTCTATGTCCGCCAGGGTGATTGCCGTCAATGCGGGGTCTGCTGCAACTTACTCTTCACGTGTCCCGCCCTGACAAAACAAGGAAGATGCCTCATCTATGGTTTATGCCGTCCCCAGGCATGCAAGGTTTTTCCGATAGATCAACGGGATATTGATGAAGTGAGTCATTGTAGCGGTCGTTGCGGGTATAATTTCGCCAAAATTCATGCAAGATTCATGAAATAAGAAAGTTGAGAACGAACATGCCGCTCAATCGCATTCCGGTCAGTGCCTGGTTGCACGGATTGATGGGCCTTGTCCTCAATTCGGGATAGGGGGTGTTCCCCGTCATTACTGGTGTCTTCCCAGCGGGACCTGGTGCTTCCGCTGACCAGGTCCCGCTGATAGTGATGTCGGTAAAAGGTTACCTGAAGACAGGGCGCGGCAGAACCTTGGCCTGCTCGGCGATCTGGGGTACCATATGCTCCCATTCAATAGCCATCATGTGGATGCCATGAACTCCCTTCATCTCTTTGAATTCTTCGATCTGTTCGCAGGCTATATTGATGCCTTCCTGGGCGACCTTGCCCTTCTCGACGCCCTTTAATCGATTGATGATCTCATCCGGGACATCCATTCCAGGCACTTTTGTCTTCATATATCTTGCCATACCAACACTCTTCATCGGCGTGACGCCAGCCAGGATATAGACTTGATCGGTGAGGCCTTCTTCATTGGCAAGACGGATAAATTCCCGAAATTTTGGCATGTTGTAAATACATTGCGTCTGTATGAAGTCGGCACCGGCTTCGACCTTCTTAGCCAGGCGATGAACGCGCCATTCAAAAGGGTCGGCAAAAGGATTGGCGGCTGCACCGATAAACATTTTCGGCGGTTGATGGATTTCCTGACCATTTAAAAATTGTCCCTCATCCCGCATCTGCTTGACCATGGCAATCAGCTGAATGGAGTCGATATCAAAAACGCCCATGGCATCGGGATGATCTCCAAATTGCTGGTGATCTCCTGAAAGGCAGAGCATATTGCGGATGCCGAGTGCGGAACCACCGAGAATATCGGACTGCATAGCCAGCCGATTTCTATCCCTGCATACCATCTGATAATTGGGTTCCAGTCCTTCCTGGATGGCAATCAGCGATGCCGCCCAACTGGACATTCTCACCACTGCGGTCTGATTGTCTGTGATATTGACGGAATCGACATTTCCTTTCAGAAATCTTGCCTTTTCCTTCACCTCTTCGACGTCGGTTCCTCTCGGCGGGCCCAGCTCACCGGTAAAGGCAAATTGCCCGGATTTCAGGACTTTTTCCAAGTTACTTCCGGAATTCAAATGTGTCTCTGTGCTCATATGTAATCCTCTGCTTCTGATAAGGGTAAGAGGAAAAAAAGATAATTCGTTTTATCCTGTTATTTAAGCATCTTTTCAGGTTTCCTATATCCGGGTTGGATCAGGGTCCTTGGTGTTTGATTTTTCCATCCACGGGTTGTGTTTATTTTCTTGATGGCATCCAACCGATTTTGACCGGAGAGACGTTCCCAGATTTTAAACCAGGCACAAGGCTGATCATTGCTGATTTCACAACTCCCTTTATTCGTACCTCCGCAAGGGCCATTCAAGAGACCTTTCGCGCACATGGTGATCGGGCAGATTCCACCAGTCCATCCAAGAACGCACTGGCTGCAGGAACGGCATCGTTCTTCATACCAGCCAACGGCCTGATTTACCGCAAGCCCGCTGGTGTCGACTGCCGGAAAGGTCGGAATGAGCGGATATCTCTCAGCCAGAAACTGGATACCGACACCACAGGCCATGGACATTAAGGCATCAAATTTGCCTTCTTCGATGATGCTGTCGAGTTCGGCCAGATACTCACGGTCACATTGCCGTTCGATGGTGTGAGCCTGAATGTCGATGGGATCATCATCGAGCCGTCTGGCCATCTCTATTTCTGTGTTCAGCACTGCGACTTCTTTTTCGCCGCCAGTCAGGCAAACGGAGACGCAGGTCCCGCAACCGACATTCAAAACTTTATTGTACCCTTTGAGCATCTCTTTGATTTCGGCAAAGGGTTTTCTTTGGGCAACTATCATAAAATCCTCCAATTCGGACCAGGATAGATTTTTTCCATCCCCAATCCAGTCAAATACCAACCCCCGCAAGCACAGGGTCTCTTCTCAGTACCCCTATGAGAGGTGTAAGTTTTCTCTAAGTCCTTATAGACCGACACTCGCAAGATCCGGCCCGAGGTATACTCTTTCGTTCTCCCCAAGCATACCCATGGATAGACAGATGAGCGTCCAAAGGTGCAGGGTATGCCAATTGCCGTTAAAATGTTCGCACAGATCATGGATCTGGGCATGGCAGTTATGACACGGAGTGATGGCATACTGTGCGCCCGTACTCTTGATCTGCTCTGCCTTTATCCGTCCATATTCACGGCGGGCTTCGGGAAATCCCGATTGCAGGAAGCCGCCGCCTCCGCCGCAACAGTAATTGTTCGATTTATTGGGCGCCATGTCGATGAAGTTTTCCTCGCCGACAACTTTTTTTACAACGTAACGCAGGTCATCGGCCACGGGATCGCCAAAGGACTTTCTAACCAGTTGACATGGGTCCTGTACGGTGAAGGTGACTTTCAGGTCTTTATTCCAATCGGAATTCACAGGCAGTCGTCCTTCCCGGATCCATTTGGCGTAATACTGAATGATGCTGGCTATTTCAAATTTGTGAGGGATATTGAATTTTTTCAGTCCGGCCCGGACTGCGAAGAGTTCGTGTCCTCACTCCGTGTTGAGCCATACCTTGCAGCCCAGGTCGTCAACAGCCTTTGCCTTGACCCGGATAATATGTTCCCAGCTCTTGTTATCGGCAAGAAACAGGCAGTAATTTTCCGCTGCCCATCCCTTGGAACCATAGGTCCAATCGGCTTCCACCTTGTTCAAAATTTTCCAGAGCGGGATCATCTCGTCGGGCTCGGTCACGGGTTCCCTTGAATTCTGGTTGAGATAGAAATAGGCCCCCTCCTTATCCATAGGAGCCTGCAAGGTTTCAAAACCCGGTTGATCGTTGCGAACCTCTTCGGCGACATCTTCCACCACGAAACGCCAGTCTTCCTCGGTGGCTCCCATGGCACTGCAGGTATCGTTGCGCAGGGCCATGTCGCATGACCCCAGGATACCTTTCGGTCGCAGCTCGCGGGGTCTAAGGCTTCTCAGATTAAACACCAGCTGGGGGATATCGATTTTCATAGGGCAGACATAGATACAGCGCTGGCACATGGTACACATCCACGGCCAGTTGGAAGCCAGCAGTTCCTCATCCATACCGAGGGCGGCCATACGTAACATTTTTCTTGGATCCAGTCCTTCCAGTCCGGTTGCCGGACAGCCGGAAGTACAGGCTCCGCAGGTGAGACACATGTCAAGGTTCCCGCCTTCAGGCAGGAGACTCTTGACCGAGTCCATGAGGCGGCTTTTCTTTTTGCCGCTGATTTTAAGCACTCCAATAGACATTTTTGACTCCTTTCGTTAGGCTTGTACAGCCTTATTCCACATCCTTCAAAGGGTTGAATCCAGGTAAAACATTGTCCTTATGCAGAGACAACGGCTTTCCTGGGTTTTGCTTTCAAGGGATTGGGGCCGAGGGACAGGATATGGTCGGTCATTTCTTGAGCGTACCTGGCAAAGGTCGGTCCTTCGCCCGACGACAGGTTATACATCCTGACCCGGTCGCCTTCGATGCCGATCTCTTCCAGAAGATCATGGATATGGTCGACACGTTCCCGGCACCGGAGATTTCCCTGGTTATAGTGGCAGTTGCCTTCAAGGCAGCCGACGCAAAAGACACCGTCGGCGCCTTCCTGAAAACATCTGAGCAGGTACATCACATCCACTTTGCCGGTACATGGGACACGGAGTATTTTTATATTTGTAGGGTATGTCAGTCTCATCGAACCTGCCAGGTCCGCAGCGGAATACCCTCAGTAGTCACAACAAAATGCCACAATAGTCGGTGTAAATTCAGTCATTACATTCCTCCCATAAGCAGAGCTTCAATCTCGCAGGTGATCTGGTCGTCTTCATAGTTATTGAGCTTGATGGCCTGTCTCGGACAGACGCAGGCGCATACACCGCATCCCTGACAAAGTGCCGGATCGATTTTAATCGCCCCTTCCGCCACGCTGAATCTCGGAACCTCAAACGGGCAGGAGCGGACACAGGTCAGACACTTAACGCAGTGATCCGTATCCACCTCAGCCTTGATAGCCGACAGTTTAATTTGATCCTTAGAGAGGAAGGTCACGGCTCGTGATGCAGCGGCATTGGCCTGAACGATGGCCTCGGAGATCAGTTTCGGACCATGGGCGGTACCGCATAAGAAAACCCCGTCGCTGCCCATATCAACGGGTCGGAGCTTGACATGCGCCTCAAGGAAATATCCCTCTGAGTTGGCGTTGAGCTTCATTTTCCTCCCTAATTCTTCCGAACCATTCGGGAGCATGCCTGCTGAAAGCGTTAATATATCGGCCTGAATCTCGATATCTTTTTGCAGGACATGATCCCTGACCGTCACCAGAATGCCTTCGTCCGCAGCCTTAGCCACAGGCGGGTTTTCTTTCTCATAGCGAATAAAGATAACCCCCTGCTTCCTGGCTTCGGTGTAATAATCTTCCATCAGGCCGTACATGCGCATGTCGCGATAGAGGATAAACACCTGGGTCTCAGGATTGCTTTTCTTGATAGCCAGCGCATTCTTTACCGCCGACTGGCAACAGATCCTGGAACAATTAGGCCGCTCGTCGTTGCGGGAACCGACGCATTGGATCATAACGACGGAATCCAGATCGGAAGCACCTGTAGCCGCGAGCCTGTCGCCAAGTTGGGTCTGGGTGAGTACCCGGTTGTCTTGCCCGTAGAGGAATTCCTTTGGAGTGTATTCCCCTGCGCCGGTGGCTACAATGATGACACCATGCTGGATTTCCTGCGACTCTTCCTGACCACCAGGTCGTACAGTGGTTTTGAAATTGCCCTGGAAGCCTTCAAAACCGACAATCTCCGAATCTGTAAGGACGGTGATTTTTTTATCCGAGCTCACCTCGTTCGCAAGCTGATCAACATAGGCTCTAATGTCGGCACCTTCAAGGGTATGATGCAGCTTTCGTCCCATGCCACCGAGTTCACTTTGCTTTTCGATCAGGGTGGATTCAAAACCCTGTTTTGCGAGATCGAGCGCGGCATTCATGCCGGCGATCCCTCCGCCGACGACCAGGGCCCGCTTGTTGACGGGAATGACTTTTCCGTGCAGTGGTTTCAGAAGGACAGCGCGAGAAACGGCCATACGGACCAGATCCTTGGCTTTTTCTGAAGCGAGTTCGGGATTGTAGGCATGAACCCAGGAATCCTGATTCCTGATATTGGCCATTTCAAACAGGTATCTGTTCAGCCCGCATGCCTCCAATGTCTCCATGAACATAGGTGCATGGGTTTTCGGACTGCAGGAGGCAACGACCACCCTGTTAAGTCTTTCTTCAATAATTTTGTCTTTGATCTTGTCCTGCGTGTCCTGGCTGCAGGTAAAGAGATTGTTGTCGGTAAAAACCACTCCCGGCAGCGTTAACGCATACTCCTGAAGGCCGGGAACATCAACGACACCAGCAATATTGGTACCGCAATTACAGACGAAGACACCAACACGTGGTTCCTGGCCGGAGATGTCGATCTCTTCCGGAATCACCCGAACCTTGGTGTCCATTCCACGCGCCTCAGCTATCTGGCAACCGGCAAGACCTGCCGCGGCGCTGGCTTCGGTCACCGAAGAAGGGATATCCTTTGGTCCCTGGAAGGTACCGCAGGTGAAGATGCCCGGTCTTGAGGTGGCAAGCGGAGAGAAAGGTTGACTGTCGATGAACTTGTGTTTGTTGACATGTACGCCCAGTTTTTCAGCCAATTCCAGGGTGGTGGCCGGAACCTCGAGGCCCACGGAGAGAACGAGCATGTCGAACTCTTCATCCCTGATCACACCGTTTTCATCGGCAAAGCGCAGAATGAGGTTTCTGTTCTTCGGATTTTCGATTACCGAATGGATCCTGGATTTGACAAAACGTATCCCTTCCCGGTTCCTGGCACGGTCGTAATACTCCTCGTAGTCCTTGCCGTAAGAGCGGATATCCATATAGAAAATAGCAGCATCAAGATCACCGCCGGCGTGTTCCTTGGCGATCATGGCGTCCTTTATCGCGTACATGCAGCAGACGGAGGAACAATAGGTGTTGCCGCATTTATTGTTGTCCCGTGATCCAATACACTGGAGCCACGCGACTTTCTTGGGTTCCTGATGATCGGACGGCCGGACCAGATGGCCCATGGTCGGACCGCCGGAACTGAGCATACGTTCAAATTCCAGGCTGGTCAGGACATTGGGATTTTTCTTATACAGATAGATCTCGGAGAGCGGGGTCGGATCGTAGGGTTTGGCGCCGGTGGCGAGAACAACGGAGCCCACCGTGAGCTCTTTTTCCACTGCAACCTGAGTGTGATCGATGGCTTTAGCCAGACAGGCTTCCACACATTGATAGCATTCAGAACAGAGACCGCAGCTCATGCACCTGACCGCCTCCGCCCTTGCCTTTTCTTCATCATATCCAGAGAAAACCTCAAGGAAATTACCCGAACGGACTTCGGGTGCAAGAAAGTCGGCCTTGACCCTCTCGATTATCCCTTCACCTTCGATGGCAGGTCGTACATACTCCCAGACCTTCTGACGGCCTTCTTTCATGTCCATGTTGTTGATGTAGCGATGGATGCTGATAGCAGCTTCCTTGCCGCAGGCAACCGCGTCGACTACTGATTTCGGCCCGTAGAAAGCATCCCCACCGGCAAAAACCCAGTCTATGGGGGTCTGGAGGGTGATGGAATCAGCCTGCAGGCCACCCGGTTTGGAGATACCAATCCCCTGATCCGTTATGCCTTCGAGGTTGGCACTCTGCCCAATGGCCACGATTACCGTATCGCTGTTGAAGGTCTGGCAGACACCCTCGTCGAATTGCGGGTTGAAACGTCCGTTTTCATCAAAGACCTGGCTGCAGCTCTTGAACTCGATGCCGGAAATGCGCTGTGCGTTACCGTCGAGGAAGAAACTCCTTGGACCGAAACTGTTGACGATCTCGATATCGTCCTCCAGGGCCTCTGTGATCTCATATTCCCAGGCAGGCATTTCTTCGCGTCGTTCAAGGCAGATAAGCGTTACCTTCTCGGCCCCAAGACGTTTGGCAGTCTGGGCAACATCAACGGCAACGTTGCCGCCGCCCACGACGACGACCTCGCGTCCGAGCTCCATTTTTTTGCCCATGGCGGCATCGCGCAAAAAGTCAACACCCTGCAGGACGCCTTGCATATTTTCGTTTTCGATACCCAGTTTCCGGCCGCTATGCAATCCAATGGCCAGGAAGAGAGCAGAATAACCATCCTTTTTCAGGCTCTCCAGTGTGATGTCTTTGCCGAAAGTGACGCCACATTTTAGTTGGGCACCCATTTCCTGAACTACCTTAATCTCACCTGCGAGTATATCCCGTGGCAGACGATACTCGGGGATGCCATAGCGCATCATACCACCCGGCTCTTCGAGTTTTTCAAAGATGGTAACCTGGTATCCCTGTTTGAGCAATTCATAGGCGGCGGTGACCCCAGCGGGGCCTGAACCGATTACTGCAATTTTCTCATTTCGCTTTTCTGCCTTGATTTCAGGGACATAGAATTTACCTTTTTCCAGCTCATAATCGCCCAGGAAACGATGTAACTCTCGGACTGCCAGGGGACTGTCGACCTGTGCACGTGTACATTCTCCTTCACAGGGATGATGACAGACCCGACCGCAAATCCCTGGAAAGGGATGCTCTTCCTTAAAGAGCTTCAGAGCCTCGTCATACCTGCCGTCATTGATCAGAGCGACAAAACCCTGAATGCTGACATGGGCCGGACAGGTGGCTTTGCACGGAGCGGTCCCTCGTTTGCTGATTCCGAATCCTCCGGGTATAGCTTGTGGATATTGTTTGAAAATTGCTTTACGAAAATCGAGTTTTTCGTTGTATTCGTTGGGGGTAGAAACCGGACAAACCTTGGCGCACTCGCCGCAGCTGGTGCATTTAGCAAGGTCTATGTACCTGGGTTCTTGATGAATTTTTGCAGTAAAGCTTCCCGGCTCGCCTTCGACGCCTAGAAGCTCAGTGTTTGTTAATAGCTCAATATTAAGATGACGGCCGACCTCGACCAGTTTAGGTGAGATTACTCACATTGCACAGTCGTTGGTCGGGAAAGTCTTATCGAGCTGCGACATAACTCCGCCGATGGCTGCGGATTTTTCAACCAGGTAAACGTAATAACCGGATTCCGCCAGGTCAAGCGATGCCTGCATGCCTGCGATTCCAGCTCCAACAACCATAACCGATCCACTTTTATTGTTTGTGCCAATTCCCATTGCTAACTCCTTAAGTGCTTTTGGTTAAGTCTTTTCGTATACCAGCCTAAATGATGTTTTCCGATACAACAAACTATCAGGAAACATCACCGATTTTCTTTAATAGACAACCTGCTGGGGGTGATCTCCTTTCTGATTTACACATTCTGATTACAAGGGGGTGATTACAATTTTCTTTGCCGGCAGTCCTTTTAATGGGCCGGCTTCGATCATTGCACTTCAGTATCAAGGCCTGATGTTAGCTTAAAACCAACGTCATATCAATATTATTTATGGCTTTTGTACTGAATATTTCATTATTTTTTCGATTAATGCAGAATATTCACCGATCTCCGGTTCCGTATAGAGCAATGATGATCATATCATTATCGGGAACCATGTGCTTCGATGTATTCATGGATTGAGGGATTTGGGCGTAATGGAGGGAGGTGTTGTTCGATCTCCAGGCGCATAGGTTCATAATTTTCGGGCAATTGAAGTGCTTCGCCAAGGAATTTCGCCGGTTCGTCCACAGCAAAACCGGGAGGATCTGTTGCAATTTCGAAGAGAACGCCCCCAGGTTCATGAAAATATATCGACTTGAAATATTTTCTATCTCGTACTCCGGTTACAGAATAGCCTTCCTCAAGAAGAGACCGCTGCCAGAGCAGCTGCTCCTTGTCATCAGAGGTCCTGAAGGCGATGTGATGCACTGATCCACTGCCTTGCCTGCCGATCTCTGCTTCTGGTTCAACGAGCAGATCGTAGAAAAGAGCAGATGAGGTATCATTCTTCATTTTGAATCGATATCGTTTTCCATCCTGAACATACAGTTCCATTCCCAGGCAGTCCTCCAATAACGCTCTTGTACCCTGGATGGATTTCAGCGTTGAGGTTGCTGAATGAAAACCTTTTATTGGATAGAGTGGAGCAGGGCTGCCAGGGTTAACCTGCGATGCTGCGGGAGATTGCCCTGTAGCTATCAGTTCGAGTCTCAGTCCATGCGGGTCTGAAAATCTGATTACCTCATCACCAAATCGTTGTCTTGAAGTTGTTTCGATACCATACTTCAAGAATCGTTCTCTCCAGTATGCTAAAGAGCCGCCCGGAATCTCGAATGCAATGGCTGTTATCATTCCTCTGCCGTTTTTGCCCCGAGACACCCCCTGCCAGGGGAAAAATGTCAAGATGGTACCCGGATTTCCTTCCTGATCCCCGTAATATAAGTGATATGTGAAGGGATCATCAAAATTGACTGTCTGTTTCACCAACCTTAAACCAAGAACGTTTTCATAAAATGCAACATTCTCCGAGGCTGTACCGGCGATAGCCGTGATATGATGAATGCCCTGAATAAATTTTTCACTGCTCATTTTAACCACCCGATATAAATAGAATTTTAATAAGATCGCCTTATTTGATGTTACCTCTGAAAAATGATAGACTCATGGATGAGATCAAATCAAGACCGGCTGGAAATTAATTTTTAATCTTTTCCCTCTTATTTTTTATGAACCTGAAAAACTACCTCACATTCCTGGTAACCTTGTCTGTTTTATTCCCAACAACAGTAATTGCAGCAACAAATGTTGACCTGATTGAAGCTGCACTGGAAAGAACACATCATACGATAATGTATGATAGTGCTTATTATCTGATTAAATATCCAGGAGGGGATGTGCCATCAAATATTGGTGTCTGCACAGATGTGATTATCAGGTCTTACCGGAAACTTGGTATTGATCTTCAAGAACTCATTCACGAAGACATGGTAAATAACTTTTCGAAATATCCTTCAAAAAAACTCTGGGGTCTGAATCGTCCAGATGCCAACATTGACCATAGGCGTGTCTCTAATATGCAGGTTTTCTTCACTCGTAAGGGCCAAAGTCTGCGAATTACAAACAAAGTCCTGGATTTCATTCCGGGAGATCTGGTTACCTGGATTCTTCCAGGAAATTTACCCCATATTGGAATAGTAACGAATCAATATAGCAAAAAAACCGGTAATCCAATGACTGTACATAATATTGGTCGTGGGCCAAAGCTTGAGGATGTGTTATTTGCATATCCAATTTCTGGCCACTACAGATATTTACATTAAAAGCAGTATAAAGAATATGAACCGAGGCTTATTTGCTCAACACCTTGTATTCTTTTCCGTCATCATCCAAATCCGCTTGAACGTGTAAATTTTCGCAGACACAATCTTTAATGCCTTGGCACACATAAGAACAGGCTTGTTGAAATTCTGTTCCATCCACTTCGGCTATCCACTTTCCGGAAGTTGTCTGGTATGTTTTTTTAGCGTTTATCTTTGTCTTCCTGCCGCGGCTGTCTTCTCTAACTGTCATCGTTTTCATAATAGCACTCCTCTTTTTGTTTCTTGCCCTTCCCCTTAATAAAATATGCTTTAATCGTATGGTTGTTAAGAGGAAAAAAATTCCTCAGTCGAAGAGGTTGGTATGAAAACTGCATTAATATAAAATGAAATTCTCTTTATTTTCACTTTGAGGTTTTAGAAGCATGCGCCTCGATGATTCGACCAGGATTAAGCAGATCTCATTGCATACTCCGAAAGCACAACTGCTGCCTCGATCGGTGCTAAGGCCGAAAACTGCGGCAGTTCTCGGCTCTCATTCGCGCAGTACGGAGTCCTCTTCGGTCATAGATGCAGAATATGTCGAGATATACACCAGCGA
Source organism: uncultured delta proteobacterium (assembly GCA_963709755.1). Taxonomy (GTDB): domain Bacteria; phylum Desulfobacterota; class Desulfobulbia; order Desulfobulbales; family Desulfocapsaceae; genus Desulforhopalus_A. Next base: position 181,283 of record CAVPXO010000005.1, read on the forward strand.
AAATGTCCATTCTTTCAAACCAAGTGGTTTTGAAGTTGCTCAGAGCTCAGGTGGGCAACAACAGCACATTTCCAGGCAAAACCTGGTGGGCCACTATAAGAAAATGGCTGCCGACACACCGATGCCCGGAAAATATCTGGATATTTTTGCCTGATTACAGCTTTCAGGGCTGAGACTTCAGGTTGTTTTCATTCTTTTTATGAAACAGGTACTGTAGTGTTTGAGTTCGGCGATAGATTCATAGATATCGTCATAGGCTCGGTGTAGGCCTCTTTTGTTGGAATATGCCAGGGAAGGAGCCCATCGCTTAGCCAGTTCTTTGATGGTGCTGACGTCGATATTGCGATAGTGAAAATATTTTTCAATCTCGGGCATATATCGAGCAAGAAAGACGCGGTCATGGCCAATTGAATTGCCGCACATCGGAGAAGTTTGAGGGCCTACCCATTTGCTGATGAAGTCCAGGGTTTCCAATTCTGCCTGGCGGCAATCGTAGGTACTCTTGCCGGCCAATTCGATAAGACCTGAATTCTGATGGTGTTCGATATTCCAGGAATCCATTGAGTCCAGCACTTCTTTCGGTTGATAGAGGACTATGATCGGTCCCTCAGCCAGAATATCAAGATTAGAATTGGTGATGATCGTTGCCACCTCCAATATCCTGTCTCTATCGGGGTTCAAACCAGTCATTTCCAGGTCGATCCACACCAGATTGCCATTATCTTTCATAGAATTGTTTTTGTGGGATATGAAAAAAATATACATCATCTCAAAGGTTCAGGCTCTTTCTCCCCCAAAACCTCCTGTTTCATAAAAATAATAGGCACCCCAAAAGTTATGTAAAGTATCAGGGGATCCATTTTTTCCTGGAAACAGAAACTTTCACCTGCGGAAATACCTTCAAAAGGGGCTCAACTATTATATTTGGCACTTTCATTGCAATGAATGGTGCAAGGCACGTGTTCCTGAGACGAACAGAAATGAAAATTTTATAATGGGAAAACAAAAAATTATGCCGGAAATCAAGTCATCGAAGAACAAAGCATCTGGATTGCAGCAATATCCGCAGTGGGCACGTCTTTTATTATTTTTTTTCTTATGGATGCTGATTTCCTATGGATATGTCTATTTCTGGTCGGCAGACCAGATAGAACATATTCCCTATTCTGTCTTCAAAACAAAAATCGTAAATAACGAGGTGGCGAAAATAGAAGTACAGGGGCAGGAGGTGACCGGTCAATATGTCTCTCAAGAGAAACCTTCCAAAAATGGAAATGAGTCTAAGGATTCGCAACAAGCACGATATTTTAAAACCGTCATCCCCTCCTTTAATGATCCTGATCTCATCAAAATCCTGGAAGAAAACAAGGTAACCATTACGGCCAAATCCGAGGAGAGATCCTGGTTTGTCAGCGTACTTATAATACTTCTTCCCTGGCTGCTTATTATCGGCTTTTTTGTCTTGATGAATAAAAAAATGAGGGAACAAATGGGAGGAGGGGCAGGAGGGATCTTCAGTTTCGGCAGATCCAAGGCCAAAAAAATCATGCATGAGGATGTCAAGGTAACTTTTGATGATGTTGCCGGGCTGGAGAACGTAAAACATGAGTTGGAAGAAATGGTTGAGTACCTCAAGAATCCTGCGAAATTCCAAAATATCGGAGCAGAATTACCTAAGGGCGTACTGCTTGCCGGTCCTCCAGGTACAGGTAAAACCCTTATGGCGCGGGCCATGGCCGGAGAAGCCGGGGTGCCGTTTTACAGTATCAGCGGCTCGGAATTTATTGAAATGTTTGTTGGTGTGGGTGCGGCAAGAGTAAGAGATATGTTTAAAACAGCGAGGGATTCAGCACCGTCCTTGATTTTCATAGACGAACTGGATTCCATCGGCAGAGTAAGGGGGACGGGAATAGGGGGAGGACACGATGAACGGGAACAGACCCTGAATCAAATACTTTCCGAGATCGACGGCTTCAGTCCTCAAGAGTCCGTTATTGTGCTTGCTGCTACAAACCGTCCTGATGTGCTGGATCCTGCCCTCATACGTCCCGGCCGTTTCGACCGTCAAATTACTATTGATCTGCCGCAGAAACAGGCACGTAAAGAGATACTTGCCGTGCACGCCAAAAAAGTTATGATTGCCAGGGACGTTGATCTTAATCGTATTGCCGGTGCGACGGCAGGCTTTACCGGAGCGGATTTAAAGAACCTCATAAACGAGGCGGCCCTGCTTGCGGCGGGGAAAGGAAAAAAGGAGGTTGAAGAAGAGGATATTAACGAAAGCCGGGATAAAATTATTCTGGGGGTGAAACGAGAGGACCATCTTTCTGAAGAGGAAAAGAAGATGGTTGCGTATCATGAAGCCGGGCATGCACTGACAACCTTAATGCTGCCCGGAGCCGATCCGCTGAACAAAGTCACAATTATTCCACGGGGAAGATCCCTGGGAGCAACGGAACAGGTACCTAAAGAAGATCGCCATAACTATGGCAAAACCTATTTGTTGAATCGAATAGTAGTCATGTTGGGAGGTCGGGCAGCAGAACAGATAGTTTTTAAAGAAATTACTTCCGGAGCCGGAGATGATTTGAAACAGGCCACACATATGGCCAGACGAATGGTTTGCCAGTGGGGAATGAGTGAGAAAGTCGGTCTTGTTGTCTTTAAAAGAGGCGAACCCCATCCCTTTTTGGGCCGGGAATTGACGGAGGAAAAGGATTACAGCGAAGCAACCGCTGAAATAATCGATGTGGAAATTAAAAATATTCTGGCGGAGTGCATAGACAAAGCTCTGCAGATCCTGGAGAAAAACCGGGAGAAACTGGACTTGCTCGCTCAGGAGTTGATAGAAAAAGAAACGCTTAGTATTGGAAATATTCAAGAGCTGCTTTCACTTGAGACGAAATAAAAAACACCTGAAACCTGTCGGTTTTTTACCAGTAATAGTGCAGGCTGTAAAAATCATAGAGGGCAATTTCATAATCCCGATCCAAAGTTACGGTCGGGTTATACCTGGGGCTGTCTTTTATTTTCTCACTGGGTATATTAACGATGATGTTGCCATCACTCCAATCAACATGCTCAACCCAGCCTGGTGAAATGAGTACTTTCCTGTCGGCCGATAACCAGTTACCTGTGTCAACGACAAGATATCTTAAGACCCACGTTTCCTCGTCTACAATAAAGTCTTCAACATGTCCTACGTCAGTGCCGGTTGCTTCTATTGAATATCCAAGTACTTCCCGGGTCGATCTGAGGCGGGATTTTACTTCAATAATTGCGGCTTCACCATAGAGATCTTTGGTACGTTGCAGCAGGCGGGGGAATGGGTAATGTCCCCAGGTCAGGGGGCCTTCCCAATAGTTACCCCATCCATAATATTTATTGTAGATCGTTTCATACTGTCTCGATACAGGAGTATCTGCTCCAAGAGGCGGTGAATTCTTTATTTGATTCCTGGTGAGACCTATACTTAAGGTATCGGTTATCTCCAGCGCTGTTCCAATGGATATAGGGGAGATAAGGATTTTTTTCCTCGGCAGCCATTGATCTGTATCAACGACGAGATAGCGTACTGCCCAACTGTTATCATCAAAAAGAGAATAAAGACATTTGCCTATCTGGCCATCCAGGGCTGTCAGCTCGTATGCCTCTATCTCTTTCATATTTTTTAAGGTCGTCATCAATTTCTCCATTTCAGACATTTTGCGCAGGTGTCGCAGGATGAGAAGATGAGAAGACACTGTCGGTTTTTAGTATACAATAAGTGGCTGTTGGTTTTCTGAAAGGGGTGGAAGAATTTATTCCATTATTTTGGAAATGGTACATGCCTTATAACAACTTATAAATAGCATGTTGTAATGCTCAGGATATAATGTTTGTTTTTTCTGTCCGATTTAAACGGACGAGTCCTGTCTTTCAGGACAGAATTGATCCTGGTACTAACAGTAGCTTCAGGCTGCAAAACTTTTTCTTGAGGAGAGCGCATGGGATGTAAAGGTGATGCTCAGAGATTATTCTCTGTTTATAGACAGGTTCTCATTTATCCCCATCGGATCAGAAGAGGTTGCAGGCCAGGATGGCTCTGCCTTTGGCTGTTTATTATGTCAATGGTGGTTTCACCTGCAACCATGGGGCAGACGGAAGAGTTGTCTGTAAGTAATTTTGAAGTTGAAGGTTTAAGCGGATGGATACCAAAGGTTTTCAAGGGGGAAACCGATTATCAACCGGTAAAGGAAAATGGAAGAATTGTTGTTCGGGCAACCAGCAGGGCAGCAGCGTCCGGCCTGGTGAAAAAGCTGAAGTTTAATCCTGCCCAGTATAGATATCTGCGCTGGTCATGGAAGGTCGAGAATACCATCCCCGGTGGAAATGCAAATACCAAAGCAGGGGATGATTATGCCGCGCGTCTCTATGTTGTTTTCCCAGGCCTTTTTTTCTGGCAGACGAAGGCTATCAATTACATCTGGGCCAATCAACTGGCCAAAGGCGAATTCATTGCCAATCCATATACTGACCACGCTATGATGGTGGCTGTCGAATCAGGTCCTTCCTTAACCGGCAGGTGGTTAGATGAACAACGTGATATCCTGTCGGATTACAGGCGTCTTTTTGGCGAGGAGCCCAAGGAAGCCAGTGCAGTTGCTATTATGACGGATACAGATAATACCGGTGAAAGTGCCGTTGCCTGGTATGGGGATATAATTCTTTCCACATCACCCAGATAAAGAGGGTCTTGAGAAATGGCACATCAATTGCTGGTTATAAGGGAAATATTTTATGGAAAAGGAAAAAAAATTATGAAGAGTCCTTAAAATTAAAGCTCTCCATAAGAGGAGGGAGGGAAAATGCAACAGGAACGGGAACAGGAACTGCAGAGACTCTCAGATGAAAAAGGTTCCAGAGTATGGATTCAAGAGATAAAACCGCGAATCGACTGTGGCCGTTTTCCTGTCAAAAAAATTATAGGTGAGAAAGTGGGGGTTTCTGCCTATGTTTTTACTGATGGACACGATCTCCTGCAAGCTGTTCTGCAGTTCCGGCATGGCGAGGGTGAATGGGTTGAGTTGCCCATGTCCTGCCTGGCGGAGGACTTGTGGTATGCTGAATTTGGGGCCGATAACCTCGGCACATATCAGTATACCATCAGAGCCTGGATTGATCCTTTTGCCACCTGGCAGAGAGACCTGCTGAAAAAGTTCAAGGCAGGTCAAAAAGTTGAGAGTGAACTGCTGGAAGGCGCCGACATGATTGAAGCTGCTGCCGAAAGGGCTATTGCTTTCGATAATGAGTGGCTGAAGACCATAGCTGTGCTGTTGCGGACCCTTGAACCAGAAGAGGACCTGGTGACCAGAGCGACAGCTGCGGACGTAAGTGCTATCATGAACCGTTACCCCGAACGTTCCAGAGAGACAGTGTTTGCACCGGCCCTAGCAGTGACGGTTGAACCGCAAATAGCAGGGTTCAGTGCCTGGTATGAACTCTTCCCCCGTTCCATAACCACCGATCCCCGGAAAAGCGGTACGTTCAGGGATGTCGAGAAACTCATCCCGGATATCGTGCGTATGGGTTTCGACGTTCTGTACTTTCCTCCCATCCATCCCATTGGCCATACCAATCGCAAAGGCCGCAATAACACTCTGCAAATAAGTGCAGGCGATCCCGGTAGCCCATGGGCCATCGGCAGCGAAGATGGCGGGCATAAAGCGGTTCATCCAGAGCTCGGTACCATGGAGGATTTTGAACATCTGGTGGTGAGTGCACGGAAACAGGGGCTTGAGATCGCCCTCGACATCGCCTTTCAATGCTCACCCGATCATCCGTATGTCCGCGAGCATCCTGAATGGTTTCGGCATCGTCCCGACGGGACTATCAAATTTGCCGAGAATCCGCCAAAAAAATATGAGGATATCTATCCTCTTTTCTTTGATTGTCAAGAGTGGAAATCTCTCTGGATTGAGTTGAAAAGCATCATTTTCTTCTGGATTCAACGTGGTGTTCGTATCTTCCGGGTGGACAACCCCCATACCAAACCTCTGCCCTTCTGGGAGTGGCTGATATCCGAAGTGCGCCGAGAGTATGTCGATGTCGTCTTTCTCTCAGAGGCTTTTACCCGGTCCCGCGTCATGTATGGGTTGGCGAAAGCCGGGTTCAGTCAGTCCTATACCTACTTTACCTGGCGAAACAGCAAATACGAATTGACCAGCTATCTGCGTGAACTGGCAGAAACCGAAGTCAGCGAATACTACCGTCCCAACTTTTTTACCAATACCCCCGACATTCTGCCTGAATATCTGCAGTTTGGCGGACGTCCCGCTTTTATTACCAGGCTGGTTCTGGCGGCAACGCTTTCTTCCTGCTATGGCATATACAGCGGATATGAACTTTCTGAAAACGAGGCGGTACCGGGAACTGAAGAATATCTTAATTCCGAGAAATTTGAGATCAAGCCGCGAAACTGGAAAATCTCAGGCAATACCCGGGCCTTCATAACCCGGATAAACTCCATTCGAAAAAACAATGCTGCGCTATCCTCCAACCGGAGTTTGGGCTTTTATCCGGTGGACAATGAGCAGCTGTTGTTCTACGGCAAGAATACCGAGGATCTGACCAATATCATCCTGGTGGCGGTAAACCTGGATCCCCATAATGTTCAGGATGGATGGCTGGAGGTTCCCCTTGAGGAATTCAATATCGAAGAAAATGAAGTGTTCCAGGTGCATGAACTTCTCTTTGATAACCGCTTTCTCTGGCAGGGCCGCAGAAATTATGTCCGCCTTGATCCTGCCGAGAGTCCGGCCCAAATCTTTATGCTGCGGAGGAAACTGAGGACTGAACGGGATTTTGATTATTTCATGTAGTGAGCGGGAGTAACGCATGATCACAACAAAACCAGACTCTCTCTGGTATAAAGACGCGATTATCTATGAATTGCATGTGAAAGCTTTTAAGGACAGTAATGGTGACGGTACTGGAGATTTCCGGGGCCTGATTGAAAAGCTCGATTATATTCAGGAGCTTGGGGTCAACGCTATCTGGCTCCTTCCTTTCTATCCATCACCGTTCAAGGATGACGGCTACGATATTTCGGATTATCGAGGCATACATCCGGGGTACGGAAGTCTCCGGGATTTTAGAATGTTTATTAAGGAGGCACACCGTCGCCAGATAAAGGTGATCACCGAACTGGTCATCAATCACACTTCAGATCAGCACCCCTGGTTTCAGGCCGCCCGCAGGGCCAAAATAAACTCCGCCCGCCGCAAATATTATGTCTGGAGCAACACCAACACCAAGTTCCCTGAAACAAGAATAATTTTCACCGACAGCGAACCGTCAAACTGGGCCTGGGATCCCACAGCCCAGTCATATTATTGGCATCGTTTTTTTTCCCATCAGCCTGACTTGAATCACAATAACCCGCAGGTTGTCCGGGCTGTTCTCAAAGTTATGCGGTTCTGGCTTGATATGGGCGTTGACGGACTTCGACTTGATGCTGTTCCCTATCTTTGTGTCAGAGAAGGAACTAATAATGAGAATCTGCCGGAAACCCAGGCTGTGCTTAAACAATTTCGAAAACACCTCGACCAGCACTATACAGAGCGGATGTTTCTGGCTGAGGCCAACCAATGGCCGGAAGACGTCCTGCCCTATTTCGGTGATGGCGATTCATGTCATATGGCCTTCCATTTCCCCCTGATGCCCAGGATCTTTATGGCCCTTCGCCAGGAAGACAGGCACCCGATTATCGATATCCTCAATCGTACACCAAACATCCCCAGAAACTGTCAATGGGCCCTGTTTTTACGAAATCATGATGAGTTGACCCTGGAAATGGTTACCGACGCAGAACGTGACTATATGTACCGGGAGTATGCCAAGGACGGTCGGATGCGACTAAACGTCGGCATTCGGAGGCGCCTGGCTCCTTTAATCGATAACAGTCGCCGTCGTATGGAGCTTCTGAATTCCCTGCTGTTTTCAATGCCCGGTTCTCCGGTCATCTATTACGGCGATGAACTGGGTATGGGTGACAATATCTTTCTTGGCGATCGGGATGGTGTTCGCACCCCCATGCAATGGAGCATGGACAGAAACGGTGGTTTTTCTCGGGCCGATTCCGCCCGTCTCTATCTGCCGTTGATTATGGATCCGGTTTATGGCTATCAGGCTGTCAATGTAGAAGCTCAGGAGCGAGACCCCTCTTCAATGTTGCGTTTTATGCGGAGAATAATCGCATTGCGTCGGCAGCATAAGGCCTTCGGCCGTGGCAGCATGGAATTTATCAAACCGGACAATCGGGCGATACTGGCCTTTACCCGCCGCTATAAAAGCGAAGTAATTCTGGTGGTCGCCAACCTTTCGCGTTTTGTTCAGCCCGCTGAGCTCGATCTCAGTGAGTTTAACGGACATATACCGGTTGAGATGATCGGCAGAAATGATTTCCCTGCAATCGGTGATCTTCCCTATTTTATTACTCTGGGGCCACACAGTTTTTATTGGTTCAGAATCGAATCGCCTGCGGAACCTATAAAAGCCGTTCGTACCGCGACAAACGAACTGCAGAGGCTTCCCCAGTTTACCCTTGATAAGATGTGGGACACCTTGCTGGAACCACAATATGTTTTTGCTCTCTGTAACGATATTTTGCCTCCATATCTGGCAAGACAGCGGTGGTTTGGGGGCAAGGCAAAACATCTCACATCCTGCCGACTTATGGACTGGTGTAAACTGGGTGCTTCATTCTATATCACCTTTATTCATCTGGAGTATGAAACCGGCGAGCGGGAACACTACGTCGTCCCTATGAAAATCGTCCAGGGAAAACCGGCCAAGATTCTTGCTGAAGAAATACCTGACAGCGTGCTGGCCTTTGTCAACAACTGGCGTGGAGAGGGCATTCTCTATGACGCCCTCATGGATAGAGCCTCCTATGATATTCTCCTGGCGGCTATCGGGGATGGCCGCCAGTATAGAACGGCTAAAGATGGGGTGATCAGAACATCACCGACAAAAGTTTATGATGAGCTGGTCGATATCGGCAATGTTTACAGCGCGGTAAGAAAGATAGGTGCCGAACAGAGCAATACGTCGATCATAATTGGAGAGGCCTTTGTATTGAAGCTCTATCGTAGAATGGAAAAAGGCCTGAATCCGGATGTGGAGATCAGCATGTTTCTTACGGAGAAAAGCAGGTTCACCTCAATTGCCAGGGTCTTAGGTACAATGAACTACCAGGACGCATCGGGCGAAGAGGCAACGATGGGCATGCTTCAGGAATATGTTGCTAATCAGGGGGACGGGTGGACCTACACCCTGTCAGCCCTGCAGGACTATTTTCAAAAAGCCCAAAAACATCTTCTCGATGGTGAATCTGCGCCGACAACAAAATTGTCACTGATAGATGCCTCCCGGGAAGACCCACCCGCTGTTCTTGTCAACATGATAGAGGAATATATCCAGGCAATCAGGATCCTTGGGCGCCGGACAGCAGAATTTCATCTGGCTTTATCGGAAGAAAAGAAAAACCCGGCCTTCAAACCGGTAAAATCGGATGCTGTTTTTACAGAACAGCTGGCAGAGGCGGTAGTTCGTCAGATTCAGAACGCTCTGCCCATGTTGAAAGCTAAAGCAATCGATCTGCCGACGAAGGAACGTGAAGATGCCGACCGGGTGTTGAATGAAGTTCCTGCTCTGCTTGACATGGTGAGTGGAATGACAGTAGTGGCAGGAAAGCTTGGACAGCTGATAAGGCATCATGGTGATTATCATCTGGGTCAGGTTTTGCGGACAAACGATAACGATTTCATCCTTCTGGACTTTGAAGGAGAACCCCTGCGGCCTCTGGCCGAAAGACGCCGTAAAGGCTCTCCTCTTAAAGATGTTGCCGGTATGATCCGCTCCTTTCATTATGCCGCCCAGACTGCTTTGGCAGCAACGGCAGGGCAGGAATTTAATCATGAAGAGCTTATTCCCTGGGGCCGAGCCTGGTATGAATGGGTGAGCAGTGTCTTTGTCGGAGTGTATTTTGAGACCGCTGCCGGTGCACCATTTCTGCCGACCGTCGATCCGGGATATGTTCTTGACGTTTTTCTGCTGGAAAAGGTGTTTTACGAGCTGAAGTATGAAATGCATAACCGGCCAGACTGGATTCACATCCCGCTGACCGGTATTGTTGATATTATGGACAGAAAAATGATAGGAAAAGAGGAAAAATGAAAAAATCCAAAGAGTTCATAACTGATTATGACCTGCATCTGCTTGCGGAAGGTACACATAACAGGTCCTGGGAAAAACTTGGCGCGCATATGGTAGAAATTGCAGGAAAAAAAGGCACTGTTTTTTCTGTCTGGGCCCCCAATGCCGAGGCTGTTGCCGTCATTGGGGATTTCAATGGCTGGCTGAAGACCTCAAATCCCATGGCAAGACTTGATGATTCCGGTTACTGGCAGTGCTTTGTCCCTGGAGTGGAGCAAGGCGCTCTTTATAAATATGCCATCACTTCAAGAAACTACAATTATCAGGTAGAAAAAACCGATCCTTATGCCTTTTACTGCGAAACACGTCCCGCAACAGCATCGGTGGTCTGGGCTCTCGACGGCTATACCTGGCAGGACGGGGAATGGATGAATTCCCGAGCAGGTCATCACCATCACGCAGCACCCATTTCCATTTACGAAGTGCATCTCGGTTCGTGGATGCGGCGTGAAGACAACAACGGTTGGCTGACTTATCGTGAACTGGCTGAAAAACTTACCGAATATGTCGGTCATATGGGTTTTACTCATGTGGAACTGCTGCCGGTCAACGAACATCCCTTCGATGGCTCCTGGGGTTATCAGACCATCGGATATTTTGCACCTACCAGCCGCTTCGGTACACCTCAGGATTTCATGTACCTGGTGGATGCCCTGCACCAGCATGGCATCGGCGTCATTCTCGACTGGGTTCCCGCCCACTTTCCACGGGATGCACACGGGCTTGCATTTTTTGACGGCTCCCACCTCTATGAACATGCCGACCCGCGCCAGGGAGAGCATAGAGACTGGGGAACGTTGATCTTCAATTACGGTCGGACGGAAGTGATGGAATTTCTCATGTCCAATGCGCTGTTCTGGCTGGAGGTGTATCATATTGACGGTCTGCGCGTCGATGCCGTGGCTTCTATGCTCTATCTTGATTATTCACGCAAGGAAGGCGAGTGGATACCTAATCGTTTTGGCGGCAGGGAAAATCTTGAAGCCATAGCTTTTTTAAAGAGATTCAATGAACTGGTTTACCTGGAGCATCCGGATGTTATGACCTTTGCCGAGGAATCAACCGCTTACCCCATGGTCTCTCGACCAACGTATCTGGGAGGGCTCGGCTTTGGCTTCAAATGGAATATGGGCTGGATGCATGATACCCTGCATTATATGAGCAATGATCCTGTTCATCGCTCTTATCATCACCACAATCTGACTTTCAGCCTGCTCTATGCCTATCACGAAAATTTCATGTTGCCTCTTTCCCATGATGAAGTAGTCCACGGCAAGGGATCAATGATAGGGAAAATGCCGGGGGACGACTGGCGCAAGTTTGCCAATTTACGACTGCTCTACGGCTATATGTTCACCCATCCAGGCAAGAAGCTTCTCTTTATGGGCGATGAGATCGGCCAGTGGTCTGAGTGGCATCATGATGCAAGCCTTGACTGGGCTTTGCTAAATTTCCCTTTTCACCAGGGGCTGCAGCGCTGGGTTCGCGACCTTAATACCTTTTTGCGTGGCGAACCTGCTCTTCATGAACTCGATAACGATCCTGCAGGGTTTTCCTGGATCGATTGCAATGACAGCCAGCAGAGCGTCTTGAGCTATATCCGCCGTGGAAAAAATCCGGACGACATAGTTGTCTGTATCGGCAATTTCACACCGGTTCCCAGGCATAATTATCGCCTTGGTGTTCCTGAGATGGGGTATTGGCAGGAGGTGTTGAACAGTGACGCACCACTCTATGGCGGCAGTGGGCAGGGAAATTTTGGCGGTAAAGAGGCAACTCCGCTGTCGGTTCATGGTGAGAGCCATTCACTCAATGTTACCTTGCCGCCACTGGCCATGATGGTATTTCGTCTGCGACAGGGAGAGTGAAAATGCAGGAAAAGATAGACAAGGCCCTGAAAATCCTGGGGGTTCGAAATTTTCTGTTTGGTATTCATGACCCAGCTTTCCCAAGCCTTCCCGAGGAAGATCTTGGCTGTGGTTCGCCCTATTCCGAAGGCGCTGCAGGCCTGCTCAAGTTTGTCAGATCACTAGGCTTTAATGGCGTTCAGCTGGGGCCTCAGGGTATAACCACCTCTGCGAACTCTTCACCCTACGAGGGGAGTTTTTTTTCCAGAAACCCTCTTTCCCTTGCGCCGCTTCCCCTGACCCGGCAGGATTGTCAGCTGTTCGCGACGGAAAAGCTGGCCAGGCTCACTGCTCATGTTCATGCAGAACGAGAGCGCACACGTGTAGACAATCTGTTTGCCAGGATGGCTATTGGGGAAATAACCGCTGCAATATGTGCCAGGTATCGACAAGATATAAGGGAAGGAAAATCCGCTTCCTGCATCGCTCTAAGCAATTCTTTTAATTTATTTCGCCGGCAGAATGCGACCTGGCTGGAAAGAGACGCTCTTTTCCAGGTTTTAAAGTTTCTTTACAACGGCAAAAGCTGGAAACAGTGGGAAGGCAAGAAGGAAGCCAGGCTGGACAGACATCTTTACAGCTTGTCGAAAGGTGAGGGATGGGAAGAATCGGTGCGTCAGCGGCTTGAAGCTCTGCGTCGAAACTATTCAGAAGCAATTGAGGATTATTGCTTTGTTCAGTTCCAGCTTGCCGTACAGCACCGGAAATTAAGAGAGAGCTGTCAGCATCTTGGTCTCAGGCTTTTTGGCGATTGCCAGGCTGGTCTGTCAAGCCGCGATGCATGGTATGCTCAGTCTTTTCTGCTGCAAGATTATGTTATGGGCGCACCGCCGAGCCGTACCAACCCTGAAGGGCAGCCGTGGAACTATCCTGTGCTTGATCCCAGACATTATTATGTGACAGGAAGTACAGGAACCCAGGAAGCGGGCCCTGCCATACGTTTTTTTCAGCAAATAATGGAGAAACTGGTTGAAGAATTCGATGGTTTTCGAGTGGACCATCCACATGGTTTGATCTGTCCATGGGTCTACAGAGCTGACCAGGCCGATCCATTGCATGCTGTACAGAACGGTTCCCGTCTTTTCTCTTCACCCCTGGTAACAGATCATCCTGCCCTGGTCAAGTTTGCCATCGTTCGGCAGGATCAGCTCAACAGACAAAAGCCGAGGTACGATGATAACTGGGTGGCCGCTCTTGATCCGGAACAGGTCAGGCGATATGCGCAACTCTTTGAGGTGATAATAAAAACGATCCGGGAAAAGTGGACCTCCGGTGAGATAGCCTGTGAAATTCTCAGCACTCAGCCCTATCCGCTCAAAAGAGTAATGGAGTTGTACGGACTGGGACGTTTCCGGGTTACCCAGAAGGCTGACCTGGATAATGACAGCGATGTATATCGCAGCGAAAATGCTCAACCGGAAGACTGGATGATGCTGGGCAATCACGATACTGCACCGATCTGGCAGCTGGCGGATAAATGGGTCGAGGAGGGGAGCTCGCGCCGGCAGGCCGAGTATCTTGCAATGCGGTTGCGAATACCTGAGGTTGAGCGGACAGGCTGGATAGATCATCTGTCCGTTGATACAGGTGCACTGGTGCAGGCCAAGTTTGCGGACTTATTTATCAGTCCTGCACGAAACATAATGGTTTTTTTCACCGATCTTTTTGGCAGCAGGGAGACGTATAATAAACCGGGCACAATAAGCAGTGAAAACTGGACACAGCGTATTCCGTCGGATTATGAAAATCTTTATAGAGAAAAGTTAGATACAGGTCAGGCTCTTAACATTCCCGGAGCGCTGGTCATGGCCCTTAAGGCAAGCGGCAGATCGGCCAGTGTCCAGGACTGCCGGTTGATCCGGGAACTGGAAAGTTCTTACTGAAGCAGTGCTCAGGCTATAAAAGGTATTATCATCCGGTTCCAATGGAATTGTCCTGTCTGACAGGACATACATTTTCCCGGCATTGTTCGGTCCTTCTCCTGTTTCAGATCCATATACCTGACGTTTACTCATCACCCGCTGCTGTCTGGAGTTTCACCGGGAGAGATCCCACAAGACGGAAACCCCGGCACAAAATTTGCTGTAGTAAAGATAGTTTTGTAGAGCCTGGCTTAATTTCTTGGAGTGACCTAAGGGATGAGGTGCAAGCATTGTCAGAATACTATGCCCTGATAATTTATACCGTTGCGACCCTTGTCCTGATAGGTGCGATGCTCATTGCATCCTCATGGTTCGGAGCAAAGAAAAGCAGCAGCAATAAGTCTATGGCCTACGAATCAGGTGTTATCCCGACCGGCAGCGCACGTCTGCCCTTGTACATACCCTTTTATCTGATTGCTATATTTTTCATTGTCTTCGATGTGGAGACCTCCTTTATTTTCACCTGGGCGGTTGTCTGGGATCAATTAGGCCTGGGGGGCTTGATCCACATTACTTTCTTCATCGTCCTGCTGCTGTTGGGACTTGTCTGGATATGGCTGAAGGGAGGATTGGAGTGGGGGCCTTCCAGGATGCAGAGGAGAAACGATGAAGCATGACATTCCTGACAACGTCCTGCTCGCACGTCTCGACGACATGATTAACTGGGGGCGGGCAAATTCTCTCTGGCCTTTGTTCTGGGGGCTTTCCTGCTGCTTTGTCGAGATGATGGCGGCTTTCACTTCACGCCTTGACATCGCCCGTTTCGGTGCCGAGGTGTTGCGTGGATCTCCTCGTGAAGCAGATCTGATGGTGACCTCCGGTACGATTTTTAAAAAGATGGCCCCCTCTATCCTGCGTCTCTACGAACAGATGCCGGAACCGCGCTGGATGATATCCATGGGCAGCTGCTCCAACTCCGGGGGCATGTACGATGTATACAGTGTCGTCCAGGGGATCAACCAGATCCTGCCGGTTGATGTGTATATCCCCGGCTGTCCACCACGCCCTGAGGCATTCCTCCAGGGTCTGATTCTGCTTCAGGAAAAAATCCGCAACGAAGAGCGTCCGGCCCGACCTGTCCTTCATATGATGGGAGGTACGCAGGGAACCACGGCTCCTGTACTTATCGATGGCCTTACCAAATCCCGTGATAACCGCGGTCCCGGTATGATTGAGATACCCAAACGGGGGACTTCTGTGAGGCCTCCGCACTTCTGGATGTCACGTTCCGAGGATATGTGGCGTCCCCCGGCAACAGTTCACCCTTTTGCTGATTTTGGTCTGGCAGGCGAACTCGAGGCTGCCTTCGATGGCCGGGTCAGCCTTGATAATGCTGCAACGGATATGCTCACCTACCGTGTACCGCCGTATCTGGTCCCTGAAGTGCTGACCTTTTTAAAACATCGTCGAACCAACCCATTTAAAAGGTTGGAAGATATCGCCGCGGTAGACGAGTCCTGCCGTCGTGAGGATAAATATGCCGATTTCACCCTGAATTACCATTTGCTTTGCTTCGATACACCGGGATATGTTCGTATCAAGACTGAGCTTAACGGCAGAAATCCGGAAACGTCGACTGTTTGCGGTGTTTTTCCCGCCGCCAACTGGTACGAACGAGAGGTATATGATATGTTCGGCATACGCTTTGCCGGACATCCTAATCATAAGCGTATCTTGATGCCGGCCGACTGGCAAGGTCACCCGTTACGCAAGGACCATGTCTCCCGCGCGACGGATATGCCCCCCTACACGACAGAAGATGCGCGGCTTCACCAGCCACTGTCCGCAATCGACTACTTCGAACGACTTGATGAGGAAACCCTCATTATCAATCTCGGGCCGCAGCACCCGGGCACCCATGGCATCATTCGCTTCATGCTCAAACTCAGCGGCGAAGAGATAGTCGATATGGATACCGAGATAGGTTACCATCATCGTGGAGCCGAAAAAATCGGCGAGCGACAGCACTGGAACCAGTTCATCCCCTACACCGACCGGATTGATTACCTGGCTGGAGTGCAGAACAACCTGGCCTATCTGACCAGCGTTGAGAAGCTCTGCGACATTCGTGTGCCGGAAAGGGCAACCGTTATTCGTGTCATGCTTGCCGAACTCTTCCGGATTGCCAGCCATCTCGTCTGGTTCGGCACCTTTGCCGCCGATCTGGGAGCCATGACCCCCGTATTTTACATGTTTACAGACAGGGAGAAAATCTTCGACATCGTGGAGATGATTACCGGCGGCAGGATGCATCCGGCCTGGTTCCGTATAGGCGGTGTCGCCGAGGATCTGCCTGAAGGATGGGAGGCACCGGTCAAGGATTTTCTCAACTGGATGCCCGCCCGCATGAAGGATTATGAAGCTCTCCTGGATACCAATCCTATTTTCATTGCCCGGACCAAAGGAGTGGGTGCGGTAACCCTTGATCAGGCTAAAGAATGGGGGTTGAGTGGACCGAATCTGCGGGCCTGTAATTTTGAATGGGACCTGCGCAAAAAAATAGTCTACGGAGGCTATGACCGTTTCGATTTTGAGGTAGCCACAGCCGAAGGCGGGGATTGCTGGGCCCGTTATAAGGTTCGTGTGGAGGAGATCCGGCAATCGTTGCGGATTGTTGCCCAATGTCTTGATACCATGCCGGGAGGACGGTGGATATGTGATGATTATCGCTATGTCCTGCCTCAAAAACCTGACACCCTGAAGGATATCGAGTCGTTGATCCATCATTTCGTTAACTCCTCCCGCGGCATGGCTCCGCCCCGGGGAGAAAATTACTGCGCCATCGAGGCTCCCAAAGGAGAAAACGGTTATTTTGTCGTCTCCGATGGGCTCAATGTTCCTTACCGGATGCGGATCAGGACCCCAAGTTTCCCACATATTCAGGCCCTGCCGATTATGAGCAAAGGGTGGCTGGTCGCTGATTTTCTCGCCATCCTTGGCTCAATAGATTATGTGCTTGCCGACATAGACAGGTAAAAAGATGATATCGGAGCAACTTAAAAAATCACTTCAAGAACGTATCGCTTCAGCGGTCAATCCGCGGGAAGCGGCGATGGCGGTAATGAAAGATATTCAGCTCTATTACGGCTGGCTGAGCGACGAGGCGGTTCGAGAAGCCGCAGAACTTCTCGGTCTGACGGACCTGCAGGTTGAAGAAATGGCAACGTTTTATGAAATGATCTACCGCAGGCCGGTGGGGAAAAAGGTTGTTCACCTCTGTGACTCCATCTCCTGCTGGGCCATGGGTGGCGAAAAGCTGCTTGAACAACTTACAGCCCACCTGGGAATTAAAGTTGGTGAGACAACCAGCGAGGGCATGTTCACGCTGTTGCCCTGCAGTTGCCTGGGAAATTGTGGAGAGTCTCCGACTATGATGATCGGAGAAAGTATCTATGGACGGCTGACGCTCGAAAAAGCTGTGGAAATTTTAGAGCAGGAAAGGGGCTCCGTGATCGAAAAAGAACAGCCAGGTGATTGAAATAAACAATGGAACAGCCACTTTTCAAACATAATAAGCCAGGACGGTGCGTCACCTTCGATGAATACCGGCAGGAAGGCGGCCTGCTCGCCCTGAAAAAAGTTTTGCATGATTTTACACCCGAACAGGTACAGCAGGCAGTCATTGACTCCGGTCTTCGAGGCCGCGGTGGTGCCGGTTTTCCTACCGGCAAGAAATGGTCCTTCGTCCCAAGAGATCTGCCCGGACCGCGCTGGCTTATCTGCAATTGCGACGAGATGGAACCGGGAACCTTCAAGGATCGGGTGCTGCTGGAAGCTAATCCATATTCACTGCTGGAAGGTATGGTGCTGGCATCTTATGCCATTGGTGTTCATCATGCCTTTATATTTATCAGGCGTGGATATGAGGAGGCGGCAGCCAACCTGGAACGGGGAATTTTTGAGTTTGTATCAGCCGGGTTACTTGGAGAGAATATTCTGGATAGTGGGTTTTCCTGTACAATCGATATCCATATCTCGGCCGGGCGATACATCTGTGGGGAGGAAACCGCACTGCTGAATGCCTTGGAGGGGAGACGGGCCAATCCTCGGTCTAAACCGCCATTTCCTGCAGTAAAAGGACTCTGGGGAGGGCCTACCGTAGTCAACAATGTAGAGAGTCTGGCTAATATCCCCTCTATTATCGACAACGGTCCGGAATGGTTCAAAAGCCTGGCACGCACTCCTGAGGCCGCAGGGACGAAACTCTTCTGCATAAGCGGTCATGTAGCGAGGAGCGGCTGCCATGACCTGCCAATGGGCATACCGCTTTCCGAGATTATTGAAGAACACTGCGGTGGCATGCGGGACGGGAGCCGTTTTAAAGCATGTCTGCCTGGCGGGGCTTCTACTCCTTTTCTTACTGTCGACCACTGGACTGTCCCGATGGATTTCGATCCGGTGGCGAAAGCCGGGTCCCGCCTCGGCACAGGTGGCATCGTGATTTTTGACCAGGAAACCTGCATGGTGGCGGCCACACTGAATCTGGTGCGTTTTTTTGCCCGTGAGTCATGCGGCTGGTGCACACCCTGCCGGGAAGGACTGCCCTATGTGCAATATCTGTTGGAGAGCATTGAAACCGGACAAGGGAGTAAGGAATATATCGAAATACTGCGGGATCATATCAATTTGTTAAATTATTCTTTCTGCGCCCTGGCGCCGGGCGCTATGGGCCCGGTGGATGGACTCTTAAACCATTTTATGGATGAGATTCATGAACATATAGTCAATCGGAGATGTCCCTTTAAATAGAATATATGCCAAAACTGATAATAGACAACATAACGGTTGAAGTAGCCAAGGGCATCTCTGTGCTGGAAGCGGCCCAGAGTGTGGGCATTCCTATCCCGAACTTCTGCTGGCATCCTGCACTCGGCAAGGCGGGTGCCTGCCGGGTATGCGCTGTGAAGATGCTGGATGGTCCGGTAAAAGGCATCCAGATGTCCTGCATGCTCGAGGCTCAGGACGGCATGGTTGTCTCCACAACCGACAAGGATGCAATGGCAATGCGGCGGCAGGTCATAGAATGGCTGATGATCAACCACCCACACGACTGTCCGGTCTGTGACGAAGGCGGGGAATGTCAGCTGCAGGATTTTACCATAGCGGGCGGCCATGGCCTGCGGCGCTATACCGGTAATAAACGGACATATATGAATCAATATCTGGGGACGCAGATTGAGCATGAGATGAATCGCTGCATTCAGTGCTACCGCTGCGTCCGTTTTTATCAGGAGTTTGCCGGAGGGACTGATTTCGGGGTAATGGGCAGTGCTCAGCGAATATATTACGGCCGTAAGGAGGATGGACAGCTGCAGTCACCATTCTCCGGCAATCTGGTGGACATCTGCCCCACCGGTGTTTTTACCGACAAGACTGCCCGATTTCGCGCCCGATATTGGGATTACGACATGGCCCCTTCAGTCTGCCCCCATTGTTCGCTTGGCTGTAATACCGTGCCTGTGGCCCGTTATCGTGAGCTGCTCAAGGTAGTGGCTCGCAGAAACGATGCTGTCAACGGCTGGTTTATCTGCGATAGGGGAAGATTTTCCAACAGTATGGTGAACGATCTGACTCGACCGCGATATCCGCTGGTCGATGGTCGAAAGGTTGACTGGGACGAGGCCGTTGAAAATCTACTGTTTCAGATCATGGCGATTGGTGAGAAGTATGGTCGGGAAAGTATTGCCGTTGTCGGTTCGTCCCGCCTGTCTATGGAGTCGGCATCTTTACTCCATGATTTTGCCGAGGTCATCGACGCCGGTTCACTCTGCTATTTTGTCAGTGAACAGGAAGAGAAGCGAACCCTGAAAGCGATATCGTATCTGAACAAGGTTAATTCCGCCTCTATGAAAGATGTCGCGGCGGCCGACCTGATTGCAATTACCGGCTGCAACCTGATGAAAGAAGGACCGATGATGGCACTGGCGATCAGGCAGGCCTGGCGGAAAGGCGCACGGATCTTTCTGTTGGATAAGAATTGTGAGGCGGAGGGGGCGAAAGAGTTGCCTTTTCTATGGAACTCTGTTTCCGCACTTGCCGATGTCCCACTTGGGGAGGCAGGAAGTCCGGTAATAATCTGCGAAAGATTCGACAAAGACACAGAGCACATGCTCCAGGGGCTAAACGGCGTAAAGCTGGCCTGTCTGCTGGATGGTCCCAACAGTTTCGGGGCTGCGCTTTTATCGCTTGACCATGGTGGCACGCCATTGTCGCGGGTTCTCGCAGAGGGTAATGAGATTAAAGGAGTGATTGCTGTTGAAGCCGATATCCCGACGGACCTCCTGAAGGAAATTCCCTTTGTTGCAGCACTGGACTGGCAGAACACCGATACCGTGAAGGCCGCCCGGATTGTCCTGCCGACAACGGCCTGGGTCGAAATGGATGGTACCTACCTGAACAATGAGGGGCGTGCTCAACGGTTCAAAAAAATAATGAATCCAGGGATGCCGATAAAAGGGCTCGATATATCGATGCATCCCCCGCGTCGGCATACCAGCGTTGTGCCGGGCGGTGATCTGCGGCCCGCATGGAAAATATTGGCAAAGATTATCGAAGGTCTGGGGAAAAAGCAAAAGGTCGAACCTCTGCCCGGAAGGTGGCAGAGGTTACGGAGGCTCGGAGCGGAAGGTGAAGGCCTGGTTGTTTATCGTAATTATTACGAAAGACGGGGGGACCCTCGAACATGACATGTTAATTTATGCGCTGAGTCACTACAACAAAAGTGGAAAATGAAATGACTTACGGGCTGACCGACATACTCCTCATTCTAGGCAAGATAGGCCTGGTTTTTCTGGTTGTACTTACTGTGGCCGCTTACCTTGTCCTGGCTGAACGTAAGCTGTTAGGCTGGATACAGGAGCGTATCGGCCCAAATCGGGCAGGGCCATACGGACTGCTGCAGCCTCTGGCGGATGGGATCAAAATGGTCGCCAAGGAAGATGTTATACCTGCCGGAGCGGACAAATGGCTGTTTTATCTGGCTCCCGCCATGGCAGCGATACCAGCCATAATGATAATTGCCCTGATCCCCTTTGGCGGACCGCTTATCCTGTTCGGACATCAGGTTACGCTGCAGGTCGTCGATCTGAATGTGGGGCTCTTGCTCTTTATCGCCTTTTCCTCCATAGCGGTGTACGGAGTGGCTCTTGGCGGCTGGGCATCTAACTCCAAATATTCATTGTTGGGAGGGATCCGCGGTCTGGCACAGATGATTTCCTATGAGATTCCGATGGGATTATCCCTTGTGCCCATAGTCATGCTGGCGCAGTCGTTTCAGCTCTCAACGATCGTAGCCGGCCAGGAGTCCTGTTGGTTTATTGTCTACCAGCCATTGGCGTTCATACTCTTCCTGATAAGTATTGTTGCCGAAAGCAGGCGCATACCCTTTGACATTCCCGAAGCCGAGGGTGAACTGGTTGCCGGTTTTCACACTGAATACTCCGGCCTGCGTTTTGGCCTGTTCTTTGTTGGTGAGTATATAAATATTATTGTGTTGGGCGGACTGGCGGCCACCTTTTTTCTCGGTGGCTGGCGTGGTCCTTTCCTCCCGCCGGTAGTCTGGTTCTTCATTAAAATGCTGGCCTTTGCCTTTCTCGTCATCTGGCTCAGGGGAACCCTGCCGAGACTGCGCTATGATCAGTTGATGCACTTCAGCTGGAAGGTGCTCACACCGCTCGCGTTGCTGAACATACTGGCAACCGGGTGGTTTATCATCCTGACGGGATAAAGAAAAACTTGGTGCTTAAAAGGGTTAACCATGTCTGCTGTACATGATATCAAAGGGATTGTGATCGGGATGTGGACGACCTGGAAGCGTATTTTTCGTCCTCCCGTCACTATTCAATATCCCGAACAAAAGCGGGTGCCGTCTCCACGATATCGGGCAAGGATTGTCCTCACGCGTGATCCGGATGGCGGAGAACGATGTGTCGCCTGTTATCTCTGTTCGGCGGCCTGCCCGGTGGACTGTATTTCCATGCAGTCGGCTGAGCAGGAGGATGGCAGACGGTATGCTCCCTGGTTTCGCATAAACTTTTCCCGATGCATTTACTGCGGTCTGTGCGCCGAAGCCTGCCCGACCATGGCCATCCAGATGACGCCGGATTATGAGATATGCAACCGGGATATCATGAACCTGATTTATGAAAAGGAAAACTTGTTGATAGACGGCTGCGGAAAATCGCCGGATTATAACTTTTATCACCACGCCGGCATCGGAGTGACCCAGCGGCGCGGCCAGGCGGAAGGAGAGGATGCACCGGTGGATGTGAGGAGTCTGCTGCCGTAAAAATCTCATACACCAGAGCTGAACCAACATGGAACAAGTTCTTTTTTATATATTGGCAACTGTAACTGTTATCGCCACGATCTTTGCCATCACCGAGAAACATCCGGTACATGCCATAGTCTACCTGGTGACCTCTTTTTTTGCCCTGGCCGTGATTTTTTATTTACTGGCAGCTCCGCTGATTGCCATGTTCGAGGTTATCATTTATGCCGGTGCCGTCATGGTGCTGTTTATGTTCGTTATCATGATGCTTGATCTGGGAAGACCTGAGAACGCACAACTCCCTTCCCTGATCCACTGTCTTCCGGCTCTGCTGCTGTCTGTAATCATTCTTGCTGCACTGATGCTGCTGGTTGCAACCCGTTTCCAGATTGACCGTAATGGCATGCACTCAGTGACAATACAAGATTTTGCCATAACTCTTTTCACTCAATACGGCGTATCGATTGAGATCATCTCGATGCAGTTGCTTTTTGCCATAGTCGGAGTTCTCTATCTGGGAAGGAGGCGGAAAAAATGATCGTGCCGCTCACGCACCTGCTCATATTTGCTTCGATTCTGTTCTCGCTGGGACTGGTCTGCGTGCTGATATGGCGTTCCAACGTAATCATGCTGCTGATAGGTATCGAGATTATGCTCAATGCCTCCATGCTGGTATTTGTCGCAGGTTCGAACTATTGGGGTAAGGCAGATGGCCAGGTCTTCTCTCTTATGATCATGGCTATGACTTCCGCCGAGGTCTCTCTGGCCTTGGCAATCGTTGTCTATCTGCACAGACGGAACAGAACGGTAAATGTAGATACATTCCGGGAGTTAAAAGATTGAAAACAGCCCTTGAACTGATAATCCTGCTGCCACTGCTGGGAGCAATCTTCAACATACTTCTGGGCCGCATGGTCTCCCGCCGGGTGGTTGAAGGTGCTGCCTGCGCAGTAATCTGGGGCAGCTTTATTGCCGCGATGTCCGCGGCGGCTGTCTACTCCGGTCCTTTTGTGGTGGAAGTGGGCAGCTGGCTGTCTTCTTTTGACCTCCAGGCCCCGATAAGCCTTTATTTCGACCCGCTTTCGCTTTCTCTGTGTCTGATGATCACCTTCGTCTGTGGACTGATTCACCTTTATTCCATAGGCTATATGCAGGATGATCCTGGCTATATTCGTTATTTTGTCCTGCTTAACCTGTTTACCGGCGCCATGTTAATAATAGTGCTGGCCGAGAACCTGCCGCTGCTCTACCTGGGGTGGGAAGGAGTAGGCTTCTGTTCATACGCCCTTATCGGTTTCTGGTATAAAGAAACAAAGAACGCCACCGCAGGCCGCAAGGCATTTATTGTCACCCGCATTGGAGATATAGGCTTTGCTATAGCTATCGTCTGGATGTTCAGACAGTTTGACACCCTTTCAATAACCCGGCTGAACCAGATAGGTCAGAGTGGTCCGGCGGTGAGCATGGCAGTTATCACCGGTCTAGGTCTTTTGCTCCTGCTGGGAGCCATGGGTAAATCAGCCCAGGCACCTCTGATGGTCTGGCTGCCGGATGCCATGGCCGGCCCGACACCGGTATCAGCGCAGATCCATGCCGCGACCATGGTCACAGCCGGGGTCTATCTGCTGATGCGCATGTTTCCGTTGATAGGACTTTCAACCGTAGTCGTCGCAGCTATTGCAGTTACCGGCACCTTCACCGCTTTTTACGGGGCTACCTGCGCCCTTGCCGAACGTGATTTGAAACGGATACTCGCCTATTCGACCATCAGCCAGATCGGCTACATGATGCTTGGTGTCGGCAGTGGGGCTATTACCGCTGCCACCTTTCATCTGATCATACACGCTTTTTTCAAGGCCCTGCTGTTTTTAGGGGCAGGCTGCGTTATCAATGCCATGCACCATGAGCAGGATATTTTTCGCATGGGTGGACTCCGCCGGTCGTTGCCCAGTGTTTTCTGGCCTTTTCTGGCAGGGGCGCTGTGTCTGGCCGGGGTACCGCCAACTGGTGGGTTTTTCAGCAAGGACAGTATCCTCAGCGCCACCTGGGCAAAGGGAGGGATGTTGTATGGAGCACTCTATGCGGTTGGGTTATTTACCGTCTTTCTGACCGTTATCTACACCTTCAGGATGGTATTTGTTGTCTTCGGCGATCATTTTGCAGACAAACAGCAAAAGCAGGAGAGATCACCTGCTTCCCTGCAGCCGGTGCCTCGCGTCATGGAGATTATGCTCATTCCACTTGCCCTGCTCGGGCTGGCTGGCGGACTGTTTAACCTCCCCGCCTATCTGGCTGGCGGTATGCTGAACTCTTTTCTGGCTCCCCTGAATGAACATGCCAGGCATCTCGGAGTGACTACCGAGCTGGCACTCCAGGGAATGGCTGCTATTGTGGTGTTTGGCGGAGTATTGGTCGCCTGGCTGTTCTACGGTCGGGAGCGCCGCGGGAGGGCCCTGGCCCGGGTAGAACAGGCGTCAACAGAAGGGGTCGCTTTCCTGCAGGCGGGCTGGTATGTCGATACCCTTTACAGCTTTCTCTTTATACGTCCTTATATCTGGCTGTCGGGCATCCTCTGGCAGCGGGTGGATGAGGGTGTCCTCGATGACTCGCTTGATGAAATGGCTTTCCAGCTCGGTCGTTCCGGGCAATTATTCGGCAGGTGGGGAGGCGGTCGGGTATCTGTTTATTTGCTGAGTTTCGCCGGTGGTGCTGCGCTGATGCTCGGCTGGTTTGCCTGGGAGGTGCTATGACAACGCCTGCCGTGCTGACGACCTTGATCGTGTTACCGCTGATAGGTGCTCTCTGTCTCATTCCACTGTTCAAACGGGAGACTGCCGCAAAATATTTCGCCCTCGGAATAGCCGTTCTGGAGTTGGTCATCGCCTGCCGGACCTGGTCTTTTTCGGGCAGTTCTCTGCCGGACGGAGCATTACCGGGCTTCTTTTTGTTTGAGGATGTGCCCTGGATAGAGAGTTTCGGGATACGGTTTACTCTGGGAATGGACGGTATCAGCCTGTTGCTGGTGATAATGACTGCACTTCTGACCATAATCGCCATGCTGGCTTCCTGGCGCACCATCACCCATCGTACGGTATTGCACTACATGCTGCTGCTGGTTATGGAGAGCAGTATTTTGGGGGTATTCCTGTCCCTTGACCTCTTTTTGTTCTATATTTTCTGGGAGGCGATGCTGGTACCGATGTTTTTCCTGATCGGCATATGGGGGCATGGCCGCAATATTTATTCGGCGATCAAATTTTTCGTGTTCACCCTGGCCGGATCGCTGCTCATGCTGCTGGCTATCATTGGGATTTACCTGATCCACGGCAGGCAGAGCGGCATTTATACATTCAGTCTCGACCAGTTGACAGGAACCAGTCTTGACCCAGGTGTCGGGCTGTGGCTCTATGCAGCTTTCCTCTTGAGCTTTGCCATTAAGTTTCCGCTTGTCCCGTTCCACACCTGGCTGCCCGATGCCCATACCGATGCGCCGACGGCCGGCAGTATCGATCTGGCAGGGCTGTTGCTGAAAACAGGGGCCTATGGCCTGATTCGCTTTGGCTATCCACTCTTTCCGGAAGCCGCACGAAGGCTGACACCACTGCTGATGACGATGGCGGTAGCCGGAATACTGTATACCGCCTGGATCGCCTTTGCCCAGAAAGATATGAAGCGGTTGGTCGCTTACTCCAGTGTCGGGCATATGGGATTTGTGGCTCTCGGTATCGCCGCGTGGACGCCGGTTGCGCTCTGCGGCTCGATTATCCAGATGGTCAGCCACGGTATTACCACCTCGGCAATGTTTGCCATGGTCGGTATGCTGGCTTCGCGGACACAGACCAGGGAAATCAGTGCTTATGGAGGTTTGTGGGGCAAGGTACCCGTTCTGTCCTGCTTTTTTATGCTCTTTGCCATGGCCTCGGCCGGGCTGCCGGGCCTGAACAACTTCGTGGGTGAGTTCCTGATCCTGGCCGGTTCCTATAAGGTCGCACAGACAGCGACAGTCCTGGCTTTTTTCGGCCTGATCCTGTCACTGGTCTATACAGTGCGCCTGGTGCAGGAACTGCTCTTCCAGGAAGAACGACAGAGCTTTCTGCTGTATGATCTGACTGCCGGAGAGATTTGTCTGCTGACGATTCTGGCTGCAGGTGTCTTTTTTATAGGACTTCATCCCGGACCGCTGCTCGATATGCTGGCAATGCCGGTGGAAATTTTGACAGGAGGAGCGCCGTGACCCTGGCCGATATCTGGATAGCCCTCCCTCTGTTGATACTGGCGATCGGGGCAATACTGACCTTGATCACCGGTGCTGTAACGCACAATCAAACGGCGGGAATCGTTATAGCGGTCATTGCGGCAATTGGAGCAGGGCTCTGGTCGGTGCAAAGCCCTGCTGTATCTCTTGCTCCCAACCTGGGTCTTTCGGCCGGCGTTCTCAATCGTTTTTTTACGATGTATTTCGCCTTTTTTGCTGCTGCGGTGCTTGTGCTCTCCACGAACTATAATAACCATCGCGACATCCGGGGAGAGGAATATCCGGCCACTATTTTGTTTGCCACCTTTGGCATGGTCGCTTTGGCCGCAGCCACCAACCTGATGATCATCTTCCTTGGGCTCGAGGCCATGTCCTTTGCTTTCTACATTCTGGCCGCAATCGATCGTGAACGGGCAGTCTCCGGTGAGGCCGGACTTAAGTACCTGCTGATGGGGGCACTCAGCGCCGCCTTCCTGGCCTTCGGCATAGCTCTGTTATATTGTGTTGCCGGAACGCTGGATATCAGTGAGGTCATGCGCCGTTCCCTGGCCATGAATGATCATAATCCTGTGGCACTGGCCGGGTGGGGCTTCATTTTGATCGGCATTGCCTTCAAACTCTCGCTGGTCCCGGCCCATCTCTGGACTCCAGATGTTTA
The DNA here is from genome assembly GCA_963709755.1 of uncultured delta proteobacterium. GTDB lineage: Bacteria > Desulfobacterota > Desulfobulbia > Desulfobulbales > Desulfocapsaceae > Desulforhopalus_A. The sequence continues at coordinate 208,551 of CAVPXO010000005.1, forward strand.
TGAAGCTGCACCGGCGCCGGTCGTTGCCTTCCTTTCGGGTGGCTCAAAAAGTGCTGCTGTCCTGTTCCTGCTCCTGCTTCTGCCGTATGTTAATAATATGGCAGTATTGCGCCTGCCTCTTTTTGGCATGGCGATCTTCTCCATGTTGATAGGAAACCTGGCGGCACTGCGGCAAAATCGCGTTCGCAGGATGCTGGCATATTCTTCCATTGCCCAGATGGGCTATGTCGTGGTGGCCTTGATCAGTTATAAAGCTGATGGTTTTCAGGCCGCGGCCTTTTATGCAATCGCCTACGGCATAATGAGTCTGGCAGCCTTTGGGGCTATTGGTGTGCTTGAAGGCAATGGCTGCGGGACAACCCTGGGTGATTATAGTGGTCGTGGATTCAGCCATCCTATTGCCGCAGGTGTGCTGGCCGTGGCAATGTTTTCCCTGTCGGGCATACCACCCTCAATCGGTTTTAACGGTAAATTCCTCATTTTTGCCGCGGCTGTTGGTGCCGGTGAATATGCACTGGCTGTAATCGGCATTCTTACAGCAGCAGTATCGATTTATTACTATCTGCGGGTTGTAACTGCCCTGTATCTCAAGCAAACCGTGAATGAACAACGCGAGAATATTAGTATGATCGAGACTGCTGTCCTGGGATTCTCTGCCTTGCTCGTCATCCTGCTGGGACTCTTTCCTTCACCACTGATTGATTTCCTGAAGATGCAATTTCTCTGATGACATGAATTGTTTGCCGATTTGTAGAAATCGAGATCCGATCTCACTGATATCGGAAACCGGTTTAAATCATGATCTTATAGATCATCTTACCTGGTGGGTCTATTTGGGGCTTGAGGGTGTCGTGATAATTCCTCACAGCGTTGAAGGAGATGAATATGTATAAAAATACGGATGAGAGTTTTGGCATAATTGCACGGCTATTGCATTGGCTCATCTTCTTGCTGGTTGTGGGCATGCTCATTGCCGGATCCATCCTGAGCAGCCTACCCAACGGGACAGTTAAGTCTCTGCTTATGGGATTGCACAAATCGACCGGAGTGGTGCTCCTCCTTCTTGTATTGCTGCGTCTTTGCTGGCGATTAATCAATCCGAAACCGCATGATCTGGGAGCCAATCCATTTGAAAACAAACTGGGCCGCCTTATGCATATTTTTATTTACATTCTTCTGATATCGCAGCCGATTACAGGGATCGTCATGTCCCAGCTATCAGGTTACCCGGTAAAAGTTTATGGTCTGTTCACCCTGCCTGACTTTTTCGAAAAAAACCCTGGATTGGGCAAGTTCTTTAGCGAGACGCACGGCTTCATTGCAACGGTGCTGGCTATCAGTATCGTCATTCACGTGGCTGCGGCCCTGAAGCATCACTATATCGACCGGGACCGGACCTTGATGCGGATGGTTGTCGGCAAATGATCCGACTTCATAGAACATTTCCTTCGAAACAGGAAACGTAAATCCCTGTCACCCTTCCTTTGGTCAATGAGTCGACATTCTTGCTGAAAATTCATTTGATTTCGAATTTTTCGAGGTCATTCCAACCAGCAAACATTGCAGAAAAACCTAATTCCGGAATTTTAATTAATCCACAGAGTTATTCTTCTCCAGCACATTCCTGACCAGTGTGGATATTTCTTTCCGAGAATCGCGGTGCTGACCTCGTCAGTACCGCGATTAGGGCAATTTCATCGATTTTATGTAAATCTTGACAATGTACCCCAAATGAGCTACATTTCTAAAAAATCAAATGGAGGCAAACCATGGGTAAATCATCCACCGTCAGGGCCAGAATTGAACCCGATTTAAAAGGCAAAGCCGAGCACATATTTCGGCAGCTTGGGCTGACTACAACCCAGGCGATTACCTTGTTTTATAAGCAGGTCGAATTAAAAAAAGGGCTTCCTTTTGACGTACTCATTCCAAACGAGGTCACTCGCAAGACGTTTTCAGATACGGATGCCGGACGTGACCTGATCATTTGCACTGACGCCGACGATATGTTTAAAAAGTTAGGCATCTAATGCTGGCACCCGCATATACAAAGCAGTTTGAACGCGACGCTAAGCGGATAAAAAAGCGCGGTAAAAATCTTGAAAAATTGAAAATTATCATCCGTTCTTTAGCGGCCGAGGAGCCGATTGATGACATTCATCGTGACCATAAGCTGATTGGTAACTGGAAGGGGCGACGGGAATGCCACATTGAAGCCGACTGGCTGTTGATTTATCTGGTAGAATCCGATCGCATTGTCTTTGAGCGGACTGGAACCCATTCTGACTTATTTCAAAAATGAAGGGCCTGATGCCCAACATTTATGTCCAGCGGAGCGCGAGGAGCATACGCCCGCTGACAAAAGGCGTTAACTGCCCAAGGAAGATATGAGCATCGAATATAAGATCAATGAACCTGTAAGCCCCGATCAGTTTGTGGCTTTATTGAAAGCGTCTACTTTAGGGGAGCGTCGCCCAATAGAAGATAGGGTGTGCATGGAGGGTATGCTTTCAAATAGCAACCTTATCGTGAGTGCCTGGCATAATGATCAGCTTGTCGGCATTGCCAGAAGTGTCACAGATTTTCATTATGCCTGTTATCTATCAGACCTGGCTGTAAGCTTAAATTACCAAAGATCTGGTATTGGAAAACGGCTTCAAATTCTCACTCAAGAGCAACTTGGTCCAAAATGTAAACTTATACTGATTGCTGCCCCTGCGGCCAATCAGTATTACGAGCATATTGGTTTTAACCACAATCCACGCTGCTGGGTACTTGAGCGTGAATCAAGTATCAGCAGGTAACAAACAAAGGCAGCGAACTTAGAAAAGCGGCGCTCGCTTCTTCGGGCGTTGGACTTAAAAGACACAGATAAAGGGTGTACAGGGCGCCACGCCAAGTACGCATAGACGCCCCAGGAGCACTACATCGTGTGATCGTAAGGGGAATCGAGCGCAGAAAGATATTCAAGCTTTTTATAATTTAATGGGCGTCCCTCTTCTCTGCAGTCCCTCACTTTCTTCCGCATCACGCAGAACCTCCCAGCGGTTTGGCGTCGGCTTCCTTCAGATCCTTCTTTCACCAGTTATCCCTCCTCGGGCAGATCAAGAAAGTTCTTCGAGCACCTTTGCCTGCGAAAGCCCTTTTGCTTTTCACATCAATAACACGAAATTTTAAATTGTAACACTTTGTTATTGACAAAGACGGCTTCAACAAAGTATATGTAACACACATTTGAAAATCGTAACACCTTGTCTGATCAGCAACTCTGAGAAAAGGTTATCGATTCTCAAGTCAACACCCGTCCTTTCTGCCATATCAAACCTCCAATGAAGGCTGCTCGAAGATATCGCTTCACGGAAGTTGTCGTGTTTCAAATTACTCAACAAAACACCACAAATCACAAGGAGCATTAGATGGAACAAAAATCAACAAGTTTCATGATCTTTACCCTTTTCGGGTTTCTCAGTTTTTTGCCGGCATCAGCACAAACGTCAAATGAACCCGACAATCCTGCACGAGCAGAAGAAGAAATCATTGTCGAACACGGAAAGATCAATACTGCGGACGCCTCTCCTGTCGATCCCGGTCATTTCGAGATCGAACCTTCCTTTTCATACACACGTGCCAAGCATTATTGGGATAACGGTGGTCATTCTCGAGTCAGGGGATTAATGCACGAAGAGGATGTGGGGGTATCGGTCACGGCGGGTCTTTTTGAGAATATGGACATCAATGTAAGCGGTGGATACAGTTGGTTGAAAGATGCCGATAACGATTTTGATGAGGATGACGGCATAATCAGACCGACCATAGGTCATGACTTCGGCGATCTGGGTTTCAGTGGAAGATATCGCTTTTTCAATAACAAAGCTCAGCGGCTTGAAATCGCCTACATAGCAGGCATGACAATACCGACTGGGAGCAACTCCGACCCTGACACAATCGGCACCAGCCAGGAATACTGGAGCATCGAGCAAACCTTGGTCGCCAGTAAGGATTGGGAGAATTGGACTGTCAATCTCGATGTCGGCTACTCTTTGCCAATCGGCAATAAAAGAGAATACGCACGAGGGACATTAAATGCGGATGTGGCGCTTGGATACCAGGTGCTTCCGTGGCTTCAACCCGAGTTGGAATTGAACTACGGTCTTGATTTTCTCGAGAATATGGATGATGCCCAGATACTCGCCGCTACGGTCGGCCTTGTTATGCCTATCAGTGATCTGTTGAGGGTGAATCTCGGCGTGCAACAGGGACTATGGGGAGAGAATACTGACAAGACGACGACAGTGATAACAGCGGTGAAGTTTGCATTCTAGAAAAGGCAGGTTAGTCTGAAGGATACCGCCACGATAACGAGCACTCCCGCTCACTCGACGCCGAATGGTTGCCTACTCATAATTCTGACACTGACAAAGGGCCGACTGCTACACACTCACCCTTTGCTAACCTCAAGAACCTGTTGAATAAGTCCGAAGAAGACGAAAGGAAAAGAGAGTTCATTCGACAAGAGGATCAAACAACCGATAGGCCAAGGAATGCATAGCCCCAGACAAAGAGTGCCCACATCCAGCCAATCGGAGTCATAAACAGGCCATAAACAGCAATAAGCGTGGCAATCTGGGTGCCGAGTACTGCTATCCATAATATCAGCGCAGGCTTGAATGTGTGCACGGTCCAGATGATAAACCCGCTCCCCTTACAGCATATGTATATTGGGCCATCGCCGAATTGGGGATTACAATGACCCATTTGGCCAGATTGCTGAAGATTTCTCAACCGGCTGTCAGTATTTGTGCCAGGAGGGGTGAGCAGATCGATTTGGCTGAAGGGTTTCGTATGATCGCTGAATAGCTTTTTATAATTTAATGGGCGTCCCTCTGTTCCGCTTTCTGTTCCGCCTCTCATCCCGCCTGTCTAAGGAGACCATGCTTATGCGTAAGTATTTGTACCTTCTTTATAAC
>CAVPXO010000006.1:0-214688 GCA_963709755.1 uncultured delta proteobacterium
CCTACTCTTTACTCGATTATAGTCAGTGAAGGCATAATGCATCACTTTAATTTGTTTTAGATAGACAAAAGAAGAGCTTTCTGAAATCGGCAACCGGGGACTATGTATTTTTCTCCCGACATGGTCACAACCGTCATCCATATAAGCGAACAGCATTTCATGAGGGTAAATCCAATAGGTTGACAAATCCTTCTGAAGAATGCACCAATCAAATCGAAAAGCTGTTCCTTCAGCAGCCTGAAGCATGGTCGACCACTCGATGCTTGTCAGGCAATTGGACGAAAAAAATTCATCCGCATCAAGTGCAACCAAAAGTCGTTTTCCTGGGGTCTTCCTTGCTTCGTCGATAAGAAGCTTTTGTCGTTCAGGCTCGTTAAAAGTTACCGAAGTATTTTGGATGAATACAGCTTTGGGATATTTCGCGACAATATCCACTGATCCGTCATCTGAATGCTCTTGATCAGCAACGATGATTCGATCTGCCCAGCAAGATGCAGCTTTGAGGAAGCGATCCAAAATCCACGCTTCATTTCGAACAGGCGTCAAGCAAATAATGGTTGGTTTATCCATTTTTATTTTATAAACGTAATGTTATAAAGGGGCTCAAAACCAACTCCATATTTAAACTAGAGGAAGTGGTAAAACTGCCTTGACCAACAATCATAATTACTATTGCAAATATTCTTATGTATCGTTTCTGTCTAAAATTATTAAGAAAATTGCTATATTTTATAAGGCTTGATTTGAAATTGCAAGCCCTACTTTCATTCTTCACTTACACTTCCAAAACAGGTTTTAAACGAAATACCCTCTCGGTGATTTGTGGTGTATGATTTTTACGCCAATAAAAATTCCATCACCAACCACCAAAGAGGGCACAATCATGATAAAAGGTTCCAGCTTGTTTAGTCAACTTCTTCATCATTTTCCGAGAACTGAATTTGCTCATCTGGTAGCAAAAGATCAGGCGGAGCTCGGTTTGAAAGGGTTTTCCTACTAAACCCAGTTGGTTTCGATGCTTTTCTTCCGGATAACGTATGCCGATTCTTTGCGAGTAGGTCTGTGGCTGGTCTTTCCTTCAATGGCAATTCTAGTAAATTATCCATATAGGAATTACGCCTTGTGCTGTTTTATAACATCTCAACACACTCAACTATGTCACTTCAAGCCTCTCTCGTTAACTATGATCCCAATATTCAGTTGGGTCCTTAAATATCAATAGCCCAGCTCATCTCTGATGGAAATGTCTATTCTCGGACAAGTTCCTAGTGAGGCCCTCGAGTGGTGGAACGGAGAGATTCATGAATAACGACTTGAATAAAAAAACAAATTGCTAATTGCTCCAATTTGGCAATGGCTGCCGTATCCTTGCTATGTCTCAGATATTCTGACACATTAATGCATTTAGACCCCACTTCTTGATTGAAATGCAATACCTTGTCAGGAGGCAACTATGTTTATCAGGGAAGAGCCGAACCAGCGTCTTCTATCTCTTTTCCACCAACAATCCTGCTGGATAATCGAATCCCTTGCCTTTGAGATGAAGTATTCGATTCCGTCATTATGTCGCTTTCTTGCCAAGGTCGGATATGGGACCCCGAGAGCCTGTGTTCACGACATGGGAGCCGGCATCTGCAAGGCGGTGGCGGAGGTTTTTCCCGGCACAAGGGATCTCATCTGCCATTTTCATTTTCTGCGCGACATCGGCAAGGACTTCCTCGATCCGGCCTACGATGAACTCAGAAAGCGCCTTCGCAGCCACGCTATGACCTCACGGCTACACGCCCTGGTGCGTAATATGCGCAGCCGTATTTGCGGGTATGGCGAAGCTGCGCCTGCGCTTATGGCCGAGGCTATCAAGAACGCCGCTGCCTCCCAGGATACAGGGCGCATGCCCCTTGCCGCAGCCTATTCGCTGGCCCTTTGGGCTCTTCAGGGCAAGCACTGCGGGGACGGCTACGGCTTTCCTTTCGATCGCCCGCTTCTCGTGTTCGCAGAGCGCGTAATCGAGCTGAGCGCCTTTTTGTCGGACTTGATTCATCTTTTGCCTACCGGCGACCGGCAGGACAATCAGCCTCTCTTCAATCTGGCCAGGATAGCTTCCCGCGCCAGAAAGGACATCGGTCTTCGCCAGGCGGTGGAGGAGCTACGCTGGCGCTCCCAGACCTTCGATCTTCTGCGCAAGGCCATGCGCATCGCGTTGCCTGATGGCGGCAACGGCCTCAACGATGACGGCACCCCTGAGGTCATGGCCAGCATCCGTCAAGGCGTTGCCCAGTTCTGTCTTTTGAACAAATCCAGAGAGATATCTGAAATACTGATTGATGAACTCTATGCTCTGAGTGACTACAGCAAGAAGCCAAGAACATATCGCCAGAAAGCAAGATTTTCTGAGGAGACTCTACAGTATCGGCGGCGAAGACTTTTGTATCCTGAACCAGGATGGCAACAAGGTAAAGTGCTGGAAATAATTCGAGAAATGATTGAGACTTTTCCTGTTGCACAATTGCCTGATACTCCTGAACTATTTGTTACCTGCAGTTTCGGCTGCTGTACCTCAAATGCCGAGAACCTTGAAGCATAATTGAATAATACCCGATAATAATCTATATAAGACAAAAAGGGGGGGGAAGGAACTGGTTGGAATTTGATATGACAAATATATGGCAAGCGTACTATAGCATTACCCCTGTGCTTTTAAAAGATAATCCGAATCAGAAAAAAACCTTCTAGCAAATTTAGTCTATAAAAAAACATGCGCCTATTGTGGATTTAATATCAATATCTTATTTAATCCGAAAGAAGTTTTCTTTACACCATCGTTGTCTATAATAGTTAATAAGAACAAACAAAGAAGAAACCCTATTGACAAAATGAATTCCGCAGGCTCCGATCCTTCCCGTGCACTAAATGACCTTTGCCCCAACCAAATTGATCACCGAATATAAGGATCAGAATTGAACTAAAATATTCATAGTAGAGATAAAGAATCGCAACAATCAAAAAATAAAATGATAAATAATAATTTGGAGTATAATAATTGACGATTGGATTATAAGTTTTCTTATTGATTTTGGAATAAGAAATCTTGCCAAATCCTCCATAAAGACTGACAATTATGTATAACATATGAAGTGGAAACGATTTTAAATTGTGGATGTTCAATTCTTGTTGATAATTGTATTTTAACAGATATTCCGGCGTTTTTATACCTAGCAGCCTTTGCCCCCAACTGATTTCTTCCATCGCTATAAAAAAAAAGAAAATTGCCAAGATTAAATAAGGTATACTTGATAATTTAAATTTTTCTTTGTAAAAAAAAAAACTGAAATTATGAAAGAAAAAAAACATGAAAATAAATATAATAAAGCAGTCAGATTTTCTGCAAGGCTATCTTCTTGGACAAGCAGCCTCCAATACCAATAGGGATATTTCCATTTCAACAAAGTTGCCCAAAAAACAAATATCAATGGAAAAAGAAAAATGCCTATTTTAATAATGCCGTTATCTTTGTTAAAACGTTGACCATGATCTTTGAGACGTGAGTGGCTTAATGACTTTTCAGAAATGCCATGAATCGAAGAATTCGATTTTTGAGCCATCTATCTAGTTCCGTGTATGATCTTCTTTATGGAATCAATGGATATACGCACTTACGGCTGTTGAGCGCAATATCGAGACCTTCTTCAACAAATCATTGTTTTACCCGGTGAATCTTCATTGCGCTGACTTTCAACACGTTGGCGATCTCTTGTTTTCCCAACGTTCTCAGCTCTGAAGCATCTTCATCGTAATTTAAAATCAGAGCATTGGAATTTTTTGGGAATTATGCTTTCCCTTGGCAACAATACTTTTCAGTTCGTCACCTCTTGGCTGAGCGAAAACCGATATTTGATCTTGGGCATAGCCAGATGCATTTTGCCTTATCATACCAGATTTATACTAACTCTTCAAGTGTGACATGAAACTAGGGCGTAATTGAAATTCATAATATCTCCTTAGGGAGTTGTTTAAAAAAGTGTTCGTTCTGTTCTTTCCTTAGTCGGTCGCTGACTCTTCCTTCCGGCAACTTTACATCGTTATATGTCAGAACGCTGTCTTTCGGGACGTCTCTGGTTAACACGCAGCCCTCCGCTACCCCCATTGGCAAAAGTTTATCACGGAAAGTTACATCAGCGTTTTCGGCCTGCCCGTAAGTCATATACCATCCCAGCCCATCAAGGATCTGCCCCGCCTGTAAATTTATTTTCGCCGTGGCGACCACGTCCACACACGGCGCACCGAGCGGTGTCAGGACGGCATCATGAAATATCGCCGCACGCGCCAGAGAATTGGGTACCTCAAGATGACACAGATGATAAGGTGTGTAAAAAAGATAAAAGGGGCCCTCACCCAGTTTATACAAATTTAAATAATGTTGTTGTCGAGGGTTGTCGTGCGTGCCAATAACATAGACCCCGGGACCCGGTTCGGCGCCAACAATATAATCGACAATCCCGGGTGCTTTCAATAACTCCGGTGGATAGAGTTTAATCCCATCCTTGAGCGACATTCCGGGAGTCGGCACTGTAGGTCCAAGCATCCCCCGCCGGGCAACCCGCATGCCGGTTCCGTTGGCAACGATGGCCTGCTCGAAAGAAATTTTTGTGCCATCGGCGAAGGATGTCACCATATGGGCTTTCTGACCCCACTGTTTAGCAAACCCTTCTTGTGTCGTAGGATTACGATAGGGGTCATGCAAGCCCTTGATGTTGCCGCACAACACAGGATTCACGCCGATGCCCTTAACAAATCGGTACAGGTTCATCTGGACACCCGGCTGATCACCATCACTGAAGGAATAAACAACTCCGGCTTTGTCGGCATACATCTTTAAGATCGGGCCGATGGTTCCATCCAGTTCCGCATTCATTTGAATGGCGTGCTTTTTGTTCTGTATTGCTTCAAAAAGTACCCGTGCACCAAAATCAACTGAGCCTGTGACTTCAAACACAACGTCTACACCCTCGGCGCGGCACAAAAGTTGAGCGTCTTCAGTGACACTGCAGAGTCCTTTCTTGATATTATCACAAAGTTCACCGATTGTTTTGACTTCATGAGGATCTTTGACGCCAGCTTCTGTGTAAGCACGTTTGGCCCCTTCCAAATTACGGTTCGCGATCGCAACGAGACGCATACCTTGCTTGAAGGCTTGGGTGATTTGCAGTGCTACTCCTCGTCCCATAAAGCCAGCGCCAACCATTGCCACTCGAATCGGTTTGCCTTCTCGTTCCAGTTTTTGTAAAGCAGTATCAACCAGAATCATTTTTTCTCCTCACACCTTTATATGTAATCAGGCCAGTTCCTGTCCTTCTCAGTCATTAATTCAAGGTTAATCTGCTGCGGCCATTGGATATTAAAGGCCTTGTCGTTCCAACGCAAACCGGATTCTGCACCAGGTTGATAAAACTCCGTCACAAGATAAGTCACTTCGGCATTATCAGTCAGTGTCAAATATCCATGGCCAAAATCTTTCGGCACATACAGCGTGCGATGATTTTCCTGAGACAGTTCCACACCAACCCACTCTTTGTATGTCGAAGAATCCTTACGCAGGTCAATGATACAGTCCCATATACTGCCGCGTGTGCACCGAACGATTTTTACCTCCTGATGCGGATCAACCTGCCGGTGCATACCACGCAAGGTTCCCTTGGCAAAATTGTAAGAACAGTTTGCCTGCACAAGGTCAGTTTCCAGACCCTGCTCGGCGAATTCTTTTTTGCAGAAAGCTCGGGCAAAAAAACCTCGACTGTCTTCGCGTTTCTCAAAATCAATAAGAAAAGCACCCTTTAGTTTAGTTTCAGTAAACTTCATATCCTCTCGCCGAATAATTTTTTAAAGATTTTATCTCCCAAAAGCGAATATAGTCCTTTGTAAACAGGTCATCCATGGGACGGCAATCCCACTTTATTTTGGTTATCTTGCAGGTGTAATCCATCGTAGATTTTCCGTTAACCGTCCCGCATCGCGATGCCCCGCAAGTACTTTGATACGCATAAATTCCGAATCACGAAAATTACTGTTTGAAAACCGCATAGTTTCGAGACCTTCCTTAAGCTCATCGATGGCCATTTTAAGATCTACCTGGGGCTGATGGTTGGGAGCGAGCTTTTTGAAATAAGCAAAATCGACCTGGTAAGAACGTTTGTCGGGAGGTGCAGCCAGGTTTATATCGACATCTGTGCCGGAAATTTGTTTGGCCACAGCTAAAGCAAGATCCTTTACTTGATAGTTCCAGTCGTCACTGCCCGTATTTATAACCAGGAACGGACCACCAACCGAGCCCTCTCGCCCTATAGCCCAGTCGATAGCAAGCGCCATATCTTCAACATGAATTAATGGACGCCAAGGCGAGCCATCCGAGAGAACTGTAATTTTTTTCGAAGCCAGGGCGCAAGCAACAAAATCATTTATCACCAGATCCAGACGCAGACGGTCACTCATACCACAAGCTGTAGCAAAACGCAGGCAGGTGACTTTAAATTTGTGATCTGCGAGGGGTTCAAGGCCTTTCTCCGTCCCTATTTTCGATTTGGCATAAGCCGTTAGCGGATTTATATCCGCCTTTTCGGTCTTGGCACCATCTCCTCCCGCACCATAAACACTGCAACTCGAAGCAAAAACAAAGGAACGGACCCCGGCATTTTTTGCCAACTGTGCTAATTTGAGACCAGCATCGCAATTAATATCCAGCGTCAAACTTTCATCAATTTCCCCCATAATGTCATTAGAAATACCGGCCAGATTCACTACAGCATCAAAGCCCTCCAAAAAATCCTGGGATATATCGCGTATATCCATAAATACCTGTTGATCCAGACAGAACTCCGGCAGCACCAACGCATTGGTAAGACAATGCGCAAAAAATGCCGAGTCCAAACCAATGAGTTGGGCATCAGGATAGATTTTCCTTAGACGACGCATAACACTAGGCCCGACATACCCCATATTGCCAGTAATTAAAATCTTCATGATAAAGCTCCTTTAAAAGCTAAATATATAAATTTCGGGGCTGCATATCAATTCGTCCTTGAACGTCTATATTCTTCAATACGTTCCACTACATATTCAGAAAACGGAATTGAACAGGTAAATCCGGGTGAAACTGCATTCAAAACATGCAGCGATTTTCGATCCCCCTGTATCACAAAATCCATTTCCAGTTTTTTCGTCTTCAAATGTAAAAGCTGCGCGCGTATGCCAGGACGGCCCCACCTGCTGTAGTCATCGAGCCGCACATCTTCGGCAAGCCTTTGTGACAATTGAACCATACGCTTCCGGGAATATTTTTGTATCTCTTCTAGTGCGAGCCTCCGAAAATCAAACCCGGCAGTAAGGAATAAACCAACCTGCCGACAAACAATATCCACCAGCTCTCCTGCATTAAAACGATCAAATCCAGTGTACTGCTCGCGCCAAAAGGCTGGGATGGCCGTAGGTCCTATCTTTGCGTGACCATCCACGGTGATTGTAAAGTGTACGCCTAAAAAAGGGTTTCTGAGATCGGGTACAGGATAAATATTCGTGCGAAAAGCGCCTTCAGGCTCCTCAGAATAGAGATACAGCCCTTTGAAAGGCAAAATACGGTATTCTTCGGAAAAGCCGAAATCCAATGCAATTTTATCCGCATAATGCCCCGCACAGTTCACAAAATAATCAACGCTGTACGTCTCTTTACTCGTCTGTATTTTCTGCCCTTCACAGCCAAGGTATGCTTCACCTCGGCGAAACTCTACCCCATCTTTCTCCGCATCCTCTTGCATGGCCAAAGTCACTTTTATGGGATCTACGGATGAAGTGGTGGGTGAAAACAATGCTCTTTGATATGTTTTAACGCGAGGCTCAATTTTTTTGGCATCTTCCTCTGAGACTACTTCTAATTGCACGTGATTTAACTGCGCTCGACGAATCAATTCTTCCAACTGTGGCAAATCTGACGCGTCTTTGGTTACAACCAGTTTACCGCATTTGCGAATGGGAAGTTTTTTTCTCTCACAATATTCAGTAAGCAGCTTGTTGCCCATACGGGTGAAGCGCGCCTTCAAGCTATCCGCGGTATAATAAAACCCCGCGTGAAGTACCCCACTGTTTCGGCCGCTGGCATGAGCGGCATACGTCTGTTCTTTTTCAACAAGAAGGACTCGCGCAGATGGATACTTTTTTTTAATTTGCCAGGCAATATTGATCCCGACTACGCCACCACCAACAACCAAAAAATCACAGATTTCCAATAATATATCTCCAATTTTTCTTATAACAGTGAGTTGCACAGTGACTGATAAGGAGACTATTTCTTAAGAACTTAAAGAGACTCCATATAGTGATCTATCTAATCAATTGAGATTAATCATCAAAAATTAACAATCAATCCTATCTCCATCGTTTAGTAGTATTCTGCGTAGCGGCCGGATACATTGCCTTTAGAATTATCGTATTACTTCCAGATCTTCCACGGTGCTTGATCAGATGCCCATAGTTTTTCCAGATACATTTTGTCTCTTAATGTATCCATAGGCTGCCAAAAGCCTTGGTGCTTAAATGCTGCCAATTTTTGTTCGTCAGCAAGTCTTGCTAAAGGCTCATTTTCCCAACTTGTTGCATCACCTTCAATGTAATCTAACACTTCCGGCTCCAACACAAAAAAGCCACCATTGATCCAGGCGCCATCTCCTCGAATTTTTTCCTGAAAATTCGTAATGATATCTTGTTTCTCGTGCAAAACAAGCGCGCCGAATCGACCTGGGGGTTGCACCGCTGTCAATGTCGCCAGTATATTGTTTTGTTTTTTATGGAAAGAAATCAGCTCTGAAACATTGATATTACTTACCCCATCACCATAGGTTAAACAAAATGTTTCATCACTGAGATAGTCTTTTACCCGCTTCAACCGTCCCCCGGTCATTACATCTTGCCCTGTATCAACCAAAGTCACTTGCCAAGGCTCAACATCACAGTTATGCATTTTCATTTGGTTGTTTTTTAGGTCGAATGTGACATTAGACTTCCGCAGGTAGTAATTTGAAAAATATTCCTTAATCATAAATCCTTTATATCCACAGCACACAATAAATTCATTAAGACCATAGGAAGAATATATCTTCATAATATGCCAAATAATCGGCATATCGCCAATTTCAACCAGGGGTTTTGGTCTGATCTGGCTTTCCTCACTTATACGTGTTCCGAACCCACCTGCTAAAATAACAACTTTCACCCGATGCCCTCCTGTTGACCAGTTTTTAATAAAGTAAAAATCCACAAGCTCATGTGTAGATTAATGCTTTTTATAAAAAAAGTGTTTCTACAATAGAACAGGAACAGCTCACCTTAATTTCATCTGGAATAAACTGCTCTGCTCAGCCTTACCCCTTCCTTGGCACCCACACTATTTGTTTCTTTCCTAAAACAAATTTAACAAACGCATGTCCTGAGGCTACATTCAAGAGAACAAAATAATGTAAAAAATATAATAGAGTAATTTTATCATTCTTTTTTTCCATCAAGATCGAAAAGTATGCCCCAAAATAACAAATTGTTTGTGCAACGAAGGCAGCTTTAAAAAAAAACGATTCCGACCAGAGAGTCAAATTAATAATATAGGCTCCCAGCAAAAAAATAAAGCAAAGATAACGAAGTACCTTATGTGACCAAAGCTGCCAGGCAAATAACAAACCTGACTTTCCCCACAGAAGCTGGCGCATGTCCTTTAAAGCCCACAAAGCCCGTAAAGCAACACGCACACGCATACGATATTCATCATCAGACGCGGCAAGTGAAGACTCTTGTAAAATCGCCTCAGGTTCGTACACAACCCGATATCCATGCTCCCTGACCTTGAGCGGCTGGACAAAGTCTGGCAACTGGTCAGGATTTAATTTGCTATAAATACTTTTCCGCATGGCATCAATTCCACCATCAACGCCAACAACAGAGCCAATTTTTGTTTCCAGATTTCGTAAAATATTCTCATACTTCATATACGCGGAACAACCATCACCACAAGGTGTACCATCAGTATTTGTATACATCATTTTTCCCGTCACATACCCCACCTCTGGATCATGAAAGTTTGCCACGATATAGTTCAAGGCATCAGCCGCATATATTGAATTTGCGTCGGAAAATATTAAGATTTCGCCATTTGCTTCGGGAACAGCCATATTAAGAGCAGATGTTTTTCCGGCCCTTGGCTTTTGCAGAAAATATTTTACCCTGTTGTCGTGAAAGCTTTGAATTATAGCATCGGTTTGATCGGTCGATTCGTCAGAAACGACGATTATCTCCAGCTTATCTTCGGGGTAGTTAAGTTGCAATTTATTAGCAATTGTCTGGCTGATATGCGCTTCTTCATTATAGGCAGAAATAATTATGGTAATAGTTGGTTCATATGCAGCCTTGTCAACGTCCTTTCGCAGGAGGTTAGCCAAAATCCAGGCACAAACCGGATACCCGACATAGACATAAAAAATCATTATGATGCTGACTATAAAGAAAATTTTGCAATAAATCACATTCATAAGATTATCATTTAGTTTATCCTGCCAACCTATTCGAATCGGGAGTATATGGGTAACGCCGGACGGTTACGAAGAAAAACAGAAAGCCTTATTTTGCAATAAAACCAGAAATTTTTACTCGCGGATATATTCAAGAAATACTGGATAAAATGCTCTTGTGAAGTCCTTCATGGTTTCAATGCACTCAGATTCAGATTTTTCAGTAGCTGTGCATGAAAGTCGAACAAAAGCACTATCTTCTCTTGCATCTGTGAATTTTTGCATGACCGTCGCTATTTTCTGTAATAAGGTGTTTGCATTAGCAACTTGATACGACTGAAACCAATAAAGAATTATCTGGTTATCCTCCGCTCCTCTCTTAACCCTCATAACATTATAGGAAACGGTTATGTTTGCACCCTCATCAATCTTCATCCTACCACTGTCTCGATCGGAGACGTTCCAGCCTTGTCCCGGAAAGCAGACGAGAGGGTCATGCGCAGCTCCCACCTTTCCTGACGTCAGATAATACCCGATATATAATGCTACCGTCTTATCCCCTTTGGTATACACCCGGTTCAGGTAATCATCCAGATCTAGAGTCTCGACAACCCTCTTGTCAAACGGGAAACTGGGTCCTGCCTTCCAACCATCCACCTCTGCTAAGGCTTCGTGCAGAGATCTGTTTTTTATTGAACGTTTGGATTCAGGTTTTCCGTAAACAAATAAGGTGGTCAACAAAAGAAGAAAAACTACTATGATAATTTTTTTATTTCTGATTTGTCCCAAAATGAAAATACTCCTTCAATCAAAAAGAGTAAGGCGATAGCAAGCATAAAAACAACTATTCCTAATATTGTATGAAGTTTCCCCTCGGTTAAGTCAAAATCAAAATAATATAATGATACAATTATGATTAATACTCTGAAAATATTAACTATAATTGCTACAGGAACTCCCGATATTATAAGAAGCATTCTGAGCCAATTTGAACGTAAAGTAAAATAAGACAATATCATACTTATGGACAGCAATGTCATTAACGACCTCAGACCACTGCACGCTTCCACCACTGCCAAAGTATGGTCCGGGAGTTGAATTATGTTTCCCTCTCTAAAAACAGGCAACCCGAACAACATAACCACTCCAACGCTAATTTTTGAAACAAAAAGTTGTAACGGTATAGTCATTGCAGAATAAGTCTGGGCCGGAACAGGAATCATGAAAAACAAAAAAAACAGAAGAAATATAATTTCACGAAATAATACTAGCCCATAGATATAAAGAACAACACCAAATATGGAAAAAACCATTGCAAGAGAAGCAACCGTCTTTATCTCCGCATAAAATGCCAGAACGTATATAATGAGAGAGACAATAATCAGAATAAGGCCTAAATAAGATGATTGTGCAGGTAACCTGTACAATACCTCACGTTTGCACCAGAGAGAAAATATTACAAGCGGAACGATGAAAAAACCATGCGAATAATCATCCGAATGAGACCATGCGTACACCAAATCCTGCCAGACAGGAAAGTATACCAATATAAAGCTCAATAATAGAGTTATAAATAGAAAAACCTTCTTATGGACTATATTATTTGAATTTTTCACTTTTCATTTATAGTTTTAAATGCCGCTTTTATTAATATATTCTCTACAGCTGAGAAAAGAATTTGCTGCATTTCTATCAATAAATTTTTTCAACTTATTTTTTGTCTTACTCAGATTTACATAATGTCGATAACGAAAGAGGAATTTTGCATCATGAACCAGGGGCTGTTTCGGATCAATTTCCCAAGGATGCAAATAAAATGTATAGCAACCCTTTTGCTTAAGAATATGTTTCACACCGGCCTGGTGCAGGAAAGATGGTAACAATCTAAAATATCCTCCTCCCCCCCATGGGATAACTTTCCCACCAATTCTCAAATTACTCACAGGAATCTCATAAAATGAAGTTGCCAAAGAGTAAAGCGGAAGATCTGGTTTCTCCCTCTTTGGTAAATTCAATGCCCCATAACGCCCATTCCCCTCATAGGAATTATAGCTTGAATCATAGAGATAACCAGCTTCCC
This sequence comes from uncultured delta proteobacterium, assembly GCA_963709755.1. GTDB lineage: Bacteria > Desulfobacterota > Desulfobulbia > Desulfobulbales > Desulfocapsaceae > Desulforhopalus_A. The sequence goes on from CAVPXO010000006.1 coordinate 12,619, forward strand.
TGACAGCATCAATAGTTTTATCCGTAATGGAAAAACTTGGAGCCCGATACCCTGAGATCTCATTTCCAATAATATCCTCCAGAAGCTCCTTACTTTTGATCAAATCCGAAAGAAAATCTTCCGGTGTCTGATTGTAACAGAGATGATGATCACTCCCGTGGGATGCGACCTCGTGACCTCTTTGATGTATTTCCCGTATCAGGCCAGGACAACGTACTGCAATCCAGCCTAGAATAAAAAAAGTTGCTCGCACTGGAACCGGAGCATCTGCCAGGATGTTTAACAGATCAATTGTATTTTTTTCCACCCTTAGCTCCTGGGAAGCCCAGGAGGAGTACGATATACACTCCTTAAAGTTTTCAACCTGAAACCAATCTTCTACATCAAAAGTGAGGAGAATTGTTTTACTGTCATCAGATACTGATTTCATTTATTTACCTTAAACTCTATCAGAAAGCAATCCGTCGCCTCTTGGTCGCAGCTGTGGTTCTATTTTCACTACACTCTCATCGCATCTTATACCAAATGGTTCAAGATAAAAACATGTTATCTCAGACTATTAAGCATAATATCATAAACTTACCATTGCATCAATTCCTTCTGCCAGGACAGGGTAAGAAGAACACGATGGTCTTCATAATCATCACCAATCCTATCTGAATTCTGTTTTGTAAACTGGTAATCTACACTTGCTTTATAATATCTCCAAAATCTGTAGCTCAAACCACCACCGGCAATATAACGATCTTTTTGATAATCTATCTGTTGTTTTCGATCCTCATTGAGGTAGGAGAGACGACCAGATAAAGTGAGGTCTTTTAACACACGGTATGCTAAAGATAAGCGAGAGTCCCAGGCATCAACCAGACCTACCTCATTGGTTCCGGAAAAGTTGACAACATCGTACTTCTTTTCTACAAGAAAATTTAAAAAACCATGTTCTATCCTGTAATTCAGTTCGGCAATCCCGTTTACACCCCATTGGTCATCCTGTTCTTCAGTTTTTGCATAGGACGGACCTGCACCAAGGTTAGTATACATATGAGGTGAGAATTCGTGTTTCCAGTTAACCCCTATCTGATGGGTGTCACTATCATCTCGTAATTCTTCGTCAAATCTAGACCCTATATAGTTATAGTAAAGTGAAAGAGGGTTATGGATAATAGATTGATTGGTGAGCCGAAGATCAAGGCGATACTCATTCAAATCTTTTGACAATTCATCTGGATTAGTGGTCGTCACCTGGTCAAATTCGCCCCGTATAAAGCTAAAGGCGGCATAGGTTTGCCAAATTGCATTAATACGGTGTTTATCCCAAAAGTTGGCTACATATCGATCATAATCCTCATAACCGCCAAAACCGGTATCATCATTCCTCAGGGCATTATAACCAACGCCCAAGTTGACTGAACTCCCTTCACTGTATTCGTAACCCGATGAGAGGTTCAGATTGTTCCGCCAGTAGCGCCTTCGGCCTAAATCGGTTGAAAGCCCAGGTTCCGAGGACGAAGGTGCTTCCTGCGGCAGAAGAGTAGACGTGGGTGTTTCCTGCGCCAAAACTGTAGATGCGGAGGTTCCCTGCGCAGGATCAGCAGATGTGGATACTATTTGCTGCGAATCAACTAAATCCCGTAACGCGCCAGTATCTGAGACATAATAGTCAGTTCTAATAAAATTGTCTGAGACTTCAAACTGCCAATATTGAGTTACCTGACGGTCTGCAGCAATAAGAAAGTTGCTGTCCCAATCGTTTTCAGAATTATTCAGGTCATGCTTAATACCTGGAGCAGCTCGCAGTACAAAATTATCTTTTTCGCTGGAACTTCTGAAAAGCAATAAAGGTGTAAAAGCAAGACTCTCATAATCATTCGACGATAACTCTTCCTGGCGATCACTCAAGTCAAGAGAAACACCAATCCCACCTGTCAAACTATTAACTCGTGCGGAAACAGCAGCAGGGACTATCAGCGCCCCAAGAACAGCATTGATTACCAAGAATTTATAGTTCATTATGATTGACATGATTGTAATCTTACCTCCGACTAAAGATTATAACGACTAATGCACGATGACAATATCACCTGGTTTCATAAGGATATTCTTCTCAAGTTTTTTTCCTGCCAGAAAATCATCATAATCGAACGTCAGGGTATTGCCGTTGAAGAGTTTATTGTTGCTTGTGTCTTTTCTAACGACTGTCAGTTCGAGATTTGCCCATTCTGTAAAGCCGCCGCTCCGAGCAATGACCTGAATAAGATTGATAGGATAATCAAGGTAGAAAATTCCGGGTTTAACCACTTTACCCATGACCGTATATCGCTGACTGTTACTTTGTCCCAGGACAACAGTGACAACCGGATCATCATAGACTGTTGCAAAGATTACTTTCAAATAATCTGCAAGCTGTGAGAGGGTAAATCCTACTGCTTCGACATCTCCAATATTTTTAAGGGATATACGCCCATCAATCCGCACTTCTACTCCTCCCTGGCCATTTCGCAGGCTGTCATCACCTCCATTCCGGTTAACTCTCGGCGTATCAATGGACATATCACCTTCTCCATACACCTGCACGCCAAGGATATCACCATGCCCTATCACATATTCCTCGGCGTTGGTAGCCGCGGGCGTTTGCGATGCACCAAGGACCTTTTGGCGGGCTTTGGCGACCAATTCCTTCGTTACAGGAACATCGGCTGAGGATTGTGCAGCAATTGCGCTGGAACTGTACCCCACAATAACAATAAAACAGAGTATAAAAATTCGATACATTGACATTATATCCCCCTTTAATTATTAATCTTTTTATTGAACACCAAGAAGTTTTAAAAATATTTAATCATATCTGTACATCTTTGTCACTACTAAATGGTCTTGAAATGTGTAAAACACAATCCTCCTCATTTTATTTTACATTGGCAAACATTGAAACGACACTGCCTTTTAAAAAAAATCTCTTCCTCTGCCAGAGACAGAAAAATTTTTGATAGGAAAAGTCTCAGTTATTATTTAAACTAGAAAAACCTAAATTAGAAAGCTTAGTATTAAAATTGTAAATATAACAAGATTGCAGTAACAATTACTACTACTCTTTAGCCAAGGTTATGACTATGACTTTTACTCGTCTTGCCGCAACAGTATGTATCTTCTTCTTCCTTTTCAATCTGTCTGGTTGTTCAGATCCCGACAATAAAAAAGAAAAACACTATCAAAAAGCTCTTGAGTACATAAACACTGACAATGATAAAGCAGCAATTCTGGAGTTAAGAAATGCTATTCAGCTTGATGCAAAGTTTGCTGATGCCCGGTATCGGCTTGGGCTTCTATATCTCAAGGAAGGTAACCCCAAAGCCGCCTTTGGGGAATTGCAGCGAGCCACTTCCCTTGACCCGAAAAACCTTGATGCCGGTGTAAAAGTTGCAGAATTCCATCTCCTCTCCCGCCAAAAGGACGAGAGTCGTAAATATGTACAACAAGTTCTGAGTATAGACCCAAATTACCAGGATGCTTTAGCGCTACTGGCGAATCTTGAACTGATTGAAGGCAATTATTCAAAAGCAGTTGAAGCCATTGACAAGGCACTTGTTCAATCTCCGCAGAATGACAAATTCTACAACATTAAGGGACGAATCCTGGTTGCCCAGAACAAATGGGACGAAAGTGAGCTGTTATTTCACAAAGCCGTTGAACTTAATCCTGATAATTTCGGCAATTACAGCGCACTATTAATGTTCTACGAGCAAAAAAAAGACGAATCTGCCATACAAAAACTTCTGGATATAATGATACCCAAGTTTCCGGACAATCCTCAGCTGCACATGATGCTTGCCAATCGCTATCAGCAAAAAGGTGAGTTGGACAAAGCAGAGAGTGAAATTTTGAAGATCGTCGAAATTCAGAAAAATTCTGTCAATTCCAAACTGATGTTGGCAAGTTTTTACAAAAAGCAACAACAATTCGATAAAGCAGAAGCAACCCTCAAATCTTCACTCACTAATTTTCCGGACGATGTCCAGCTACAGGCAGCGCTTGCAGAATTAAGTTTTGATCTACAGAAGTTCGACCAGGCTCATTTGATAATGGAAAACATCCTGGCTGCTAATCCCGCTAACGGCATGGCAAATTTACTCAAAGCCCGTTTTCTCATGAAAGATGGCAAAAATGATGAAGCCATTGAACTGATCACACCGCTTACAACCGATTACCCGAAGTGGGGAGATCCATTTTTTTACTCCGCTCTCACCCAAATGAGACTCGGTAAGATTGAACTGGCACAAAAGGCTATAGAGCTTGCTTTGCAAAACGATGGCACAAATGATCGTTACCACACGCTCGCTGCTCAAGTCTACCTTGTTCGCGGCAACAGCTCCGATGCCGAAAAGGAGGCAACTCTTGCTCTTCGCATTAATCATCGAAATTCAATTGCTGTTAAAATCCTTGCCAAATCACTTATTCAGGCCAAAGACTATGACAAGGCAATAGCATTTATAGATAAACTGAATCAGGAGGCTATTGCAGGAGACATAGAAATCCTTGGCATTCTGGGCATGGCCTATCTCGGCAAGGATAATAAAGAAAAAGCCAGACAAACCTTTGCCGAACTGATGAAATTGGCACCCGACAACTCTAAAGCTCTGGGCTTTCTCACCGCATTGACAGCAGACAAGGACCTTCCTAAGGCAATTAGTTTTGTTAAAGAACAGATAGCTAAAAGTGATACATCAGGACACTATCTTTTGCTAGGCGATCTTTTGACAAAGAATAAACAATATGAAGAAGCCCTCCAGGCCTACCAAAGAGCTCAGGATCTTGACCCCGAAAATCCACAGGGATACCTCCTGAGCGCAAGCCTCCTGAGCCATTTGGGCAGGATTGATAAAACGATCGAAGAATATGAACAGTTATTGAAAGCAAAACCAGACTCCATAACGGGCATCATGGGTTTGGCAACGGCATATGAGGTTCAGGGTAAATTAGACAAAGCAAAAGAAAAGTATATTCGAGCCCTGGAGATCCGGCCAAATCTGCCGGCTGCTGCCAATAACCTTGCCTGGCGACTTGCAGAGGAAGGCTCTGATCTCGGCGAAGCCCTCCGATTAGCAATGCAGGCCAAACAGGCTCTACCCGAACAGCCCCATGTCGCCGACACCTTAGGCTGGGTTCATTACAAGCGAAAATCGTATTCACTGGCAATCTCCCAATTCAAACAGGCCCTGGATAATCGTCCAGGTGATCCGGTTATCCAATACCATCTGGCCCTTGCCTTATATGCCAACAATGAAAAACAGGAAGCTATCGAATCGCTTGAGAAAGCTTTGGCGAATGATACCAAATTTGAGTATCGCAAGGAGGCTGAAAACTCACTGAAACTTTGGAAGCCGTAAGAGAAAAGGCATCCATCTCAATAAAGAAGGATGTATTATATCTGGATAATACGAAGGTATTTTGATGATCAGTGCTGTTGTACTATTTGCCCAGACAGAACTGCTCAAAAATCACGTCAAGTATATCCTCAGTGGTGGTTTCACCGACAATTTCCGCCAAATAATCCAGGCAACCCTGCAGGTCGACAGCAATGAGATCATTAGTCGAACCACTTTGAAAAGAGAGAAGGACCCGCTCACACGACTTCACAGCTTCTACAAGAGCTTGTTTATGGCGAACATTGGGTGCACATCCTTCTTCTCCCCACTGTTCATTTCCGGAAATAACGGCCGCAAAGATTGCATTCTTTAATTGCTCGATGCCCGTCTGTTCCCTTGCTGATATTTCAACACAATCGCCGATACCAGAAAGTGACGGGAGATGAGGGATTCGACTCTCACAGAGATCGATCTTGTTGATAACCGGTATTAATGGCTTATGCTTTACCAGATCATATAAGGTACGGTCGCCTTCTGTTAACTCCCGAGAGCCATCAATCAAAAAAAGTATTAAATCAGCTTTATTGATAAGATCCCTTGCCCGCTGAATACCGAGTTCTTCAACCTCTCCAGCATCATCACGAATTCCTGCCGTATCAATTATACGAACCGGCATACCTTTAATATCAATAATCTCTTCAATTGAATCACGGGTTGTCCCGGGAACAGAAGTAACCAGCGCCCTTTCTTCCTGAAGAATAGTATTCAACAGGCTTGATTTCCCAACATTTGGAAGGCCTGCGATGACAAGAGAAATTCCTTCTCTGTACAGCCTGCCGTGATCAGCGCTCTGAAGCAGCTTTTTAAGTGGTCCTGCAACCTCTTCTTCCAACTTTACAATCAATGCACCATGATCGATTATTTCTACATCCTCATCTGGAAAATCAATGGCCACTTCAACAACCGCACGCATCTGTACAAGACTCTGTCGAATAGGATCTATTCTTCTAAATAAGGCGCCGGAGAGTTGTTCCTGCGCAAGGTCAACACCCTTTCTGGTTTTTGCTGAGAGGACATCTATCACCGCCTCAGCCTGGGTCAGATCAATTCGACCATTAAGGAAAGCCCTCTTGGTAAATTCTCCTGGCAAGGCCAGGGTCGCCCCATTTGCTAAGATGAGTTCAAGTACGTTCTGTAACACAAGAAAACTGCCGTGACAGTGAATTTCCACGACATCTTCCCGGGTATAAGTGTGAGGAGCAGCCATATAGACGACCAGCACTTCATCAAGAATTTTGCCCTGGTCCGGCTGGTGTACATGACCGTAATAAAATTTGTGGCTTTGATAGGAGCAGTTCAGCCTCTTAGGTAGAAAAATAGTTTTCAGAAGTGGAAGAGCCTGTTCACCACTAATACGAATGATGCCGATACCGCCAGCACCCGGTGGGGTAGATATGGCGGCAATCGTCTCTTCCTGATATGAAGAATTCAATACGACACCTCCAACTGAGATAGTGATAAAGAAAGATTATGCGATAACAAAAATTATATTCCAGGAAAAAAGCAATTCCTGCAAATCAGGATTCGCTTTTCTTTTTCGATCCGGCTTTATTTTGTCGCCCTTTGGACTGGGGCCGCTTTCGGCCTCCAGGTCGATTTCCTTTTCCGGGTTTATAGATAAGAATTTTTTTAAACAATCCATCACCGACCGAGCGGCTCCGGATTTCTTTATCTTCCTGAAGAATCATATGAATAACTCTTCTTTCGGCAGGGTTCAGGGCAGGTAGTACCTGGGTCTTGCCATCTTCTTTTACGAGTGCAGCCAATTCAACTGCTTTTACTTTTAACTCTTCAAGCCTCGTTTCACGAAAATCGCCGACATTTATAGAAATCCTTAATCGTTCAGGTACCTTTCGGCTGATAATTTTTCGGAGGATATACTGCAAACTGTCAAGAACCTTGCCGTCGGCACCGATCAAATTCTCTTCGAATTCACCACGAAGAGTGCAAGCTATGGACTGTCCGACCGTTTCAACTTCAAGAGTAGACGGGAATCCCATCAGCGCGACCAGTTGCAGAAGTTCGGTTTTGACAATTTCCAGACTCTCAGTGCTCACCTCACCGGTCAGCTCATTGTCCGATTGAATATCGTCTTCATCATCTTCATCGTCAGCAACATCCTTTCTTTCTTCGTGCAGCTTCTCCTTTATAGAGATAACAGGCTCGGTCTCAATCCCGATTTCCGACTCTTCTTTGAGAAAACTGGCAACTTCAAACACTTCTGCGCAAATTTCTTCGATATCAGGCTTCAGCATCACCCGAATATGAGCTTTTTTGCGAATTAAGCCAAATATTCCGGTTGTGCCGGTTTCAATAACCTCAATCTCAAGTTTTTCCTGGGGAGCACCCAGTGCATCACATGCATTCTTGATTGCTGCAGCAACGTCTTTGCCGTAAAAATCTTCTTTTGTGTCTAAAGACATTTAATTACCTTCTTCAAAGATATCTCAACTACTTCGAGCAGTTTTCACTGCTGCTGTATCCCTTCGCATTCACTCAGGTTGTGACCGTTTTTTTAGTGTCGCGATTAATGAGTACCTGCTGAAGAATGGAAAGCAGGTTATTTATGAACCAGTAGAGTACAAGGCCCGATGCAAAATTGAGGAACATAAACGTAAAAACCACTGGTAAAAACATCATAATTTTGGCCTGGGTTGGATCAGCTGTGCTTGGAGACAGCTTCTGTTGCAGAAACATCGAAGCTCCCATAAGCAAGGTCAAAACTGGTAATCCACCCAAATACGGAATGGCAAAACCAATCCATAATCGATCAGGAGCCGAAAGGTCAGTAATCCACAACATAAATGGTGCATGTCGTAATTCAATGCACTGCAGGAGTACTTTATATAGAGCAAAAAACACTGGAATCTGGAGTACCATCGGCAGACAACCGCCTAGAGGATTTACCTTGTAAGTCTTGTAAAGGCTCATCACTTCCTGATTCATCCTGGTGGGATCACTTTTATATTTTTCTTTTATCTTCGCCATCTTCGGCTGCAATTTCTGCATATTCTTCATCGACTTCAAGCCCTTCTGGGAAATCGGCCAGAAAACAGCCTTGAAGAGCACAGTCACTAAGATGATGGCGATACCGTAATTATGAAAAAACGAATAAAACATATTCAACAACCACAGAGTCGGTTTGGCAATTACATCAAACCAGCCGAAATTTACAGAACGATCCAAATTATATCCAATGCTTTGCAGCATTTCCAATTTTTTTGGCCCGTAATAAACATGGTAATCATAACTTTTTTCGGTTCCTGGCTGAAGAGTATCAAGCGTACCCCCGAGTTCGGTTCTGGTCAGTATTTCTGATCCCTGCATTGTAAAAGTTGCACCCGCACCATCTTTGGGTACCAAGGCACAAAGGAAATAATTGCCTTCATAACCAGCCCAATCAATCGATCCCTGCAGGGTCTTTGGTCCATTCTCAAATTCCTTGGCTTTAACCTCCTGCAGGCTCCCGTTGATAAAAGCAGCAGGTCCACCAAACAAAAACCTGTTAGACGGACTGGCGACCCCTTCGAAAGGGAGATTGACCAATCCTAACTCAGGTGAACCTTGAAGAAGATTATCCGAATGGTTTTTGACAGTAACAGAAAGATCAATTAAGTAATTGCTGTTATCAAAAGTATACACACGTTGGACCAGCAATCCATTACCTGCTTCTGCTGTCATCCGCAACTCAGCTTTTTTCTTATCTGCGGATAATGTAAGAGTTTGCACATTGCTTTTATAAAGCACTCTGGGGCCGACAGCACTCCCCCAGGAAAATTGCAATGGAAAACCCTGGGCTGCGTCGGTTTTAACCAGCTGCATTCCCGGTGAGTCTTTATCATGCGTCTCTCGATGTTTTTTCAGGACAAAACTTGTAATAGTGCCACCGGCTTCAGACAAAGTCGCCGTATAGAGATCTGTGTCAATGGTAATGTCTTTGGGCTTTCGGTCGTAGGAAATTGCAGGTTGCGTTCCAATCTCTGCAGACTGTTGGGGAACAACAGCAGGTTCCTGAACCGCTTGGGTATATTTCCCGGTCGATTGTTCTATTGTCTCATTGGTGTCCACCGGTTGGTTAAACCCTACAAAAAAATATTGATAACCAAGAAGTATAACAAAAGAGATGATGATCGCTAAAAAAGCTCTGTATGTGTCCATGGACTGTCCGTAAATTTATGTCAAAACCGGAAGGTTATGTCAGTTATCAAAATTAACCGGGGGGCGGTCGGTTTACTGTACCGGATCATATCCGCCTCGGGAGAAGGGGTGGCAGCGAAGAAGCCGCCGTATTCCCAGAAAGGAACCGCGTAAGACTCCGTATTTTTCAATTGCCTGAATAGTGTAAGTAGAACACGTAGGAATAAAACGACAGGTAGGTGGCAGCAGCGGTGAAATAAAATACTGGTAGCCTCTCACAAATCCAATGGTAATTACCTTGAAAATTTTACTTATTTTCATCTCATACGCCTGAACAACAAGCAAAACTACCCGAAAGTGGTTTCTCGGCCAGAGGCGCTACTGCAATGCAGATGTCTCTTGGATGCAAACAGGAAAAATCCGGACGAACAGCAAAAACAATATCTGCTCCCGCCGGATAATGTTTTTGCCAAAGTCGAAATGATTCCCGAATGATTCTTTTAAGGCGATTTCTCTTCACCGCGCCGCGAATCTTCCTGTGGACACTGATGCCGAGCCTGCTTGCACCTGTTGAATTCGGCCAGCAGATCAGTGTGAAACCCTTACCATGCAAACGCCTTCCCCTACTGTAAACTTCCTCAAACTCCCATTCTTTTCGCAACAGGGAGCTTTTCAAAAGTCGGTGCGCGGCCAAAATTATGCCGAAAGCCTTCTACGACCCTTTGCCCTTCGTGCTCTTATTACTGCTCTGCCGGCACGGGTACTCATTCTCTCACGAAATCCGTGGGTGCGTTTACGCTTTAAAATGCTTGGTTGAAATGTTCTTTTGCTCATTCTCTACTTCCTCATCTGTAAATTCCACGGTAAAACCCTGGGATATTTTTAGCTTCAGTGAGTCGGGTATGCGTATTTTTATTGAGTTATTCCCGACACTTCCTCGGATAGAAACAATTCCGCCAACAGCAACAGAACCATCTACGAGGTTGCAAATAACAAAACAGAAATATTAACCACATTTACCAACCAGTGTCAAACATTTTTGTTACCGGAACCCACCCATATATTGCAGAAGCATACCTGCTGTGCTATTCTCTCGGGTGCAAAAGCTCTTGACGATATTTTTTTTAATGTTACCTGATGATATCCATTTTGATTCCTTTCTCAAGGGATAAATAATTATGAGAATTTGAGGCAGAAGTATGACTGATTCAGCACCGGAAATATACGCCGATATCGACTGGAAAAGGCTCCGTGCCAATGCCATTGCCAAAAAAGGGTGGCAGAAAAAAAGTCCCGCTGATTGGGATCTCAAGGCACGATCTTTTTCCTGCCGCAATAAAAATTCGACCTATATCGATCTCGTTCTTTCTCACTTGCCACTCAAAGACTCTTTCACTGTTTTAGATATCGGATCTGGACCCGGTACTCTTGCAATCCCACTTGCCCCAAGAGTAAAGTCGGTGACTGCTATTGATTTCTCCCAAGGCATGCTTGATGTCCTGGAGGAAATAGCCCACCAAGAAAAAATAGACAATATTCATACAGTGCAATGTGCCTGGGAAGATGACTGGGAGGATAAGGGGTTATTGCCGCATGACATTGCGATCGCCTCCCGGTCAATGGGGGTAATGGATCTGACAATCGCTCTTGGTAAAATTAATAAATATGGCACCAGATATGTCTTTCTCACTGACAGGATAGGCTCAACGCCATTTGACGAGGGAGCATTTGAGGCTGTCGGGCGGCCTTTCACTCCCGGACCGGATTACATTTACACTCTGAATATCCTGTATACATTGGGAATTCACCCGAATGTTACTGTTCTCAAGCTTGAACAGGACATCGAATATGCTTCAATGGATGAAGCTGTCAAATCCTACAGCTGGATGTTCCATGACATTACCAAGAAAGAGCATCTTGCTTTAGTAAATTATTTAGCCGGAAAAATTATTCAAACCAAAGACAACCGGCTGATTATCCGCCGGGATTCGCCTCCCCAATGGGCTCTTATCTGGTGGGAAAAGGCAACAGAAAAAACATATTAAATGAACACTTATCTATGATCAACGATGAATATGACATAGTGGTTATCGGGGCCGGTCATGCCGGTTGCGAGGCTGCTCTTGCCGCAGCAAGGATGGGCTGCAAGACCCTGCTTACGGTCATTAATGCAGATACAATCGGTGCAATGTCCTGCAATCCAGCGATTGGCGGTTTGGCCAAGGGGCATCTTGTTCGTGAGATCGATGCATTGGGTGGTGAAATGGCCAGGAATATCGATGCGACTTCTATTCAGTTCCGCAGACTGAATACCAGCAAAGGACCTGCCGTGAGGTCGTCCCGCGCACAGGCTGATCGGCTGCTTTATCGCTTACGCATGAAATCGATAATTGAAAACCAGGCAAACCTGACTTCAAAACAGACCGTGGTTACAGGTCTCATGGTAGAAAATGACCGAATCTGTGGCATATGCACATCCCTTGACGAGCAGATTCATACCAAGGCTGTGGTTGTCGCAACTGGTACCTTTCTCAACGGCCTCGTCCACATAGGGATGAAAAATTTTTCAGCCGGAAGACTTGGCGATGCCCCATCAAAAGGTCTTGCTGCCTGGTTCAGAGAACACGGTTTCGAAGTCGGCCGAATGAAGACAGGAACTGTACCCCGCCTTGACTCGAATACCATCAATTATTCAGAGCTTGAAATCCAGCATAGTGATTATCCCTCTGCTCATTTTTCTTATTCGGCAAAAGGCGGTTATACCCTCCCCCAGCTGCCGTGTTACATTACCTACACTAACGAAAAGACTCATGAGATAATTCGTCAGGGAATTGGTCAATCACCAATGTATGCCGGAATCATCAAAGGTATTGGAGCCAGGTACTGCCCTTCCATTGAAGATAAAGTTATGCGGTTTCCAGAAAAGGATCGTCATCAGATTTTTCTGGAACCGGAAGGTCTTGATACCATTGAAGTCTATCCGAACGGAGTCCCGACCAGCCTTCCCCTGGCAACCCAGACAGCTATGATCAACTCTATAAAAGGACTGGAGAATGCCAAAATAATCAGACCAGGGTATGCCATTGAATATGACTATATCGATCCGCTCGGCCTTCACCCTTCGCTAGAGACCAAGCAGGTACGTGGCTTGTTTCTGGCCGGGCAGATCAATGGGACATCGGGTTACGAAGAGGCCGCTGCCCAGGGACTTATCGCCGGTATCAACGCGGTCCGTTACTGCCGAAATCAAGAACCATTGATTCTCGATCGTTCCCAGGCCTATATAGGTGTGCTGATAGATGATTTAGTTACTTGTGGAACCAAGGAACCATATAGGCTTTTCACCTCCAGGGCAGAATATCGACTCCTTCTGAGAGAGGACAATGCAGATAGTCGACTTGCCCATATCGGTTATGATTTGGGCCTGGTTCCGGAAGAAACTCATCAGGCATTCCTGCACAAGCAGTATTTAATCCGCACTGGTATTGAATCTCTAGAAAACGTCACAATCAAACCAAACCAGTCAATAAATGAGGCGCTTACAGCACTGAACAGCAGTAATCTCAAACAAACATGCACTCTCGCTGACCTGTTGCGCCGTCCGGAGTTGTCCATCGATACTTTCTCTTCTCTGCCTATTTCCGGCAAGGATCTGGAAGTGATCGAAAATCTTATGACCTGTCCGGTGAAAGAAGAGATTGAACTGCGGGTAAAGTTTAAGGGGTACATTGATCGGCAGAATGAACAGGTGGCCCGGTTCAAAAAAATGGAGTCTGTTCTTCTGCCTCCGGATATTGATTACCGTTCCCTTTCGGGCCTGTCCAACGAGGTAGTAGAAAAACTGACCAGAATCCAACCACTTTCCCTTGGCCAGGCATCAAGGATTTCAGGTATAACTCCTGCGGCTATCTCAGTGCTGCAGGTGCATCTGAAAAAAATACAGAAAAAGAAATAACTCTGATAACTTCTATGGCACCTCTCACTTTTCCTGAAATTGATCCCATAATCTTTAGCCTGGGCCCTTTGCATGTGCGATGGTATGGGCTCATGTATGTCCTTGGGTTTCTTGCAAGCTATTTTCTTGTGCGCAGGCAGATAAAGCAATTTAAATACCATCAACTTGCCGACCACTTCGAAAATCTCAATCTGGTTCTCATACTTGGGGTAGTGATTGGCGGAAGATTAGGTTATGTCTTTTTCTACAATTTTTCCTATTATGTTGCTCATCCTCTTGAGATTCCCGCTACCTGGAGCGGCGGCATGTCTTTTCATGGTGCATGCCTGGCACTCGTTCTTGCGGGATGGCTCTTTTGCAGAAAATACAACCTTGATTTCTGGAAAGCTGCCGATATCTACACGGCGACGCTTCCTGTTGGCCTCGGCCTTGGAAGAATCGGCAATTTCATCAATGGAGAATTATACGGACGGGTAACTGAGCTGCCATGGGGAATGGTGTTTCCCGGTGGAGGTCCTTTACCCCGACACCCATCACAGCTTTATGAATCATTACTAGAGGGATTTCTTCTTTTTGTGATTCTCTGGTCGGTACACAAAAAGCCATGGCAGAAAAAACGATACTGGCCGCACGGCAGTATCATTGCCCTGTTTCTCACCGGCTATGGTTGTCTAAGAATTTTTGTGGAAAGCTTTCGGGAACCTGATCAGCAAGTAGGTTATTTATTTGGATTTTTCACTATGGGACAACTTCTCAGCGGTCTCATGATCGGATGTGGCCTACTCATCTGGAAGATACGAATAAGCCACACTGACAATTAACAGGAAAGGAATCATTCCACCCTGCTGCATAAATGTTTACCTGGCTTAAATTTGACAACATTATGGGCTGGAATGACTATTGCCTGCCCAGTTTGGGGATTTCTCCCCGTTTGCTCAGCCCTTTCAACTACTTTAAAAGAGCCAAACCCTGACAAGGTCACCCGCTCACCCTTTTCCATGGCATCTGCCACATTAGAGAGCACCATATTAAGAGCCATTTCCGCCCTGACCTTAGTCATGCCTCCCACTTCTGCTATTGTTGCAACAAGTTCACTTTTATTCATTTTTATCTGACCTCTTTTCTGCTGATATGGAAAATATCTCATTTCCGGGATGAGCATTCTCTACAAACGATTGTATTTGTAGTCGCTTCAGCAGAAAAAACAATTGTCAGATATACCCTTTTTACCTTAGGTATTTCTACCTAGGTGCCGAGAAAACGAAACAATAGATTTTGAATATCAATGGGTTAGACGACAGACCAGTTCCCTGTTTCCCTAAGAACAAATTACAGGTATTCAAGAAAAAAACTCCAGAAAATTATGTCCGTTACCTGTGGAATCAGTTTAAAAGATGCGCGTAAAGTTTCAGTTGGATGGAGAGGATTTTGTATAAGCTTTCATGGAGTAAAGCTCTAATCAGCAGTAGCAAAGCCGTTTCTGACAGCAAAATTAACTAAATCGATACTGTTTTTTCTGTTGAACTTTCTAAGCAGATTAGATCGGTGATGATCGATTGTCCGCTGACTCAGATTTAATTTTTCAGCCATTTTTTTACTTGTGTACCCTTTTACGACCAATTGTAGTATTTCTTTTTCCCGTTTGGTCAATTCCTGAAAAGGGCTTTTCTTTTCTGTACGATACATATTGATCACATCATCGGCAAAATCCTTAGCCATATACGGCGAGATATAGCTTTTGCCTGACAATACCTTTTCAATGGCAATCAGCAGTTCCTGATCCGAATCATCCTTCATGAGATATCCATCGGCTCCGGCGGCCATCGCATTATAGAAATACTGCTTATTTTTGTGCATAGTCAACATCAATATTTTTATCCAGGGATACTTGTTTTTAACAAGCCCGACTGCCTCCATCCCTCCGATGCCCGGCATGGATATATCGAGAATTATCATATCCACCTTCGAGTCTTCCAGAACGACCATGAGTTCTTTGCCATTGCTGACCTCGGCAACAACTTTGAATTTGTCATCCTTCATAATGATGTTTTTAATTCCATGACGAATCAACACATGATCATCAGCGAGCAGTATTCGAAAACTTTCATGTTCGGGTTTCATTTTGTGCCTTCTATTACTTGTCGTGATAATTTATCGATCAATGCCAATGTATATTACTCATTATCAAATGCTGGAAACAAAAAACCAACTCTCTCTGCTAACCATACTTTTTTCAAAAATGCAATTTCGAGCCTATTTTGCGCATATCTTCCTTTAAGATTTCCAATTTCTCTTGACTTTATTCCCAAGAGCGCTTTGATTAACTGTTCTAAAAAGACAAGCAGCTGGTTGATTGATTGTTTGCAATTTAATGTAATTTGAAGGGCATAAGTCCTTTTAGTATATTGTTATATTTTTTGTTTTTAATTTTATTTAAAGGAGCTAAAAAATGAAAAAACTCATGAATTTGCCTTGCTGTCGTGCGGCACTTCATCAGTTGATGGAAGTTTGTGTTACTCACAATCTACTGCCACGCCATCCTCGATTGACCCCCGAGGGAAGAAAATGTTTTTCCGAAAATCAAAAACAACATTACCAGTCACCGGAAATTGCCAACGCAATATTCTAATGAAGATGTATTTTACGAAAACATAGGAAATAGTCAGATTTAGTGCAGATTTATCTGTCAAACAAGCGAAGACTAATAAAGGTGAAACAATGTTTCAGAAGATTTTTCCATTTCTTGCCTGGTTTAAGGATTACGACTCCGGCAAGTTTAAAATTGATTTTTTAGCCGGTCTCACTGTAGCCCTCGTTCTCATTCCTCAGTCAATGGCCTATGCCCAGCTGGCTGGATTGCCGGCATATTACGGATTATATGCTGCTTTTCTTCCTCCCATGGTAGCGGCGCTTTTTGGTTCCAGTCGTCAGTTGGCGACCGGTCCCGTTGCTGTCGTCTCTCTCATGTCTGCCGCATCTCTTGAACCACTTGCAACCGCCGGGTCCAGTCAATTCATCGCCTATTCTATAGTTTTGGCGCTGACAGTTGGAATCTTCCAGTTTTCCCTGGGAGTGCTTCGGCTGGGACTGGTCGTGAATTTCCTCTCACATCCAGTTGTTAATGGTTTTACTAATGCCGCAGCTATTATTATTGCATCTTCTCAGTTCTCAAAATTTTTTGGGGTATATGTCGATACCGCCGGACATCATTATGAAACGATGGTAAGGGTTGTTCAGGCAGCAATGGATTACACCCACCTGCCGACCCTTATCTACGGTGTCTGCGCAGTTACCATTATGGCAGTGTTGAAAAAGATCAATCCACGGATTCCCAATGTTCTTGTTGCAGTTGCCATCGCTACCGTCATTTCCTATTTTACAGGATTCAACAATGATGTCCGGGTTGACGCTTCAGCAATACATGCTCCTGCCATCGAAGAGAAAATATCAGAATTCAATCATACTGTTAAAGATCTTGAAGCCTTAGGAGCAGAAAGGGCGGCTTTGGGAATGCAGGTGGATGAAGAGAAAAAAAATTTACCAAAGGGACATGGCAAGAGTGTCGAATTGATTGAGCTGCAAAGCCGGATGGAGCTGCTCGGTATTAAGATCAACGAGGCCAAACATCACAGCCATTTACTCCGAACCGAGCTGCGGAGCATGAAGTTTGAGGGTGTAAAAGAAAATGATACTTTTGGTTTCTACCCCAAGAATGCCATTCCTGAAGGGATTACGACCGATGGAAAAACCTGGAGGTTAAAGGTCGGTAACTCTCCACTTAAAACGGAAGACCTTTTGGTAATGGGAGGCGGTGCTGTCGTTGGGAAAATTCCTGAAGGCTTGCCTCAGTTTACCATTCCCGAACTCAATGCTAAATCTTTCTTTAAACTCCTTCCAACTGCAATCATCATCTCCCTGCTTGGATTCATGGAGGCTATCGCCATTGCCAAGGCCATGGCGGCAAAGACCGGTCAAAAGCTCGATCCCAATCAAGAACTTATTGGCCAGGGACTGGCCAATATTTTCGGTTCAATAGGATCCAGCTATGCTGTTTCCGGTTCTTTTTCCCGCTCTGCCGTTAACCTCCAGGCGGGTGCCGTATCAGGTATCTCATCGGTGGTAACATCAGTGATGGTTGTAATCACTCTACTGTTTTTTACTCCTTTGCTTTATCATCTTCCCCAGGCTGTATTGGCAGCAGTAATCATGATGGCCGTTATCGGCCTGGTCAACGTCAAAGGTTTTATCCATTCATGGAAAGCGCAATGGTACGATGGCGCCATTTCCGTGTTCTGTTTTATGGTTACCCTTTATTTTGCCCCCCATCTCGACAAAGGAATCATGGTTGGAGTTGCACTTTCGATGATTGTCTTCCTTTATAAGTCCATGAGACCTGTCGTTGCAAGACTGTCAATGAACGAGGAAAATGTCCTGAAAAGTGCGGAACACTATCGCCTGAAAGGATGTCGTCACATCTCTGTCGTACGTTTTGACGGTGCTCTCTTCTTTGCCAATGCAAGTTATCTCGATGAACAGGTAGCTAAATTCAGGACTGAGCAGCCCGACCTTCGTTATATTCTTCTCGATGCCCGAGGTATCAACGACATGGACGCATCAGGTGAGGAAGCTCTTGAAATGCTCTGCAAACGCGTTCGAAGTGCAAAAATCGGTTTTGCAATGTGCGGTGTCAAGGGGCAGGTGCTTCAGGTGATGGAACGAACAGGATTGATAGAAGAAATTGGCAGGGAACACCTGTATGCCGACAGCAAGGCTGCAGTGGCGGCTTTGATTGAACGGATCCACAATGGAACTGATCTTCCGGAAGCCGGTTGTGACAATTGTCCACTGACTCAATACATTCCGGCAACAGCTATCCCTCCAAATTAGGATTCTATGAGTTTTTCTGTAAAAGGTGATACTGCATTCGGTCCCCTTGTTTGCAATTTACAATAACCATCACCACCCCGGTCCTGACGTTTCCCACATGATAGGACCGGGGGTAATAGTCTCTGTATTCCCGTATTATTGGTATTTTGCGAGACCATATGACTCTGCTTGCAGAGGTCTCTCCAGACTGGTATAATCCCCGCTGTTTGCTTATCCTTACGGTCAATTTTAATCAGGAAATACAATGAAAAATCTGCTCTTATTGTTCTGTGC
Source organism: uncultured delta proteobacterium (assembly GCA_963709755.1). Lineage (GTDB taxonomy): Bacteria > Desulfobacterota > Desulfobulbia > Desulfobulbales > Desulfocapsaceae > Desulforhopalus_A. Next base: position 31,294 of record CAVPXO010000006.1, read on the forward strand.
AACTCTTGCTTCAGGAACTCTTGCATTTGCCAGTGGCGGTTCAGGCGCAGAGATGAATACCGCAGAACTGACCGGATCTTTTTTCGGAATACTATCATTATTTCTATTTGTAGGCGCCTACTCTCTTGTGATCCTCGAAGAGCAGATCCACCTGAGAAAATCAAAACCCGTGCTTCTTGCTGCAGGAATTATTTGGATTCTGGTTGCTGTCACCTTCAGCAAAATGGGTAGCCATCATGCAGCAGAAGAAGCCATTCGGCACAATCTGCTTGAATACGCAGAATTGTTTCTCTTTCTCCTGGTGGCGATGACCTATATCAATTCCATGGATGAACGAAATGTATTTCAGGCATTACGTTCCTGGCTTGTCACGAGAGGATTTTCTCTTCGAACCGTTTTCTGGATTACCGGCTTTCTGGCATTTATCATATCCCCTGTAGCCGATAACCTGACTACCGCTCTATTGATGGGTGCTGTCGCCATGGCAGTCGGTGGCAGTGATAAAAAATTTGTTGCGTTAGCCTGTATCAATATCGTTATCGGCGCAAATGCAGGAGGGGCTTTTTCACCGTTTGGCGACATCACCACACTTATGGTCTGGCAAAAAGGAATTGTCCAGTTCAGTGAGTTTTTTCATATCTTCATCCCCTCTTTAGTTAACTGGTTGGTTCCTGCCATTTTTATGAATTTTGCCATAAGCCGAAAAACTCCCCAGCCCAGCAAGGATCAATATGTTATGAAACTTGGCGCCAAGAGGATAATGTTTCTTTTTCTTGCAACTATTACTACTGCCGTTTCATTCCATAACTACCTTCAACTTCCACCGGCAGCAGGTATGATGCTCGGTCTTGGGTATCTTGGTTTTTTCTCTTATTACCTGAAAAAGAGAGAGCATAGAAATTATGACGTTGATGATAACCCATTGGCCCACCAAACCTATCATTCGAAACCTGACCCTTTCGATATATTCAAAAAAGTTGCCAGGGCGGAATGGGATACTCTTCTCTTTTTTTACGGGGTAATCCTCTGTGTTGGCGGGCTTTCACAGTTCGGCTATCTCGCCTCTGTTTCCAAATTTCTCTATCTCGGTTTAGGACCAACCACCGCCAATGTTATCGTAGGTATACTCTCGGCTATTGTTGATAATATACCCGTGATGTTTGCTGTATTGACCATGAACCCCGATATGTCCCATGGACAATGGCTGCTGATTACCCTGACTGCCGGTGTTGGCGGCAGTTTACTGTCCATCGGTTCCGCCGCAGGAGTGGCACTTATGGGTGCGGCAAGGGGTGTCTATACTTTCAACGCCCATTTAAAATGGACTCCGGTAATCGCTCTTGGATATGCAGCATCAATTTTATGCCATCTTTTTATCAATTCTAACCTGATGTAATGGTCATCCAAAGGATCCTTCATGGATAAACCCGCCGGCTGCACTCTTCCTCTGCCAATCTCCTGGGAAGAGTGCAGACAAAGGGGATGGGCATCTCTTGACATTCTGCTTGTAACCGGCGATGCATACATTGATCATCCTTCATTTGGAGTGGCTCTTATCGGCAGGTTACTGGAGAGTCATGGGTTTCATGTGGCTATCCTCTCACAACCCCGATTCGATTCGGCTGAAGATTTCAAAAAATTCCCGGCTCCGAGACTATTTTGCGGCATTACCGCAGGGAACCTTGATTCAATCGTTGCAAATTACACCGGCAACGGGAAGGTGCGTGACAAGGACTCATATTCGCCTGATGGTAATCCCTGGCGGGGAAATGAGAAAAAAAGAACAGAGCGAAGGCGACCAGATCGTGCCAGTCTTATTTATACCAACCTTGCCCGTTCAGCGTTTCCGGATGTCCCTATCGTCCTGGGAGGCATTGAGGCGTCGCTTCGGCGTTTTGTACACTATGATTTTAAACAGGAGAAACTACGTTCTTCCTTTTTGACCGATGCAAAAGCAGATATCCTTGTCTATGGGATGGGGGAAAAAGCTGTCGTTGAGATAGCCAAACAATGCACAGAGATGAAGTCGCTTTCTTTTATCTCGGGAACCTGCCAACGATTCACCGACAATGAACTGCAGGCGCATTTCCCCGAACTTTTTCTTCATAGTGAAATTATAAGCTCACAAAAGATTCTCGTCCTTCCTTCCTGGGAGAAAATTCAAAATCATCAGCCCCATTTCCTTGAGGCCGAGCTGGAGATAGATCTCCATTCACGGGCCTATTCTCCCCGCATCATCCTGCAGCGGCAACAAACCCATTGGGTGGTGCAATATCCAGCGCCGAAACCACTCTCTCCTGCTGAACTTGATGCACTATACAACCTGCCCTACACAAGATATCCACACCCGGCACAGCAGCGGGTTCCGGCTTTTACGATGATCAAGGATTCTGTGACCATAGTCCGTGGCTGTTCAGGAAACTGCTCCTTTTGTGCTATAACAAGGCATCAAGGTCCCGCCATAGTCTCGCGATCCAAAGAATCTATAAGCAAAGAATGCAGAACTATTTCCCAGATGGATGATTTCAACGGCACCATTAGTGATCTTGGGGGACCAACTGCCAACCTCTATGGCACACACTGTGCTATAGGTTCATGCAAAAAGCGTGATTGTCTTTACCCCAAACTCTGTCCGAACCTTAAGATAGACGAAGATATGTTCCTTGAATTGCTCGACAATATTTCCGCCATAAAGAGCGTAAAAAAGTTGTTTATTTCTTCCGGCTTAAGGATGGAAATCCTCCTCCGCACTCCTCGACTGCTTAGGAGAATTCTTCAGTCGCATACTCCCGGTTTATTAAAAATCGCTCCCGAGCATACAGATGACGACCTGCTTTGTCTCATGCACAAGGAACCACATGCCCTTCTGAAAAAATTTATTGCAGAATGCCGAAAGATAAGTAAAGAGATTGGAAAGGATATTGAGTTCACACCGTATGTCATCACCGCCCACCCAGGATCAACGTTGCAACATGCAGAAAAGCTTGCACTGGATATGCAAAAGCTCGGACTTCAGATAAGGAAGTTTCAGGATTTTACTCCAACCCCCGGAACCCTTTCTACAGCCATGTATGTAACAGGCCTCGCGCCAGGAGCCAAGCAAACGCTTGAGGTCCCACGTAAACAGTCGGATAGGTTGCAGCAACGACGTGTTCTGGAGAGATGTTTTCACCAGAAGACTGCAGGTATAAAAAAGTTCAAACAAAAAAAGAACAGATAACGTAACATACTCTGCAGAGCTATTCACAAGAGCAGCAGAATTCAGGAGTAACACACAAAAACTATTTAATTACTGTAATAATTTCCGTAATAATACTGACTTTTATCTATCAGCCTTGTTGAAATAAAATTACTCTTATGACCGTTGAAGATTACTCCGATTACCTTCTCTTTACCGATATCTGAAATAAATTTTTCAATCAAAGTCCGGCTAGAGATCCCTTGTCTAACTACTAGTACGACCCCATCAACTGCCTGGGAGAGTACTTTCGTCTCGGAGGCGACCTGAAGTGGAGGGGTGTCAAAGATTACATATCTATCAGGGTACCGGCTAGCCATTTCCTCCACGAGATTTTGCATACGTGCCGAACCAAGAAGTTCGGCGGGGTTTCCAGGTGGCAAACCGCTGGGCAGGATCGACAACTTTTCCAACGAAGTTTTTTGTAGCAGGGTCGAGAGCTCATTGCTACCCTTTAAATAATCGACCAACCCCAGTTTAAATGGAATTCCAAAGAGCTGTGCAAGCGAAGGCGAACGAAGATCACAGTCAACCATAAGTGAATGTTGATCCATGCCCTGGGCAAGGGCTATACCAAGATTTGCCGAAACAAAAGTTTTTCCTTCTTGGGGCAGGGCAGAAGTGACCATGATCGTCTTTGGTGCAGGCCTGCCGTCTTGTGGGAGTAATATTTTTGACCGCAACACCCGGAATGACTCTGCGGTAATACTGGAAAAATTGGCAACCTTGGTCAGCCGTTCGTCCCATTCAGGTGAAGCTACCTGAGAGTGATCCAAATCTCCGATCGAAACGATTTTATCTCCGGCTGAAATTTTTGCAGCCTTTTTTGCAACAGTGACTAATTCGTCTGCATTGGTATCTAGATGTGCATTGGTATTTAATTCTACAATTGAATCTAATTCAGGCTTCACCTGAACATTCAAATCATAGCCCGCTTTTCCCAGTGCTTTGGAGGTTTTTCCCATATTTTTTCCCTAGATTATTACAGAATGATTGATTGGTGGTTCCATCGACATCAACTGGAAATCAATAAATGAGGATATACCCTCTCGTCCAGACAACAACAAATAAAGACACAACAACTCCAGTCCCAAGCAAAAGCATGCTCGCTGTAAGAACCCGTATCCAGATCTTTCTTTTTTGTTCAACCTTGGTCTCAATATACGGAATGGTAATAAGGAGTGGAATGCCGAGGAGTGGCTCGATTGTCTCAGGGTCACGGAAGGAAGAGTCAAAAAAATCCAACGCAAATGTCGCCATGACCCCAAAACCGAGTCCTATCACAACACTTATTCCCATAATTTTAAGGAAATCAGGCTTAATTGGTTTTCCGGAAAATCTAGCAGGATCCTCAATTCTAAACTGACTTCCTTTTTGTCTTTCTTCAAGGTTCAGCATAGATTCCGCTTGAAGATTCTGGGCAACAAGATAATCGTAATGTTTTTTCAACTGACCATATTCCCGAGTAAGGGAAGACCATTCCGCCTCTCTTACCGGAGCGGCGGCTATCCAGCTTTCATATTGGTCGATTTTTTGCTTCAGCAACTCTTTCTCATTTTCAAGATTGGCAATATTCAGTTTGATACCTTTTCGCTGCACTTCGAGCTGCATTAAAATTTTATCAAGGGATTCATCCAGATTCTCTGGAGATTGTCCTCGGGATAATACGCTTGAAGGCGGTGTGCCTCCACTCTGAATCTCTGTCTCCATTTTTTCGATGAGTTTTCGAATCCTTATAATCTCGGGATGTTTCGCAGTATATTTCAGCATCAATGAATCCAAAGTTGAACGCAGGTTTGCAAGTTGCTGTGCACTAGTCAGTTCATCACTCTCCGAGCCACTTCCAACAGAACGTTGTACCAGCACTTTTCTATTGTTCACCTGATCCTGAATGAGAACAAGAGTCCTTTCAAGGTTTTCAATGCTTGCCTGCTTACTTTGATATTGTTCCTGAAGAGCACTCAGTCTCGCAATATTAGCCTGCCGATGCTCCGGCATTTCATCATAATTTTTCAGTTTATAGTCTCGCATGGCATTTTCCTGGGTATCCATAACCTTCTTTGCCATTTGCAATTCCTGATTGGTATACGATGAAGTGTCAGTCGCTCTTTCCTGACGATATTTCAGGTTCTCTTCAATAAACATTGCGGCAAGCGCATTCGTCACCCTGACAACCTTGTCCGGGTCACTGCCTGAATATGAGATAGTAAAAACATTGCCTCGTCTTTCGGGATTTATTTCAATTTTTCCTCTTAATATTTCTATTACATCCTCTATCGGTAGACTTTGACGCTGTACTGGATAGAGGTCCAACTCCAGAATAATTTTTTCCAGGTTCGTCCTGCTGATGACAATTTGACTGAGAGTATTGACTATGTCGCGAACATTTGCATCCGTATCAGGAGAAAGTTTGTTCGGATTTATTTTTTGCTGCTGATAGCTGAGAAGACAGGAGGACTGGAATTCTTTAGGGGTAGTAAGGTAGATTCCCAGGCCGACAGGAAAACTCAAGAGAAATAAAATGAAAATAAATATTTTTTTTCTAAAGAACAGATCAAGATATTTGTTTACGATTTGGCGTTGTTTATTATCCATGGGAAAATGTTCTCTAATTTTAGACAAATTTAATTTACATGAGTGACTGCCATATAATGTAGCATTTTCAAGCGGAACAAACAGCTTTTTTTTAACACAATGACGGTACAAATAATTATTTTGCCTGTTTTGCTGTACTGCTGGACCCAAACCATTTCTTACAAGAGATCATCTGGCGAAAATACTACTGCCTCTGAAATGTTCTGATGATTTGCGGCAATCATAAAAAGCCTGTCTATACCCATGGCAATCCCTGCAGCGGTATCAAGATTTTCCAGGTCTGCAAGAAATCGATCAGGCATGGCCACTTCGCGTCCGGTACTGGCCTTAATTGCTGCTATTTCATGAACAAATCTAGCCCGTTGCTCATCCGTATCAGTAAGTTCTGAAAAGCCATTGGCAAGTTCCACTCCGTTTATGTAGAGCTCGAACCGTTCGGCAACCGCATGGTTCCCTTCCTTTCTTCTGGCGAGTGATCCCAGTTCTGCGGGATAATCATAGAGGAAAGTCGGAGATGAAAAACCCAGATGACTCTCAATGCATTCGACAAGGATTTCATCGAAACTCCCACTCTGCAATGCCTGATTCAGTTCAATCGGACTATATCTGGAAAATGCATCTGCAACCGTTAAGCGCTGCCATTTGCCCCCCAGATTAATTCCTGTAAAGAGTGGTTGGTATGAACCACCATTTAAGACCTGCATCTCCGCCATGCTTTCCATGAGATACCGTAATAACAGCTCACAATCGATCATCAACTGGTGATAATCGGCCCCGGTTCTGTACCATTCCAGCATCTGAAATTCTTCCAGATGCAACCTTCCTCTTTCATCTTTCCGAAAGCAGTGACAGATTTGAAATATTTTGCTGTTCCCTGCGGCCAGCAATCTTTTCATGCAAATTTCAGGTGAAGCCTGTAGATACTCACGCTCTGACGCGATTGGTGTTATATTGCTTTCCGGAATAAAGAGCGGATGACGGATGGGAGTGTCTACTTCCAGAAAGCCATGTTGATAAAAAAACGATCTGATTGTCCGAAAAAAGGCTGCACGCAAGTGCAACCCTTCTATTCCAAGCACCCGTAGTTACTCTTTTACCCGGGTAACATATTCCCCGGTTCTGGTATCGATCTGTATCTTGTCTCCTTCTTCTACGAAAGGAGGTACCTGCAGTTCATAGCCGGTCTGGACTGTCACAGGTTTAGTATCGTTGCCTGAAGTATCACCTTTAGCCCAAGGATCAGCTCTTGTCACCTCAAGATTTACAAAAATCGGCAGGGTAACATCGATTGGTAATCTATCATAAAACACAACCTCAACTTCCATATTATCTATGAGATAATTGATGTTGTCGCCAAGCTGCTCTTTCGTCAGAAAAAGCTGTTCATAATTTTCCGTATCCATAAAATGACATTCTTCCCCCTGACTGTAAAGGAATTGCATTTTTCTCTCTTCAAGCTCAGCTTTCTCAAATTTATCGTTTGAACGATATGTTTTGACAAGTTGATTACCTGATATCATATTTCTCATTTTAGTTCGATAAAGTGCCTGTCCCTTACCGGGTTTCGAGAACTCAAAGTCGGTTACGATATAAGGATTACCATCTATTTGAACTTTCAGACCTTTTCTTAAATCAGACGCGCTTAGCATCGTACTTCTCCATATCGGCTTAATGTGAATAGAATGAACTGGATAAAAGCCTCCCTTCAGGAGAGCTTGAATATCAATTTGGACTGTCTTGAGAGTAATAGTATACCTATCTTTTGTTTTTTTCTGCAACTGTTAATAAGCAGCTATTGCTTACAAAATTTGATGTACTGTGAAAGCAGGGATTCTCCTTGTCTGTTGAAGCTCAATCGATAGTTTGCATTATTTTTTCGATGCAGACATCATATCTCCGAGTATAATAGCTATATGAAATTTAGGAAAACACAAAAAAAAATTACTGTTGGAATTCTTTCTGACACTCACCTCCCTGCAGCCAATGAATCCTTCGTCAGAAAGTGTGCTCTCGCCTTTGCCGGATGCGACTCTATTATTCATGCAGGGGATCTTATTGATATATCCCTTTTAAACGTTTTCAACGGCAAGGATGTTCATGCAGTTTGTGGTAATATGTGTAACATGACCGCAAAGCTGGCATTGCCGGAGGAAAAATATATTATCCTCGAAGGATACACAATCGCAATAACTCATGGAACCGGACCGCGCCACAATATAGAGGAAAGGGTCTGCGAACAGTTCCCAGTTGCCGACTGTATTGTATTTGGTCATACTCATGAGGCTGTTTGTCGGGTTTTTGGCCGGACGCTTCTGATTAATCCCGGTAGTTTTCTTGGCACTGGAAAGTATGGCGCCACTGGAACATATGCTCTTTTAACTATAGACAAAAAAGGTCTGCAAGCTTCCATTCATACCCTGCCAAACCAATTATGAAAACCCTCTGGACTCCATGGCGTATTGAACATGTCCTTGGTAATGCACCAAAACCGGACGGCTGTCTCTTTGAACCCGAGGTCGGCAAGACCGCCAGCAAAAAGCTGTTGCTCCTCTATCGGGATCGCTATTCGGTTGTGCTGCTGAACCGCTTCCCATACACCAACGGTCACTTGTTGGTGGCGCCCGTACGCCATCTTTGTTGTATTACCGAGCTTTCAAATATTGAAAATAGTGCACTTATACAAATGGTCAAGGCAGCCACGGCTATTTTGAAAAATCAACTCAAGCCGGATGGCTTCAATATCGGCTGCAATATTGGAACAACTGCCGGAGCGGGGATTGCGGATCATCTTCATTATCATATCGTGCCTCGGTGGAATGGCGACCATAATTTCATCAGTGTAGTGTCAGAGATAAGAACTATCCCTGAACACATAGACGCAACATTTGACAAACTCTTACCCGATTTCCTCGATCTTCGTAAAAAAAACGCATGACAACAATGACGCAACTCACACCTATGCTGCAACAATACCTTGAGATAAAAGAGCAGCATGAAGACACCATACTTTTTTACCGAATGGGCGATTTTTACGAGATGTTTTTTGACGATGCGATCATCGCATCGAAAATTCTCGGTATTACCCTCACCTCAAGAAACAAAAAAAACGATGCTCTTCAGGTACCTATGTGCGGTATCCCATATCATGCTGCCCAGACCTATCTGGCAAAACTTATTAAGGCCGGACGCCGGGTAGCAATATGCGAACAGACCGAAATACCGTCTGAGGCAAAAGGAATTGTAAAGAGAGAGGTTGTTCGAATAATTTCGCCGGGAGTCATTACTGACGACCACCTTCTGGATGATAAAAGCAATAATTATATCTGTTCACTGGTGGTTAAAGAAACAGGTTCTCAAATACTATATGGAGCAAGTTTTCTTGACGTCAGTACTGGAGAATTTCTGGTCGGTGAATTCAGCGACAGGAAAGAAGACGGGGAGGCTATTCTAGATCAGCTGACTCGCCTTATGCCTTCAGAACTCCTGATATCTGTCAAAGATCGAAATTATCTTGCTCCTTTATTGAATCAGATAACCGTTTTGCTTTCCGGCATCTGCATTACAGAACGCGACAGCCCAAATTATCACATCGATACTTCAAAAGAACTGCTCCATGACCATTTTGGTGTTGTCACCCTGGATGGTTTTGGGTGCGGCAGGTTTTCTTCCGGTATAATCGCGGCGGGGATATTGCTCGAGTACATTAAAGAGACTCAGAAAACTGCAATTGACCACATAGAAAAATTGACTCCACTGGATACCAGTTCAATACTGCACATTGACGATTCATCAAGACGTAACCTCGAACTCACTCAGACCATCGTCGGTGGACAGCGGCAGGGTTCTCTCCTCTCTGTGCTCGATCACACCTGTACTCCAATGGGTGCCAGACTGCTGAAGCACAACCTTCTGTTTCCTCTTCAGGATAAAGACAGAATTATAAACCGTCTGGATGCTGTTACCTTCTTCTTTAAAAACAGTACGATGCGAAAGGAGCTACGAATCCTGCTCGATAATGTCTATGATCTGGAACGACTCAACAGCCGCATGATACTAGGCTCGGGCAACGGCAGGGATATGCTTGCCATGAAGAATTCTTTTGCATCTCTTCCTGCTATTCATAACTTGCTCGATCAGTGTAATACTCAAAAACTGCTTGATATTAGGCAGCAATTTGACACCCTGCCTGATCTTTATGAATTACTGGAAAAAGCGATTCACAATGAAGCACCTGTCACGCTCCGGGATGGTCATCTCATTAAGGCTGGATACAATGAAGAGCTTGATGAACTTGTCCTCCTTCTTCGAGATGGTAAAAAACTAATACTTGATCTCGAAGCCAAAGAGCGTGGGGAGACCGGAATTGCAAAACTGAAAATCGGATTTAATAAAGTGTTCGGATATTTTATTGAAGTCAGCAAAATACAGGCTGACAAGGTTCCGAATCACTATATTCGAAAGCAGACTCTTGTCAATGCTGAACGTTTTATTACTCCCGAGCTCAAAGAATTTGAGAATAAGGTTCTTGGAGCAGAGGAAAGAAGAGTGGACCTTGAATATAATCTTTTCTTATCTATTCGATCCCTTCTGGCTAACAACAGCAGCCGGTTGCTTAAAACAGCCCAGCTGCTTGCCCAGATCGATTTCCTTTCAGCCAACGGAGAAATGGCTCATAAATTCAATTATCGACGGCCTGAAATGAATGATGGCGATGAAATCAGGATTGTCGAAGGCCGGCACCCTGTGATTGAAAGGACCCTTCCTTCAGGAAAATTTGTTCCAAATGATGTACATCTTGATCAAACCACTGATGAAGTGCTCATTATCACCGGCCCTAATATGGCTGGCAAATCTACCGTTTTACGCCAGACTGCTCTCATTGTACTCATGGCCCAGATGGGTTGCTATGTTCCTGCAAATGAAGCTGCTATCGGTATAGTGGATCGAATTTTCACCAGAGTCGGCGCCATGGACGATTTACGTCGGGGGCAGTCAACTTTTATGGTAGAAATGAGCGAAACAGCCAATATTCTCAACAATGCTACGGAAAAGAGTTTGGTAATTCTTGACGAGATTGGCAGGGGGACGTCCACCTATGATGGTTTATCAATCGCCTGGGCAGTAGCTGAAAATCTGGTACAGAAAAATGGTAAAGGTGTAAAAACTCTTTTTGCCACTCACTACCACGAACTGACCGAACTGGCAAAGGCTAATAAAAGGGTACAAAACTATTCAATTGCTGTGCGGGAATGGCAAGGTAATATCATTTTCCTACATAAATTAGTAAAAGGCGGCACGAGCAGAAGTTACGGCATCCAGGTTGCGGCCCTGGCTGGTGTTCCGGAAAATGTTGTCCACAGAGCTGAAGCTATACTTAGAGAAATTGAACTCGGCAAATTTGGCCACAACTCCGGCCCCATATTGAACCAGAAAAGTTCACCAAGGATGAAAAAACACCCGGATCAACTGTCATTGTTCTCTCCACCTATTGATCCTATCCGTGTTTATTTACAGGAAATCAACCTTGATCAATGTGCTCCTCTTGATGCATTAAACACTCTGTATGTTCTTAAAGGATTGCTTAGAAACTGACACTGACCTGCAATATTTCAATCCCTATGTAATATTCTTCTTTGCGAGCATCTATTATGAAAATCATGCCGATATTGAGAAAAATGGCGATTTATTTTGTTTGATATTTTAATTTTACTGCCTGATTTCGTATCTAATGAACCATGTTAACTATGCTGAAAAAGGAGTAGTACCCCCTTAAATCTTTACCACTATTTGCTTTGCCATGGGTGGTTGTTTTGAGTATACTGGTTGTAATTCTGCTCAATTGCATAGTTTTGTAAGCAGATTGTCCACTAAGATGTCAGACGAGGAATTAGATAATATCTTTATCATGAGCAACAGATCTATACTCATTTATCTTCTAATAGTACTGCAGTTGCTATTACTCCCGCTCAATCTTTTCGCTACTGGCAATGATGTCAAGCAAGTACCTTCTATTTCTAAACTATATGATGAGGCTAAAGTTTATTACAACCAGCTTCAGAATATTACTACCCTCTCGTCCTCCCGAGAAAATTGGTTAAAGTGTACCAGAAATTTCCGCCGCATTTATCTTTCCAGTCCTAAATCCGACCTTGCGCCTGCCTGTCTTTTTATGTTGGGCCGCGTTTACAGTGAAATGCATGATCATTTTCAGAACAATGCTGATCTTGACGAATCTATATCCTATCTAAAAGACACAGCTCGTTTGTTTCCTCAACATCGTCTTACCGATGATGCTTTCTTTGCCCTTGCCCAAATTTATCTCGATAAACAGAATAACCCTCAGGTCGCTGCAGAGTTTCTGGCTAAAATCGTTACTGATTATCCGAATGGTGACATGCGTCCAATGACGGAAGAACTCCTGCAGGTTCTATCAAAGGAACACGACATCCCGCTTCCTAATATAATGGTGTCTTCGTCCGGCGGTGGTAAATTAAACTATGTGCTCCCTGTAAAATACTGGTCCTCAGATAACTACACTCGCGTTGTTATTATGGCTTCAGGCCCAGTTAATTATAAAGATGTTCTTTTGGAAGAAACTGAGAACACACCAAGAAGACTCTATATTGACTTTAATAAAAGCTATATTGAACCTCAATATCGTTCACCTGTTCCTATTGAAGACGGGCTTCTTAAAAGAATCCGTACCGGGCAGTTTAGTCCTGATACTGTTAGGGTGGTCCTGGATATCGAATCCATAGGAAATTACAAAATTTTCAATCTGCCAGACCCGTTCAGAGTCGTTATAGATGTGCGTGGCAAAGAACCGAAAACCAAAATTTCTCCTCCTGTAGCAATATTGACTCCAAAAGAAAAGACTCTCGAGAAAACCGAGAAAGGAAATGAATCAAAGATTATCATCCTTAGAGAGACGAAAAAGATGGCTTTTTCGTCTCATTCACCTAAGCAGGATATCAAAAATGATTTTCTGCCAGGCACAACTCCCCCCTCACTGGCTCAGCAATTAGGTTTAGGGGTTAAAAAGATCATCATTGATCCTGGTCATGGTGGAAAAGACCCTGGGGCCATGGCGTTTGGATTGAAAGAAAAAGATATAGTTCTCGATATTGCCAGAAAACTTGTGCCTGTTCTTGAAAAAGAGCTACGTTGTGAAGTTTTACTTACAAGAGACAAAGATGTTTTTGTTCCCCTCGAAGAACGCACTGCTATCGCCAACACCCAAAATGCTGATCTCTTTGTATCGCTACATATTAACGCTCATCCATCTGCTAAAGTGCGCGGACTTGAAACATACTACCTTAACCTCTCCACAAATGCTGAAGCCATGCGAGTTGCGGCCAGAGAAAATGCCATTTCTACTCACCAAATGAATGAGCTTCAGGATATTCTTTCTGATATTATGAAGAACTCCAAAATCAATGAATCATCCCGTCTCGCACAGCAGGTCCACAATTCCATTCTCAATAAAGCTGAAAGCATTGGCTATACCAATATCAAAAATCTTGGTGTCAAACAAGCACCATTTTATGTTTTAATAGGAGCGGAAATGCCTGCAATTTTAATCGAAATTGCTTTTATTAGTAATACAGAAGATGCCAAAAACCTGCAAGATTCAAATTTTGTGACAATGCTAACCCAGGAAATAGCCGAAGGCATACGAACATACGTGACAAATACTACGGCACAACTTGAAGACCATTTTGAATAATTCCAAATCTTTCCGAATGTTTTTTCATGACTCTTATGATAAATCTGAAGATGGTCGTATTAAATGCCTCCTTCTATTCCTTTATGTATCGCTTCATTAAATGAAAAAACAGCAAAAAAAATGGCCACTCTTTAGAGAGTGGCCATCTTTTTCTGAGTTTAATGTATGTCAGCGTTTGGCCACTTTCAAACGGGCGATTGCGCGCTGCAATGCTATTTCAGCTCTTCTACGGTTAAAATTTTCTGTCTGCTGAGCAGCCTGAGCAAGTCGCTTTTCAGCTCTGTCTTTTGCTCTCATTGCCCTTTCAACATCAATTTCGCTGCCAACTTCCGCACTCTCAACGAGAAAGGTGATCTTATTATTTGAAACCTCACAGAATCCCCCACTTATCATCAGAGACTCTCTTTTGTTGCCGTTCTCATATGTAAGAGTGCCAATTTTGATTGTCGACAGAAAAGGTGCATGGTTAGCAAGTACACCGAAGTCACCACCGTAGCCGGGAGCATTAACGATATCAACATCTTCGTTAATTTTCGCGCCGCTTGGAGTAACGACTTCAAGTCTTATCTGTTGTCCCATCGAATTGTCCTCTTGAGCAAATTATTTAACAAAGAAACCTAAACTCTCTTAGGAGCTTTTAAAAGAAACATCATTTCCAGAGTAATCATCCCTTGGATTTAGCGTCTTTTGCCACAGCTTCGTCTATCGAACCGACCATATAAAATGAGTTCTCATTAAGATCATCATGCTTGCCTTCGAGAATCTCTTTGAAGCCCTGAACAGTATCTGCAACCTTAACAAATTTTCCTGCCATTCCGGTGAAAACCTCAGCTACGGTGAATGGCTGAGAGAGGTATCTCTGAATTTTTCTAGCTCGCGAAACAAGCTGCTGATCTTCCTCAGAAAGCTCATCCATACCAAGAATAGCAATAATATCTTGAAGATCTTTGTATTTCTGTAGAGATACCTGAACACCACGTGCGACTGCATAATGCTCTTCGCCGATGACGTTTGGATCGAGAATCCTCGATGTAGAGTCAAGTGGATCCACTGCAGGATAAATACCAAGTTCTGAAATCTGACGCGAAAGTACAACAGTTCCGTCAAGATGAGCAAAGGTAGTCGCAGGAGCTGGATCCGTCAAGTCATCCGCAGGTACATAAACACACTGAACAGCTGTAATAGATCCCTTGGTGGTTGAAGTAATACGTTCCTGAAGGGCACCAAGATCAGTCGCCAATGTTGGTTGGTAACCAACAGCAGAAGGAATACGCCCAAGAAGTGCGGATACCTCAGAACCAGCTTGGGTGAAACGGAAGATATTATCGACGAAAAGAAGAACGTCCTGTCCCTCTTCATCGCGGAAATATTCTGCAGCTGTCAAGCCAGTCAGAGCAACACGTGCACGGGCTCCTGGAGGTTCAGTCATCTGGCCGTAAACGAGGGCAGCTTTTGGTAAAACACCAGAATCTTTCATCTCATGGTAGAGATCATTACCCTCACGAGTACGCTCTCCAACCCCACAGAATACAGAAATACCACCATGATGACTGGCGATGTTGTTGACCATCTCCATCATAATAACGGTCTTACCGCAACCGGCACCACCAAAGAGCCCCATCTTTCCACCAAGTGGGAAGGGAACCAAAAGATCGATAACCTTGATTCCGGTCGCCAGAACACGTACCTCAGTGTCCAACTCAGTAAAGGCAGGAGCATCGCGATGAATCGGCAGCATTTTATCTGATGTAATCGGTCCCAAACCATCAACAGGTCTTCCAACTACGTTCATTATACGACCAAGAGAAGCAGGTCCAACCGGAATGGTAATTGGTAATCCACTATCTCTTACCTGCATGCCTCTCACGAGACCATCCGTCTGGTCCATGGCAATACATCGACAAGCATTATCGCCGAGGTGCTGCGCAACCTCGATAACCAGATTATCCGCTACATCGTTTATGCCGGGGTTGGATACGAAACAGGCATTCATGATGGCAGGCAGTTTGCCAGGCTCAAATTCCACATCTACAACAGGTCCGATGACCTGGGTTATTTTTCCTATTTTTTGCTCACTCATTGGGCTTTACCCCTCCTCAAAAGTCTTAGATTATCGAGATGATAAATTATTATTTCAGGGCTTCTGCACCGCCGACGATGTCCATAAGCTCACTTGTTACTGCAGCCTGTCGAGCCTTGTTGTAAACGACGGTCAGGTTTTTCACAATGTCCTTACATGCATTAGTAGCATTATCCATTGCTGTCATTCGGGCAGCATGTTCGCCTGCTCCGACTTCAAGCATGGAATGATAGACCTGCACATTGAGGTACAGTGGCTGAAGTACATCCATTATCTCTTCACTAGATGGCTCATAGATATAGTCGCCGGAGATTTTCTTCTCGGCTCCTTCTTCAGCTTCTACAGGTTGAACGGGCAGAAACGGGACAACCGTAGGAACCTGACGAGCCACCGATAAAAATTCAGCAAATAGTATCTCGACTTTATCAGTTGTACCACTAAGGAATTGATCCGCAAGATCTGTAGCAATTTCTCTGGCATTGAACATCTGAAAATTGGCCATTGTTTCTTTATAACTCTTTCTGACCTTTCCAGTTTTCCTTAAAAGCTGGTGCCCTTTTTTCCCCACACAGACGAAGGAAACCTTTTTGCCAGAGGCCTCATATTCATTCATCTTATTTAATGCAAGCTTGATGATATTTGCATTAAACGATCCGCATAGTCCACGATCAGAGGTAACAACAACCATTTCCACCGTTCTTACTTCCCGGTTTTCCATTAAAGGAAAGGCATTGGTATTCGCACCCCCGGACAAATTGGACATGGCATCATTAAACTTCATTGTGTACGGCCTGAAGGCCTCCATCTTTTCCTGGGCGCCGCGCAATTTAGCCGCGGCAACCATATTCATGGCTTTGGTGATCTGGGCAGTTTTTTTGACGCCCGAGATCTTGGTTTTTACTTCCTTTAGAGTCGCCATATTTTGACCTTTGTGTGATTAATTAAGACCTTTGGTCGCCTTGAAAGTATCACCAAAGCTGGTCAGTACCTTGTTGAGTTTCTCCTTGATTGCGTCAGTAAATTGCTTTTCCGCGACCAAATCGGTAAAAATGCTCGGCTCATTGGATTCAATATAATTGTATAATTCTTTCTCGTAATCAGCCAATGTTTCAACGGGGAGTTTGTCAAGATAACCGTTAGAACCTGAATAGAGAATGGTCACCTGCTTTTCCATTGGCAGAGGCTGATACTGCGGCTGCTTGAGGATTTCAACGAGTCTTTCACCGCGAGTAAGTTTCGCTTGTGTTCCAGCATCGAGATCAGAACCAAAAGCAGCAAAGGCTGCGAGTTCACGATACTGGGCCAAGTCGAGACGAAGTGTTCCTGCGACCTGTTTCATTGCCTTGACCTGTGCGGAACCACCAACACGGGAGACTGAAAGGCCTACGTTAATAGCAGGTCGAACACCAGAGAAGAAGAGGTTTGGTTCAAGATAAACCTGGCCGTCAGTAATAGAGATAACGTTTGTTGGAATAAAGGCGGATACGTCACCAGCCTGGGTTTCAATGATCGGCAACGCGGTCAGGGATCCAGCACCGAGTTCGTCGTTTACCTTTGAAGACCGCTCAAGCAGACGAGAGTGGTTAAAGAAAATATCACCAGGGTATGCCTCGCGGCCTGGTGGACGTCTGAGGAGCAGTGACAGTTCGCGGTAAGCAACAGCCTGTTTGGACAGATCGTCATAGATGATCAGGGCATGCATTCCATTGTCACGGTAGTATTCACCCATTGAGCATCCTGAAAACGGAGCAATATACTGCATTGGTGCAGGATCAGAAGCACAGGCAGAAACGACGGTGGTGTACTCCATCGCGCCATGCTTTCTAAGCGCCTCTACTACCAAGGCAACTGTCGATTTCTTTTGACCCACTGCAACATAGATACAATGGACATCGGTATTTTTCTGAGCGATAATAGCATCAACACAAAGAGAGGTTTTGCCAATCTGACGATCACCGATGATAAGCTCACGTTGTCCTCTACCAACAGGTGTCATGGCATCAACAGCTTTTGCACCGGTATAACAAGGTTCGTGCACGCCTTTTCTGGCGATAACGCCAGGTGCAAGCACCTCGATCTTCGATGTGAATTCAGAATTAATAGGCCCTAACCCGTCAATTGGAAAGCCGAGGCCGTCAACTACACGGCCTGACATAGCGGGTCCAACCGGAACTTCAGCAATTTTTCCGGTTCGCTTGACGATGTCTCCTTCTTTAATATTGGACACGTTACCAAGTACGGCACAACCAACGTTGTCTGCCTCAAGATTCAGGGCAAGGCCCATGATTCCGCCGGGAAACTCCAACAGCTCCATGGCCATGCAGTTCTGCACACCATAGACACGAGCGATACCGTCACCTACGGAGATGACGGTACCAGTCTCATTCAAATCTACGCTGGTCTCGTAGGCCCCAATCTGGTCCTTGATAATCTGACTAATTTCTGCGGCTTTAATCTGCATCTATTCTCTCCCCTTAATGGAATCTTTTAAACCTGCAAGCTGGGTCTTTATACTTCCGTCCAAAACCAGATCACCAACCTGAGCAATTATACCACCCATTATGGAAGGATCGACACTGGTTGTGAGTTCAACTTTCTTGCCTGTTAACTTTTCTAAAATTGTTTGAATTTTCTCTTTTAGCTCATCGCTTAGCGTAATTGCAGAAATAACATTTCCATGACTGATGTTTTTTGCCTCATCAACCATTGTCTGATAAGCTACTGCTATTTCAGGTAATATTTCTGCACGCTTTTTTTGAACTAAAAGATTCAGGAAGTTGTCCATGATAGAATCAACCATCATGGAACCGACGATCCCTTTCATCACTTTTTCTTTAACATCCATTGGATACAGGGGATTAGTCAGAGCGTCAATTACTTCCGGGTGCGTAGAATACAGATCTGACAATCCCTGGAGAGCTTCATTATACTCTTCATATTTATTCTGCTCTTGACCTACGGAAAATATTGCCTTGGCGTATCTTTTTGCGAGGATTGTCTGTTTCACTGTACGGCCCCCACTTTTTCTAAATATGTTTCAATAATCTTCACCTGGTCATCCTCAGTGAGATTCTTCACAATTATTCCTTCCGCGAGACTTGCTGCCTGCTCGGCAACCTCATTTTTGAGGGTACGCCGGGCTTCAGTGACTTGATTCTGAACTGCCATCTCTGCTGAACGCAATAAATCGGCAGCTCCCTGCTCAGCTTTTTCAAGAATCTTGGCTTTCTCCACCTCAGCCTGAGCAATTGCCCTCTCAACGATTTTGTCTATTTCGGACTCCACCGTAGCCAGTTTGGCCTGAAATTCATTATAGGATTTTTCCGCTTGAGTACGATTTTGTTCAAGAGTCTCAATCTCATCTTTGATTTTCTTGCGACGTGCAGAGAGTCCGGAACCAATTGGCTTGGCAGCAAATTTTACCAGGATGATCATCAAGGCGATAAAGTTGACAACCCTCCAACCAAGATCCTTTACCTTGGCCGCAGACAGACTGTTGGAGACAGCATGTGCTCCTGCTGCTCCATGAGCTTCACCAGCCGTTGTTTCTCCACCATGTCCAGCCTCTGGAGTCACAGCAGTCACCGCATGTTCAGCGGTCGATGCAGGCGAAGCCGTTTCATTGGCAAAAGCTGTTCCGAAAGATAGGGCGAACCACAGTGTCAATGTCAGCAGGCTCGCCAGCCTTGCAAAATGTTTCACTCTATTCATTATCAGAGACTCCTCCCCAGAATTTTACTGGCCATGTCGGTTGCAAACCCACTCAAATCCGCCTGCAAACTGGTTCTGGCGCTACCAATTTCAGACTTAAGTTCGGCAAGTTTTGTGTCTTTTACCGCCTCAGCCTCTGCTTTAATTGCCGCCAGTTTCTCATCCCCAGCAGCTTGCGCCGCTGCTCGCGCTGAATCAAGAGCAGCTTTCGCCTTACCTGAAGCCTGCGCCATCTTTGCATCAACCTCTTCCTGCCGGAGTTTCGCGTTTTTATCAAACTTCGAAATCTCTTCCTGCATTCCCAGTAGTTTTCCAGATCTCTCCCTCAGAATCTTCTTTACAGGCTTGTAAAGGACCCCGTTGAGGAGAAACATGAGTACAATCATGTTAATAACCTGAATAAACAAAGTGATATCTGTCGTAATCATGTTAGTAGCTCCTGCTTAACTAAGATAACGAAAAAAATAACATTCATTTGCACAATGAATGATGACCGCAATAAGTAATATCTACAAAATAATGGCCCAAAATCACCCCAAAAAAAAATGAACGACCATTCACAACAGCAAAAAATTCTTACTGTAAATATGCTGCTCTGTCAACTAATTTATGTATTTTGTCCTCCGTGCAGTTGAAAGGCACACGCTTAATGAGAAGATCTCGCACAAGTCGCATACGATCCACAAGTTTATTTTTAACCCTTGTACATTTTGACTACTGCAGCAAATTTTTTACAGCTTTCGGTACAGATTTGATAGCCTGGCTTATTTTATCAGCCATAGGCCCACCTGCCTGCGCCATATCAGGACGTCCACCGCCTTTACCGCCAACTATGTTTGCAACAATGTTGACGAGATTGCCTGCCTTAATTCTCGGTGTTAAATCACTGCTCACAATTGCTAAAAGAGCCGCTTTGCCATTAATAGTTCCACCTAAGACTGCAACACCAGATCCAAGGCTGTCTCGCACTTTATCACCAACATCTCGCAGCGTTTTAGGACTATCAAGTGGAATTTCTGCGCAAATGACTTTTATGCCGTCAATGATCACAGCATTCTCGAAAAGGGAGTCAAGATCCGAACTTGCCAATTTTTGGGACAAATCAGCAACCTGTTTTTCCATGGACTTCAAACTCTTAACAAGATTTTCAACTTTAACGACATTCTCTTCTGAGCTCCCTGCATTCAATAGTGCAGTAATCTTGCGGTCCCGTTGATATAAAGATTGTATTTCAAAAAATGCAGCCCGCTCTGCAAGAGCCTCAATTCGTCTCACCCCGGAGGCAATACCTCCTTCGGACTGAATTTTGAAGACACCGATTTCTCCTGTGGATTGAACATGGGTTCCCCCACAGAGTTCTTTGCTGAAATCAGACATGGACACAACGCGAACGCTCTCTTCATATTTCTCACCAAAAAGAGCAGTTGCCCCAGCTTTTATTGCCTCATCTTTCGCCAGGATCTGCGTTGTAACGACAGTGTTTTCCCAGATTTTCTCGTTTACCAGATATTCGATGGCTTCAATTTCCTCAGGCGATAGTGGAGAAAAATGTGTGAAATCGAAGCGTAATCGATCCGGTCCAACTAAGGAACCTGCTTGCTTTACATGATCCCCAAGGACCTTCCTGAGTGCAGCCTGCAGCAGATGCGTCGCCGAGTGGTGAGCCGCAGTAGCCTTGCGCCTTGAGCCTTCAACGAACAAGGTCACTTCGGTCTCTTCCTTCAGTTCCCCTTCCTCAACTTTGATCGTATGCAGGATGATCTTTTCTCCCTCGACAGACGTAGCGGTAACCTTAGCCCTGCCTCCTTTCCAGGTTACTTCTCCACAATCACCGACCTGCCCCCCCGATTCAGCATAAAAAGGCGTTCTGTCGACACAGAGCCGACCAGTTTCACCAGAAGTAAGTAATCCAACTCTCTCCCCTGCACCATCAAGCAAACCAAGAACCCTGCTTGTCACAGTCGACTCACTGTAACCTACAAATTCTGTTTTCTTGCCTTCTGCGGCCAGACTTTTCACGCCTTCTCCAAAAAGTCTCACTCCTTCACCTTTTCTGGACTGTCTCGATTTTTGTCGCTGGTTCTCCATCTCGCTAACAAAACCGGCCTCGTCAAAATTGAGACCTTTCTCAAGAGAAATATCCCGGACGATATCAAAAGGAAAGCCAAAGGTATCATAGAGCTTAAAAATAAATTTGCCTGAAATAACAGGATGTTTATCTCCTGAAAGTCGTGAAACTTCCTCATCGAGAAGAGTCAGACCATTCTCCAGGGTCTCCCTGAAACGATCCTCTTCATTATTCACCACCTTGGCAAGTAAAGAAATTGCATTTTTCAAATGTGGATAGGCATCTAACATTTCAGTTACCACTGCACTGGTGACTTTCTCCATAAAGGATTTTTCCAAGCCAAGATATTTACCGTAGCGGATTGCTCGACGCATGATTCTTCGCAACACATACCCCCGTCCTTCGTTGGATGGCAATACACCATCTGCGACAAGAAAGGTTGTGGCTCTGGCATGATCGGCAATAACCCTCATAGCCGTGTCATCCTGATTATCAACACCGTATTTTTTCCCGGATAATTGTTCAATAGTCGCTATGATAGGGCGGAAAAGATCAGAGTCATAATTATTAAATTTGCCCTGCAGCACTGCAGCAACTCTCTCCAATCCCATGCCTGTATCTATGCTTGGCTTTGGCAAAGGAACCATCGTTCCATCTTCAGATCTATTGAACTGCATAAACACCAGATTCCAAAGTTCAAGGAATCTATCACAGTCACATCCCAGCGCACAATCAGGCCGACCACAGCCAGCTGCCGGTCCTTGATCTATATGTATTTCGGAACAAGGTCCGCAGGGACCGGTATCACCCATGGCCCAGAAATTGTCCTTTTCACCCATTCGAACAATGCGTCCTGCCGGCAAGTCTTCAACTTTTTCCCAAAGTTTCTGCGCCTCGTCGTCATCATCAAAAATGGAAACCCATAGGTTTTTCGGATCCAGCCCAAGTACAACCGTCAGGAAATCCCAGGCAAAACGTATTGCATCTTCTTTGAAATAGTCACCGAAAGAAAAATTGCCCAACATCTCAAAGAAGGTATGGTGCCTCGCAGTGTATCCAACATTCTCAAGATCATTATGCTTCCCTCCGGCACGCACACACCGTTGACTGGTGACCGCCCTTACATACTCCTTCTTGTCCTCTCCCATGAAAACAGTTTTGAACTGTACCATTCCCGCATTGACAAAGAGGAGGGTAGGATCATTTTTGGGCACAAGTGAAGAACTGTCAACAATGGTATGGCCCTTTTCTTTAAAGTAGTTTAAAAACCTGCTTCGAATTTCATTTCCTTTCATGGCTTCCCGCTGTACGTATTAAAATAGATGAATGTCTTTACACACTACACATCAATTTAATGGCTGATTTTTTTTTAATACAGTTACTTGTCCCGAGCAATAATAAATGGGAGGATCTGCTTAAACTCCGGAGTTCCTGCCTTACCAAGAAGCTCATAAATCAACATTTCCGATGGTCCCTGGGAAACGCCCATACCCTGCAGTCTCAGAAGCCCTGCGTGGTGATCATCAATGTTTCTGGATGACACCCCGTCAGAGACAACCCAGACTCCCAGCCCCTTCTCCAAGAGTCCCATAGCAGTCTGATATATACAAATATGCGTCTCGACACCGACAAGTATAACGGTATCCACTCCTTTCGGCAGTCCATTAATAAACAATTCGGTTTCTTTGTTTGCAACTGCGTTGAACTCCGTTTTGTCAATTTGAGGGAGATCAGCAATCAAAGCATCGATACTTGTCACATAGGGTCCCAATCCCTTCTTATACTGGGTATTTGCAACTATCGGAATGCCAAGAATTTTGGCACAACGAATCATAAACTCTACTGTTGCAGTGACCCTGTCCGCACCATGAATCTTCGACATAAGACTCTGCTGCACATCTATGATCTGCAGACAAACATTTGCAGAAATCAAAAGCTTCTTTTTCACAGTATCCCCTCCGCAAAATAAACCACTTTTTTTATATTGTTATAGGTTTTCCCCCTGTTTTTTTTGCTTAGAGGTAAAACCTATCCAAAAGCATCAAAACTCCTTGTGAGAGCTCAATATTGAGAATCCCGCAAGGAGGTATCACAAAGAATCCCGACTATTTCCCTTTTTATCAGGCATAGAACTTTTTCCAATAAACTCGTTTCTGCATTGAGATTCAAGTTTATCCTTACTTTGGTAAAAAAAAGTTAGGAGAATTGCTTATTGAACACAAGCACACTGCACAAACGGCACCATCTCAGTGAACAGGGTTGAGTACAAAGCCTGACCTAATCCTCAAATCAGAGGAAAAAAAGAGAGATCAAAACAAGTATTATTCCTCTAACCTATCAAGGATACTGATACAGTGCCTCGTTAATACAACGATTTTTAAAAACCAATCATTCTGGCAAAATTTTCAATTTGTTTACCTTGCAGAAGAATCGAAAATTTATATTGCGTGACAACAGCCTTGGGCAGTATTGTTGTGTCAATTCGAGAACGTCGGCATCTGCCTGCGCTAAAAATAAATAAGTCTCATAAAAAAATAACTTTACAAAATCGATTCAACTATTAAATTAAAAGATGAAATACTTTCATAGAGAGATATAATGCAAGACGAACAAATAAATGTAATGTCAAAACTGCTTAAATCGATGTCCCATCCGATACGCTTAAAAATTCTTTGTTTACTTCAGGACAAAGAACTTTCAGTTGGCGAAATAAGGGATCAGGTCAAGACTACCAATGCCAATGTTTCTCAACACCTGAATATTTTGCGAGGCCAGGGGATCATCGATTATAGAAAAGATGCGAATTTTATTTTCAATAAAATTACTGATAAACGTATTTTGGAACTCATTCAGAAGATGCGCATTCTTTTTTGCCCGGATTTTTAATCCACGAAGGATTGCATAACGTCACTCCTGACAACGAAAAGGACATCATGCAATGATCGTTTCAGATTGGATACATGTTATAGCCGGATCTTTTATTCTTATCAGTCTCTCTTTAGGAGTTGAGGTGAGTCCGGTTTTTCACAGCAAATACTGGCTCTTCTTTACAGCTTTTGTCGGCCTCAATCTGTTTCAATTCGGAATTTCCAAGTTCTGCCCTCTGGGACTGATTTTGAAAAAGCTAGGTATTCCGGAAAAACGACTATAATTTTCTTCGATTCTATCTATTTCTCTTCCATGAAGGCACTGCAGGAGCCCTGCCAGCAACAGTCTCTCTCAGAGCAAACTTCTCTTCGCCGAAAACAGGATGGATTCCCTTCCTTTTCCTGAATTCTGCAAATTAGTTCTGCAAGCTTAACACCTTTTTCCTGTGGAATTTCAAGCGTCAGCGCCCTTTTTCTAGCCAATGAAAATAACTTTGGCCCTTTTTTATATTTTTTATTCAACATATATTCCCCCGTTTTTATCCTTTTACGAACTGTTCTTCAGCACGTACCCTAGACAACTTTTTGCATCCTTTATAACCACTCATCTTTACCTGACTACCTTGTTATTGTACTTTTCTCAGACAAAAACGCATACAAAAAAACGAAATATGGTAATCCGACCACGAAAGAAGAGGATTCATTTCATGTCATGAAAAGAATAAAAAGGTATTAAATAGGCAGGATATGATATTCTTCCACAATAGAGTGCATGCCATTTAAGAACTGACCATTTCTGCCGTCTATTGATACCGGATCTCCGAAACCGATCCTCATTCCGGCAATTTCACAATACTGCTCTGCCTCATTAACCTTTAGACTGCTACATCCTACAACACAGGTTTTCTCAAGTCGTACCGCGACGACGGATGCATGGGAGGTTTGCCCACCACGAGAGGTAAGAAGACCATCTGCCTCACTGATCACTTTTATATCCTCCGGGACAGTGTCCTGCCTGATGAGAATTAAGGGAGTACCTGGATCTGACTTTCTCAATACGCGAATATTTTCCTCAGTGAAAACAGCCCTGCCGGAAAGAGCCGAACCCGAGACGCCAACTCCTTTACCTAGATGCGCATTGACCAGTGCTTCGCTTTCCACGAAGACATTAAGATGCTCTTTTTTCTTAATGGTAATCATATCCCGGGTCTGAAGAATATACAGTTGATCAGGTTCCGGTCCCTCGAAGGTGAATTCGATTTCCTGTGGATTCCACCTTTTTTCATAGACAAGCTCCCGGGAAATCTCCAATAGCTTCTTATAAATTTCCGGAAAACGCACCTCCATCGTCTCTTCCTCCGATCGGCCGTCAAGCTTCGCCTGTTCAACGGAAACAGCAAAGCTTGAAACCAATCCGGAGACAATGTCCTCCCCCTGATCGCCGTAGGCATAATCGCCCCAAAGCGCCACCCGCTGTACCTTGCGGTAAGGATGGGCCGTAAATACAACACCGGCTCCGGAATGAGCACTCATATTACCAAAGACCATAACCTGTACAATTACTGCAGTTCCCCATGAATCTGAAACATCCATGATCTTACGATATTCAACTGCCTTCCTGGTTTCCCAGGAATCAAGTACCAGCTGGATGGCATTAATAAGCTGCAACCACGGGTCGTCTGGAATGCTGACCCCTCTTTGCCGAATCATCTGCTGGTACGAGAGAGCGAGCTCCTTCATCTGTTCCGGTGAGAAGTGACGTTTCAGAGTCACATTATATTTAGCCTTGGCATTGTTCATCAATATCTGAAAATCTTCCCTGGCGATGCCCGAAATCATCGCCCAGGACTGTAAAAAACGTCGATAATTGTCCCAGGCAAGATAGGCATTATCATTATTGGCAATGAACTCAGCGATCATTTCTTCATTAAAACCAACATTATGAACCGTAGCCATCATCCCCGGCATAGAAATCGCCCCCCCACTGCGAACCGATAAAAGCAAGGGTGAATCAGATGAGCCGAATTTCTTGCCGGTCAATTGCTCTATTTCCGTCAGTGCCTGTCGTATCCCCTGCATAAAAGCATCACGTGTCTTGGCATAACCGAAAACTATATCCCGGCAACGAAAGATTTCGGTGGTAATGACAAAGGCAGGGGGCACCCTTTTTCCGTCTTTGGTAAGCGTGGCAAGATTAAATCCCTTATTGCCCAGATGTATAAGATTATCGGTAAAGGGATTAGGCCTATGCAACATGGACAGAGCCCTCTCCGGATTATACGTCATCAAAAGGTCGAGTTTTTCCTGATCAAGCAGATCCTTCTGGTTTTCAAGAGTCTGCAGTATTCGAAGAATGAAATTATCCAGATACTGCAGTCCGAAGGTTGAGGAAATCAGTTCACGTAAGAAGATTTCAGACAACCTCTGAACCGTCGCTCCCGTATCGGACTCATCGTAGAAATTCTTGAACTTATCAAGGATATTCTCTTTTCCGATCTGGGGGATGATGATTGAAAGATTATTCTGATGGATATTCGTATAGAAAGCATAAATTATGTCTTTTACTCCCTCGGACATGCCTCGAAAAATGTCAAGATACTGGGTATAGGAAAACCGCCTGACCTTGAGCGAATTCTCAAGAAGTGCGAGATAGGTAAACAGCCTGCGGGAGGTTATCCCGTCTATCACCAATGCCCTGAGAAAGAGCTTGATACAGCGGACAATATTATAGAAGGTAGCCTGGGTGATAATAGATAGGTTGACCGTTTCCGGCAGCTTCTCAAGATAGATATTAGCCAGGTTCTCGAGTCGGAAAGTGAGGCTGAGTGCATCAAATTTGCGTTCTTTGTATCTGCCGTAAACAGATGGAATATCAACTGCAATATGCCGTTTATAATATATGTCTTCCTGTGCTTCAAAGGTTTCTTCAGAGAGGATAATCTGCTGCAAACCTTCCAGGGCAGTGAGTAAGGCCTCAAGACAATGCTCTGTGTCAGCCTGATCAAGACCTGACAGAAGCTGTTCCATCTCCGGAAATCCATCATTTACTGCCCTGGTAATTTCAGAATGTAATTGCAGAAATCCCAGCTTATATTTCTTATGGAGCAGCTTATACATGCGAATCAACAGCTCAAATCGCCTTACTTCATGGGAATGCAGATCCTTCTGACAAAGAAGAAACGCAGTAATCCGATCACTGTCCAGCGAAAGAATCCCCTCGACCCGATTGATGCCCATCTCTTTCCAGAATCTGTCGATCAAGATAAACTGGTCATCAATATATTCACCCTTCGTCTTTACCTGGCTGTACACTTCGTCAGGAATAAATGGAATGAGCAACATTTTATCCCGAGTTTTCCAGAAGAGGATTATTGCCTGTATAAAATCAACGATCAGATTCGAGCTTTCCACATGTCCCTGTTTCCTTAAGAAGTGAATCAGGACATCTTTACGTTTGTGGATTTCATCAAGTTCCGTTGATACATCTCGCAGTTCCCCCTCTGAACCGATTTCATTAAAGAAAACAGGCATCAATTTAGCAAACTGTTTACATAAGTTGTAAATCGGCTCAATGGGATGATTCAATAATTGGGTAATGTCCCGCTGAAAGAGATCAGTATCCTTTATGCACGTCCCGGAAAGTTTCAGGTGAATTATGAGAGCGGAGAAAAGTGTCGAACACCATTTAGGTTCGCGCATGATCAGGTGCAACCACACCCTGATATTGGCCAGGTGAGCCGGATTGGCAAGGGGTTGCCAGTTTTCATCTACTCCAACCACGCTGGCATGCTGAAAGCCAAAACGAACGACTCCCCAGAGAAATGCTTCCACCATACGGCTATTGCCGCGATCGAAAACTTCAGCGCCAAGGACCTGGATACACTGCAGAGAGGTATGTGGATATTTGCGAACATTGGCCTTGAGCAGTTCAAAAGCGGTCAGCAAAAACTCTTCTATCTCCTCAAAAGTCTGTTCCCTGATCAGCTGAACCAGGCTACGGTTGATCTCCCGCAAAGTTTCTTCATGAATGAGATACAATCCTTTGGTATCCATTATCTTAAAGAGAAAAAGCAGCTTCCTGTTCTCATTAAAATAATGGACGAAAGTTCTGCCCTTCTGTTCTAATCGCCTGAATACTTCTTCGGCTTCGACGAGCTTATTGGGCATTTCCCTATAGTACTTAACAATGTCTATATGATCAGGCAGCTGAAGCATTCTCTGCAGTCCGCCTCTGGCGTCTATTTCCAGAGTCTCGGTCTGCAATGCCAGGAGATTTTCTTTCATCACCTCGTGGGAAATGGAATAAAACAGTTTGGGAGAGTGAAAATCTGTCTTCGGAATAGAGCAGCGATCAAGGAACCAGGAGAGAGGATCGTCCTCCTGCAACCAATAGCCATAACATCGATTAAGAATTGTCCGTACAAGTGTTGCAAGAGGAAGAAAATCAAATTTGTTTTGATTATCACCGGCTATCTTCAGCAACTGTCTGGCAATTTTTCTTAAGGGATGCTGTCCATGTACTATCTGGACCATGATTGATCGATCACTCTTGTCAAGTGCCGCAAGTTGTAAAAATACGGTATTCAGTTCCGGTCCAAACCTCCTAAGATCTTCATTGGTAAATTTATTTACTACCTTATCGAGCCATACCATCTCAGCACTGACAACCTGAGTAAGCAGCACGGGATCCCGTTTGGATTCCTGAAGTGCTTTCATAAACAGGCTGGAAAAAAGGCGAAAAGCTTCTGGTCCTTTCTCATGGCTGCTGTAGTGGTTGAAGTTTTTCAGAACGAAACTGCGCAGCTGTGGCAGGATAATTTTCCAATTTCTAAAAGGGTGACAGATTTCATATAGCAATTTTCCAAGGGTTGAATGTAATCCCTTGAATTGTTCGATCACTTCAAGCAGAACATGCAGCTCCGGGTCAATGACAACACAACCGGCAGTCTCAAGCAAATTTGCCTTGAGCGCATCAGACTCAATTATTGCAACACTTTGACTCTTTTCCATATACCTCTCGTATCCTTCCAGGTAATACCAACATCTGTTGCTTTTCAACCAGTTCTACATCGACAAAGACTGGCAATTTTCCCCTCGCAAGAGATAAAAAAAAGGCCTTTGAATTCAACTCCAAAGGCGCTTTTTTATCTGCATAGCCATAGGGAGTACTACGTTAAATAGCTTTGTTAGCCTCCATATGCAAAATAAGATCGAGCATTCGGTTTGAGTATCCCCATTCATTATCGTACCAGCTCATGACTTTCACCGTCGTGCCAATGACTTTTGTAGACTGTGCATCTATTACCGAAGAATGGGGATCTCCCTGGAAATCGATGGAGACAAGTGGTAATTCCGTATAGCCAAGATATCTATTTGTCGCGGCTCTCAATGCCTGATTCACCTCGTCCACGGTCGTTTCTCTTTCAACTTCCATTACCGCATCCACAAGCGACACAGTGGGAGTCGGCACTCGAACGGCCAGCCCGTCGAATTTCCCTTTTAACTCTGGAATAACCAGAGAAACTGCTGCTGCGGCTCCCGTTTTGGTTGGAATCATAGAAAGAGCAGCGGCTCTCGCCCGGCGAGGATCAGAATGGGGAAAATCAAGCAGGCGCTGGTCTCCAGTATAGGCATGAATCGTTGTCATCAGCCCGCGTTTTATGCCAAATTTGTCGAGGATAACCTTGGCAAAGGGAGCCAGGCAGTTGGTTGTGCATGAAGCGTTTGAAACCACATGATGAACCGTCGCATCATATTCGTCCTCATTCACCCCCATGACAATGGTTTTTACATTCCCTTTCGCCGGTGCCGAAATTACTACTTTGCCGGCACCGCCATCGAGGTGTCCCTGGGCAGAATCACTATCACGAAAGATACCTGTACATTCTGCTACATATTCAACGCCCATTGCCCCCCATGGAATGTCTGCTGGATTCCTATGACTGGAGACGATAATTTCCCGACCATCTACAACAATGCCTTTTCCATTGCTCTGGACATCCTTTTCATAAATACCCATGACAGAATCATATTTCAAGAGATGACCTAAAGTAGCATTGTCGGTCAAATCATTTATCGCGACGATTTCAATATCAGAAAAAACGGCATCTTTACTTATCGCTCTGAAGATATTTCTACCGATCCGGCCAAAACCGTTAATACCTATCTTTATTGTCATAGTACTCTCCTGTTATCTATCCTATCTCTCCGCCCATGCGGATGATTCGTTATTCCCGGTCAGTTTTTACCTCGATTGACCGAAATGATCTTTGCTCACGTTTATAAAGCGTTGCTAATTTTACTTACAGATCTGTGCCTTTCTGGCTCCACTATACAGATCCAGATATTTCCGCATAACTTTTGCCCAGGTAAATTTCCTGGTAATCTCTTCTACCGCTTGCAGCTGAATCCTGCGCTTTGTCTGTTCATCAGTATACAAAGCCAATGCTCTCCGAAGAGCTTCGAGCAGAGCATCGGGAGAATCATTCTGATAGATAATTCCTGTGACATTATCCTTTACTTTCACCAAACCACCCACATGGTGAACGACAGGAATGTTGCCCAAAAGTTGTGCAATAAAGTCAGTCAAACCACAAGGTTCATATCTGGATGGAACAACAAAAAAATCACCGGCGGCATAAATTCTGTTCGCCAGTTTTGGACTGAAGCCTCTTAAAAAACACATCCTGCCCCGAAATTGTTCGTTTTCGGTAAGAGCAATCAATCCTGTTTCGAAATCGCTGCCGCCACTGCCGAGAATGAGCATCTGCATCTCTTCAACTTGTTCCAGCAGAATCCCCAAAACCTCTATCAGGACATCAATTCCTTTCTGTTCACTGAGACGCCCAATGAATGTAAAGAGAGGAAATTCGACACTATTCTTCAAAGTGCCGAAACGTTCCGCTCCTTCAATTTCATCACCACCTGCTATTTCAGCCAGGAAACCAGATTTACAGCGGATTTTGCCGAGGAGATTATCTGCTTTATCCCCTGGATCAAAAAGCAATTCCGGATTGCCACCAGCGATGACAGAGGAAGAGAAGGCATGAGGATCAATTCCATTAGTCACCCCCAGAAGGACGACATTGCGTTTCTTCAACTCATGCCCCAACCCACCAGTCAACAGATCACTTTCTGTTTCCTGTAACTCGCTGGCGTAATTTTCACTTACCGTATTCAGGACAGCATAGCTGCCGGCAACTAGAAAAGGATCAAAATTCAAATCCAGCAGGTTGCTGTCGATCACATGGGCCGGTAAGCCAGTTATGGAGCGTGCATAGGGAATATCAGCAACATCCTGATGATATCCAAGACCTGCATTGTGCATGGTTACCACACATCCCGTTCTCCTGAAATAACTGCGGTATCCGGGAGTTTCACGTATTATCGCCGATAATACGGCGGTATGTCCGTCATGACAGTGAATAATATCTGGTTTTGCGTCGAGACTGACCATCAGTTCGAGTGCTGCTTTCTGGTGCAGAAGATTCATGGCAAAATAATCATGGTGCCCCATCGACTTTTTCTGCCAGGACAGCTTTCTTTCATCCTGCTCAGTATATGTATAAACATCAGATTTTTCATTGAATCGCTTGGCATCGACAAGGTATAAGTGAACCCTGTTGACCTTTTGATAATAATAACCGATTTCTTCGCGAGCGAAGCTGTCGGGAAGATTCATATCGACCGACAAGCGCAGCATTTGATCCAGACATAACGGATCCTGCAGCGGTTGAAAACCGAGATCCTGATAATTGATAAAACCATACAAGGGAAGCACTACATGGAGTGACCGCCCTGTCCAGCGAGCGAGAGTTTCCGCCAATTGGCAGGCAACATCTTTGACACCACCAGCCCCCGCGATGTTTCCATACTCCCTGCTCAGCATCCAAATATTTTTAATCGGTTCTTCCTGCTTTGCCACTGTTATTCCAATCCTTCTTTATCTTGCTTTTCTGAGCTTTAACCGTCACTTTCAATACATACAATTTACTATAATATTCGCAAAAGGACTGATGTCAAGTCCGCGACAGTATCGTATTCTGTAATGGGCTGGAACCTACCGTATTGAACCGACTGTTACAGGCATTTCTCATGAGTCTGGCTCCTCCGCAAAAGGTGTTTTTGCGTCAAAGATTGACCGGCGGAGAAAAAGATCATATATTGATAATTTTAAATTGATGCTAACCTGAAAAAGGGGAGCAAGAGAGTTAAAAACGAGGTTTCTTTATTGTACCCCCGTGGTATTCATTTATAAAATTAATATCTTGATACAAATTATTTTCTTCGCAAAAAGACAAGAACTTACTCTGTAACTTTTAACGACAAGCGAGAAACATAACCACCTTTGCTTCTACATTTCTACAGGAGAACCTATGCTCAGCGGCAAATTGAAAATCAGCACTACAGCAAAGATGGAACTTGTCAATATCACAGCAGAACTTGACAAAATCATCAAAAGTCGACAGATTTCTTCCGGGATACTCTCTCTTTTCAATCCGCATACAACAGGAGGACTCACTATCAACGAAGGTGCGGATCCTGATGTTTGTCTTGACATTATAAGTGGTCTGGAACATATAGTTCCCCGCAATCTGAACTATCGCCATGCAGAGGGAAATTCGCCATCTCACCTCATGGCCCTATTAACCGGAAGCTCGCTAACTATTCACATAAATAATGGCAGCCTGACACTGGGCACCTGGCAAAAGGTATTTTTCTGCGAATTTGATGGCCCACGCAGTCGTTCAATACACTGGAAAATCATCTCGGACCCAGTCTAATTCATATAGTTTATATAGAAACTCCAGCAGGTCCCCAATGATTAAACCAGACCCATCAAAAATATGCTTCGGGCTGACCGAAGAACTTGATCGTCAATCACTAGCCACATTTCTCCAACTCGGAGGACAGGAAAATTTTTCCGAACTCTTTGCGGAGCGCATTTCCGGTGAGGAGATTATCCCTTTTGTCGATCATTTCATGAATCTCATAAGAAAACATCTCAGCGAGAACGAATATCACCATGTCTTTCTTGGCGACTCTCATTATCATGAGCACAAGGAGTAAATCGTGGGGGATATAAAACTCACCGATCTTCGCCGGTATTTGGAAGTATTGCGAAAAGAAAACCAACTCCTCGTCATTGATGATGAGGTAGACCCTTATCTGGAAATTGCCGAAATTCATCGTCGCATTATCGAGGCAGGTGGTCCTGCCCTGCTTTTCACCAAAGTTAAAGGCTCTGACTTCCCTGTCACCACTAATCTCTTTGGCACCAGCAAAAGACTCGAACTCGCCTTTGGAAATAAACCACAACAATTTGTCCGCGATATCGTACGATTTGCCGAGTCTGTCATGCCACTTACCTTTGGCAAGATATGGGATAACCGTCGCCTTTTCTTTGATGGCTTGAAATTAGGATTAAAAACCGTGAAAAACGGTCCTGTTCTTGAGAATTGTCAAAATCCGGCCAAGCTCAGTTCTTTGCCTATGTTGACATCTTGGCATAGTGACGGGGGGCCATTCGTCACTTTGCCTCTCGTCTATACAGAACATCCGGATGGCAAGGGCCATAATCTTGGAATGTACCGGATCCAGAGACATGACGAGGTCACAACCGGAATACACTGGCAAATTCATAAAGGAGGCGGTTATCATTACTTTGAGGCAGAAAAACAGAACCGACCTCTTCCACTGACTCTCTATATCGGTGGCCCTCCGGCTCTCATGCTTGCCGCCATAGCTCCTCTCCCGGAGGATCTACCGGAACTCATGCTTACCTCTCTGCTCATAGGCGACAAACTCCATATGACAGAAGATCCGTTTGGAGGCCATCGACTGGTCGCTGATGCCGAGTTCGCCATTAAAGGCCAGGTTCCACCGCACAGGCGTCATCCTGAAGGACCCTTTGGTGATCATTATGGGTATAATTCACTGGAGCATGATTATCCTGTTTTCCAGGTGAGTCACCTCTATCATCGCAACAACGCAATTTATCCGGCGACGGTAGTAGGTCGTCCCATGCAGGAGGATTTCTTTATAGGAGATTTTCTCCAGGACCTGCTCTCTCCACTTTTTCCGCTGGTTATGAAAGGCGTGAAAGGACTAAAGACCTTTGGAGAAGCCGGATTTCATTGTCTGGCTGCTGCAAAAGTGGCTGACAGATACCCAAGAGAAGCCTTTGCCTGTGGTCTGCGTATTCTAGGGGAAGGCCAACTCTCCCTTACAAAATTTCTTATTGTTACCGATGGTGATATTGATATTACCGATTTTGGACAATTATGGGTACATGTGCTTGAAAGGGTACAATGGCAGCAGGATTTATTCGTTTTCGCCAATGTTTCACAGGATACTCTCGACTACACAGGGCCTTCTGTCAATAAAGGCTCTAAAGCAATGCTCATGGGCCTTGGTAAAGAGAAGAAACGGGAGTTGCCAAGAAAATTTTCCGGAACGCTGCCTTTTGGCTGTATAAAACCAACGGTATTCCTGCCGGGTACCCTGGTTGTTCAAGGATGCTCCTACGGTGATAATCCCGAACTGGCAAAACAACTCACAGAAAGCGATGTACTTCGGGATTGGCCAATTATTTTGTTAGTGGATAATTCTGATGAGGCGACTTTTTCCATTAAAGAATTCCTTTGGACAATTTTCACTCGTTTTGAGCCGGCCGCCGATATCCATGCCAGAGCTGCTTCTGTTAACCGATTTCATGTAGGCCTTCATTCTCCGGTTGCTATAGACTGCCGATTGAAACCATGGTACACGGATGTCCTTGAAGTCGACAGTAAAACTAAAGAACAGGTGGATAAGAAATTTTCTAAAATCATTCCTATCCAGTGGCGATGAGCACTCCTATTCGATTGCAAAAATTTATCGCCCAATGTGGCGTTGCCTCAAGACGTAAGGCTGAAGAACTTATCATTGCCGGCCGCATTGCCATAGATGGGGTAATAGTCAGGGAAATGGGTACCAGTGTAATTCCTGGCAAAAACAAGATTAGTTTTGACGGAAAACTGCTCAAAATCGAGGAGCAATATGTCTATTATTTACTCAACAAGCCGAAAGGTTACATTACAACACTAGCAGACCCCCAAGGCAGACCTCTTGTCACTTCGCTGATCAAAGATGATACAACCCGTCTTTTCCCTGTTGGCCGATTGGATTTGGACACAGAAGGTGCCCTGATTCTTACTAATGATGGGGAGTTGGCCCAAAAAATTCAACATCCCAGTCATGGAATCGATAAAACATACGAGGCGCTTGTCAAAGGATGCCCGAAAAAAGACCAAATTGAACGCCTCAAGCGAGGTATCTTTCTGGAAGGAAAAATGACAGCGCCTGCAGCAGTTTCAGTTGCTGCAAGAGTGGGAACAAATTGCCTCATGGTAATTACAATTCACGAAGGCAGAAAGAGACAGGTGAAAAAGATGTTTGGATTTATAGGCCACCCTGTCATTCACCTTAAGCGAACAGCCTATGGCAAACTCTCCCTAGGTCAACTGGCCCTAGGCGCCTATAGACAACTTAACCCTTCAGAATTAAATAAGATCTTTTTATAGAATTTTCTTTACAAATCTCCAAATAGCTGATTAAATCTAATCAGTTAGCAGAGATATCTTTATTGCGAAGAACCTTTTTCGGCATGTAACAGATTGTAATCTTTCTGTTTTTTCTCTTCTGCTTCCATTCCGAAAATTTAAGCCCCATCTACTGTTCACAAATATTATGATGCAAATGCAGGTGAATAAGAACCTAAATTTGATTTCCGGAGACAGGAGTTACGTATGAATAAATCAGAACTTATTGAAGCATTGGCACAGGATATTAATGTACCTCACCGTGAAGCCGCCGCAATAACCAATACCGTTATTGAGACGATGACCGAGGCACTTGCCAAGGGGGAGAGTATTGAGATCCGCGGTTTTGGCAGCTTCGTTATTAAAAAATATGACTCATACGAAGGCAGGAATCCTAAAACCGGCAAAAAAATTCAGGTGAAACCGAAAAGACTTCCTTTCTTCAAAGTCGGCAAGGAACTGCGAGAAAAAGTAAATAACGGTAAATAGTTTGATGAACAAGTACGCTTAACTGGATCCTGTTCAATTAAACAACGCCCTGTATCCTGACGGAACCATCCGGGCGTTGTTTTTTGTGCGTGATGCAGGTCATATAAAAATCTTCACGTATCACTTGATAATCTTACCTTTACACTTCTACAATCCCACCTATCAGGTCATAAACCTGGGTATCCGTGATGCGTACATGTACAATATCTCCCGGACTGGCAACGCCATCATTGATATAAACACAACCATCAACTTCAGGAGCCTGATACCTGGTTCTTCCTTCGAGCAATAGATCAGTCTCGCTGCTTAAACCTTCAACCAAAACAGGTTCAATCCTGCCAAGGTATTTTTGTTGAATCGTCGCTGATAAATCCGATTGAATTTTGAGCAAATAATCACGTCTTTTTAGTTTTTCTTCCTCTGGCAGCTGGTCGGCAAATTTCTCTGATGGACATCCCTCTTCATTGGCATATGGAAATACTCCGACATGGTCTATGTGCATATTCGTGACAAATTCTTCGATCTCCAGGAAATCATCTTCTGTTTCCCCCGGAAACCCAACAAGAAAAGTCGTTCTAAGGGCTACATCAGGAAGCCTGGCTCGGATTCTGTCAATTGTGGTATAAAGCTGATCCGAGCTATAGCGGCGATTCATCAAACGGAGGATTTTATCACTGACATGTTGCATAGGAATATCAAGGTAAGGCACTATTCGGGGATTTTCAGCCATCAACTGCAGCAACTCATCATTTATGCCGGTTGGATAGAGATAGAGCAAACGAAACCATGGAATAGATGTCTGGCTCAACAGCTGTTTCATCAATTGGACAATATTTTGCCCCTTGCCCAAATCATTACCGTACGCTGTACTATCCTGGGCAATGAGAGAGAGTTCTTTTACACCATATTTGTAAAGATCTTTCGCTTCACGAGTGAGATCCTCAATAGTCCTGCTGCGCAACTTTCCACGAATTGAGGGAATCATACAATATGAGCATCTGTTATCGCAGCCTTCGGTTATTTTCAACCATGCACGAAATACGGGCGTAGCAATAACTCGGGGTGTAGAGTTAGACATGATCATTCTTGCCGGTAGCAAAATCCGAGTGTGCAGGTCGCCATTTTCCAGTTGGGCAACATAATCCGCAATATCCGCTGCTCCCTCTGTACCAATAAAAAGGTCAACCTCCGGGAGGTCTTCCTGCAACTTCTGCTGATAACGCTGAACGAGACAGCCAACAACTACAATCTTTTTCAGAGGTGATCTCGCTTTAATGCTGACAAGCTCAAATATTTCCGTTATTGCCTCCTCCACAGCTGGTTGGATAAAACCACAGGTATTAAGGATAAGAAGATCGGCATCCTCAGGATTATCGGTCAATTCCCAACCTGCCGCTGCCATCGAGCCTAGCATAATCTCTGAATCGACAAAGTTTTTCGCGCAACCAAGACTAATGAGATGAAAATGAGCCATTTTTATTCCCCAAAACTACCTAAATGATCAAGCAGTAATTCTAATGCCGACTGTTTCTGCTGTAAAAAAAATTGTTTGGAAAAACCTGGTCGCCATGATTCACCCCAAAGTTCGTCAGAAACAGTCAGCACAGCTGCAAATTTTACTTTCCTGTATTTTGCCACAGCACAAAGAGCAGAAAATTCCATATCAACCGCCCCTACACCTTTTTCCAGACATAATTTTTTCAACATACGCTTGTCTTCTCGGTACACTGCGTCGGTTGACCAGATACAATTCCGATGAACGGGTAATCCATTATCACCAAAAACCTTAATTATCTGATTATTAAGATGCAGGTCGGGTCCAACCTCTACATCCGGAAGATAGTACCTGGAAGTTCCCTCGCCGGAGAGAGCTCGGGCAGGCACGAGAATATCGCCTACTTTCAAGGTCTCAGAGATTGCACCACACCAACCGAAAAGAATAACTCTCTTTGCCCCAAGAGCAATCAATTTTTCCAGGGTGAGTGCCGCCATAGGCGCACCTATTGCAGGCCCAGCGGCAAAATATGCTGAAGTATCTGCCACAACCAGACCAGAATTAAACAGAAATCGTTTTGCTCCGCCTCCTTCTTGCAGTTGACCAAGACACTCGGAAGCCTCTGATGGATTTACCAGCAGAAGACCATTTTCAGGAAGCAGCTTCTCATTTTTATTCCTGCGGGGTTGAATTATCATATGTTCGTCGGAATCAGCTATCACATGCAATCTCCAGGCTTCTATTTCGGATTGAGGATAAAAAGAAACGGGCTGCAGAATTCTCTGCAGCCCGTTTCAACGGTCAATATTCGACCGTTATGTTCTCAATATTCTTATCCCAGCAATGGGTTAGCATAAAGAAGAATCAGAGAAATAACCAGTCCATAAATAGCAACAGACTCAGCAAGCGCCATACCAAGAATCATGAAAACCATCAGCTTAGGCTGGACTTCAGGATTTCTTGCGAGTCCCTGACATGCTCCATTACCTACAGAACCGATACCAATACCAGCACCCAGACCAGCAAGGCCGATTGAAAGTGCAGCACCTATGCAAATTAAAGCTAATTGAAGATTTCCTTCCATTTTTTTC
This sequence comes from uncultured delta proteobacterium, assembly GCA_963709755.1. Classification (GTDB taxonomy): domain Bacteria; phylum Desulfobacterota; class Desulfobulbia; order Desulfobulbales; family Desulfocapsaceae; genus Desulforhopalus_A. Next base: position 70,236 of record CAVPXO010000006.1, read on the forward strand.
TCCTTAAAAAGATTAGTTATTTGGCCTTCTTCTTTATTTTCGTCCAACTTAATAACTATTTAATCCCACTCAACAGCTGGGAATACTCCTTCACAAAATACAATTGCCGCGATTTGCCCATACGAACCAATGGACATAAATACTTCACTGCTTAATGTGCATGTTCCTTTGCCTGAGAGAAATAGACTACGGTCAGGAGCACAAAAACCATTGCCTGCACCACCGATACGAGAACACCAAGAATCATAATTGGCAGTGGAGCAAAAAATCCACCGGCAAGCATGAACAATATTGCAAGCAGGGTTTCCTTGGCCATGATATTTCCGAATAGACGGATAGAGAGGGAAAGGAGACGAGCCAGGTTACTGATAATTTCAATTGGTAACAGGAGAGGCACCAGCCACCAGACCGGTCCCATGAAATGTTTGTAATAGCTCAATCCATGCTCACGGAAACCAATAAGGTGATGGCTAAACCATACAATAAGGGTCAACGCTAAAGTAGTGTTAAGGCTTGAGGTTGGTGACATAAATCCGGGGATAAGTCCGATGAGATTGGCAACCGCAATATACAGGGCGAAGGTGGCTATCATCGGAAAAAATTTATCGGCCATTTCTCTGCCCATGTTATCAGTAAAAAAATCATCCATGCCGCCAATTACCAGTTCCCAGAAATTCTGCCCCTTTCCGGGAATCATTTCAAGATTGCCTAGCGTCAGCTTGGCTACCAGAAAAAGAAAGGCCATAACCAACCAGGTGTAAGTCATATATGGCGCACAAAGTTGCTCCAGAAATGTATGCCCTACTGGACCGTGAGGGACAGGAAGTCCCAGTTTCTCAAGGATAATTGAAATAAATAGTATCGGATGTTCCATAACGCCTTTTACCTCCTGCCTCTGAAGAAATAGTGCCTGGCCACATTCAAAGTGATGAACATGATTGCGAACACTACCGTTGACAACCCTAAAATCAATCCAAAGATATTGACGACTTTGCTCTTAATTAATAAAAGTAAGACAATACCTATAATTACAATGCGCATCCAAAATTTTAGTATGTATCCTTTTTGCCCTTGCTGAGCCTGAGCTTTTCGATCTTCAGGTGATGGTATCGATGTAACTGAATCAATCAACCGCATCACATCGTGATTTGATACCCAAAAACTGCAAATTGAAATAAGCCCCCCGGCAAATACAGACCAGGCAAACCACAACGAAACTAATACTGCTGAACCCAATGTCATTACTGCCAGTACAATCCAGCTAAATACCTGCAGTTTCTGCAGGGACAACTCGTTTTCTGTCACACAACCCTCTAGGCCCGACATTCGGAAAATAAACCGAGATCCTGTATATACCCTTAGAAATGGTGTTCTCTGTGCTCGCTTGTCGAGTGTTTTTTTCAGCACGCCCTAACATGTGTCGAAGCGTCTTCTAGAAATCATTATCTTGCAAAAGAGTAAGATAAAAAATTTCTAACGATTAATCTTCGTGATTTTTCTTTTCTTCAGCTTTCTTATCCCGCCAGATAACTTCGAACAAAGTTTTATAGCCCGCGGCAATACCAAGAGCTAAACCGATAAAAGTAAACCACGGGGAGGTGCGTCCATCAAAAACTTTTTGGTCAAGATAAATGCCTCCACCCATACCGATCACGATAGCAGCAACAAAGGTGAATCCGATATGTCCGTAATTCGCCAGCAGTTGAACAAATTCCTTCTTTACGTCTGACATTTTGTTCACCCACTTTTTCTAATGTAACGATTACTATTACAATATAAACGAGTTTGGTATCATGACTCCATGCCAAAGTCAATAAAATTTCACTTTTCGAGCAATTTTTTGAATGACCATTCAGTCATTTTCAGTGCTTTTCCAAGGTCCTCTTCAGTCTGAACCGCGGAGATGAAGGCCGCTTCAAACTGTGAGGGCGCCAGGTAAATTCCACCACCGAGCATTTGGCGGTAATGTTGCGCATATCTATCGACATCAGCTTTCATGGCTGACTCAAAATCAGCCACCGGTTCCGAAGTAAAAAAACCGGTCATCATGCTGCCGACTCTATTGAGCTGCACGTCAATTCCCGTAGCATCTGCAATATTTTCCAGCCTTTCGGCATATCCCGCCGCTTTATCTTCGAGTTGCTCATAAAAACCAGGTTTCTGTAACAGCTTCAATGTTGTAATGCCTGCGGCCATGGCCAGGGGATTACCGGAGAGTGTCCCGGCTTGATACACTGGGCCATCCGGAGCGATACAATTCATAATTTCAGCCTTACCACCGTAGGCACCAACCGGCAATCCACCTCCGATAATCTTTCCAAGGCAAGTCAGGTCAGGAGAAATGTTATAGTATTGTTGAGCCCCGCCATAACTGAGTCGAAAACCGGTGATGACTTCGTCGAAAATGAGCACTATACCGAGTTCGCTCGTAAGTTTTCTCAATTTCTCAAGAAAACCGGGTTTTGGTGGTACACAGCCCATGTTCCCAGCAACAGGTTCAACAATGACACAGGCAATCTCCAAATTTTCATCCCGCAATGTTTTCTCAAGTATGGTGATATTATTATATGGAATCGACAACGTGTTTTTGACGACCTCTTCAGGTACACCAGGACTGCCGGGAATACCAAGAGTTATAATACCGGAACCCGCTTTCACCAAAAAAGAATCAGCATGACCATGGTAACAGCCGTCGAATTTAACAATGACCCTCTTGCCGGTATATCCTCTGGCAAGGCGAACAGCGCTCATGGTAGCTTCGGTCCCGGAATTGACGAACCTGACTTTTTCCACAGCGGGCAATGCTTCAACCACCATGGCAGCCAATTCAATTTCCAAGGGGGTTGGTGCTCCAAAGCTGGTACCTGAAGCAGCTGTTTTCTGCACTGCACTTATGACATCGGGATGGGCATGACCGATAATCATCGGTCCCCAGGAGCAGACAAAGTCAACATATTCATTACCGTCCGCGTCGGTAAGTGTTGCCCCGGCTGCTTTGGTAATGAAGACCGGGTCGCACCCTACAGACCGGCATGCTCGTACGGGGCTGTTAACTCCACCAGGAATATATTTTTTTGCTCGCTCAAAGAGTTCTACTGAGACAGTATGGTTCATCCACGGTTCCTTTATTTTTTATTCAAACTATTTATTCTGTGCAATTAAACTGAATACAGATATATCATGCCAATTTTATTATACGGTTTTAACAGGGGAATAATATAACATGGTGTACGTTTTTCTGTCAAATTTACCAGCCGCTTACAAGCCTTGATTTTTTTATTATTGATGCACAATGTAGAAGATCGCAAATTAACTGCTTTTTTTACAAGGTTGTCAGGTTGGTTTTTTCTACTTGTCAGCCTATGGAGCAAAAGGTAAAGTAGCGAGAGGTGGGTTCCAGATTCAGGAATCCTTCTTATTTAGTGTCTGTCCAGAAATGAATAATTTTGCTCTAAATCCAGTAAGCAATGAAGATTAGGGTAAAAGTGCCGTTTATGAACAGACACTATTTATGCATTTAGACTTAATTAATCTCACGAGCATAAAGGAGAAAATAATGGCAAGCGATAAAGTCCAGCAATTAACCGATGCGGGTTTTGATGACGTGATTAAATCAGAACAACCTACCCTGGTCGACTTCTGGGCTCCATGGTGTGGACCTTGTAAAGCAATCGGTCCGGTCATTGAAGATCTCGCAGTTGAATATGAAGGGAAGGTAACCATTGCAAAAATGAACGTTGATGATAACCCTGCCACTCCTGGCAAATTCGGCATACGTGCTATACCAACACTTATTCTGTTCAAGGGTGGTCAGGTTGTCGACCAGATTACCGGCTCAGTCGGCAAAACACAACTCGTAGCTCTCATTGACAAGGCCAAATAAACATTTCCTAGCTGTCTTTCTTGTTTGATTATATTAAACCTGCAAGGATGACAGTAAACCTGCAAGGATGACAGCTTTTTTAATTTTTTTTTGTAAATACTGACGATAATGAAAGATCACTACGAACTTGTTATTTTAGGTGGCGGCCCAGCTGGATTGTCTGCTGGGCTTTATGCAGCCCGAGCCCGACTAGACCATGTGCTCGTAGAAAAGGGGGCACCGGGCGGACAAGTTCTACTCACTGACTGGGTGGACAACTATCCCGGTTTTCCTGAAGGATTGACGGGTTTTGACCTTGTTGAAAAAATGACACAGCATGCAAAGAGGTTCGACCTGAACATCGAATTAGCCACTGTGATCAAAGTTGAACCAGAAGACGACGGGCGCAAAATTCTTCATCTTGAAGATGGGGGACAGGTTAGCTGCGATACATTGATACTGTGCAACGGTGCCAGCGCCAATACTCTCAACATTCCAGGAGAATTGGAAATGCGGGGCAAGGGGGTTTCGTACTGCGGAACATGCGACGCTCCCTTCTATAGAAACATGCATGTAGCTGTTATTGGCGGAGGCAACACCGCCATCCAGGAAGCAGAATATCTGACCAAATTTGCCAGTAAGGTTACGGTGATTCATCGTCGGGAGGAACTTCGGGCTACGAAGATCATCCAGGAAATCGCCTTTGCCAATGAAAAGATAGAATTTATCTGGAACTCCAGAGTGGTATCCATCGAAGGTGAAAAAGAAGTGGAAAAACTTCAACTGATTGCCAACGACGGAACGACTTCAACTCTTGAAGTTCAAGGAGTTTTTGTCCTCATCGGTGTAACTCCAAACAATGATGGACTGCCACTTCAACTTTTAAAGGCAGACAAATGGGGATTTATCCCTATCGATAGAGAATCTCAAACGGTCATACCCGGGATCATGGCTGCCGGAGATATTTGCAGTAAAGAAGTACGACAAATAGTCAATGCAGCCGGCGAAGGTGCTGTTGCAGTTCTGGCTGCCGAAAGATATTTACAAAACCTAAAAAAATCAAAACAGTTAATTTAATGATGATACTGCAAAAAAAATATTCCGTTTGTAATTTCCTGACACTTATTTTTATCCTGCTGTTGCTTCTTGGCGTCAGTGGGTGCGGTGATTTGCACGACACCTTTAATTTTACATCAATTGATGAAGAAGGTAACGAAATCAGCGGTACTGATTTAAATCTGCCGGCCAAGGGTCTATTACAAAAAGGCATGGATGACTACAATGTGGGTAAATATTTTACCGCCATTGAATTTTTCGAAGATATATTGAATCGTTTCCCCTTCAGTCCTGAAGCAACGCTCGCCGAACTCAAAGCGGCTGACTGCAGTTTTCTTCTTGAGCGCTACAAGGAAGCTCTGGTGCTGTATGAAGAGTTTGAAAATCGCCATCCAACCAACGAAAGTATCCCATATGTAATATTCCAGAAAGGGATGTGCAACTACAAGCAAATTGACCGAATTGACAGGGATTCTGTGGGTGCAATCAAATCAATTGAGCTGTTTAAGCAATTATTAAAAGTATACCCGGAATCACCATATACAGGTGAGGCAAAAGCACGTATTATTACAGCAACTGAATTTTTGGCTAACCATGAATATTTTGTTAGCGAATATTATGTTCGAACGGAAAAATATGACCAGGCTACAGTTCGGCTGAAATATTTACTGGCGATGTATCCGGAATCCGCGATCGCTATAAAAGCAAAGGAACTTTTGGCTCGCATTGAAGCCGGCAATCCTCCGAGATCAAGGTTAACTGCATGGTTTCCTAAGCTAAGCCTCCCGGGCTGGGCTACATGGGGAAAGGATGAACAGGCAGCCGACACTGCTGAACCCGTTCAGTATTAATCTTTATACACCGGGAAGCAAGCGGAGTCCTACTAGTCGGGAGCAGCATTTTACCTCCGGAAAGGGGTAAAATGCTCGCTGGAATGAGTTTCCTCGGTTCCTTCCAAAGATTTACCAATCTCATTGAGAAAATCACATACCACTGCTGCGGGAAGAATATAGTACAGGCGATAATTTACACGATAGACTTATCTGTAAATATCCATTTATCGTCAAGAGATACCTCCATTGCCCGCACAGGACAAATAGGAACACAAAGACCGCAGCCTGTACATTTTTCAGCATCGAATATTATTGCCATTTCCGGTCGCTGAATAAAAAGAGCTCCTGAAGGACACACGCCTGTACATGCCCCGCATTGGTAACAATTTTCATCATCACGGCGGATTCTGGCTGCCATCCGTTCAATTTTTACTCCCAAATTCCTTAAATAATCGAGACCGGCTTTCACATTGTTTTTGCTGCTCCCTTTTAATTCGATGATCATCAGCCCTTCACGCTGCAGAAGGATATCTGCTTTAAGAATATTGAATTCGATATCATATTCTTTAACTAATCGATAAATGAATGGCTGATCGCTGGTTTCCTTTGGAAATCGCAATATATAAATCTGGGTGTACATCTTTTCCCTCTCAATCGAAAAATTATTACCTCAGAATCAGGCAAAAGAACATTTCACAAGCGTTCGACAATGGAAGACGCCAGAAATTTACTTTCTGGCCTTAAATATCGCAAGGATCTTTTTTGAACTCTTGTCACTCTCATCCCCTTATATTCCTCTCGTAGCCAGACGATGCACAAATTGTAAGAGTATTCCTTCATTGTAAGAGTATTCCTTCATGGTTTTTCTATTTATCACGCACTGAACCTTGCAAGATTGTGGCTTTGGAGTATAATCGCAAAGTTTAACATCATTTTTTTAAGCAGCACAGCAAACGAGCTCCACTCTACAGAAAACTCAAGGATATCCATGAATACAGCACTAAAACTAAAACTCGCTTTTCTTGTATCGGTCATCCTCCTTTCTTTTATTACCGTAGTGCCTTCCTTTTACAAGGACACTCCGAACTGGTGGAAAACCTATATGGCACCTGAAGGACTTCGGCTTGGCCTTGACCTTCAAGGCGGAATGCATCTTGTTTTAAAAGTAAACCTTCAAAAGGCTGAAGAGAATTCACTGGAATTGGCTGCCAATGATCTCAAGGATACCCTCTCCGAAGAATCCATAAGTGCAGTGAGAAGTTCAGCTCCGTCTCCTGACACAATTATCTTCACGCTTCCTAACGCTAGTACTCTTGATAAAGTGACCAGTATCATCAGTGAAGATTTTCCTGACATAGACGCAAAGGTTGAAAGTAAGGAAGGGAGCTTTCCTCGAATTTTTCTCACCTTGAAAGAGAAAGCGAAAGATTACATCAAGACTCATGCAGTAGATCAATCACTTGAGATTCTCCGTAACCGAATTGATCAGTTCGGTGTAGCAGAACCAGTCATTATTCGACAAGGTGAGGATGAGATTGTCATCCAGCTTCCTGGTGTAAAAGATCCAAAACGTGCCTTAAAACTCCTGGGTGACACAGCCCAGCTGGTGTTTAAACTTGTTGCCGACTCAGCCGGCCTTAATTTGCAGGAACTCGTTGCAGAGGCCCGGAACTCGAAAGAGTGGAAGGAGGGCGAAAGCGTGAGAAAACTTAACCGCGCCCTGCAAAGCAGATTACCTGATAATACCTCTCTTTATTTTGAAAAAAACATCGATAAACAAACCAAGAAAGAGACGTTGACGCCTCTCCTCCTTGAAAATAAGGTCCTTATGACCGGAGAAATGGTAAAAGATGCTCAGGTGCGAATTGGTGGTAATTTCAACGAACCGTATGTAAGCATCGACTTGACCAGCCGGGGCGGAAAGGTTTTTGCTCACATAACCGAAAAAAATGTCGGTAGAAGGCTGGCCATTGTATTGGATGACGTCGTTCGATCTGCACCGGTTATCCGAGAACGTATTCTTGGCGGTTCCGCCCAGATCAGTGGCAGTTTTACCCATGAGGAAGCAGCTGACCTGGCCATCGTCCTGAGAGTAGGCGCTCTGCCGGCACCAGTTGATATTGTTCAGAATATGACAGTCGGCTCAACCCTTGGACAGGATTCCATCAATAAGGGACTCTCCTCAGGAATTTTTGGAGCGATCGTAGTTCTCGGCTTTATGTTGGTTTATTACCGGCTGTCAGGTGTTATCGCCAACAGTGCACTGATCCTCAATATCCTTCTTCTTTTCTCAGGGTTGGCCATACTTAACGCCACCCTGACATTGCCGGGTATTGCCGGTATTATTTTGTCCATCGGCATGGCTGTTGATGCCAACGTCCTCATCTTTGAAAGAATGCGCGAAGAATATGCTCTTGGAAAATCAGTCAGATCAAGCATAGACAGCGGCTATAGCAAAGCATTTCTTACCATTGTGGATTCCCAGGTGACAACTCTGATCACCGCACTGGCGCTGTTCATGTTTGGCACGGGACCTATCAAAGGATTTGCCGTCACCCTTTCTCTCGGTATTATTTTTAACCTCTTTGCCGCTCTCTTCTACTCCCGGCTGATATTTGACACGATTAACGCCGTGAGACCAATGAAGAAACTCAATTTCATGAGGTTTACCAAAAAACCAAATTTTGATTTTATGAAAATTAAAAATATCACCTTCGCAATTTCAGGAGTGATGGTGATCATTGGTTTTGTGGCTCTTGTCCAGATAGCCCGTGGCCATGCCAACATGGGGGTGGATTTTTCCGGTGGATCGCTCCTTCAGTACAAAGCGACCCAGGATTTCACCATGGCCGAGGTACGGGGTGCATTCAGCAGAAACGGTATGAAAGATATCAACCTGCAGGAAGTTGAAAACGAACATCGACTTATAATTAAAATTAAAAAATCTGATGCTGTCGTTGCCAACCTTGATGAATCGGTAGGTAAAATCCTTTCGACCGAACTTCCTGAAAAACAATTTACCCTGGAAAGTCAATCTGAAATTGGCTCATCCGTTAGTTCAGTGCTTCGCAACAAAGCAATTCTGGCAATCATAATTTCTCTCGCCGGGGTTATTATTTATCTGGCCGTTCGCTTCGATATCAGCTTTGGGCTTGCTGGGGCTGCAGCGACTTTTCATGATGTCATGGTAATTCTTGGATTATGCTGGCTGATGGACATTGAGATAACTCTGCTTATTGTTACAGCTCTTCTCACCCTGGCTGGCTATTCTCTCAATGATTCGGTAATTGTTTTCGATAGAATCAGAGAAAATATGCTTAAAGCAGGGAAAACCCCTCTTGCCCAGGTTATCAATGACAGTATCAATCAGACTCTCAGTAGAACCATCGTCACCTCTGGAACTACTATGATTGTTTTACTTGCCCTTTATCTCCTTGGAGGAGCAGTTATTCATGAATTTTCTTTTGCCCTTTTAGCCGGAATTGCCGTTGGAACCTATTCATCCATTTTTATCGCAAGTCCACTTCTAACTTTATGGAGAAAAGAGGCGGCCTAGGGCCAGCGCAGGAGAAGTGATGAGAAAATCAACACAGCTCCCTCAATACATTACACGACTTGCTCGGTCGGAGACGTTTCACTTCTCCTGTCATACAGGGGTTAAGTGTTTCACAGAGTGCTGCCGTATGCTTGAGCTTTCCCTTACTCCATACGATGTGCTGCGTTTGAGGATGGCAACCGGTCTCACTTCCAGCCAACTGCTTGATAACTATATCATAACCGAACAGGACCCCGGTGAACCGTTTCCTCGTTTTTATCTAACGATGGTGGATGACGGCAGGGCCAGTTGTGTTTTTATTGCCAGCCAGGGCTGCACTGTCTATGAGCACAGGCCAGCTGCCTGCCGGACCTACCCTCTTGGCCGCGCTGTTATGGTTGGAGAATATGGTGCTATTGAAGAGCATTTTGTGCTCATGAAAGAAGACCACTGCCGGGGCTTTGAGGAGCCAGCAGTACAAAACGCTATACAATACAGTGTTGAACAGGATCTTATCACTTACAACCGTTTCAACGATGCTGTAGCGGTAATTCTTCAACACGACGCCATACGCAAGGGTTTTATACCCTCAGCCAGCCAGATCGAATCTTTCGTTCTGGCACTCTATGACATCGACTCCTTCAGAGAAAAGGTGTTGAACGACCAGCTTGATTCAATTGTACTTTCACCAACAGAAAAAAAAGCTCTTATAAATGATGAAAAGCTCTTATGTTTTAGTATTGACTGGTTACGTCAGCAAATTTTCGCACCTTTTTAACGTTCCCGTTTTTATTTCAAAATTCTTTTGAAAAATTACTCCATGCTGAAACTCATTGTATTCGATTGCGACGGTGTCATGTTTAATTCTAAACGTGCCAATTGTATGTACTACAACCACCTTCTAAGTCATTTTGGATTAGCACTTATGAGCGAGGGTGAGGAAAATTATGTCCACATGAGCAACGTTAGTGATTCTCTACAGCATATTTTTCGTCATTATTCATCACCTACGACAGAGGAAGTAAACGCTTTCAGGCAGTTGTGCGATTATGAACCATTCTTGCAATACATGGAAATAGAAGAAGATCTGGTGGAATTTCTCGATATCACTCGAAAAAAATACCATCTGGCGATCTCAACCAATCGAACGAATACGATGCTTCCGCTGTTGAAAAGTTACAACCTGGAAAGTTACTTCGGCAAGGTAGTAACAGCCGCAACAGCCAGGCGGCCAAAACCTGCACCGGACGGGCTTCTTGAAATTTTGAATTATTTCAAATGTAAACCAGAAGAAACCGTCTTCATTGGTGATTCAATTGTTGATGAGGAACATGCCAGGAGTTGCGGGGTACCGTTGATCGCCTTCAAAAGCCAGACCCTTCAGGCAGCGTATCACGTGAATAGTTTTTCAGAGATTCTCAAACTGCCTCCCTTTCAGTCGGCGACAGACTGAAGATGAGAGACGTGCATCAAGCGTTGACTTCCAAAAGAAAGAAAAAATACAGGCTAACGATCCAGCTCCTCATCAACCCGCTTGACGCCTTCCATAAGCAACATCATAAAATCTCCTATCTCACCGGCTCTCATTTCATTTGGCGATAGACCTGAAGTGAAACGATATATGCCTTTTTTTTCCGACAGGATTTTAAATATGGCTTCTTCGTTGATCCGCTCGCCATGGCTGGCATTGATAATACATCCCTCACGAAAGGAGACCTTAGCCTGCCCATCCGGCAACTCCAGGGATAACACGCCGGTTTTCTGGTGCATATGGAAAATCTGAAACAACTCTGCAGGAACTATCTCATCAATCCGGCCACTCATGCAAGATTCAAAATCGCGTGCCCTTGCCGCATTAGTTTTTCCTAGTCTTCCTGCCAGAAGCTGTGCCAGATATGATTGTACTTCGCGGTTGTCACCCAACAACCGCCCGAAAATATCTGCGGGTATTGCCAAAACTGTGGTCTTTTTTGTTGCTTTTACCGTTGAAACAGCCACATCCGCACCCAGGTAACTCATTTCACCACAAATTTCTCCTTTTTCAAGAGTTGCTAAATGAACGTCTCCACTTTCAACAGCAAGTTCACCATCGATCACAATATAAAGGTTAAGATTTTTAATACCTTTAGCTATGAGCACTGTACCTTTAGGGAGCATGATCTCTTGAAAATGACTAAGTACGGTTTCTAACTGGTTTGGTGGGAGAGTTTTCAGTAAAGAGCCGTTATCTCCATACATTTTGAGAGTGGCCGATTTAATTTGACAAACAGCCCCTAAGGCGCCACTGCCTTCTAAAGCATGGTTTCCCGAATCAGGTGACTGTATCAGAGAAAATTTAATCAATCCCGTACAACCACTGCAGTTAAAGACTTTGCAGACATAGTCGTCCAAATCAAACAGTTGCTCTTGTGAAAATTTGAACAAAATTTCGGTCAGGTCACGAACAAGAATAAGACACATTTCCTTCCCTCTTGGGCAGGAAAGGGTTTTATCCGAAAGATGCAAATGCTCGTCCACTTTATATAGGGGGCAATTATTATTTTTAACTATAGTAAAAACTGCATTAAATTTTTTCATTTCCCCTTGTACAACTGGACACGTCGTTTGATTTTCATTTTTTGTCCAAAACTTATGCTTTTGAGGAGCAAATCATATCAGCTGTAAACTTTCTTTTGGTGTTGGCTAAATAAGTTGCTATACTAACGAAACGGAAAAGAATTTTATAACTTTTACAATAAATACTCATGCCTGCATCTCCCAACCAATTAGATGATATATTCAGACAAGTAACCAATTATTTTACCTCTCATCCTGTGATTTCTGTTAATCCGACCAAAGGGAATCCCCCGGATCAGTACGAAATTACCTACACTATCAATGGGATATGCAAAACTGGTGAGGGGCAGGTCATCGAATCTACCAATCATAAAGTGGAACTCACCATTCCATTTGGTTTTCCACATTTTCCACCGAGTTGCAAGCCCAAAAGTGACACCTTCCATCCAGACTTTGATCCAGCTGCTATATGCCTTGGTGATTTCTGGGAGCAGGATCGTCCTCTGTCAGATCTTATCATCCATATTGGACAAATGATCAACGGGGAAATTTATTCAACTAATAACAGCTTTAATGAGGAGGCTGCAGAATGGTATCTGAATAATTCCGGAAGGCTTCCCTTTGCGAGTATTAAGTGGGAAGCAGCAAATATTTCATCGCCCTATTCAAGCAATCTTCCCCAGCACACAATCGACACTCTCGACGACGGCGATTTAACAAGCCAATTCGATTTTCTTGCCCTTGAACAGGGAGGTGTTGACGAAAGCACTATCGCTCATCCTTCCTTTAATGAGAACGATCCTGCTAACGAGATAAACCATGAACTTCTTAGACTGTTAGAAAAACAAAAAAAATATTTTACACTTCTGGAAACTTGTCGAAACAACTCAACCTCTTCAAAGGAACTCGACAAGGTATGCCTCAAGGCAAGGGATGAGGTCCAAAGGGCTGAAAAGCTGCACCGTGATGCAAAAAAATTTGAAAATAAAGGCAGTGCCCGGATAGCTCTTGAAAAATTCGAAGAGATCACAGGTTTTGTCTCTGATTTTCCTGCTATAGATTCCGATATTCAACGAATACAGCAAACGCTTGCCCTACTCGAGGACACTAATCTGGATTTAGCTCCCGATTTCTCTGAATCAGATGTTTCTTCCAAGTCAGTTGTTGCAGATAAAAAAGCAACAAAAAAAGGGGAAAAACCATCCCCTGTGACCACCAAAAAGACAAAAACCATAAAATCTCCACCTGCAAGCGACTTATTTGTAAAAAATAGTCTTAGAAAAAACAAACTTTTTTTGTTTTCGTTACTGATCATACTTTTGGTCGGTATAGGTTCTGGTGGATATTTTTGGTTTTACTTCACAGATAAATTAAGGAGTGCAGAAGATGCCTACGCGCAATGTTCCACATCCCACTCCACTAATCAATTTGCTCTCGCTAAGCGTTCATGTGACAAAGCACTGGAGTTAGTTCGTGAGGTTAGATTTTTTCATCAGGATTTCGCACAACAACTTGAAAAATTTATTCTAGAGATTCTGCAATCAGAAAAACTTACTCAAGGTCTTGCTGGTAATATACTTTTTGAAGACAAATACTTACCCAAAGTAGAAGCAGAAAAGCTTCTTTCAATAAAGCAAAAATTTAATGATGCAGAAAAACTTTACCTGGAAAAAAAATGGCAGCTCGCCGCCGAGGGCTATACAATTCTCCTCACCCAGACCGAGAAAAACTCGTACCTTTCCCCCTCGATCATCGAAGAAATTAAACGAAAACAATTAATTTCTGAATTTAGATTCATCTATGATCCTGCACAGGTTTTGTTGAAAGATGGCAGATGGGAAGACGCCCTGGAAAAATTGCTGCAAGCACAAAAAATACTGGTCTCTCTTCCTAAATCGGATCGCGAGAAATATTCAGAACAATTGCAATCAGAGTTACAAAAGAGCCAATTTGCAAATCTTAAAGCACAGGGAGATCTATCTTTCACCGGTTCAGATTGGCTAAGCGCAATCGCAGCGTATAATCTTGCCCTGGCAAGCGGTCAGAAAACTAAATTGCCACCTGAATCAATTGAGGTCATCCGAGCAAATATCAAACGTGCAGAACTCTACACTATCATTAACACAGGAAACAAGGCATTTGCTTCGGGAGCTTGGAATGATGCCATTGAAGCATACCGTAAAGCCAGTTATTTTTTGAGCGGCAGCCATGGCATTTCAAAAGAAAAAGACTCGGATGTCAATATCAAAAAACTGTCTCGAATTATTCTCCAGGCTTCAATAATCAGAGATCGTCAAATTGTTCAAACGCTTATAGACAAAAATGACCTGACAAATGTTAAATTCACTTATCAACAGATATTAACCAATATCGAACAAAGTCCTTTCAGTTCTGAAGAAGAATTTAGTAACATAAAAGCAGAGATCGGTACTGCCATGCAATCACTCGATCAAAAGATATATCTGATGAAAAGGGTCGAATATCTAACGGACAATTATCAATCACTCTTTATTGCCAACTATCCGAATTCCAGCCCCGAGAATCTGACAAATCCAGTAATCTCCAGCACGAAAGAGACCGACTCAAAGTTGGTGTTTAGAATGCAATGTACGGAAAATGACGGAGGACGCCCTCTTACCTTGGTCATGCTTTACGCCTATGACAAAAAGACAGGCGGATGGAGTTTCTTTTCTGAAAATTAGGAGGCTGCTTTCCGGCAACCTGTCTTTAAATGAAATAGCCTCACACCAGAAAACGGAACTCCCCTTTTCCGAGCAGATTATGGAGATGGAGTAAGCCAAGAAGTTTATTGGCACTATCTACTATCGGCAATGCAGTAATTTCATGTTTTTGCATTATGCTTAAGGCATCGGCCGCCAGAGAATCCCCGTCAATGCAAATGGGACTTTTCGTCATCAATTGTTCTGCTGTCAAAACAGAGAAACCTTTCAAATTGACAACTGCCCGACGAACATCCCCATCGGTTATAATGCCCAGAATCTTATTATCCTGCCGGACAACCAGGACCGCACCATTATTTTTCTCATTGAGAACCCGAATCGCATCCGAGGCGGAATCTCCCGGTGAAACTACAGGAATATCCTTACCGGCAAGCATGACTTCCGTCACCCTAACCTTTAACCTTTGCCCAAGACTACCACCGGGATGATTCAGCCTGAAGTCCTCAGCCTGAAATTTCTTCCGATTAAGCAGAACAACAGACAGGGCATCTCCCATAGCCAATGTTGCCGTCGTACTCGCAGTTGGCGCAAGCCCCAAAGGACAGGCTTCTTTTGGTACCCTGATGTCCAGCACAACATCAGCTGCCGTTGCCAGCGTAGAATACTTTCCACCGGTCATGGCAATTATTTTATTGCCTCTTTCCTTTAAACTGATAAGCAACGCGTTCAGTTCTACAGTCTCTCCCGAATAGGAAATAGCCAAAATGACATCTCCGCTCATAACCATGCCTAGATCACCATGCATCGCCTCGACCGGATGCAGGAAAAACGATGGGGTACCGGTACTGTTCAAAGTTGCAGCTATCTTCTGCCCTACAATGCCTGATTTACCTATTCCGGTAATGACCAACCTGCCAGGGCTGGATAATACTATTTCAACCGCCCGCACAAACTCTTCACCGATTCGTTCTCGTACTTCCGCCAGTCCCTGTTCTTCAATCCTCAGGACTTCCTTTGCTGCTTCGATAGACATTCGCTCGAATCCCCTATTAAAAAATCTCTATCCCCGATACGCGGGACTTACATTATCAAATAATCTGTCGGGCCTTTACAAAAGGTCCATCCTAATCATTATTTCACAAGCAGGCAACCACCATTGGTCTCTCCCGCACTATTCCAATCTATTTATGATGGTTATACTCATTGCTTATTTTGATAAATGGCAGCATAAATTTTTCTCACCTCACCTTCTCTTTTTACCACTATAACTTGCAATTTCGTGTATAATAAATGTCTTTTGTGCTCTATTCATACAAGAGAGCTTATATAACTTATTATTAATGGAGTTTCTATGTCAGATTACTTATTTACATCTGAGTCCGTGTCAGAAGGCCATCCAGACAAGGTTGCCGACCAAATATCAGACGCAATTCTCGATTCAATTCTCGCCCAGGACCCTCTGGCTCGAGTTGCCTGTGAAACTCTGGTTACTACCGGTATGGCGATTATCGCAGGAGAAATTACTACCACCGCCTGGGTTGATATGCCGGAAGTGGTTCGGCAGACGATCAAGGAAATCGGTTACAATTCATCAGACATGGGTTTTGACTGGCAATCCTGTGCAGTCATTACTTCCATTGACAAACAATCACCTGATATTGCTCAAGGTGTCGATGAAGGTTCCGGCCTGGACCTCGATCAGGGTGCCGGCGATCAGGGATTAATGTTTGGTTATGCCAGTCGTGAGACCGATGTTCTCATGCCTATGCCCATCACCTACGCCCATTTACTGACCAAACGTCAAGCCGATGTTCGCAAGGCCAATATCCTTCCATGGCTCCGGCCGGATGCTAAAAGCCAGGTAACCATTCAGTACATCGATAATGTGCCGAGCCGGATTGAAGCGATAGTGCTTTCCACTCAACATGACACTACCGTCAGTTACGAGACTCTGAAAGAGGGAGTCATGGAAGAAATTATTAAACCTACTCTTCCTGCTCACATGATCGATGCCAAAACTAAATTTTTTATTAACCCGACCGGTCGTTTTGTTATTGGTGGACCTGTCGGAGATTGCGGTGTCACCGGTCGTAAAATCATTGTTGACACATATGGTGGTAAAGGATCGCACGGTGGCGGCGCTTTTTCAGGGAAAGATCCTTCCAAAGTGGATAGATCAAGTTCCTATTATGGTCGCTATGTCGCTAAAAATATTGTTGCAGCTGGTATTGCAGATGAACTTGAAGTTCAGGTTGCTTACGCTATCGGAATCTCCCAACCTGTTTCAATTAATGTCAACAGCTTCGGTACAGGTAAAATTTCCAATGCAGAAATCAAAAAACTCATTGCCGAGCATTTTGACCTAAGACCAAAAGCCATTGTTCAACAGCTCAATCTGCTGCGGCCTATTTACCTGCAAACTGCCTCCTATGGACATTTCGGCCGCGAGTTGGACTCATTCACCTGGGAAAAAACAGATAAGGCGGAGATCCTTCGAGATGCTGCTAAACTTCGCTGATTCCTGCTATTTTTTCAACCCAGGTAAAACTAAAACAGTATTAAAAAGCCAAATGGAATATAAAGATGACTGACACGTTTAAAGATTACAAAGTTGCGGATATGAAGCTTGCTGATTGGGGTCGTAAAGAGATTGCCATTGCCGAAACTGAAATGCCCGGCCTCATGTCACTTCGTGAGGAATACCAGGTTAAAGCCCCCCTGAAAGGAGCTCGCATTGCCGGCTGCCTGCACATGACCATCCAAACAGCCGTTCTCATGGAGACACTTGTCACCCTTGGCGCTGAAGTACGCTGGTCCAGCTGTAACATTTTCTCGACTCAGGACCATGCTGCTGCTGCCATGGCTGCCGCCGGCATTCCAACATTTGCCTGGAAGGGTGAATCTGAAGAAGAGTTCTGGTGGTGCATTGATCAGACTATTTTCGGACCTGATAACTGGCGCCCAAATATGATCCTTGATGACGGGGGAGATATAACTCTTGTGCTCCATCAGAAATACACCAAGGAACTGGCCAATATACGAGGCATCAGTGAAGAAACTACAACCGGGGTACATAGACTCAACGAGATGGCAAAGGCAGGTAAACTTGCTTGTCCTGCATTTAATGTCAATGATTCAGTCACCAAATCAAAATTTGACAACCTTTATGGATGTAGGGAATCACTCATAGACGGTATTAAACGTGCCACCGATGTCATGATTGCCGGGAAAAATGCTGTCGTTGTCGGTTACGGTGATGTTGGTAAAGGCTGTGCTCAAGCTCTAAGGGGTATGGGCGCTACGGTCTATATAACTGAAATTGACCCAATATGCGCTCTTCAAGCTGCAATGGAGGGCTACCGCATTGTGACAATGGATGAGATTGCTGCCATCGGTAACATTTTTGTAACCTGCACCGGTAATCTGAAAGTCATTGAACGTAAGCATATGGAAGCAATGCCGAATGAGGCTATCGTCTGTAACATCGGTCACTTTGATTCTGAAATTGACATCGCCGGTATCCGTGATCTGGAGTGGGATAATATTAAGCCACAGGTTGATCATGTCATTTTTCCGGATGGAAAGAAGATTATCATTCTGGCAGAGGGTAGATTGGTAAATCTTGGTTGTGCGACTGGTCATCCCAGTTTTGTTATGAGTAACTCTTTTACCAATCAAGTACTTGCCCAGATGGAGCTTTGGCAAAATTCTGAAAAATATGACAACCAAGTCTATTTCCTGCCCAAATCACTCGATGAAATGGTTGCTCGACTTCATTTGAAGAAAATAGGCGTAAATCTGACAGAACTCACCAAAGAGCAGGCTGACTATATTGGGGTTTCAATCAATGGGCCCTTCAAGCCGGAGTATTATCGCTATTAACAGTAATCGCCTGGTATACAGCAAGCCGGTAGCGAAGAGCTCTATCGGCTTGTTTTTCTTTGAGCAAGTTTAATATCTCCTGACAGAACCGTGTGTATCCTTCCATCCGAGGTCTTAACGTGCAACTGTCCCTCAGCGTCGGGCCCTAGAGACACACCGACAACGATCTCCCCGTTTGTAGATACACATTCCATTTCCTTGCCGAGAAGGAAATCTCGGCATTTCCAGGATGTAAGTATAGGCTGGAATCCATCACAACAAAAAATCTCAAGCTGGCGCAGAACCTCATCACGAATGCCCGAAAAAACGAGCTGAACATCATAAATTTTGCATGTCTCAATAAAAAGAGAGGTTACCTTATCACGTAAATCAACAGGAAAGTCCAGCAGAGCGGCTCCGAGATTTAATCCAATACCAATTACAGCATAAAGCCGACTTACGGGCTCGTTTAGAGAAGAGGATTCTGTTAATATCCCTCCACATTTCTTGCCGCCGATAAAAATATCATTAGGCCATTTTAACTGTGAAGTAACATCTGCAATGCGATCTATCGCTAATGCCGTACCAAGTCCAGCCGCCAAAGTTATTTTGTGATAATCCTCAACTGCAAGTCCCGGCCTTACTATTATGGAGCAATAGAGACCTTTACCTGCTGATGAATGCCAGCTCTTGCCGAGACGGCCTCGACCCTCTGTCTGGTTGGTAGCGATAACAGCGGTGCCGTGAAGAGCTCCATTTTCGGCAAGCTTCTTAGCAAGGATATTGGTGGAGGGAATGGATTCAAAGAAATAGATTGGATACATAGCAAATAGAAAAAGCATAAAGAATATAATTCCTTATGCTTTTTCAAAAAAACCCTGTTTGTTCAACTTATCAAATTCCCTCTGAGCCTTCTTCGTTCTTTATACGGGCTGGGATGGCATACATAGTGGTCGAACCGGAAGACCAGAACATCAATTTTCCTTCACGTACCATTTCGTTTGCTACATTTTTGATCACGCGGGGTTTGCTATCAGGATCACATGCATAGAAATCCTTAATATACAGCTGAGGCTTGGGAGATGTTGTTGCTTTCTCCTCAATGGCCTTTTTGAGCTCTTCTGTACTGAGTGCCATAATTGTACTCCTAGTATAGTGTTAGAAGAAATAAGCATCAAATGATCAGGTGGTGAAAATTCCACCTGATCATTGAATACACTTTATTCTTACTATTTGATATGGCTGGTGTACTTGAACTGTGTGGTAGTGCGCCAGGTGTCATATGCAAGACGGTAGTCGTCGATGCTTTTCATGGTAAATGGAATATCACATTTTTCAAAGAATTTCTCCCAGCCAATTCTTTCCGCCCACTCACCAACACGCTCATATTTCTTGGCGTCAGCAGCATAAGCCTCAAGAATTTGCTTGACGGCCTTAACAGTTTCAGGCCATCGAGGAGTGGTATTTGGCAAAAATGGAATAACCAGTTTGGAGAATTTTGGTGCGCTGACTCGGTTGGAAACCTTACCACCAACCAAAATTGCGATACCATCACCTTCCGGATCCGCCAGAGGCATTGCAGGGCACATGGTGTAACAGTTACCACAGAACATACAACGCTCGACGTTTACCTTAACAGTCTTGATCTCTTTGCCATCTACTTCTGCTTTCGCAGGTTTAACGGCGCCAAGAGGACAAGAGGCAATCGCCAAAGGCAGTTCACATACTCCACTGATACGGCTGTGATCAATCATCGGTGGCTTACGGTGAATTCCAAGGATGGCGATATCTGACGCATGAACAGCACCACACATGTTCAAACAGCATGCCAATGCGATACGCACCTGTGCCGGCAGTTTCATGGATGTGAAATACTCAAACAATTCATCCATTACCGCTTTAACAACACCAGAGGCGTCGGTTGCAGGTGTATGGCAGTGTACCCAACCCTGAGTGTGAACGATATTGGTCACACCGGCGCCGGTTCCACCAACTGGATATCTGTTACCCATGCTTGCAAGAGTGTCAAGAAGTGGCTGAACCTTCTCTTTGGAATCAACCATGAACTCTACGTTGTTGCGGGTAGTAAAACGTAAGAAACCATCACAGTGTTTATCTGCGATATCACATACTTCGCGAATATACTCAACAGAAACAAGACGACATGTACCACATCGAACGGTATATACTTCATCACCGGTCTCCGATTTGTGCATCAAAACACCTGGTTGCAGGATTTCGTGCCACAGCCATTTGCCCTTGTTCGCTTTGATGACAGGTGGAAAAAACTGTTCGTAATTTGGGGGACCAAGATCTGAAATACGTCCTTCCATTGGTTTTGTTGGATCATAACCCATGGTGAAAATCTCCTTATATTTAATATGAATTGTTAGCTCAAATTAAAACAGCATTAATTAGGCTGCGTGTTTAGCTCGGAATTCAACAACATCACGCTCAAAACCACCTGGTACTTCTTCCTCTTTCCAAAATACGTAAGGATTCGACCGAGGCTCTTTTACATGCTGTGGAATTGGATCAATTCCCATTACCTGCAGAAATGTCGGCAGGCCAACACGCTGCATGGTTTCACCAACACGCTCACGGTTTTTACCAACTTCCATCCACCAATCCCAAACTCCCTCAATAAATTCAATTAATTCTTCGAATTCATTATCTTTGGACACTTTCATAAATGGTACAATGAGGGTGGAGAACTGGGCACCATCAAGGATTGGGGCTTTTGCACCAACACAAATAGAAGCACCTTTATCTAATCCAGGGCGCAGTGCACGGGGCATGACATTAATACAATGCATACAACGGGTACATTCAGTGTCATCGATTTTCAGCTCTGTACCTTCCATCCACATACACTCAGTAGGACAGATATCAATAACTTCTTTCTGAATATCAAATTTACCCCAGTCTTTTCCAGAATGAGCTCCACCATTCGGTGGATAATTTCCGGCAACATACTCTTTAACGGCTGCCTGGTCGATGCGAATCTGATCTCTCCAGGTGCCGATAACGGATATGTCGGAACGAGCAATTGCTGCAACGCAGTCGTTTGGACATCCGGAGAATTTGAACTTGAACTTGTAGGGGAACGCAGGGCGATGAATTTCATCCTGATAATGCATGGTCAGATGATAACAAGCTTCTTCTGTATCATAACAAGACCATTCACAACGTGACTCACCAAGACAGTTGGCAGGAGTACGTAGATTAGAACCGGAACCACCAAGATCCTGTCCCATGTCATGAGTCAGATCCCAGAAAAATGGCTCGAGATTTTCGGTACGTGTACCAAGAAGAATGATATCACCGGTTGATCCGTGAAAGTTGGTCATACCAGAACCGTATTTTTCCCACAATCCCATCAACTGACGAAGATTTGAGGTAGAATAGTACTTGGATGACGGCTGCGCGACACGAACGGTGTGAAAATGCTCAACTCCAGGGAACTGCTTCGGTACATCAGCGTATCGTCCAACGATACCACCACCATAACCAAAAACACCAACGATGCCACCGTGCTTCCAATGAGTGATCCTGTCTTTATAGGATAACTCCAGGATGCCTAGAATATCCCAACACTCAGGCTTTTTTTCGGCCTGGCGCTTCAAGTCGGTCACGAAGCTTGGCCACGGGCCACTCTCCAATTGGTCCAACAAGGGCGTCTCATGCTTTGCCATGATTTCCTCCTTTGAATTACTGTTTATACTTCAACCTTAACCAAAACTCTTACTCTAAACAGAAAATCTGAAACCGACTTTCGGTTTATCATTATCAACGGATGCATCTAGCCCTTTCTGGGAGATTCAACACGTAAAACGTAATAACAATTTATGATTATGAATTTTCATTCAGGGAGTGAGAATATCTTTGCTACGCAATTTTGTCAACAAAAATCCAATAGGTTTCCTGTTGCCGACTGAACAGCCATTCAGCCAGAGGAACTTTCTCCATGCCCAATCCTACAAGAGATTCAGGAATTCTTCTTCCAACGTTTTACCAGCAGAAGAGCCATCTTTTATAGCCTTGAGGAACTTTCCGGCAAGAACTTTGCCCAACTGTACACCTTCCTGGTCAAATGAATTAATATTCCAGGCAAATCCCTGAAAGACGATTTTCGCTTCATATAAAGCAAGGAGTGCTCCCATTATCCTTGGGGTAAGCTTATCTGCCAACAAAAGACAGGAGGGACGATTACCGGAAAAATTTTTATTAGGATTATCCGAGGACTGTCCTGTTGCCATGGCAATCACTTGGGCCAGCAGATTAGCCAATAACTTTTGTTGTGAAGTTGATCCCTGAACCACCAGATCCCTCCCAAACTGTGATTGCTTAAAACCTATGAATTCAGCCGGAACGATTTCGGTTCCCTGATGCAACAACTGATAAAAGGCATGCTGTCCATTAGTTCCCGGTTCGCCCCAGATTATTGGTCCGGTTTGATTCGTTGTCTTTCTTCCTCTCCGGTCAACCGACTTGCCGTTACTTTCCATATCACACTGCTGAAGATGGGCAGGAAATCTATGAAGTGCCTGACTGTATGGTAGAATTGCAAGGCTCGGATATTTTAAAAAATTGTGGTTCCATATTCCGATCAGGGCAAGCAGCAGTGGTATATTTTTACGTATATTTTTTTCTGCCGCATGATAGTCGATTTCAGAGGCGCCTTGCAAAAAGTCCATGAACTGATCATAACCAAGATAAAAACCGAGCGTAACTGCACCGACCATTGAAGTCGAACTATATCGGCCACCTATATAATCACGCATATAAAAAGATTGTAGATATTTGGTCGGATCATCAAGCGGACTTTTTTCTCCGGTTACGGCAACACAATGCTGAGCAGGATCAAGCCCTGCCTCTATAAGCGATCGACAGACGAGCTTTTCATTCGTTAAGGTTTCAAGAGTGCTTCCACTTTTGGAGACAATACAGACCAAGGTTTTTTCCAAATTGATTTCCGCCAAAACCCGTGCACAGTCATCGGGATCGACATTGGCAATAAAATATACCTGTTTTCCCAGAAGACCATACGCCCGAAGCGCTTCAAACATGGCCCGCGGTCCAAGGTCTGAGCCACCGATGCCGACATGAACAAGGGTATCGAAACGCTCACCTTTACTATTACACAGTTTTCCCGATTCAATATTTTCTAGAAACTTTTTTAATTTCTCCAGCTCCTTTCTTGCCTCACCAGTGGCATTTGGTTCTGCAGGTTCGGCGTGAAAAAAGTCCCTGACGGCGGTATGCAAGACCTGACGATTTTCACTTTCATACCCCTCAATTCTATTCAGGATTGCCCCATGTCGCATCATCTGGTACTGCTCAATCAGCTGCAATTCATCGGCTAATTCCTGGAATAAATCCAGCACCTGATCATCCACTCTTTCTGTTGCATAATACAGATCCATCAACTCGGTTCTGCATACATAACGTTCCAGTCGATTCTCAACCTGCAGTGCATGTTTGCGGGTGAGGTCGTATGGTCGCTTGGCCAATACAGCCAGCTTGGGGAAAGCTCTGGTTTCCGTAAAAGATGTATATGAAGCCACCATTTATCACCTCCTGAAGAGATTATCGATAACGTACGGCACCGGCCTCTGCTAGTTTTCTGAGAGATAATATTGTCTGTTCATAGTCTTTACTGCCATATATCGCAGAGCCTGCAACAAATATATTACCTCCGGCTTCGGCGACATCATTGATTGTTTTCTCACTTATGCCGCCATCTATCTCAATATCCACTGAAAGTCCCATGGCATCAATTCGTTGCCTGAGCTGCCAGATCTTGGACAGAGTCGACGGAATGAACGATTGCCCTCCAAATCCTGGATTGACCGACATCAGCATAACAAGATCAACCTCTTCCAGAACGTAATCAAGGGTCGAGAGAGATGTCGCCGGATTGAGCACCACTCCGGCTTTTTTACCAAGTTCCTTTATTCTGGATACGGTTCGATGGAGATGGCTGCATGCTTCGACATGCACAGTAATCCAGTCGGCCCCTGCTGAGGCAAAATCATCAACATAATTATCCGCATTTGTTATCATAAGATGAACATCCAATTCCTTTGTTGTAACTGCCCTTGCTGCCCGTACAACTAAAGGACCGATAGTGATATTGGGTACAAAATGCCCATCCATTACATCTATGTGAATAATATCACAACCAGCGCGATCAACAGCTCGTATCTCTTCTCCCAGTCGACTGAAATCAGCAGACAATATAGAAGGCGCTATCTGAATGAGTTTGCTCATGATTCTCCTTTACGGCAAAAATTTTCTACCCGTTTACCCTGTTTACATTTTGATTTTTTTGTTTATCGCCCCACCAGTGAACTCTGAAAAAGAAATCTCATGAGTGGGTGCCAATTCAAAATCCTGATCTTGTGCCCATTTATCAGGTTGTTAAAGTCTAAGCTGAAATTTTTCTCAATCTGTCACCTGGGAGCATTTCAATGAATCCATCCAACTCGAGCAACAGAAGCAGTTCACTCGCCCGAGCCGGTGAAAAACCAGACTTTGTAAGAAGTTCTTCCCGCATCAAAGGATAAGGTTCAATAAAATTGAGTAATGTTAATGCATCGGGTTCGATATCGAAAGTCTGTTCTTGTATTGCATTTTTTCTTGCATTGAGATCTTTATTACAAGGCAAATCCAATTCGACGACAATGTCTTCAACCCTCTGAACCAGTTTGGCCCCCTGTTGCAACAGCCAATGAGTACCTTCACTCTTACAGGAATCAACCTGTCCGGGCACTGCAAACACTTCACGTCCGCAATCAAGAGCCATTTGAGCCGTAATCAGGGATCCCGACCTCTTTGCGGCCTCAACGACGATAACTCCCTGACTGAGGCCAGCTATAATTCGGTTTCTTGCAGGGAATCGAAAGCCTTCAGGCCTGGTGCCCAGGGGATACTCACTTACCAGGGTGCCCCGTTCGGCAATTTGCTTGTAAAGAGACTGGTTCTGTCGCGGATACACCACATCCAATCCGCACCCAAGAATCGCGACGGTGTTCCCCTGCCCAGCTAAAGCGCCTAAATGGGATTCCGTATCTATTCCCAAAGCAAGTCCGGAAACTACGGTCACAGTTAATTCTGCTAAACGTTTGCCTAAATTAAAGGCAGTTCTTCTTCCATAGCTGGTTGCAGCACGAGACCCGACAATCGCAACAGCAGTGTTGCACAGGAGTTCATACCTGCCGAGGGCAAAGAGGACAGGAGGTGGATCAACAAGTTGCTTGAGTAAAGGCGGATAACCATCATCCTCATAGGCAAGAGCAATCCCACCGAGAGCAGCCAGGCGTTCCAACTCTTTCTCACCACGATTTTGGTTATCTGATTGAGAAAAAAGTCCGGCAATCTGCCTTTCTTTGATACCCTTGACATTCAACAGCTCTTTTTGGGAAGCACGAAGAACTTCGGTCGGAGAATGAAAATGCTCTATGAGGCGCCAGTAACCGCCAAGCCCCAGACCTGGAACGAGACTTAGATTTATCCAGTCGAGGGTTGAAGCCATTTACTCCTCCGTATATTGCGGATTCTGTTATTATGATACGGTAGAAAACTGGCATTGATTACGCAGCAGATGCACAAACTAATATTGAGAAACATAAAAAAAGGAAAATGTTTATCGGTCAGTCATAAAGACTTTTAATTCCTCAACGCGAGAAGGATGTTTCAGTTTCATTATTGCCTGGGCTTCAATCTGCCTGATACGTTCTCTGGTTACTGCGAAACATTTACCAACCTCTTCCAAAGTATGATCACAGTCAACATCTATACCATAACGCATCTTCAGGACCTTGGCTTCACGTGGAGAAAGAGATGACATGACCTGGTTGAGACATTCCCTCAGACTTGCCACCATCGATAATTCATCCGGGCCGAGTTTTTCTTTATCCTCGATAAAATCACCTAAAAATGTCTCACCATCATCACCAACCGGCGTATCAAGCGAAATAGCATCTTTAGCAATCTTTAATGCGGATTTAACCTTAATAACATCTGTCCCCAACTGCTCCGCCATCTCCTCGGGGGTGGGTTCACGATGCTCCTCCAAAAGGAAATCCTTTGATACCCGCAGCAGACGATTGATCGTTTCTATCATATGAACAGGCAAACGAATGGTCCTGCCTTGATCGGCGATTCCCCTGGTGATAGCCTGCCTGATCCACCATGTGGCATAGGTGCTGAATTTATAGCCTCGATGGTAATCAAATTTTTCAACAGCCTTCATCAGGCCGATATTTCCTTCCTGAATAAGGTCAGAAAACTGCAATCCGCGATTAATGAATTTTTTTGATACAGAGATCACAAGGCGAAGATTGGCCCGAACCAGTCCCTCCTTGCCAAGTTTATACTGCTCCCATCCGCCATCAACTTCCTGTAGAATCTGCCGCAGCTGTTTTTCATCAACTCCTGATTCTTCGAGCATCTGCCGATTAACCTGCCGTTCAATGATTTCCGGAATTATCTCTATGGATGATTCTGCAGCCTTACTTATATGCTCACCCATAACTTCGACAAAAACCTTTCTGAACCTTTTGGAAAGTTCTTCGAGACCTGCAGCTATAGCCTTGATGCACTCAGTACAAATATTTTTATCGGAAAAAAGTTCGGCAGTTTTCGAACCAATCTTTTTGATTTCAGCAAATTGATTTTCGGCTTCAGGGGTTTTGGCATCCAATTGAAGATACCGAGTCAACAACTCTTCCCTTACTTTATCGAGTTCAAGCGCCTTTTCAACACGAAGCAGGAAATCCTTGCTTTCTTTTTTCACAACACCAGGTGTATTTTCAGTTATTCCAGAAATAATTTGGCAGATTTTATCATTGTTGCTGTCGAGTCCCTTCACAATCTCCAGGATCACCGGGATAGCCAGCGGAGTCTTCAGAACGGCATCCTGCACTCTTTGTCTGCCTTCCTCCATCGTCTTCGCCAGCTTTAACTCTTCTTCATGGTTAAGAAGGGTAAGCGTCCCCATCTCTCGAAGATAAATATTCATCGGATCTACGAAGGATGCAGATTTTGAAACCTGCCCCGACTCTTCGGTATGTCTGGAAGCCCTTCGTCTGTCTTCCTTCCTTCTATCACCGAAGGGACTGTTCCTCCGCTCTATCCGACCGGCTCGTCTATCATAATTTGAATCAGAAAAATCCACTGGGGAAACGATTTCATCAGCAGAATCTTCATCCAGGCCGTAAGGCGGTAAATCTTTTTCCATATCATACTCTATCATTGCCCCATCAACCTCCCTGCCTTTTTCATATTCACTACCGGCTCCCTTCATCCAAAGCTTTTTTACAGCAATATATGATAAATCCGGCACCCTACAAATGTCATCTCCACCTGCACCTGACAAAAATTCTGATAATACACATACTAAGAATTCAGATTTGTTTCTTCAATCAAACGAAACTGAATAAAATGTCAAGAGAATTCATCTAAAGCGAAATATATAAAAATACTCCGATATGCTCAGCCGCTGGAATACTGTTCACATCTATTCTCCATGCAGTTTTCTGGCAATTTTTATTTTTTTCACCATAAGCTCTTGCAACAACGCTGAATCACCGTCTTGCTGAGCGCGTTGCATACGCTCCATCAATTGCTCAGAACTCTTTTTGAGATGATATTTATCAAGATAGTCGATCAAATCAGACAACTCCTCCCGGGGATCGTCTCCGTTTTTCCTCTGTGAACGATTCGCTGCCCTCAGCAGCAGATCAGCAACCAGGCTTCGTTCGACGCCCTCCGAAAGGTTAGTCAGTAATTCTTCCGGCTCTGCATCCGGATTTCTCACCAACAAACTTTTGAGTTGCAGAAATAAAACTTCACCCACTCCTCCGGCCAGACAATCCCGTACCCCCCCATCTTCCAGATTGGAGAAATATTTCGGTTGAAGAACCATAAACTCCACCAGTTGCCTCTGGGGGATAGAGAGAGGCACGATCTGCTCTTCTTGACTTTGTTTGGCTCGAGGCTTCTGTGAAAAGGAACGGCTTTCCAGAGGAGATTCGAGATATCCGTTGAGTTGCTCCATGGGCATACCTAATTTTTCAGCAAAATGCGAAACAAAGACCGAGCGTTGCAAGGGTGAGACAGCTGCTTTCACCAGCGGCTTCAACTCCTCAACAATCCTGCTTTTTCCATCAAGAGTCAGGCCATATTGCTGAATCAATCTATTCAAGGCAAACTCAGGCAAAGATTCTGCCTGCTCAAGAAGTTTATTTAATGCAGGCAGACCCTTTTCCCTGATAAAGGTATCAGGATCATGACCATCGGGTAGAAGTGCCACCCGGCCAACCACCTGTTCGGCAAGAAAGAAAGGTACTCCTCTTACAGCTGCTTGTGTGCCTGCCTGATCTCCATCAAAAAGCAGTGTTACCCGTTCAGCAAATCGCTTGATTAGGCGGAGCTGCTCCCTGGTTAATGCTGTACCCAATGGGGCTACCACATTGGTGCAGCCACCGGCAACAAGAGAAATGAGATCGAAATTGCCTTCAACAAGAATAGCTCCATTTTTTCGCCGGATTTCTTCCTTTTGTTGATACAGTCCAAGAAGCAATTTACTTTTATTGAAAACGGGACTCTCTGGTGAATTGAGATATTTCGGTTGTCCTTCACCAACGATTCTGCCACCAAAACCGCAAACTCGGCCACTTATATCTGAGATAGGAAAAACAATACGATCCCGAAAACGATCATAGGTGCCGCCCTGTTCTTTTTCAACAAGCAGCCCTGCTTCGATAGCCGCTTTTAACTCAATTCCGGAGACTTTTTCTCCAAGATAGTTCCATCCTTCAATTTCCACCGCAGGAGCGTAACCTATGCGAAACCTGGAAAGGACTTCCTCAGTTACACCTCTTTTTCGCAAGTATATTAATGCAGCTCTCGCTCCTTTAGATTCTTTCAAATATTGACTATAAAGAGTTGCCGCTTTTTCATTAACAGCAAACAACAGCTCTCTGTTTTTTACCTGCAGCTCTTCTTCTCTTGAACGGCGGTGTTCCGGTAACTGAATGTGGTATCTGCCGGCCAGAGTCTTAACAGCCTCGGGAAAATCAAGATTGTGGTACTTCATCATAAAACTGAATACATCTCCCGACTCCCCACAGCCAAAACAATGAAAGAACTGCTGCCCGCTGTGCACTGAAAAAGATGGCGTCTTTTCACCATGAAAAGGACATAAACCAAGGAACCTTGTACCACTTCGCTTTAATTCAACGCATTCACCTATGATTTGAACTATATCAGCCTCTTCTTTTATCCGCGCTGTTATATCATCTCGTGACTCACCTGAAATCATACACCACCCAAACTCCCTTAAAAGAAACTTCTTCCAGTATCCCGGCAAGGGGTATACAGGAGACTAGAGCAGACTTCGAAATCATATCCGAAACATCCATGTTCATACTATACTACCGATCCCCATGGGACGCCATCGCTTTGCCTCACTCCTTTTCTCCCAGACAGTATGCACTCATTTGGCCTGCAAAGGACCTCCTTAATAGTATCTCAATTTTTTACGACAAGGAGAGATTATAAAAAGTTGAGACATAAATCGATATCCCTCCTTATTTATACTATGTAATATGTTACATAGTTGACTACTCATATCCAATATTACAAACTGGTAAAATATGAATATTTTGTTGTTAGTATTGCAATTCAATACCCTGCGCTTATATACTTTCTAATTATGCATATTCCTTTTCAGCACATATTCTACGCTTAGAAAGATACAAACAACAGGTCAGCCAACTTTTTCGTTATGACAGAAAAAAAATACATAACTGCCTCTGACCTCGGCTCAGGCGAAACGATCGAACTTTTGATCCCTCAAAAAAAATCCTCTGTACTCTTTTTTTTCCCAGGTATCACCTGTGGTTTAAAGGAATTCCAAAGATCAGTACTTGTGGTCACAGGCGGTGGTTCGGAACATTTAGTTTCTCTCCTAGAAAATGATCATCTACCCGAATACACTCCGATTCTCTATCTCGGCGTGGATGAATTAATGCCTGACTCCATTCAACAATATTGCACAAACAGATTGATAGATTACCTTGGCGTTCCTGTTCCGATTGAGATTTTTCTGCACAGGATTTCTCTTCTCAGCCAGGTACAGAAGATCAGTGCCGAAAACCATTCACACCGGACAACCCTCACAAAGCAGCTCGATCTTCTCTCTACCAGAGATGGACTGACAGGACTGTTCAACAGGCGCCACCTGGCCAAGAGCCTGTCCCAGAATCTTCAAACTGCTCAAAAAGATGGTCGGGAACTTTCATTGTTAATACTGAATATTGATTATTTCAACTCTATCAATAAGTCATTTGGATTAAAATTCGGAGATTCCATTCTTAATGAAATGGCAGCCCGACTAACTGAAACAACTCATAGCACCGGCACCTGTTACCGATTTTCGGGCGAAGATTTTGTCGTTTTGCTTCCTGGAACTGACCTTCAATCGGGCCTCGTGGCAGCGGAAAAAATACGCGAATCATGTTCGGGCAAACCATTTACCGATGGTAAGAATACAATTTCCATCACAATTTCAGCCGGACTGGCTTCCCTAAAAGAACATCAGCCTGACAATCACGACGAATTTATCTGCATGGCGGAAACTGCTCTCTTTAAGGCCAAGGCAGAGGGAAGAAACAGGCTTCAGATTTATTTACCCCACAGTGCCTCCGAAGAATTCTCTCATCAGAAATCACTTGAATTTTTAAAAGAAAATTTGAACCGCATTCTTGAAAAAACAAGGGTTTCGGCTATTGCCTCTTTACAACTCCTTGCCAAAAATATTGCCGGCTCTGAACACCAGAACCATATTACCAAGGTTTCTCAGTTTGTGGCCATGCTCGGCAAGCAACTCGGATTGCCTGAACAGCATACTCAAACATTTCAAAATTCCATAACCTTGTATAATAGTTTTCGTTTCATTCTCCACAATGATCTCCTGTCAAAACCGGAAAAATTGACTGATGAAGAACGCAAAACTATCGGAAACTTGCCCTATAAATTAAATGAACTAACTGATATTTTTGACTATTTCTCTGAAGAAAGAAATATTTTACTCGGTCACAATGAACGATACGACGGAACTGGCTATCCCCTTGGACTCAAAGGCGATGAAATTTCACTTGGGGCTCGAATCTTCAATATTGTCGACTCATTGGCCGCAATGAGTTCGGAACGCCCATATCGCAGGCAACTGTCTCCTCATGAGATCTTAAACGAATTAACAAAAGAGGCCGGAAAACAGTTTGATCCGTTTCTGGTTTTTCACATCCTTGAAGTAATCAAGAAAAACGACCTGTTCAATCTGGATGCCGATTGCATAGATCGAGCAAAAGAAGAACTTCTCAATACATTTTCAGACGTTAAATTATGATTAATCCAAATCTAACAGTAATAAACAACCAGATTAATTCGATACCGGCCTTGCCCGCGACTGTTACAAAAGTGATGGCGGTCACTGCAAATCCAGAAAGTAGCGCCAACGACCTGATGCAGGTCATTCTACCGGACCAGACGATGTGCGGAACTATATTAAAAGTTGCCAACTCGGCTTTTTTCGGGATTCCCAGGGGAGTAAGCACGATTGAGCGGGCTGTAGTCGTACTGGGCTATGCAGAAATCAGGAATATCGTGATCGGCAAAGCCATTTTTTCGTCCTTTCCCAAACTCAGTCGAGAGAACAAAAACACAGTCAGTCTTTTCTGGGAGCATGCTTTTACCTGTGGTCTGGCCGCCAAAATCATAGGAGACCACCTTCACCTCCCCCCCAGTGAACTCTTCATTGCGGGGCTCATTCATGACATCGGTAAACTTGTCATGCTTATGGCTTTCCCCAATGATTATCCAGTATTGCAGGAACTTTCCAATCCCTGTAATCTCGATAATGCAGACGAAGAACATTCTAAATTTGCCATCAGCCATGACAAAGCAGGTTTGCAGCTCGCCAGGAGATGGCTCCTTCCCGAACAACTGTGCATGGCCATCGGCTTTCACCATTCTCCCCAGAAAGCACCGAGCTTGAATCAATATCCACTTATCGTGCAGGTGGCTGATATACTTTCACTCATGTATTGCCATTCTGAGAGTATGAAGAGGAAAGATGTCGAAAAAATATTTGTCGATTTTTTTCCCGAAACTGCAACAATGTGGCAAGCAAATAATCTAGCTTTTAAAACGGAAAACGTCGGTCTTTGGTATGAACTTTTACAGCAACAGCGAGAAAATGATCAGGAAATCCTCAGTGCTTTCTCTTCATAATGAAGATTACATCAATTAAGCGTACCATCAGGAATACCAGGAGATTTGCTGAAATTGTCAAGGTGCTTTCAGCATTTGGTTTTCGTCAGCTGGTTCTCGACACTGGCCTGAATCGCTTACTTGGCGGCGCTAAAGAAGAAATTGATTCGTCTACAGGTCACAACCCGGAGAGTCTTCCCCGTCCGGTCAGGGTTCGTCGAGTGCTGGAAGAACTTGGCCCGACCTTCATCAAGCTCGGCCAAATTCTTTCCACCCGCCCTGATCTGATCCCTGCGGAATGGGCGCAGGAATTTAAAAAATTACAGGATCGTTGCCAGCACGTTTCGTTTGAGGAAATTCACAAGGTTCTTGCCATGGAGTTTCCGGGACGACTCGAACTGCTTTTTTCCTCAATCGAAGAAACACCCCTCGCGGCTGCCTCTATAGCACAGGTTCACCGAGCGACCATGAAAGACGGTACCATGGTTGTTATCAAGGTTCTCCGCCCCGGTGCCAGGAAATTGATAGAAGAGGATATGGATTTGGTCGAAAGCCTCGCACAGCTTCTTGATCAATATTTTTCTGACTTTGGTTACAGTCCGACAGCCGTTGCCAAAGAGTTTTCAAGGGAGCTCCAGAAAGAAATTAATCTTGTGGTGGAGGGACAATCAACAGAGCGGCTTCGGCGTTATTTTGAAGATGATCCCAACATCAGTTTCCCCAAAGTGTACTGGTCAGCCACCACCCGAAATGTACTCACTATGCAGGAGATACAAGGCAGGCTACTTTCAACCATCAGCCCGGATACACTGAGCCAGAGTGAACGCAGAACCATTGTTGCTAATGGGACCGATGCGGTATTTAAACAATGTCTTCGTTTTGGTTTTTTTCATGCAGATCCCCATCCAGGTAATATCTTCCTTTTGCCAGGAGGAAAACTCTGCTTTATAGACTGTGGAATGACCGGGCAACTGGACAGAAAAACGACCGACCAACTCATCAATCTTGTAGCCGGAGTAGTAAAGGGGGATATTGATAGGCTTTGCCGGGTAGTTATTGAACTGACCGACGTCCATCCGGCAGTAACAGACAGTCGTGATTTTCGCCTAGAGCTACAACATCTCACCAGTCATTTTCAAAACACCGACTTACGACATTTGAACATAACCGGCCTGCTTTCTGACTTTTTCAGTATGCTGCAGAGGTTCCATATACAGTGTCCCGGAGATCTGATGCTGCTCACCAAGGCACTGACAACAATTGAAGGTGTCGCCGAATATTTCGACCCGACCTTTGATGTCCTATCCCATGTTGAACCGCAGATTCAGGAAATCGTCCAAAACAGACAGAGTATGCGGGCCATAAAGGACCGTATGTATAAAACCCTGACAAGCTCGCTAGAGCTGCTCGAAGATCTCCCCCAAGATCTTCAACGATTCCTCGATCACGCCAGGCATAGTCGCTTCACGCTTAATCTTGAACTCAAACGCATAGAGCATCTCTCGGAAAGAATCGACACTTCAAGCAGAATCATGGGAATAGCAATGATTATTGCAGCCCTTATTGTCGGTTCTTCGATTCTGATCCTGGCTGACAGTATATCAAGAAAACCGAGCTTTATCGGCACCCTCGGCATCATCGGCCTGATCCTTGCCGGAATCAACACGGCCGGGTTCATCATATCCTACCTTCTCCCAAGAAAACACAGCAGCTGATGTTCAGGACATGCAGCACTGCGTTGATCTGCAGATAACTGCAAACGGTTCGGGCGAAAGGCTGGAAATTGTCAAACCGATTATGAACAGAGCTTCAAGGTCGTTTCAATCACAGTACGTATTTCTGTAACATCCACAGTTTTGACAATAATCAGCTTTTTCCTGGACTGGATTCCGGATTTCACAATCACATCACGAACCGGAACATCGAAGATCTTAGCTAAAAAAGTAACCACTGCTTTATTGGCTTTGCCTTCGACAGGCGGAGCTGCCACAGCGAGTTTCAGACAACCGTCATGCAGCCCAATAATTCTGCTCCTTGATGCCTTCGGCTGTACATGAAGGCGTAGCAAAACCGTTCCATCGGGTAATGTGGAGAGGTAGGACATATCCTTCTTGCACAGCTACTGTAGTTGTTGTTTAACTGACGCTTTTCAGGTGAGATCCATTTTGATTGAGTCGATATCGTCCTGATCAACACTTTCACTATCCGGAAGCTGAATACTTTGAAAAAGGTCGGAAAGATCATCTTCTTTTTCGCCGGATTCCAATTCCAATGGGGCTTCAAGAGCCTCAAGATAAGAATACAGAATAGTTTCGAGTTCTTTACGCACCTTAATCTTTCTCTGGTTTAATTCTTCTATCTCTCTTGGCAATCGAGCGAGTTCGGCTTCCGCCTCTGTTCGAAATTTTTCAATTTCTGCATGGGCATCTTCAATGATTTTCTGAGCCTCTTCCTGACTCGTCTGACGAAGATTGTCGGCAAATTTTTGAGCAGTGAGAATGGTAGTTTTAAAATCCAGTCCTTCTTGTTTTAACTCCCTGTTCTGCTCCTCCAGCAGTTCAATCCGGCCACGCAGTTTTTCAATTTCAGCCCTTTCCTTGAGACTTGTACCCTGGCCGCCTGCAAGAGTTTCTTCCAACTGAGTTATTTTTTCCAAATACGCTGCATTCTGCTCTTCCAAGGCAGCGGCCGATGCCAATGTGGATTCAAGTTGGTTTTTAAGATCGGTTATTTCCTGATCCTTATGTTTATACCTTCCCTGAACCTCTTCCTGGATTCCCTCAGCATTTTCCTGACTGATCTTCACCTCGGTGGAAAGAGCTTCCTTGGCTTTCTGCAAAGCTTCCTGTTCGGCAAGAAGAGATTCAATTTCTTCTGCCTGAATACGATTCTGCTCGGTCAATTCAAAGAAATCTTCGGCAAGCAACTCCAAATAGGCTTTCACCTCAATCGGCTCATACCCTC
The DNA here is from genome assembly GCA_963709755.1 of uncultured delta proteobacterium. Lineage (GTDB taxonomy): Bacteria > Desulfobacterota > Desulfobulbia > Desulfobulbales > Desulfocapsaceae > Desulforhopalus_A. The sequence goes on from CAVPXO010000006.1 coordinate 105,864, forward strand.
TGAATTTAGTCTGAAATTCCTGGTCTTTAATTGACTGCGGTGTCAACATGTCCAACTCCCTTGTTAATTATGATAGTGGCAACGCATCCGAAAGGCTCTGCTTATCCCATTCCCATGGCTATTTGCTTCAGTGTCTGGACCACAAAACTCTGCAGGAACATTATAACGATAATGAGTATCATGGGTGAGAAATCTATTCCCCCAAAACTTATCGGCAAAAATCGCCGAATTCGGCTGAGTACCGGTTCAGTGGCCTCGTATAAAAAATTCACTATGGGGTTATGGGGATCGGCACTCACCCAGGAAATTACAGCCCGACCAATAATGATCCACATATAGGCGGTCAGCACAAAATCTATCATTTGGGCGATCGCCATCATAAAATTATTTACCACAATCATGCCTCTCTCCTTTTCTCATGTCCCGTCAGGCCACTTTGCTACCTGCAACAACCATATCACTAACCGTAGAAAGAACCAATCGGTCCTTTCCTTCATTTTGCGTTCTGGCCGCCAGCACCATTCCCTGCGACAGCACTCCCATCATCTTGACAGGCTTGAGATTGGCAACAATGAGAACCTGTTTGCCAATCAGCTCTTCGGCCTCATAATACTCAGCTATCCCGGCAACAATCGTTCTCTCTTCGGGAGCTTTAACTGTCAATTTCAATAACTTCTTCGATTTTTTGATCGGCTCTGCAGCAACAATTTCAGCTACCCGCAGGTCAAGCTGCTTGAAATGATCAAAATCAAGCAGATCTTCTTCTACCTGCAATGGTGAATCGCTTTTTTTCTTCCGATTATCTTCACCAGAGGACTTTTCCGCATCTTTTTTGTTCTCTTCAAGACGTGGAAACAGGGAATCAATATTTTGCAACTCGTCGCCGGGAGTAAGTTTATTCCACTGACCTCCTTTCTGAAAGGAGCATATCCGTTCATCACCGGCTGAAAGGCCCAACCCCGTAGCCATCTTTATTGCAGCACCAGGCATAACCGGTTGCAAAACCAGGGTCAGCAGACGCAAACATTCAAGGATGTTGTACAGTACTGTATCCAGCCGAGTCGACTTAGCCGGGTCCTTGGCCAGTACCCAAGGTTCATTACTGACGATATACCTGTTGGCCATTCCGACAAATTCCCAGACTGACTGCAAACCGCGATGAAAGAGGAACTCTCCCATCGATTGCCGATAATCGGAAATCATAGTCTCTGCCGCAGTCTTAAGTTGGATATCTTGTTCGGTGAATTCAGCCGGGGATGGGATCTTTCCATGCCGGTATTTTTGTACCATGGCTGTTGCCCGACTAAAAAGATTACCAAGATCATTGGCCAGGTCTGCATTCTGCCGAGCCACAATCGCCTCGGTGCTGAAGGAAGAATCAAGCCCAAAAGACATCTCCCTTAGAGTAAAATATCTTATTGTATCAACACCATAATTTTCAACCAATTCTTTTGGCCGCACAACATTGCCGATACTCTTGGACATTTTGGTGTTGTCGATATTCCAGTACCCGTGAACATGAAGTTTCTGGTATAACGGTACCCCCATCGCCATCAACATGGTCGGCCAGTATATAGCATGAGGCTTCAGTATGTCTTTTGCAATCACATGTTCTGCCACTGACCAATAGTCCTTAAACTCCGGCCCGTCCGGATATCCTATTCCGGTCAGATAATTAATCAGTGCATCAAACCAGACATAGGTGACGAATTTATCATCAAAAGGGAGCTCAATTCCCCAGGTAAGCCTGGATTTGGGTCTTGAGATACAGAGATCTTCCAGCGGTTCACTCAAAAAAGACAAGACTTCATTGCGGTATCTTTCCGGACTGATAAAATCAGGATTGTTATGAATATGATCTATCAGCTGTTGCTGATAACGGGACATGCGAAAAAAATAGTTTTGCTCAGCGATCTCCCGGGGCGGTTGCAGATGATCAGGGCAGTTTCCATCAACCAGTTCTTTTTCGGTAAGATATCGTTCACAACCCTGACAATAAAGCCCCGTATACTCATCAAAATAAATATCACCGCTGTCATAGACTTTTTGAAGAATGGTCTGAACGACAGCCACATGTTCAACATCCGTTGTTCTGATGAAATGGTCCGGCTCCACCTGCAGGAGCGGCCATATATTCCTGAACAAAGCACTTATCCTGTCGACATACTCCTTTGGCTGGACATTTTCGTTTTCCGCAGCTTTAACGATTTTATCACCATGCTCGTCGGTACCGGTCTGGAATCGAACCTTTTCTCCACACAGCCTCCTGAAACGACTGTAGGTATCTGCAACAATAGTCGTATAGGCATGGCCGAGATGAGGCTGTGCATTCACATAATATATGGGGGTGGTAATATAGGTTGTCATAGTAATAATTGTATGTTTGAAAATTGCTTGTGCGGATATTCTCTTCTTTCCGTCATTCACCGGCAGTCATTGTTAACTGCTTTTTTTCCTATCTCTTTTTTTTTCAGAATTCTCTTTCTTTAATGGCTGGGACGTCGCCCACTGTTCCTTTTTCAGCATTACATCTTCCCCTGCGCTGTTTTCCGCAACGACAGCGTCCTGAAGCGGCATCTGCCTTTTAACGAGATACTGTTCATCGTCAACCTTGATTTTTTTCCCCGCTTTCGGCATGTTTTTTCGCTGTTTTTTGTAAGTCTCATATTCATAGGTTAAACAGCAGAGCAGACGATTGCAGACTCCGGATATTTTCGTGGGATTGAGCGGCAGATCCTGCTCCTTGGCCATCTTTATTGATACAGAATCAAAATTTTTAATAAAAGAAGAGCAGCACAGCTCCCGTCCGCACGTTCCGATACCACCAATCATTTTCGTTTCATGACGAACCCCGACCTGACGCATTTCAACCCTGGCACGAAACTCCTGAACAAGGTCTTTCACCAGCGCCCTGAAATCGACCCGACTGTCGGCGGTAAAATAAAAAATCATTTTACTGCCGTTAAAAAAACGTTCCACGCGGACTAGATGCATAGCTAACTTATGCTTTTCTATCAGAGAAGTACAGACCTTGAAAGCAACTTCTTCGCTTTCCGCGAGATTTATGAATTTTTCCAGCTCACCCCCCTGAGCAGGACGATCAATCTCATACGTTGCTTTCCTGTTCGGTCCCTGGCATCCACATATAGGCGAATAACCAACAATACGGGCAGGTTCAAGACCATGATCCGTCCGAACCATCATAATGGTACCCACAATAAGCCCGGGAAAAGGGCCGGCACCGGTAAAATGCTGGCCACCTTTCCGAAACTGTAACCGGTAAAAAACCGGTTCCTGCAAGCAAGCCTCACCGGTAACAATATCATTCTCATTCAATAACATATCTTTATTTCCTATAATACCTGCCAAATTGTACCTGCCAAATTATTTTGCACAAGCACATCTCCCTCTCGAAGGGGAGTATAAATTAATCACTACCACTCAGCATAACTGCAATTTAAACAGGAGAACCTCACAAACAAGATTTCGGTTGCAGTTTCGAAAGAGCTCTTTTTCCGCTCTGTCAATAGCCCTTAATTTAGCAAACAGTGCGGTTGAATTCCAGTTTTTTACCGAGACGGGATTTTTCGGGACATCATCCAGTAGAAGATCCCTTAACCAGATTTTAAGCAGTCCCAGAAAAGATGAAAGTTCTTCTTTCAAGGCCGCCATATTTTCTGCAAGCAGTAACAATTCTCCTACATCTTGATCGGGATCAACAGCAGGATCAGATAAAAAAGATATCAGTTTCCGCCATAATCCAATCATTTCGTTAGCTTGAAAAAGAAGAGCTTTGCCGGGACTTCCCTCTGAAAGTCGTGCCAGAATTTGCGCAGTTTCACGATCTATTCCCTGCTGCGACAAAATAGCTATCGTGTCATCAAAGCTCAGCTGGGAAAATGGTACGATCTGACATCTTGAGGTCAGAGTTGCAAGAATCTCCTGCGAAGCCTCGGCTGTCAGGATAAGCAAATTGTTCTCTGGAGGTTCTTCCAGTGTTTTCAGGAGACTGTTGGCGGCCTCCCGGCGCATCGTATGGACGTTTTCCAGCACCACGACTCGCATTACCGATTCGTAGGGTGGGTAGCTCAGTTCCCTTGTCAATCTCCTTATTTGATCAATTTTAATCACTCCTTTCTCTGGACTGATCACCAGAAAATCGGGGTGGTTCATCGAACGAAATTTTCTGCAGGATGAACATACGCCGCACGCTCCAAGCCGATGTGTGTCCCGGCAATTTACCGCAGCAGCCAGTCCCCTGGCAAACAACATTTTCCCCACCCCTTCAGGACCCTTGAAGATATAACTATGCGGAATACGATCAGCAGCAAGGGAACGAATCAGCAGTCGCTTTGCTTTTTCCTGACCGAAGAGCTGCGTGAAACAAAAAGAAGAATTGCCTGTCATTCTAAGACCATATTCTTTGATTAGAAAAGAGATGGCTGCCGACTGCCGACTGGCTTACTTACCTCATTTTCCAGCTCTTGTTCTCCAAAACCACCGAGGTAAAGATACCGATCAAGACTGCGTTGGTAGTCTGTCCAACTCATTTCTTCATTATCCATCTTCCTTCTCAGCTGTTCAGTGATATTCATCTTGGCATCAAGATCATCAAGAAAACTGAGGATGAATGCCTCCACTGTCATTGGCACAGCTGGAGAGCCAAATTCCTGACGGCCATGATGGCTGAGGATGAGATGCTGGAGCTGTTCCAGAAGTTCTTCGGGAAAATCAGGAATCCTTCCTGCCGCCCCGGCAACCATTTCACTGCCGATAACGAGATGCCCTTTCAGCCTGCCTCGGACCGTATATTCGACAATCCCTGCTTCCATCTGCAACTCTTCAAGTTTGCCTATATCATGCAGTAAAGCTCCGGCAAGAAGCAGCGAACGGTCAACCCCTTCGTAATGCTTGGCCAGAAAATCGGCGATTTTAGCCACCGACAGAGAATGCTCTATCAAACCGCCTACATAGGCGTGATGTATACCTTTCGCAGCTGGGGCCTCCTGAAAAATAGTCCACCAGTCGCTCTTTCTGAAAAAGTAGGTAAGCAACTTTTTTAAAAAGGGGTTACTGACACTCAAGACCAGTTTCTGGAGCTCATCGGCCATCTGCCCAAGGTCTCGCGGCGAGGCAGGGCAGAAAAGACCAAAATCTATGGCTGTCTGTGCAATCTGCTTGATCCCCTCGATACGAAGCTGCAACGTATCACGATAGGACTGCACAGTACACGTTAGTTGCACAACTTCTCCAGCCACACAGATCTTTTGCAGAGGCAGGACGTTATCCCATATTGGCCCGGAAACTTCCCCGCTATTATCCATGACGGTCAACACCAAATAAGGTTTACCCGCTCGGGTCTCTCCCACCTTTACATTTTTAATGAGAAAGAGGTCTTCAAAACGGTCACCTTCTTTCAGTTCTTTTATAAATATATTTTTCTCCATCATCCTTCCTCTATACCAGACAAAGTCCCTTCAAGATCTACTATTTATCACACGAAACCCAGGTTTCTTTGCATAGTTGCAAAATCTTTAAAAACATAAAGTATACAAGGAATGACCCAAAAATACTCATCAATTCACTGCAGGAGCTCTAAAACACTCAGTCTCAACCCGCCAAAGCCAAATTTTCCTGCTTGCTGATTTTTAGAAACGGTGCAATAATGGCAGATTTCGCTGTTGATAAGGAGATCCAGAGACTACATGCTGCTCCTGCAAAAGCGAACCCTGCTGAAAAATAAGTGCTTTAAATCCAATAAACCAGCTACAACCAGGAGTAAAGAGAATGAAGAAACAGATGATCATCTCGGTTATGTCCAAGGACAGACCGGGAATAATTGCAGATATCACCGGGGCCATCTACCAACTTGGAGGAGATGTTGCCGATTTAAACCAGACGGTTCTCTGCGGCTACCTGACGATGATCCTAAGTGCTTCATTTGAGCCGGAGGTTACCAAGGAAGACCTGCTTGCCTCTATTTCCCACATCAAGACCAAATGCAAATTTGAGGTATCTATCAAGGAGCTGGATCCCGATCAGAAAGAAGAAGACATGGCACCACCGGAAGAAACATATGTGCTGACCGTACAGGGTCCCAATAAGGCGGGAATTGTCCATGGTATAAGCCTGTTCTGCTTTAACCACAACATCAATATCTTCGATCTGGCTACAACCCTGCAAAACGACCAATATACCATGGCCCTGCAACTTGATCTGAAACATTGCAACTCACCACTGGACACACTCCAGCGAGAACTTGAAGAATATTCACGACGAAGCGGCTTGACCATCATGATGCAACATAATGATATCTTCCAGGTAACCAATGAAGTAACCCTACACTGAAAAAGCCCATCATTTTTATTCCCGTATAATTTTAATATTGCGGGACAGGAGAGACCACGACCATGCTACGTTCCGACCAAATCCTCGCTACAGTCGAGATGATTCAAAAGGAAAATCTTGATGTCCGCACAGTGACAATGGGTATTAGTCTTCTTGATTGCCGGGGAGGCGATGTAGAAGAGACCTGTCAAAAAATAAAGAGTAAAATTATTGAATATGCCGGAAGTTTTGTCGCCATCTGTGATACGGTAAGCAAAAAATACGGTATCCCGGTGGTCAACAAGCGAATTGCCGTAACCCCTATAGCCTTTGTTGGCGCAGGCTTCTTCAGGGAAGACTTTGTCCAGATAGCCAAAACCCTCGATCAGGCAGCAACAGCCGTTGGGGTTGATATTCTTGGAGGATTCTCCGCCCAGGTAGAGAAAGGGATGACCAATACCGACCTGGAATTCATTGCCTCAATCCCGGAAGCCCTCGCCCAAACTGAAAGAGTCTGCTCATCGATAAATATTGGTACCACCCAAAAAGGCATCAATATGGACGCGTTGGCGATGATGGGTAAAACTATCAAGGAGCTGGCTGAAAAGACTGCAGACCGGGATGGTTTCGGGGCGGCAAAATTCGTAGTTTTCTGTAACCAGCCGGGCGACAACCCATTTATGGCCGGCGCCATTCATGGCCTTGAGGAGGCTGATGCTGTCCTGAATGTGGGAGTAAGTGGACCGGGAGTCATTGCTCGGGCACTGGAACGACTGATCGAGAAACATCCGGAACCGGGCAGTCTGCAACTGGACGAACTGGCTGAGGAGATTAAACAGACGACCTTCCGGGTCACCCGCTGCGGGGAACTCATCGGTCGAGCTGTCTCCAAATTGCTGGGCATTGAATTCGGCGTAGTCGATCTATCTCTTGCCCCAACCCCTACAGTCGGTGACAGTGTCGGTGAGATATTCAAAATTCTCGGGGTCGATGCCATCGGTGCACCAGGCACCACAGCCATACTGGCCATGTTGAACGATGCCGTAAAGAAGGGGGGAATCTTTGCCAGTAAGACAGTAGGAGGCCTCAGCGGTGCCTTTATTCCGGTAATGGAAGATGCCTTATTGGCAGAAGCTGTGGGCAACGATTCCCTCTGTCTTGAAAAACTTGAAGCGATGACGTGTGTCTGTTCCGTAGGACTTGACATGGTGCCGATTCCCGGATCGGTGGATGCAGATACCATCTCAGCCATCATTGCCGATGAAATGGCGATTGGTTTGATCAACTCAAAGACAACCGCTGCCCGTCTTATCCCTGTACCCGGTAAAGAAGTCGGCGACTATGTCAGCTTTGGCGGCCTTTTTGGTGCAAGTCCGATCATGCCTGTGAGAAATATTGGCAAATCCAGTAGATTTATTGCCTGGGGCGGCAGAATACCGGCACCTGTCCATAGTTTCAAAAACTGATCTTAAAAAGGGGGGCGAGCTGAATCTGCCCTCCTTTTTTATTACTTCCTGCTGAGCTTCCAACGTTTAGTCTTCACCAGCTCTGTGGCGGTAGGTATTTCGTCCCATCTCTTTAGCCTCATAGAGGGCTTTATCCGCACGATCCAACAAAGTGGTAACAGCCATTTTTCCAATAGGAAAAATAGAAGATGCGCCGATGCTTACCGTCACCAGTTCGTCAACCGAGGATGCTTTATGAGCGATTCCCAACCGAGCCACGTGATTCATCATACGCCGAGCGACTCTTTCCGCTCCTTCACTTCCGGTATTTGGCAATATTGCCGTAAACTCTTCCCCACCATACCTGGCGATGATATCGGTAGGCCGCATTAACGCGTCATAAAGCGATTGTGCCACCTTGCGTAAACAGTCATCACCTTCCAAATGACCATAAAAATCATTGTATTTCTTGAAATAATCTATATCAACAATAAGCAGGGAGAGCGGAGTATTGTCACGGCTTGCCTGTTTCCATTCTTTTATCAGATTATGATCAAAATACCGCCTGTTGAAAAGTCCGGTCAATCCGTCTAAAGAAGAAAGGAGTTCCAGTTTTTCATTTTTTTCTTCAAGTTCCTTATGCAGTACTTCCAGCTCAAGGATCTTGGCATCCAACTCGACTGTCTTCTCCTCAAGCTGCTGCCTCTGGCGATGCAGTTCCAGAAATATTCCAACTTTTCTTTTGAGGATTTGAGGCTCAAGGGGCTTAAAAAGATAATCCACTGCGCCAGAATCATACCCTTTGAACATATGCTCCCGATCCATCCGGGCGGCGGTAACAAAGATGATAGGTATCGATCTTGACCGGGCACTTCCACGCATTAACTCCGCGGTTTCATATCCGTCCATCCCGGGCATTCTGACATCCATCAGGATGAGGGCAAATTCGAAGTCAAGAATCTTGGCCAGGGCCTCGTTGCCCGACTCGGCGCGAACCACCTGCAGATCAGGGCTATCGAGCAGTCTTTCAAGGGTCAATAAATTCTCTTTCCGATCATCCACGATCAGAATCGGTGTTTTCCTCATTTACTGCCCCATTACCATCATATTGAGAAATTCTCCAAGTTTGTCGAGGGGCACAATATAATCCACTTCAACTGAGTCTATAGCTGATTCGGGCATGGTATCGACCTCTGCGGTCTCCGGTGCCTGCACTATTGTCAATCCGCCACACTCCTTTATTCTCATGAGTCCCTTTGTTCCATCTGCATTGGCTCCTGTCATGATCACCCCAATCAAGCTGTCAAAATAGACCTCCGCCGCACTTTCAAACAGGACATCAATTGAAGGTCGCGAATAATTAACCCGATTTTCAAGCGATAAGGCAAGAGAATAATCCTCTTCAATAAGCAGATGGTAATCAGGCGGAGCCATATATATAACTGCAGGTTTCGGCGTTTCCTTGTCTTCTGCCAGCTTTACCTCTACCTGACATATATTCTGCAGATGTTCAACAAGATAGGGGTCGGTCAGGGGGCTCATATGCTGAACAATAAATACGGGAAGCGGCAGTCTGCGATCAAGAAATGGCAGAACGGCAGACAAGGCGCGAAAGCCCCCGGCGGAAACCCCAATCACTACTGCTCTATATTGAATCTTTTTTTTACCGCCGTAATTCTTGCTTTTCATTTGTTAATCAAGCCGCTTTTTACGATAAATTTTTTCTTTTTCGGCGACCACCTCAAACTTATCAGCATAATTGGTGAATTTAAGGCTCTCCTTTGAACCAAGACAGAGAAATCCACCCGGGCACAAACTTTCGTAAAACATTCTAATAACTCTATTTTGCAAATCTTTATTGAAATAAATCAACACATTCCTGCAAATTATAATATTCATCTCGGCAAAAACCATGTCAGTTGCCAAATTGTGAGAGGAAAAGAGTATTCTGTCTTTCAGCGGTGTATTAATTTTGACAGTTCCATACCCTGCTGTGTAATAATCGGAAAAGGAATTCAAACCACCCGCCTTTTGATAATTTGTCGTATAATTCCTGATTGAATCAATCGGATAAAGTCCTTTTTTGGCCCGGTCTAGAATGAGATCATTGAAATCGGTGGCATATACCTGAATCCTCTTTGGACTCACCCCTTCTTCATGAAGGAGTATGCACATGGAATATACTTCCTGACCAGCAGAGCAACCTGCATGCCAGGATCTGATAAAGGGGTATGTTTTTAAATGGGGCACCACCAGTTCTCTTATTTTTCGATACACCAAAGGGTCCCTGAACATCTCCGTGACATTAATCGAAAGGTCAAGAACCAGCTCATGGAAAAGATTTTCATCGCTGATCAGCCTGTGAAGCATCTCCAGGTAGCCGGTAAAACCACTCGCGTGACAACTGAATTGCAATCTCCTTTTGAGATGCGCCCCGGCATAATCACGAAAATCATAGCCATATTTTAAGTAGAGTCCCTCCAGCAGAAGTTTAATTTCAATACGTTCATTTTCAAGCGCATCTTCGACAGAGGACATCAGTACAACCACACTTTAAGGATAGAGATTAATTTATCGGTATTGACAGGTTTGGCCAGATAATCGTTGGCACCGGCTTCAATACATTTTGTCCGGTCCCCCTTCATGGCCTTAGCCGTCAAAGCAATGATCGGCAGCTCTTTATGCTCGGGCTGTTGCCTGATCTGTGACATTGCCTCAAAACCATCCATTTTCGGCATCATTATATCCATGAGCACCAGGTCAATTTCCTTATGAACAGCCAGCTTTTCCAGAGATTCCAAACCATCCCTGGCGACCACGACCTGTACTCCCTTATCCTCAAGAAGGCTGGTCAAGGCAAACACATTGCGCATGTCATCATCCACCACCAGGATCACTTTATCTTTAAAGATATCATCTTTGGGATGAACCCTGAGCATTTTCTCAATCTGGTGCGAAGGGAGATTGGCCTCAACCCTATGCAGAAAGAGGGCTGATTCTTCAAGCAGACGTTCAGGTGATTTTGCACCTTTTATAATGATACTCTCTGTGTATTTTCGCAGCTTCTCTTCTTCTTCGCGGATGAGTTCACGACCAGTATAGACAATAACAGGAACGGTCGCGCTGATCGGGCATGTCTGTATTTCATCAAGGAGTTCAAAACCAGTCATATCCTCCAGGCCGAGATCAAGGATCATGCAGTCATATTCGCCAGTTTTCAGCTCAGTCAAAGCATTTTTTCCTGACTTCACTATCGTGGTCAATACATCCCCATTGCCCACCAGTTTTTTAATGGATTCCGCCTGGATCTTATCATCTTCAACCACCAATAATCGGCTAACCTTTTTTGAGATCATCTTATCAATCTTTTTGAACGCCTCCTCTACCTTTTCAACACTTACCGGTTTTGACAAAAATCCAATGGCCCCCTGCAGCATTGCCTCCTGCACACCTTCATTGGCCGATAAAAAATAAACAGGAATATGCCTGAGTCCCGGATTCTCTTTCAGGCGGGCCATAACTTCCCACCCGTCAATCCCGGACAAGCCGATATCGAGGATAATCGCACTTGGGAGATAGTAGTCGGCATAGTGCAACCCAATCTCACCCGATTCGGCAAAGATACATTTAAACCCATGTTCTCTCGCAAAATTGCACATCAATTCTGCAGATGATCCGTCATCTTCTATTATCAACAGCACCTTATCGTCTGGATCAAGGCGGTTTCGGTCGTCAACAGTCTGTTTTTCTATGATTGCCCCCTCCTTGATCTCGTCCATCCGAGACTTTTTGGATTCTGTCGCCTGTTGAGAAATGTCTTCCGGGTTGTTTTCATCCTGCCGCAAAACAGTTGTACCTGTTGTTTTAACTGGAAGGACAATGGTAAAGGTACTCCCCTCTCCTTCGCGACTTTCCAAATGAATTGTGCCGCCAAGCAGTCTGGTCAATTCCTTGGAAATTGACAGCCCGAGTCCGGTACCTCCATAAGTTCTACTGGTACTGCCATCCGCCTGCTGAAAAGCTTTGAAGATTTCTTCCTGTTGTTTCAAGGGAATACCTATTCCTTCATCTTTGATCGAAAAAGCAATAAGCATAGCGTCACTTTGGTTGATGGCAATAGACGATGCAGGTGGGGAAACGGTAAGACGCACCGCCCCGTTATGGGTAAATTTGAATGCATTAGTCAGGAGATTTCTCAAAATCTGCTGAACCCGTTGCCCATCGGTATAAATGGTTTTCGAAAGATTCTGGTCAATTGCGATATCAAAAGTAAGGCCCTTCTCCTCTGCAATATCCACAAAGAGCCTCTTCACATCGTTGACCATCCTGTCAATCTCTACCTCTTCAAAATACAATTCAATTTTACCAGCCTCAACCTTGGATAAATCGAGAATTTCATTGATGAGAGTCAAAAGTTCCGAACCTGAAGAGTTTATAGCTCTGGCTGATTCAATCTGTTTTTCATCCAGATTATTTTGTTTATTGGAGCACAGGATTTGGGACAGGATAAGGATAGAGTTCAGCGGGGTCCGCAACTCATGGGACATGTTTGCCAGGAATTCCGATTTATATTTACTCCCGCGTTCCAGCTCTTTGGCCTTCTTTTCAATCTCTTTCCGGGCCTTGATGAGATCCGTTGTCTTTTGCCGAAGTGCCGCCTTCTGTCTCTCAAGGGTTTCCGTGCGCTCCTGCAAATCCTCATTGGTCACCCGAAGTTCCTCCTGTTGCGCCTGCAACTCACCCTGGGAGTTCTGCAGGTCCTCGGTTCTTTCTTCAAGTTCTTCATTAATGACTCGCAGTTCTTCCTGCTGGGCCTGTAATTCAGCCTCTGATTTCTTCAACGCACTGGTCTGAGCTTCGAGGCCTTTGTTGACGACCAGTAACTCATCCTGTTGCCCCTGCGCCTTTTCATACAATTCTTCAATTGTCCGTCGCGATCTGGCCATATTTATAAAAATAGCCACACTCTCAAGGTTTTGTTCGACAAACTTACGATGTAAATGGCTAAAGGGCAGAAAAGATCCGATAAGAAAAGCGGCTATTATTTTCCCTTCAAACAATAATGGTGCAACCATAAAATGATTCGGAGGCAGTTGTTCGACTCCGAAATTAAATTCCGGCGTAACATCCTTAACGTTTGAAAAAACGATCATTCTACGTTCAAGCGTTGCCTGGCCAACCAGTCCCTCACCAAGCTTAATCTTATTAAAATTACCGCTTCGATCAGTAAAGGCATGGCTTGCCACCAGCTCGAGCATGTTCTCCTGATAGAGATAGAACGCTCCAATCTGACCATCCATATGATCTGCCATAAAGGAAATAAATTTCGAACCCAGAGCCTTCAGGTCAGCTTCACCGCGCAACTGAGCCTCAAGCCCCTCTTTGCCACGCTTGAGCCAGTCTGTTTCCCGAAGATTCAGGGCCATCTCATTTAAAGTTGAGGCCAGGATTCCCAGCTCATCTTTTTGCTGCAAATCAATTGAGGCATCAAGATTCCCGGCTGAAATTGCTTTGGCAAATTCCACATCGGCTATCACCGGCCGGACTATTCTTCTGGAAAAAATCCAGGCACAGCCGACAATGAATAGACAAAGAGCAAAAGTGACAGGCAGGCCCTTTGACAAGAGCTTACGGAGCGGTTCGGTTACCTCCATCCTATCGATTTTTGAGATCTGATACCACTCAATACCGGGGATATCAATGCGGTCATAGGCGACGAGGACTTCTTTGTTGAAACTGTCGAGGTAGAGACCGTGTCCGCTTTCGGAATTTGCCTTTACCGCATCTTTCCAATATTCGGGCACATTTACCATTTTATAGCCGATAATATACTTACCATCTCCCATGGTATGCATATTGGACCTGAATTCAAATTTTTCGGTACTGTCAAACCAGCGAATCAAATAGGACTCTCCTGTTGATCCCATCCCTTCACGGCTATCTACGATAGTATTGATAAAGGAGGGGCCCAGCTGCAAGACTACAACACTTTGCAAGGTACCGGTTTTGTTAAAAACCGGAGCACCTATAAAAAGTGATTCCATGCCGTTACTTGGTTCATAGGCAACAAAATCAATCACCGCGATCTTGCCGGTATTTACCACCTCACGCCACACAGCGGCAAGGCCGCTCTCCAGGTAGCGGCCATACACCAAGTTGGCGCCAAGATCCCGCTCCGCCGCAACCGTAAATAATACATGCCCCGACAGCGACGAAACAATCTTAAGATCGTGGTAACCGTACGTCTCGACATACTCAAGGTATGCTCCCCGATATTTTGCGGCTATTCGTTGATACTCATCGGTTTCAACGTTAATGGGAGAGGAGGAAGGAACCTCTGCCTGTTGTCTGTAGGTCTCAAGCTCGTCGATCATATCATGCAGTCGCTGGCTTGCAGTGAGCGTTTTCAGATCATTGAAGAATCGTTTAAACGAAGTTTCCACCTGTTTTTTTCGCAAAGACTGGATGGTCACAAGATTATTGAAAGATTTATCAATCAGCGAATTGGTGACCAGCCAGTCGCCGTAAAAACCAGCAACAACAAGTGGTACTATACCGATAACAATACAAACTGTGATCAGTTTGATCCTGATAGGAATATCTGCAAATCTCATCTCTTTTCTTTTCTTCCTTGCTTTAATCAATAAATCTATCCTGTTAACTGAACCAAAATGGTCAGGTTGAGCCTGCCTGAGACGATTGTATCAGTTCATTGCTAAAATGTCAGGTGACGTGGTAAAAAATATTGAAGAAAGAACCTCTGTTCTTCACAGGTCGCAAAACGCAAGAAAGCCGGAGTTGCACACAACTCCGGCTTTCTTTGGAACAAGTGAGCCATTCACTTATTTTTTTACCTGCTCCTGTGCTTCCCTTCCATCATAAGATTAGGTGGTCCAAGCCAAACGCCTTTCAACAGGAGGTTGAAGTAGGCCCACTTAAACATAAGCTTGGCCATATGGTTCACTTCGGTATCTTTTAAGAGACTCATTGGTCCAACAGCAGGGAACGGATATTTTCCGGTCAGAGGCTCAGTGTCGTAGTTAAAATCAATGATATAGGCTTTCCCGAAGCCTGATTCTATGAATCAAACCGCGTGCCCATCCGACCGGGCGTGCTGTTCACCTCCGGTAATATAGGCCATTATATTCTCATGCAGAACATCTCCCTGGAAATGGGCAACGGCTCCGGCCTTTGAAGTAGGAACATCTGTACCATCTCCAAGCACCCATACGTTATCATGTCCGGCGGGCTGCAAGGTATGCTTATCCACTGGTATATATCCCATCGGATCAGAGACTCCCGAATCTATCATTACCTGAGAACCGAAGTTCGGTGGAATGGAGACGAGCATATCATAGTTGACTTCCGTACCATCATAGGCCGCAATCACTTTTTTCGTATGATCAACAGAACCGAGCGCAAAATTGGGGGTAATCTTGATGTTTTTATCGGCACATGCCTCTGTCAGCACCCTCGTTGCCACTGGCTTGGTAAAGGCACCTGACAGCGGAGTGACAAATTCAATTTCCACCTTGTCGCGGATGCCACGTTCATGAAAATACCAGTCGGCCAGAAAGGCGAACTCAAGCGGGGCAACCGGACACTTAATGGGCATCTCCGCTATATTGACCACCAACTTTCCTCCGGTGAATTTCTTTAACGCCTTGCCCAGAACCTGGCAGTCGTCAAACCGGTAATAGCCATAGATATCATTATTCCAACCTTCCTTCAGCCCTTCAATTTCTTCAGGGCGAACATCACAGCCCGTTGACATAACGAGAATATCATATTTGAAGATCCCTTCCGTGGCGGTAGTGACTTCCTGCTTATCCCAGTCGACATTAGTCAGCTCAGAAATGACGAAATTTATCCCCGGCTTAATAAATTCTCTTCTACTTCTCCGAATTTCCTGTGGTTTGTTAATGTCGAACGGTACAAAGAGAAAGCCCGGTTGATAATAATGGACATTATCCCTGTCAATCAAGGTTATCGACCAGTCATCATCAAGGTCTTTTCTCATTTTGTTCGCCATCATGGTACCGCCACTACCGGCACCCAGTATGACTAGTTTTTTCATAGTACCTGTGTTCTCCTTTTTTCGTTCTTTGGCCTAACGTGCTCCCTTCAAAGCAGCGATTCAGCCGTTAATATGCGAAAATTATCCAAGCTCTTCTTTTTTCTGTCTATTGCCATTCTGATATGCCTGTAAACAACTGCCAACAGCCTGCAGCATCATGAAGAGGAAGCCAAAGGCCTCCTGGACCTTCGGATCGTTTACCTGCTTGATCATCCCCAGTGGACCGATCGGCTTCACCTTGGTAAAGTCAATATTGTTGATAACCTGACATATCTCTTCGATTTGACTTTCACTGTAATCGATTCGCTTGACTGCGGTGAAGACGGTACCGGCCAATTTGATCAGGCCATTGCCCTGCTGCCATCCATCCAACCAAATGTTCATACCGTTGATAACATCAGTCTCTTTCATCAGCACCCCGATCTCTTTAACAAGTTCAGTCATGGGCTGAACCATATTGAGGAGATCGCTCAGGGTATGAATATTGATCAACACGGTATGCAGCAGGTCTCCTAGTTTTTCTGCCTGGAATTCACCTTCATGCAGGGAGTTGAGGAAGCGGAGCAAACGAGGATACATCAGCTTTAAGATAGGAACCATATCATCTCTCAGTTCCACCCCCGCTTTCAACATATCCAGACCTTCTCCCATAGTGTCAAGATTGGTGAGGGTTTTTCTTAAAAGGATGACCAGTTCGTCTATATGGAAATCCCCTTCCAGATCGGCAAAGAACTGAATCGACTCGGGATAGCTCTCAGTCATCAAAGCACCCTTGCCATCTTTCAGCTCAGCACCGGCTCTCACACCGATGAGGACCTTGTTTAACTGCTCAAGGCTCAGCAGCAGGTTCTGGGTGACCTGGAGCACCTTTTCATTCGAATTACCGGCATCGATCTTGCTGGGAAGTCCGGCACTGACGGGCCTGGCCTGCTTCAGAATTGGTTCAAGATCCTGTTTCAACTCTGAAAGAACATCCGACCTCAAAGATCTGACTTCATCTGAGAGCCTGTCCAGCTTCTCGAGAATCAACGCTTCATTCATTTTTTTCTCTCACTCGTTAGGTTCACGCAGGCCACACTGCCCTGCGCTGATTTTCCAGGTGACATGGGCCCACAAAATTGCATCTCACATTGTAGTATAATACACTGTAGTACCATAATGCAGATAAAAAAAAAAGCTGTAAGGCATTACCGAAAAAACTTTTTTGACTGGCTTTTTCCTGGATTACTTTTTCCTGGAATAAGATAAGGACTGTCGTAACAACCGATCACAAAAATCAAAGTGATCGGTTTGTTATACTTTTAATTGCTGGCGGCAGCGACTGCTCCGGCCTCTTTTAACCGATCAAGCAGATCTTGACCGAGTTCTTCGTTATTTTCATACATGTCAAAACAATAACCATCACTGCCGGAAAGGCCACCGGGAATCAACTCACCAAGACCATTGGGATCCGTTATCATGTCTTCATAAAAACAAACCGACAACCACCTCTCATTCGGGTCATCATCAATTACGTCAACTATGGCGAACTTATCCCTCCTCGTCTGGTTTTTATGCATCGGGCGTATCGAATAGCTCACACCGGGCCGAGCAACAAAAGTTAATGTCACTCCTTCCATCGCCGACAATTCCTGGTAAAATTTCCTGAACCAGTCACGCATCGGTTGCATGTCACCTTTCCAGTCTTCGAGAAAGGATTCGATTTCCTGTTCTACTGTCCTCTCTACCATCTCTCACCTCCATTGTTACATGATAAGCCTGAACGTTAATCCACCATTTGTCATTGTCATACAATGAGGATACCTTACAACATTGACAAACATTTTTCCGTGATTTTGACTTGCCCCTGAGAGGAAAATCCATGCAGATTATCACAACCCCATCCAAGACCCAGCGTTTTAACGGGCGAGTTTTTGCTCAGCACTCTCTCCCCGCACTGTTTGAAAAGACAAAACTTCTCATTAACCGGCTGCAGTTAATGGATCGGGCAGAACTTTCCCGACTGATGAAAATCAGTGACCGACTCACTGATTCCACCTGTCAACTGATCAATAACTTTGCCTGGTCTTTATCTCCGGAAAACTCCAAGCAGGCTCTTTTTACTTTTCAGGGTGATAACTACAGCGCGATCCAGGCCGACCACTACACCACAGAACAATTGCACTATGCCCAGAAATATCTTTTTATCCTATCCGGACTCTATGGCATACTCAGACCGCTTGACCTTATGCAACCATATCGGCTGGAAATGGGTTGTTCCCTTAGTATAGATGGAGCCGCCAATCTCTATCATTTCTGGAAAAAGCCGATAACGGATATCATCAATCAGACTCTAGCAAAAAGCAGCGACAGGATATTAGTCAATCTTGCCTCGGCTGAATATTCAAGGGTGGTGGACCAAAAGACACTTCGGGGTGGAATGATAACCATCATTTTCAAGCAGCTGCACAATGGCAAGTATCGGACAATCCCAATTCATTCGAAGAGAGCCAGAGGATTGATGATCCATTTCGCCATCGACAACAGGATAACAAAGGCAGAAAACCTGCAGGATTTCAATTTGGAAGACTATTGCTTCAGCAGAGAGGATTCTACGGCAGCTGAATGGCTATTTTTAAAGAGACAGTAAAAAAGTTCTCTTAGAAAATAGCCCTCATAAGGAAAAATCCGCCCGCCAGCAGTATGATAAAGGCGATGGAGAGCATATTGAAATAACGATCAATAAATATTTTTATCTGTGGACCAAATTTCCAGATTAATCCTGCAACCAGAAAAAACCGGGCCGAACGTGACAGCAGCGACACGACCATAAAAGTGAAAAAGTTGGAATGAACAAAACCGGCTGTGATGGTAAAAAGCTTATAGGGAATGGGAGTAAACCCGGCCGTCCCGACTATCCACACATCATACGCCTTGAAATACTGCTGCACCAGTTCATATTTTCCCGCGAGCCCATACCAGTCGATTATGGACATACCAATACCGTCCATAAACCATAAACCGAGGCCATAACCAAAGGCGCCGCCAAGAACAGAACCCACAGAGCAGACAGCTGCATACCTGAAGGAGCTGGCGGGGATTGCCACACACATAGCAATAAGAAAGATATCGGGAGGGAGAGGGAAAAAGGAAGACTCTGCAAAGGCAATCAAAAACAGTACCCATACACCATTCCGACTGCTGATCCAGCCCATGCAATAGTCGTAAAGTCTGCGCATCATCCCCTGGGAACCAATTGTTTCACTCACTCCAGCCATGTTCTCCCACCAAATCAACAAAACGGACGCTGGCAAGACTCGTCACTTCAATCTTCCCTTCATTTTTTTCTAGTAACTGCAGATCCTGTACATGCTGATCACCGACCGGTATTACTAATCTGCCCGGATCAGCCAATTGGTCTATTAAAGGTTCCGGGATGACTGGACCACCGGCGGTTACGATGACAGCATCATAGGGACCATATTCCGGCCACCCAACCGTGCCGTCATCCAGTTTTGACCTGATATTGTAGTAGTGCAGCTTATCAAATATCTTTCTGGCTGCAGCCAGCAGCGAATTGATCCGCTCAACAGTATAGACCTGGCTGCACAAACGGGAGAGGATCGCGGCCTGATAACCGCTGCCGGTACCAATTTCCAAAACTTTTTCATTGCCGCTCAAGCCCAAAGCCTGGGTCATATAGGCAACAATATAAGGTTGTGAAATGGTTTGCCCAGCACCTATCGGCAGAGGATGATCCCCATATGCCCGACCACGCATGGCGTCATCCATAAAAAAATGCCTGGGAACTTCAGACATTGCAGCCAGAACACGTTCATCGGTAATATCACGGCCCATGAGCTGTTCCTGAACCATTCTCTCTCTTACCGTTCTGTACTGGTCCATCACTCGTTTTTCTCTTGCCAGGAATAGTCATCCATCCAGCCCAGATCATCTGCATCTGAGGAGGAATAGACAACGTCGGTAACTATATTGTTGGCTATCGTCACCACCACCTGTTTATACTCAGGAGAGCCAATATGTTTACCGATAAGGGGCGTCTTTTCTAAAAAAGACATCTCCTTGTCCCTATAGAGCCATTTCTCGACTCCACCGACCAGCTCCTCTTGTTCATCCGGCTCTCCCAAAAAAATCAAGACATCCTTCTCGGTGGATTCACCAACCTTCAGTAAGGACACATCCGAAGCGAGATGACGAACCGGTGTCGAGTAGCAACCGGAAATAGCGACCAGGGCAACCAGGGCTAAGAGACAAACTTTCATTCTTAAAATCATACCGTTCTCCAAAAGCAGATTGTTGTTAAATCATCAACAACTCTATAGCCTGTGGGTATTTATTTTTCAACGACTAACTCAGAGATGGCCATATTTGGAGGGAATTAAGGCTTCATACCAGTATACAGGTATGAAGCCTTAACGAAATTTGGGGTCACCCGCATTTCATATAAACAATGTCAGGATATCGTGGTTAACTCTCTACAACACGGCTCAGTATCCTATAATTCCTTTCTACCATCTCAAGGGGATCGACGACAAGACCCGCTTGAATCATCGCGTTATCATGTATTTGTTTAGCCACTTCCCCGGCAAATGTTTCATCTTTCTGGTGGAGTTCTGCCAGTTTCACAATCAGCGGATTTTTAGGATTGATCTCCAGCTTCTTCTTTGAACTTTCCATTCCCGGAATACCGTGCTCTTTTCTGCTAGCGGAAAGAATCCGCTCCATCGTTGATGACATGTGGCCGTCTGGATTAACAATCATCGCCGGCGCGTCAACGAGTCGTTTGGAAACTACCACTTCCGAAACAGTCTTTTTGAGCACCTCCTGCATCCATTTAGTCAGCTCGCCCAAAGCGTCTTTATCAAGCTTTGCGGTCTCCGCACCACTTTCTTCCTTTGGCTCTTCTTCGTCCTTGGTGATTGAGAGATCGGCCCGATCTGCAGATACTAATTTTTTTCCTTCAAATTCACCAAGATGACTGAGGACAAAATCATCAATCGGCTCCATGGTATAAAGAATTTCGATATCCTTTTTGGTGAACATTTCTACATAAGGTCCGGCTTCAATGGCTGCTCTGTTGGGACCGTTAATATAATATATCTCTTCTTGATCCGGATTCATTCTGAGGATATAATCAGCTAGGGCGATGGGTGTTCCAGTCTCAGACTTGGAAGACTCAAAGCGGAGTAATTTCCCGATCTCTTTTTGGTATTCATAATCGGTGGTAACTCCTTCTTTCAAATAGAGTCCAAAGGTCGACCAGAATTTCAGATATTTTTCAGGCTCTCTTGTTGCCTCTTCGTCGAGATGCTTCAGGAAACGCTTGGTGATAACCCGACGTAATTTTGCTACCAGGGCGTTATCCTGCAGTGCCTGCCTGGAAATATTCAACGGAAGATCTTCACTATCGACGACTCCTTTGAGGAACCGCAGCCATTCGGGCAGAATGTTCTTGGAATGTTGATCGATAAGAATACGTTGACAGTATAAATTGACGCCTGGATCAACCTTGCCAAAACCAAAGACTTCAAAATTTTCCGCAGGAACAAAAAGAAGTGCATTGATAGCCAAAGGAGCATCCGCTGAAAAATGCAGCCGATACATTGGATCACTTACTGCGTTGCCGACAAACTTATAAAAGTCATTGTACTCTTCATCCTTGACATCGTTTTTATTTTTCGTCCAGAGCGCCTGAACCGTGTTGATAGTTTCGCCATCCAGTTTAATCGGAAAGGAAACAAAGGCGGAATACTGTTTCACAATCGAGTCGATTTTCCATTTCTGGGCATATTCCTTGGCATCTTCTTTCAGTTCTACAATTACCTTGGTGCCTCGTCGGAGTCCTTCCATCTCAGTTATGGTAAAGGAACCTGTACCATCTGAAGCCCATTCATGTCCCTCACTTTTATCCCAGGACCTGGTCTGTACCCTGACCATCTTGCCTGCCATAAAAGCCGAATAAAATCCAACTCCGAATTGACCAATCAGACTGACATCCTTTTTAGCTGCCTCGACGAGTTCGGCAAGGTAGGTATTGGAACCGGAATGAGCAATCGTTCCCAGATTATGCTCCAGCTCACCTTTATTCATGCCTATTCCGGTGTCGGTAATAGTCAGAGTATTCTTGTCTTCATTCAGCTCAATGGTGATTTCGAGAGGCACATGATCGTCAAACACCTCTGTCTGGGTAATACTCGCATGTCGAAATTTTTCAAGGGCATCAGCCGAATTGGAAATCAACTCCCTGATAAATACATCACGTTCTGTATAAAGAGAGTTAATTACTATATCGAGGAGTTTCTTTGTTTCAGCCTTGAATTCATAGGTTGCTTTTTCACTTGTCATGTTTTACCTCAAAGAATGTAGTACTTTTTGAGAAAGAAAAGTCAATTTCCCTTTCCATTAATTTTTAGAGAAAGTCGGCCAAATGTTAAGCATAGATGAAAAACTGTCAAGAGCACGAAACCGCCTACCTCTCCCCCGTATCAGTTAGAAAAAGCTTATGAAAATAATAGCCTTTGGCGATATTCACATGGCCACTGCCGAGGTAAGAAGAATTCCTGGTATAAGAGAGGCTGACCTGGTACTCTTAAATGGAGACCTGACTAATTACGGTGGCAAAAAAGAAACCAGAAGTGTCCTTGACGACATCATGAGCATCAACCCGAATGTCCTGGCACAATTTGGAAATATTGACAATCCGGATGTCAACGATTATCTGGAAAAGCTAGGAATAAACCTACATGGACAGGCCAGGCTGGTACAGAGAGAGGTTTGCCTGATCGGCATCGGAGGTTCCAACCACACTCCCTTTAACACTCCATCTGAATTTTTGGAAAAAGACATTTCTCATCTTGCAGACAGAGCCTTTCGGCAGGGACTGGAATTTATCTCACTGGCCCGGCCTTTGCTTAACAGAAATATTCCAGTTATTCTGGTTTCCCATATGCCACCATATAATACCCGTGTCGACAAATTACATAACGGCAGACATGTGGGATCTAAAGCCATCCGTGCAATCATCGAACAGTATCAGCCGGATCTCTGCATTACAGGTCATATTCACGAAGCAAAGGGAAAGGATATGATTTTTAAAACCCCTGTTTATAATCCCGGCATGCTCAAACAGGGCGGGTGGGTAACCATTGACATCACACAATCTCAACTTGAAATAACTCTTCAATGAACAAAAAATTCCAAACTATTATATTAGGCGGAGGCCTTTCCGGACTGACCGTTGCTCATAAATTGCGGCTGCACAATCCTCGCCACCAATTTTGCATCCTTGAGAAAACGGGGGCTACAGGAGGCGTCATCCGAACAAATCGCGACCAGGGATATATAACCGAAAGAGGCCCCCATGGATTTTTAGACAACTGCGCTGAAAGTAAGCTGCTGCTTTCCGAAACAGGACTTGACAGGGAATGCGTTAAAGCCCCGCTAATAGATTTTGTGAGATACGTCTACCTGAACGACAAATTGAACCTGATTCCTCAAACTCCGGGCAAGATCCTGCGAGCCCCCCTCATTTCCTGGCAGGCAAAAATTCGTGTTCTTGCTGAATTATGGCAGCCAATCCTTGATGGAGAGCCTACGGTGGCAAAATGGATCAATCATCGTTTTGGTCCAGCTCTGCTCCCCTATCTTGATGCTGTCTATACCGGAACATATGCCGGGGATTTCAACAGATTGACCATAGACAGCGTTATGCCGGGTGCCCGTGTTCTGGAGAAAGAATATGGTTCGGTATTACGGGGACTCTTGACCAAAATGTTGCAAAAGAGACAACAAGATAAGAGAGATACGAAATCGAGATTGTCCATGCCGGCCATGACCAGTTTCCCATCCGGAATGCAACGCTTGCCGGATAGGCTGGCTGAAGAACTCACTGTCGGACAGGATCTCCATCTGGGTACTAACGTCACATCTGTGCAATCCCAGGAAAAGTGTTGGCTTGTAACAACGTCAAAAGGGGTGTTCCAGGCAGAAAACGTCATTTTCGCCCTGCCGATAAACGCTGCCCTGAAACTTCTTGGCCAACTTGATCCGACCCTGCCCGAGAGTTCTGTGCCTGAGACATGGATAGCTACCGTAGTCTTCGGCTTTGACGATAGTGTCAAACTCCCCCCGGGCTTTGGTTATCTGACTCCGGAACAAGAGCAGCGATTTACCCTCGGATCATTGTTCTCTTCGAATATGTTTCCCGGACGTGCCCCAAAAAATCATATCGTCTTTGAAACTCTGGTTGGAGGTAGAAGACATCCTGAAAGGCTGGAACTGGACGACAAAACCCTTACCGCAAAAGCTCTCGAAGACGTTCGGGAAATTCTTAAGATTAACAAAGCCCCCGTCTACACTACCGTTTTACGTTCAAGCGGCGGAATCCCTCAGCTCGAAAAAAACTATCCACAGCTGCTTGAATGGCGTCAAAATTTTCTTGCCGGGAATCCTGGTTTGCACATTCTTGGATTCGGCTGGGAAGGAATAGGCCTCAATGATATGATAAAGTGCGCCAGTCGTGTTGCCGAGGCTGTTCTTTTCTCATCGGCTACTGATGAACATGGTGTGGAGTTAAAGGGAATTTATTTTTAGTGCCTTATTTTAGAAAAACTAGAACAATTACAACAAATTTTTATATAATTTTAACATTAGGATGTCAGATCCACCACCAAGGCACTTATCCCCGTGCTGTGCGGGGATGAGATGGTCGTATTACCAGAGAGCAAAAAGCACACTTTGTTCTTGCATGGCACCCAAGGGGTACTAAACAAAGTCCCTTTGCTTTGCTGGGATGAGATGAAATTACATAACAGCAAAAAGGAAACTCTGCAGTAACAGCAAAAAAGCACACCTTGTAGCAAGCATGCGCAAGTTGTTCAGGGGGGGGAAGTGACAACTTGCGGATGCGAGCTACTAGGGGTGCTTTTCTTGATGCTCTCTGCTGGTACGTTCATCTCATCCCCGCACAGCACGGGGATAAGTGCCTTGGTGGTTACTTTAAGTTCCTGATTTCAAAAAAACCTCTCGTGGTTGCTTGTTGTTTTTGTGTATTTTTGGAGTAAGGCACTAAAGTTGTTTCACCTTATGACTCAATATCTCCATCTGAGCATTAACGGAAGTGTCATTAACCAGCATGTTCGAGACCACTTTGATCGAATGGAGTACCGTAGAATGGTCACGGTTGAAGGTCTTGCCGATATCTACCAGGGATTCTTCCGTATATTTGCGGGACAGATACATGGCAATCTGCCTTGGAGTGGTGATTACTTTTTTCCTCGATTTAGACTGCAGCTCTTTAACGCTTACCTTATACTGGCCACTCACCAGTTCACAGATCATTGCAGCGGTCAGTATCTGATTTACTCCAACAACAGAGCCAACCACCTGTCGCACCAGATCCATGTCAACATGGCCACCTGCCAGGCGAGCCCTGGCACGTATGGCAATAAGTGCTGATTCTATTTTGCGGACATCTCCCCGAATATGATTTGCCAGATAGCTCACCAAGTCCTCATTGAGCAACAGCTGCTGCTGCATAGCCTTTTTCTCCACTATCCGATAGCGTGTATTCACATCCGGAGCTTTCATGGTAGTTACCAGCCCCGAGGTCATTCGAGAGCGAAATTCATTATCAATACCTATCAGATCGCGAGGAGCACTATTGGAGGTAAGAATCACTCTTTTGCCTGACTTAATCAGGGTATCAAGAATATCATTCAACTCCTCCTGGGTTTTTTTCTTCCCAGTCAGAGAGTGTACATCCTCCACCAACAGAATATCACAATTTTCCTGATACTTGCGTTTGAAATCGTCCATGGTCTTTGTCTGAATTCCACGAATCATTTCGGCGGCGAACTGTTTAGCTGTCAGGTAGTGCAGTCTGGTCATCGGTGATGTTGTGAACACCTGGTGCGCCACGGCATGGGTGAGATGGCTTTTTCCCAGGCCGGTGCCACTGTTAATGTAAAGACAAGGTCCAACCAATCCGTCTTCTGCAACCATCGATCTGCAGGCCGACTCTGCAAGAATGTTACAATCACCAACCATGAACTCATCGAAGGTATAGCGTGGATGAAGAGACCGAAACTTTGAGTTATTTTGAGGGACATTGGGGAGCCGCATCTGGGTCATTGTTCCCTTTTCCGGGGAAGAAAGCTGTTCGCGCTCCCGACTTTTTTCACAAAAAATCAACTGCGTCGATTGCAGTCCATTCTCCTGCAATTTATCTTCTATCACCGATGAAAAATTCTGTTTTACATAGGCACTGAAATATCTATCCGGGCCTGAAAGATAAAGACGATCTCCTTGAAACTGCTCAAACTGAAGTGGCTCTATCCAAAGATTAAAAATATTATCCGCCAGAGTCTCTTTAAGACTCTCTTTCACTTTCGCCCAGATCATAAAAAAATCCTTCACGCAATTACAAATAGATTAATGAAAAAAATATGCTTATCTAACCAAAATATCCCGTACAATCAACGCACTATCTGTACACCGATCAATGTACTACATTTAGCTATGACAACCAATAGAACAGAATCACAGGTGCCTGGACCGTCCAATGTGAAATTTATGGATCGAAATAAACTCCAATTTATTTTTTCCGTCAAAGACGATATTCAGATATTTTCAAAGATCACTTATCGGTTATGCACAACGGCCAAAACCCCTTGATACTGCTGAATCTGGGATTATAACCAGCCACGGCCCCTTGGTTTGCAGGCATTACAATCAATCACACTTTTTTTGCGACATCTAGCACCTTTAGACACTTATCAACAAAGTTATCAACAGTTTCACAAAAAATCTTAACTCCACATATATAGGTTTTTCGGAAATTTACTCAATATATCTCTATTTTCTACCAATTAATATTTTGCAATCTAGTCATATCGCGGGTTTCAGCCAAAATAATAATTCAAATATTATTTAATTATTATTGAATTATAATTTATCATCGGAAATGCCTACCACTATGTGGGGCATTCACTCTTGCAAAGGTGAGAACTTTTACCTTATCGGCCCCACTCTCCATTATCACTTTACTGCACTCTTTTACGGTTGTGCCGGTGGTAAAAACATCGTCGACAAGACAAACTGAAGCCCCTTGAATCTTTTTTGGAGTCCGAATCTGAAAAGAGCCTCTCAGATTTTTCCTGCGTTCTTTCCTGCCAAGTTCTGTCTGTGGTGCAGTATTTCTTGTTCTAACCATCCAATCCGATTGAATAAAAGACAGTCTGTCAGCGAAAAATAGTCTGGCCAGAACAGCTGCCTGATTCAAGCCTCTCCCTCGAAGTCTCTGGAGATGGAGCGGAACCATAACAATACAGTCAATATCATCAAACTCAGCCATATCATAGCAGCCGATCAACTCCATGATTCCTGGCAGAACAGACAAGTCACTCCCATATTTCAATTTATGGATCAGCTTTTGAACCTGCGGTTCATAGCGGACAACCGATCTGGCGATCGCATAGGGCGGCAGATCTCCCAGACATTCTCCGCAAAGAGGGTTATTTTCTTTTACCCCAAATACTTCAAAACCACAAATGCGGCAAAAAGGTGGCTCTACAAATCGGATTCCGGAATGACAATTGACACAAAAATGACCAGATTTTTCAATGGGTAATTTGGTACCGCATACCGCACAGACAGGGGGAAAAACAATGTCCATACAGTTTTTTGCTATCTGTGAAAGCAGCATATTTTCCCCTCATTGTTTGCTGAAAATGCAATTTATTTTCTCTTTGATAAACAATACTTCCAAAACTAATATCCAACCGTGGCAACCATCTCTTCTTAACAATACAGATTAATTCCTATATTTTTCCTACAAACTGGTTTGGATCCTTTGCAATTATTAAGAAACATGGCATAATGGGCTCGTTTTTTAAAAGATCACTTCGTTCTATTCTGTGGGATTTGGTAGTTTTTATTATCTCTACATAATCGACAGGCAAAAGCTATGAAAGCTGCGTGGACATACGTAGCCTCAGCTGCCTGCGGTTTCATTAACAGGAAGGTTTTTATGATTTTATTTAGGAAGATTGTCTGTCAAACTCCACCAAGGTTCGTATCCATTTCCTACCTGGCCCTGTTGTTTCTTCTGTTTTTCGCTGCCTCTCCTGTCCAGGCAGACAACGCGAAGATCAGTTTCCTGCCTCTTAAAATTAACAGCTCAGGTAATACTCAAAATTTCACAGAAAAAGCAGACAAGGACCTGCAGGCTGCCCTCACGCAATCGAATATATCCTACATTCCCCGAAGCAGGGCAGAGCAGATGGCGAACTACCAGGGGAGCTGGCCACCTCCTGTAAAAGTAATGCAGGATATAGCGGTAAAAACCGATTCCGATAACCTGGCCACTGGAAATCTTACGCTTATCGGCAACCAGATCAGTGTGGACATTAAACTATTCGATCTTCTTTCCCCCTCCAACCCAACCTACTATTATCAGACGACAGATTCTCTGGACGGTCTGGAAGAAGCATTAAATAAGATTGTTGCAGAAATTAAGCGATATAGTAAGAGGGATTTCTTAATCGCGTCTATCGCGCCAGAGGGCAATAAACGTATTGATTCCGGTGCAATACTGAGAAAGATATCCACCAAGCCCGGGGACCCTTACAACCCTGAAAAACTGAGAAAAGACCTGAAAGAAATTTACTCGATGGGATATTTCAATGATGTCCAGATTGACGTCAGCGATACCCCAAAAGGGAAAAAAGTTATTTTCAGGGTAATTGAAAAACCGGTGATCAAATCGGTGATATATGAAGGTATAGATGAACTGAAGGAAGAAGATGTAAAAGAGGCGGCAAACATTAAGGAACATTTTATTCTCAATCCCTTCAAAATAACCGCTGCCGAAGAAACAATCCGTCAACTGTACAAGTCGAAAGGTTTTTATAACAGCAAGGTTACGGCTAAAATAACTTACCCTGACAATCAAGGTGCTGTCGTTCAGTTTATCATCGATGAAGGAGTAAAAATGTACATCAAAAAAATCTCCTTTGAAGGCAACACAACCTTTGATGACGATGAACTCCGCGATCAAATAGAAACCAGCGAGAAATGGTTCCTTTCATGGTTGACGGAAGGCGGGCTGCTCGACATGAACAAGGTACAGCAGGATGCCGGCCGGATTATTAACTTTTATAACAATCATGGTTTTCTTGAAGCGAAAATTGCTGACCCTGAGATCAGGCAGGAGAAAGAATTTCTTTATGTTAAATTCATAATTGAGGAAGGACCTCGATTTCGTGTGGGGACAGTGGATATTACAGGCGACCTGCTGGAGGGAAAGAGCAAGGATGAATTAATCAGTCAGCTTACCATCCCTGAAGAAGAATATCTCAGCAGACAAGCCATCCGGGACGATATCCTTAAATTGACCGATATCTACGCTGAAGCAGGATTCGCTTTTGCTGACATCAAGCCGAATATCAAGAAGGATCCAAGTGGTGACCGCATGGATGTCACCTTCGATATCAGCAAGAATAATTTAGTCTATATCGACAGGATTACCATCAGGGGCAACACACGAACCAGAGACAACGTCATCCGACGAGAGTTACGTATTGCCGAGGGTGGTGTTTTTGACTCAAAGGCCATACGTGATAGCACCCAGGCTCTGCAGCGGCTCACCTATTTTGAAGAAGTAAATATCATCCCCGAACCATCCCTTGATCCTGATCGCATGAATGTCATCGTTGAGGTCAAGGAAAA
The DNA here is from genome assembly GCA_963709755.1 of uncultured delta proteobacterium. GTDB lineage: Bacteria > Desulfobacterota > Desulfobulbia > Desulfobulbales > Desulfocapsaceae > Desulforhopalus_A. The sequence continues at coordinate 135,441 of CAVPXO010000006.1, forward strand.
GAGTACTGGAAATTTCAGTATTGGTGCCGGCTTCAGTTCGGCTGACAATCTCATCCTCATGGGGCAGATCTCCGAAAACAACTTCCTCGGGCGGGGCGATACCCTTTCACTCAGCGCTAACATCAGCAGTTCCAGTTCCAGATATAACCTGGGCTATACCAATCCCCACCTTAACGATTCCGCTCTTTCCTGGGGACTGGATCTTTTTAGTACCGAACGTGAATATGATGATTACACCAAGGATTCCAAGGGGGGTGGAATTCGTATCGGTTACCCAATCTTCGGCAAATGGAAAATTTATGGTAATTACAGCTTCACCGATACCAACCTGACAGATGTCTCTGAAGACGCCTCGTATATCATTAAAAACTCCGTTGATCTCCATATAACCAGCGCTGTTAAAGTTTCCTTCGTTCGGGACACCCGGAATAGACTCTACGCTGCATCTGAAGGTTCCAGGAATGTGATCAGCATCAAGTATGGTGGCGGCCCTCTCGGAGGCGATGCCCAGTTTACCAAAGTTGAAGGGTCCTCCGGCTGGTATTTCCCCATGCCCTTTAAAACAGTCTTTCATATAGAAGGTTCGGTCGGGCAGGTCTTCGAGAACGAAACCAACAAGCTCCCGGTCTATGAACGATTTTATCTCGGCGGCCTCAGTTCCATTCGTGGCTTCGAGTTCGGCAAGGTAAGTCCGACTATATTTAACGAAAAATTAAATAGAGATGAGCGTATTGGTGGCGACAAAATGTGGTACACCAACACCGAGGTAATCTTCCCACTTATGGAAACCCAGGGATTGCGCGGTGTGGTCTTTTATGATGCCGGACAGGTAATGAACGATGATGAGGATTGGGGTGATACCGATAACATAAAAAATGCTGTGGGCTTAGGTATACGATGGCTCTCACCGATGGGACCTCTCCGCGTCGTCTGGGGATTCAACCTTGATCCCCAGGATGACGAAGATGAATCAGTCTGGGATTTCAGCGTCGGGGGTACTTTCTGATTTTCGCGAACAACTCGAAAAGAACGTGACCCTGATGAATCCCCCTTGAGGGTGGTAAAATCCTTTCGGATAATTATCTTCTTGTGAAAGACCTCAAAAAGCAACTCTAAGCAAGTATAAAAATTGATTTCTCTGCCGGTTATGTTTTACATAACCGGCACTTTTGTTCATGATACACAATACACTAACATCCCTTTTTAATGACTCAAGAAGCATAACGGTTTCAGGACTTCGGGGGGCAAGCCCTGCATGGTTTGCCGGAGCTGTTGCCGAGCACCACACCTGTTGCTGTATTGTCCCGGACGAACATTATATATCTATTTTCGAACAGGATCTGCATCTTTTTACCGATAAACAGGTGCTTCAATATCCCAGCTACGAAATCCCTCCCTATACTCCACTCTCACCTGACCAGCGGACTACTGCAACGCGAATCTCGACACTCTATCGACTAAAAGAAGGTGGTGGCGGCATTATGGTCACCTCAATAGAAGCGCTGCTGCGCCGAATCATGCCGGCTGGCCTGCTCACAAGTGTCGCCGAGTATCTCATGGCCGGAGAGGATTGTGACCAGGATGATCTCCTGAAGAAACTTATTTATCTTGGTTATGATAAAGTCGCACTCGTCCAGTCGGTCGGCGATTTTTCCGTCAGGGGTGGGATCATAGATATTTATCCTCCACCTTTTGCAATTGAATCCAAGACACTCCACGATGGCCCCCTTCGGCTTGATTTTTTTGGTGACACCATAGAATCCCTGCGATCTTTTGATCCCTTTTCCCAGCGCTCCATCGGAGAGATCAGTGAGGCAACGCTTCTGCCTGTCACCGATCTGCTGTTTGATTACAGCTCACCAGACACTGGGAAAGCGCTGGCGAAACTTTTTCAACAATACGGAGAGAAGTATAATTGGCAGAGTGAGGAAACCGCGCGCATCACGGAGCGGATTACCAGCGGTCGACGATTTGCCGGAATGGAATTTTTTCTGCCGCTCTTTTTTGAAGATGACAACCTGTCCAGTTCCTCAGTTCTTGACTTCCTTGCCAAGGATTCCGTGGTTCTTCTGGTCGCTCCGGAAAAAATCAAACAGAGCATGGATCTCAGTCATGAGCGCATCTTCGCCAATTATCAGACAGCTCTCGACAATTCAACTCCGGCCCTGCCGCCTGAGATGCTCTTTCTGGGAAGACAGGAAATAGAGCGGCAGCTTGGTAGTTTCAGGCAATTGCTGGTGACTGATTTTTCCCAACAGGAGGAGAATATCCTTGCGGTTTCTTCCGGCAATCATCAGCTCCTGAAGCAGGAAATTTCCCTAAAAAGAGCCAAGATAGGACTTCTTGCGCCTTTATCCGAACAGATTTTTCTATGGCAGGCTGCAGGTGAACTGGTGATCATCTGCTGTAGATCTTCCCGACATACGAAGAACCTGGCTGATCTTCTTGCCAAGCGTAACCATCGGATTGAAATCATATCATCACCCTTGCACCCGGACAAAATCTCAACAGAACTCGACAGCCAAAAACTCTATCTCTGCGACCATCCGTTATCCCAGGGTTTCTCGCTGCCGGACAGCAATGTTCACATCCTCTCCGACAGCGAATTGTTTGGCGAAATGCGCCTTGGTGGGAAATCGAAAAAGAAACAAAAAGGAGATTCCCTTCGTTTCGCCGAGCTGCATTCCGGAGACGTTGTCGTCCACCGTGATCATGGACTCGGAATTTACCGAGGCCTCAGCACTATTGAGTTTCAGTCGATCATCAACGACTTCATGCTCATCGAATACCGGGATGCGGATAAACTCTACCTGCCGGTTGATCGCCTTAACCTGATCAGCAGATACCAGGGGCTCTCCGACCGGGAGCCTAAAATCGATAAACTTGGAACCCAGAACTGGAAAACCACCAAGGCCAAAGTCAAGGAAGAGGTATGGAAAGTAGCCCAGGAACTGCTCGATATCTATGCCAAAAGGGAAATCAGGGAAGGCAGGCGTTTCTCACCACCTGGTCAACTGTTTCATGAGCTGGAAGAATCCTTTGCCTTTGACGAAACTGCCGGGCAGGAAAAATCCATTACCGATGTGATTCAGGATCTCACCAGCGACAGGCCCATGGACCGGCTGGTCTGCGGGGATGTCGGCTACGGCAAGACCGAAGTGGCTATCCGGGCGGCGTTTAAAGTGGTAGAGGATGGTTATCAAGTGGCCATTCTGGTACCGACCACTGTTTTGGCTGAACAACATTCCAAAACCTTCACCGAAAGGTTTCAGGGCTTTCCGGTAAACATCAGCTGCCTCAATCGATTTCGTACTACAGCCGAGCAGCGGAGCATTGTAAAAGATCTCAAGAACGGAACAGTGGATATAGTTATAGGCACTCATCGCCTGCTCTCCAAAGACATCGTCTTTAAAAATCTTGGACTTCTGGTCATTGACGAAGAACATCGATTTGGCGTCGCCCACAAGGAAAAACTGAAAAAGATGCGGGCTGAAGTAGATATTCTCACCCTTACTGCAACTCCCATCCCGCGCACCCTGGAAATGTCACTGTTGTCAATCCGTGACCTGTCGGTCATTTCAACTCCCCCAGAACATAGACAACCGGTAAAAACCTTTGTTGCACGCTACGATGAGCTGGTCATCAAGGAAGCTATCAATAAAGAATTACGGCGTGGCGGGCAGGTTTTCTTCGTCCATAACCGCGTTAAGTCCATTCACCAGATGGCGACTTTAATACAAAGGCTGGTACCTGAGGCGAAGATAGCCGTAGCCCATGGCCAAATGGCCGGTAAGGAACTTGAAGAGATCATGGTTTCTTTCGTCAATAAGAAGATAAATGTCCTGGTAAGTACGACAATAATTGAATCAGGTCTCGACATTCCTTCCGCCAATACCATTGTGATCAACCGGGCGGATATGCTTGGCCTTGCCGAAATCTATCAACTGCGAGGCCGGGTCGGGCGGTCCAGTACCCAATCTTTTGCCTATCTACTGGTTCCATCCCTTGACAGCCTCAGCAAGGATTCCAGGGAAAGACTCCAGGCCCTGATGGACTGTAACGAACTGGGCGGCGGATTCAAACTGGCGATGAATGATCTGCAGATTCGTGGTGGAGGCAATCTCCTCGGCGTTTCCCAGAGCGGTAATATCGCAGCTATCGGTTATGACCTGTACCTTGATCTGTTACAAAAGACAGTGGCTGATCTCAAGGCACAGGCAGCAAAAATGGACCAGGACAATATCATGGATGAGATTGACCCGGAGATTAACCTGCAACTGTCCGCCTATATCCCTGAAGGATACATACCCGATATCAGCCAGCGTTATATAACTTATAGAAGAATGGCGGCTCTTTCCTCTTCTTTGCCGGAAACACAAATTGATTTGCAGGATGAGCTCGTTGATCGTTACGGACCGCTGCCGGTTGAAACCGTGACGCTGTTTCGGATTATCAGCCTCAAACAGGCTCTGGCTGCACTTCGTATAAGTAAACTGGAACAGGGCAAAGATACTTTAGTTTTTACTTTTATGGATGATACCCCCCTGTCGCCTGAGATGTTGCTGCGCTACCTGCAGAATCACAGCGGCAGAAAAAAACAGATTGCTCCGAAATTAACTCCGGACAGTCGATTGGTTATCAGCGGGAAACTGTCATCAATTGAACTCATCTTCGACACTATCGCAGCGACTCTCGATGAATTTACCAAACTGGTTTATACAGCAGCCTGAAGCACAGATACAAATTCCTCCCAGTTTTTCCTGGGACGGGATAGACTCTGTTTTTCTTGACATGGACGGCACCCTCCTTGATAAATACTATGATGACTATTTCTGGGAACATTTTGTCCCTGAAATGTATGCAGCGAAAAATCAGGTCAAGATCACCCAAGCCAGGGAACTGTTGCTTGAAACATATCGGAGTGTAGAAGATACCCTGCAGTGGACGGATCTCGATTACTGGTCAGATCGTCTGGGGCTCGACATTGTTGCACTTAAGAAGAAAATCCGCCATCTGATAAACGTTCATCCTCATATTCTCGATTATTTCGAATACATGCATCGGATCGGAAAGAAACTCTACCTGATAACCAACGCCCACCCCAAAGCACTGGAAGTAAAAATGGAGCAGGTGAATATCGGCAGGTGGTTCGAACAGCTGGTCTGTTCTCAGGAAGTTGGTACCTGCCAAAGAACAGCCGGAATTCTGGCATAAGCTGCAGCAGATTCTACCCTATGATAAAGAGCGAACACTTTTTGCCGACGATACGGAAAAGGTTCTTTATTCGGCAGGAGAGTTCGGGATAAGGCACCTTATTCATATCGCCAAACCCAGCTCCAGACTACCTGTACGTTTTTCGCCCCATTATCAATCTATTGAAAATTTCAAGGAACTCCTTTTTTAAGCAGGGATGCTCATGACATCCCATTAATACCCACACTTTTTGTCCCAACCAACAACTGGTTTCCTCATTTTTCGACTCATTTTTTTTGTCAAGACGTGATGGCATAAAACTTGCTCTTAACGTTCAGACAGCTCCATTTTTTCAAAGAAAATTGTCCTTTCGCCACATATAAACAACCGGCCGTGACGGTCTGTCTGAACCTTTGCGATCTATCCGAGCGCCCGGAAAAACCAGAGATCTGCCTAATGCGACGAAAAAAGACCGGGTGCATGAAAAATGGACAACCAACCAAGGCTGCCTGTAAGCAGTCTTCCGATCCCTTCGGGAACATGAATGAGAAGGCGTCCACCTCGTTAAACTTTCTCTCAGCAGAATTCAACACTATCGATGAGTTAGACGATAATATTGGCAATTACAGAGAATTTGAATCCTTGTCCGGAGTAACAACCTCCGACATGCGCTACCACGAAAAACGTAAGCGAAAGAAAATCACCGGCTGTAGCGATGCTGCAAAACCTGAACAGATTCAGGCAGAGGAAATGCTTACCGATGAGCCTGTGGATGAATCTCTCCTGCCGCCGCTGACTATTGTCTCAAAAGGTCGGCTTCTCATTATCGATAACCATCACGAAAGGGCCAGGAGCTGTGCTCTATACCTGCAGGCACGGGGAATGAGCACCACCGTGTATCTTCTCAATGACGGCAGCGGTGAGCAGGTATTTTCAAAGACAGAGTCCTTTCCTTTTGTTGAAGTCCATTCGGTGACCATTGATGGTGGTTTCGGTGGATTCAGACCGGTATTAACAGGGCCGGATGGAGAAAATATGTATCCGTCCACTCCGACAGGACAGGAATTCGATTATTTCGATCTCATTCTCGATCTGCAGGATACTCCTTGCTATAACGGAACACAATTGCCGGTGGGATATTTTGCACCAGGAAAGCAAGCCGATCAAATACAGGCGGCGTTAAAGGAACTCCCTTTGATGCGCGGACGTTTCCACAAACCGCAGTTTATAGTCCTGCAGGAAAAATGCTGCCTGCATGGCCGTTCGCGTTTCCAGAACTGCCGGAAGTGCATCGATGTCTGCCCGGTACACGCAGTTAGCTCGACAAAAGGTAAGATTGTTATTGATCATTATCGCTGTCAGGGATGCGGGTTATGCGCCTTGGTTTGTCCTGCTGATGTCGTAACAATGCGGAATCCGTCGCAGGAAGCCTTTCTGTCCGATTTGATCGGACAGTTACCTGTCCGGTCGGACTCGCACCGGTTATCGAAAATTATTTTCTATGATAAGCAAATCGATAGGCTCGGATCCATACGGGATGCCATCCCTGCCGAGGATCTTTTAATCGAAGTCGAGGAAATTGGCCGGATCGGGCTGGAGACACTCCTTCTTGTTCTGGCTTATGGTGCAGCCGGTGTCACCCTCACCTGTGCGGCTTCACGACCTGAAAAAATGCAGGATGCACTCAGGAGACAAATCGAGCTGGCTGAGGAGATCCTTCGCGGTCTGCACTTGTCTGTGGAAGGTATTCGTTTTGTGGTGGTTACGCCTCATGGAACAGAGGACGGCCTTATTGCCCGGGAAGTTACCGGCTGACGGACCGACGCCCCCATATTCCCAGGCCCCGCACTTTTGCCTTTCCGATAACCGGCGCACCCTGATCCGCCAGGCGGCTCAAAAACTTGGCGAAGACGGCAATGCGCAGCGCGGCATCATCAAATTACCGGAAGGCTCTCCATTCGGTGCTGTCGTTGTTAACCATAGATGCAGCCTCTGTATGGTCTGTGTGGGTATATGTCCCACCCATGCCCTGCAATCATGCGATGATACGCCGCGACTCTCGCTGGTGGAAGCCCGCTGCCATCAATGCGGCTTGTGCGCATGCAGCCTGCCCGGAAGAAGCGATTGAACTTGTACCCCGTCTTCTCTTGGATGTCGAAGCTATTGAAAAGCCAGAGGTGCTGCACGAGATGGAACCCTTCAATTGTGTTGAGTGCGGCAGGCCTTTTGCTTCAGAAGCGATGGTCAGCCGCGTGCAGGAAAAACTAAAAGGTCACTGGATGTACAAGAGCGACAAGCAAATCAGGCGACTGCAGATGTGCCGCACCTGCCGCACCACGGATGCACTGACAACAGGAGATTATTTTCGATGAATACAACCTATGCAGAACAGAGTATGCCGGCATGGTTTGGCCCCTATAGCACCATACGCAACGATGCCTATGTATTGCTTGCCGCCTTGCTGCGAGACGCTCCTTCCGAGGAGATCACCCTCCTGTTGCGTAATCTTCACTGGGGAGAGGATCTTCCCCTTGCTTTGCAAAAGGCGCTCAGCGAGCTTTGCCAGGCCTGTGCCGAATGGCCGATACAGAGGATTCACGACGAGTATGAAAGAATCTTTGTAGGCCTCGGGGCCGGGGAACTTATTCCCTACGGATCCTGGTATATTGAAAAACAGATCCAATCCACTCCCCTTGCCCATATCCGTACCGATCTCAGACGACTGGGAATCGTCAGGCAGATAAAAAGCTTTGAATCAGAGGATCATGCCGGTGTTCTGTGTGAAATCATGGCCCTGCTCAGTACTCCGCAAAACACATTTTCGGAGTACCAACAGGCTGAGTTTTTCAACAACCATCTGGCCACCTGGATGCCACAATTCTTCATCGATCTGCAAGAGCTGGTAAACATCAGGTTTTATCGGCAGGTTGCAGGGTTCGGCAGGAGTTTTCTTCAGGCCGAAAGTAAATATTTACAGAAATAAATTACTTCGACAATCCGAGGAATACCACCAGTCTCGCCGCATATCCGGGCAGACTTTAGAAGATCCGGGAACTCCGCGGAATATCGCTGGGAGTCCTGGCATCCTTAACGTCAAGTGCTGGAGGATTTGACCATGACGGATAACTATTCCGAACAAAGGCGTGATTTTCTGAAAACGATAACAATCCTGGGCGGGGCAGCCATTTCATTGACTGTACTTAAAGAAAAAGGGAACGCCGGAAAAAAACTGCCTTCACCGCAGCCCCAGTCATCTGCGCAGAGTTATCGGGAGACTGAACATATCAGGAAATATTATGAAACGGCACGAAGCTAAAGTCAAACGAACTCACAGGAGAAGCGGACATGACACAATTCATGAAGGAGTGGCTGAAACGGGTCGACGAAGAACCGGTTCGGCGGGAAGGAATTGACCGCAGAGCCTTCTTGCATCGCAGCGCTGTAGCACTGGGCAGCGGCGCCTTGATCGGACTTCTGCCGTTATCGGTGGTACGCCAGGCCTCGGCCGAGGAAAAAGAAAACATCCCAAAACCTGACGTCCCCATCGAACGGCGGCGCTCTATCTGTACCCATTGTTCGGTCGGCTGTGGGGTTATTGCCGAGATCCAGAACGGGGTGTGGACCGGTCAGGAACCCGATTTCGAATCGCCGCTCAATCTGGGTGCACATTGCGCCAAAGGGGCCTCGGTCAGGCATCACGGCTTGGGCAAACGCCGTCTGAAAAATCCTATGAAACTGAGTAACGGCAGCTGGCAGCGCCTTTCCTGGGAGCAGGCCATCAATGAAATCGGTGATAAGCTGCTTGAAATCCGCAAGACATCCGGCCCGGATTCGGTCTTCTGGTGCGGATCCTCCAAGGCGAGTAACGAAGGCTCATACCTGCAGCGCAAGTTCGCTGCTTTCTGGGGATCCAACAATATGGATCACCAGGCCCGTATCTGCCATTCTACTACCGTCGCAGGCGTGGCCAGCACCTGGGGTTATGGTGCCATGACCAACTCTTACAATGATATGCACACGTGCAAGGCCATGCTCTTTGTCGGCTCCAATGCCGCCGAGGCCCATCCTGTAGCCATGCAGCATATCCTGCGCGGCAAGGAAAACGGCGCCAAGATGATCGTCGTCGATCCCCGTTTTACCCGCACGGCAGCCCATGCCGACATCTATGGCCGTCTGCGTCCGGGAACAGATGTACCCTTTATTTACGGTCTGCTCTGGCATATTTTCAAAAACGGCTGGGAGGACAGGGAATATATCGAAGCTCGGGTCTGGTCCATGGATGACATACGGGCGGAAGCGGAAAACTGGCCACCGGACAAAGTGGAAAACGTTACGGGAATGCCCCCGGAAAAGGTGGAGGAGATAGCCCGGACCATGGCAGATAATCGTCCCGGCACCATCGTCTGGTGTATGGGCGGTACCCAGCATCATATCGGCAACAACATCACCAGGATCTTTTGTATCCTGCAGCTGGCCCTCGGCAATGTTGGTAAATCAGGAGGCGGCACCAATATCTTTCGTGGTCATGACAATGTCCAGGGGGCCACCGATGTCGGCCCCAACAGCCACACCCTGCCCGGTTATTACGGGCTTTCTGAAGGGGCTTGGCAGCATTGGGCCAGGGTCTGGGAGGTTGATTATGAATGGCTGAAAAACCGTTTCGATATGAGCAGGCAATACGATTCCGGCAACGGGAAGATGGAGTATTCCATGAATATTCCCGGCATCCCGGTGTCCCGCTGGATAGACGGCATCCTCGAGGACAAAGCCAACCTGTCGCAGCGCGACAACTTCCGGGCTGTCTTCTTCCAGGGCCATGCCTGCAACAGCCAGACGCGGGGTACGGAAATGAAAGATGCTCTGGAAAAACTGGAGATGGTGGTCATCTCCGATCCCTATCCAACCCATATGGCGGTGATGAGTGATCGCCGGGACAACACCTATCTGCTGCCGACCTCGACCCAGTTTGAGACGTACGGATCGGTCACTGCTTCAAATCGTTCCCTGCAGTGGCGGGAGAAGGTTCTTGAACCGCTCTATGAATCCAAGCCCGACCATGTGGTGCTCTATCTACTGGCCAAGAAACTGGGATTTGCCAGCGAGCTGTTCAAGAACATAAAAATTGTCGGCGAGGAACCGCTGATCGAGGACATACTGCATGAAATAAACCGCGGCACCTGGACCATCGGCTACACAGGACAGAGCCCGGAGCGTCTGAAGCTGCATGCCAAGCACAGACAAACCTTCAACACAACCACCCTGCAGGCAGAAGGCGGCCCCTGTAACGGCGAATATTATGGCTTGCCATGGCCTTGCTGGGGCAATCCCGAATTGAAGCACCCCGGTACGCCGATCCTCTATGATCCCAGTAAGCCGGTATCTGAGGGCGGACTGACTTTCAGGGCTCGCTTCGGTACCGAACATGACGGCGAGAACCTGCTGGCCGAGGGTGTCTATTCTAAAAACTCTGAACTCACGGACGGCTATCCGGAGTTCACCGACGAGATGCTCAAAAAACTCGGCTGGTGGGAAGAATTGGCACCTCAAGAACAACAGGCAGCTGAGGGCCGCAACTGGAAGACAGATCTGTCCGGCGGCATTCAGCGGGTGGCAATAAAGCATGAATGCGCACCGTTTGGCAACGCCAAGGCCCGCTGCAAGGTCTGGGAATACCCCGACCCGGTGCCTATTCACCGAGAGCCTCTGTATACGCCGCGATTCGATCTGGTCCAGCAATATCCCACTTACGAGGATCGCAAAGCATTCTGGCGGCTGCCCACCCGCTATATGTCAATCCAGCGGGAAGATCACAGTCAGAAATATCCGCTGGTTTTTACCAGCGGCCGACTGGTCGAATATGAAGGAGGCGGGGCGGAAACTCGTTCCAATATCTGGCTGGCCAAACTGCAGCCTGAGATGTTCGCCGAGATCAACCCCAAGGATGCAAACGACGCCGGTATCTCCCACTGGCAATATATTTGGCTCGAGGGTGCCGAAGGAGGGCGCATCAAAGTGCGGGCCATGATCACCCCGCGTGTCGGACCAGGAGTGGTATGGACGCCGTTTCATTTTGGTGGCTGGTTCCAAGGCAAGGATCTGTATGAGAAATATCCGGAAGGCACTGCTCCGTATGTCCGAGGGGAGGCTTGTAATACCGCCACCACCTATGGCTACGATTCAGTGACCCAGATGCAGGAAACCAAAGCCACGCTGTGCCGAATCAGCCCGGTGTGAAAGGAGGTAAACCATGGCTCGAATGAAATTCCTCTGTGACGCTGACCGCTGTATCGAATGCAATGGCTGCGTCACCGCCTGTAATAATGAACACGACGTACCCGAAGGAATCAACCGTCGGCACGTGGTCACCCTGCGCGACGGTGAACGTGGCGAAAAATCCATGTCAGTCGCCTGTATGCACTGCACCGATGCGCCCTGCGCCGCTGTCTGTCCGGTGGATTGTTTCTACTTCACCCCCGACGGTATCGTCCTGCACGACAAGGAGCTGTGCATCGGCTGTGGCTACTGTTTTTATGCCTGTCCTTTCGGGGCTCCCCAGTTTTCCGAAAAAAGTAGTTTCGGCGCCCGCAGCAAGATGGATAAATGTACCTTCTGCGCCGGTGGACCACCACCGGATAATTCGGTGGAAGAATATCTGAACTATGGCCGTAACCGCATCGCTGAAGGAAAACTGCCGCTCTGTGCCGAGATGTGCGCAACCAAGGCGCTGCTTGCCGGCGACGGCAACATTGTCTCCGATATCTACCGTAAGCGTGTGATGAACCGCGGCGGCAGTCTGGATATGTGGCGCTGGCAAACCGCCTATGAATTCAATGACGGCAAGGAGTGAACCCTATGAAAAAACCACAGTACATTATCGCATTACTGCTCGCATTCATCGGGCTGACCGCCTGTTCCGAGGAGCCCCGCGACTTCACCTATTACCAGGCGGGTGAATACAAAGGAACCGTTGATCCGCTGCTTAATAAGGATCTCCATAAGGAGCTGAACGACCGGTTCATGCTGGTGCAAACCGATCGCTGAATCATTTCAATGAGGAGGGATCAATGAAAACGCTGACCAAGAATCGACTGAACGGGTACCTGGTCCTGGGTGGGGTGCTTTTGGTCCTGCTGGCTGGTGCCCTGTATCTTAATGGAGCGGATCCAGTCAATCCGCGATCGAATTTGTGGCGGCTTGTACGGGATGGGGTATCAGGATATACCGCCGTCTCCTCCGAGGGACATTCCGTGCTTATCCAGACCAACGGCGAGATCTGGCGTGAATTTCGCAATATCATCCTCGTGACTTTTACCCCATGGCTGCTTGGACTCGTGCTGGCAGTCATTGTCATATTTCATCTGATCCACGGTGGAGAAAAAATACCGCCCCGCTCAGGTATAATGATCAAGCGCTACAATCTCAGCGAGAGGCTGCTGCACTGGTATACGGCCCTGCTCTTTTTTATCCTGGTCATTACCGGTCTGTCTATTCTTCTGGGACGGGTTGCCTTGATCCCACTGACCGGGCATGGTGTCTTTTCCACTTATCTCAGCGCTTCAAAAGTGGTGCACAACTGGTGCGGGCCCTTTTTCCTTGTGGGAATTTTTCTCATTTTTATCTTCTGGCTCCGTGAAAACTACATTCACAAACGGGATATTGTCTGGTTTAAAAATATGGGGGGAATGATTGGCAGTGGACCTCGCCCCCATACGGAAAAGGTCAATGGCGGAGAAAAGGCCTGGTTCTGGCTCATTACCATCTTCGGCATCCTAGTTGGTGTAACAGGTATACTCCTCGATTTTCCCATCTGGGAGCAGACCCGGTTGACCATGCAGATTTCACTCGCCATTCATGCCAGCGTGGGGGTGCTTTTCTTTACCGCCTCCTTCGGTCATATCTATATGGGCACGGTGGGTTCCAAAGGGGCTTTTGAGGGAATGTGGAGGGGAGAGGTCGATGCAGTCTGGGCCAAACATCATAGTGATCTCTGGTACGAGAAAATGGCCAAGGAGGACGAACGGCTCGAATCGTAGCACGGAAGGAGAAGATCAACCCACTGGATTCACGCCAAATACTCGGCAGGCCTGATTCCAAGAAAGTATACCTGCGCCTTTTTTATGCCATCGACAAACTGTTTTCAACCAAAGCTGGTGAATAGCTGCAACCTCGACAATATTACAGTGCATTTCTGGTTTTAGTCAACGGATTCATAGATTCAGCAAATCAACTTAATCGCTTTCAGAAACGAGGTATCATTTACGAATCGAATCTTACTAAGGAGATAAAAATGAAGAAACTCAGTCTTTATCTTGCCGTTTCCGGAATCATTTTAGGTGCTCACATTCCAGCTTCTGCGGTTGAAGTACAATTCCATGGCGACTTGAACAACAGGTTTCAGTACACCAATCACGCTGATTTCTTAACCGGTGACAGTACCAGTGACAGGCCCTTGATAAATGATGGCGCTGTTGATGAAAACTTTGGAGAGCTAAAATATCGGCTCTGGGCAGAAGCAGCTTCCAACGATGGTGATGTAAAAGGGGTAATTGCCACGGAAATAGGCGGTTTACGATTTGGTGAAAACGGCAAGGCTCCTTTTTCAGGAGACCAGATACAGTTTGAAGTACGTTGGGCTTTTGCCGACGTGCAATTACCCTGGGTTGAACGTACAGCTCGTTTCAAACTCGGGCTGCAGCCCTTTACAGTTAATCAGTTTATGTGGCAGGAAACTGCAGCCGGTGTTGCTTTTACATCGACCATCGGCGACAATATGGATTACCAGCTGGCCTGGATGCGAGGTGCCGAATATGACAAAACTGCTTCCAACAGCGACCAAAACGATGACAGGACAGATCTCGATTCATTTCTGATCCGGCTGAACATGAAACCAAGTGGAGTCAAGGCCGGTGTATTTGCCCTCTATCAGGGCTATAATTCAGACGGCAATCCTGCAACGCTCGATTCTCGTGATTGGGAAGTAAAACTGTTCAAACAGGGTGGTGATCCACGAGTGGACTTCAACCTCTGGTCATTTGGCACGGATGGCGCAGTTGACTTCAAGCCTGTCTTTGTTCAATGGGATTTAATCTACCAGACCGGAGAATTTAACGATCTCACCTTCACGGAATTTGCTTCGGGCAACGGCGCCACAGGTAATTTCGATATAAGTGCGTATTTCATTCATTTTGATGTCGGCGCTAACCTGAATAACCTGAAAATTACCTATACGTTCTGGTATGCCTCAGGGGATGATAACCCCACCGATGAGGATTTTGACGCATTTTTAGCCACAGATGTCGACGTAACCGATAGCATCGTTCTCTTCGAAGGAGGTTACACGGATGATAATTATTTTACCGAGCGACCTTACCTGGCAGATAAAGGATTTATCATGAATCGTCTCGGAGCCGATTACAAAACCACCGAAAAAATGACCTTGGGCGGTGCATTAATGTATATGATGACCGCCGAGGACTTTGAATACATCGCTGCGGCCAACGGCGCGAATGTAAGCGAAAGTGACCTGGGATGGGAAGTTGATGCATATATCAAATATATGCTCTATCCCAATGTCGAGGTAGCATTGAACTTCGGCTATCTTTTTGCGGGTGATGCACTGGATGTGTATGAGGCTGCCCCCATTCAGAACGGATCATCGGATGAAGATATCTACATCGGTAGCGCCAGACTGCGCTACCAGTTTTAGTGCCTTACTCCAGAGTCAAAAAAACAAGCCATCTGCAGAGTGTATTGAAATTATAAACTTGAATTTACATCCAAGGCACTTACACCCCCTTGAGGGGTGTTCGTAACTTTTCCACCACTGTCGCCAGGGAGCTAGTGTGCTATGAATTCTTTCGTAAAGTTATTATTTTTTCAATGGAAAACAACAACAGTCCTGCTAAGTATCCTCCTCTATTTTCCAAGCTATAGTTTCGCCACTATTGCAGATGATCTCAAACCGATTGATGGTTATGTGGTTAAAGCCATGGGAAATGAGGTTATCATCGATCTGGATGCAAAAAATGATATTCACAGAGGGGATATATTCTGCATCATTGGTCAGGGTGAGCAGCTTGTCCATCCGGTCACCAAAAAAGTCATTGGAAAACTCGAAAAAATCAAGGGCATTTTAAAAGTAATACGTATTGGTGATGGTTATTCTTATACTCGACTCATTGGAGATTCTGCTCCTGCTCAACCGGGTGATCCAATACGTCGTTTTGCACCTCTCAAAGCCGTTTTCTGGGATTACAGTGGTAAATCCCGACCACTCTATGATCGCCTGCAAAATACCCTTACCTCCTTGACCTGGCAGGATTATACGACATCGCAACTCAAGCGTCCGCCTGAACCATCACCCCTGGCGAACGTTAGCGATGCCCTTATCTTTATTGTCCAGAACAATATTTTGGAAATCCGGGACCCTCAGTTTGATCTCATTCGCACCTACCCCCTCGGTGAAGCCAGCCTCTCAGTCGGAACAGCAACCACATCTCCTGTAATCTTGGATGCAGTCGAAAAATCCTCTGCCTCGCCTTCAGGACATGTACCTGCGGTCACACAACCTGTTTCCGATGACAGGACAGCTCCTCTCATTAATTATGGCTCGGCCGGCGAGGTTGCCGGGCTGAGTGATAATACAATGATGGCTGAAATGCTGAAGCGCAACGGCCAACAACTGCTGGCAACAACCGACGGCCATAAAATCAGCATTTTTGAGCTTGAAGAACGTCTCAAACTGCTGGCAGAGGGGAAGGTCGCGCGCTTCGGGCATATTTTGACTGTTAAATGGTGGCAGCCTGAGGCAGATGGACCTGTCTATCTGGCCGTTCTTGCCTGGACTGATGAAAAGGTAGACAGCACCATTTTTTCCTTTGAAAATGATCAGCTGAGAGTTGTTGCAAGTGGTCTGGATACTATATTGGGATCATTTGACCTGGATCAGGACGGACGGCCGGAGACATTGCTTAGTCAGGAGTTTCAGGCAGACAGCTTTTTTGGTCGGCGCATCAAGGAAATGTATTGGCGAGATTCGCATCTGGCTGAGCGAAACACTCCCTTGCAACTCCCCTCCAAATTTACCGTGATCGGCGGCCAAATTGCCGATCTGACCGGAGATGGTCAGCTTGAAGCTGCCTATGTTCGCAATGGTACTCTGTGGATTTATTCCAAGGAAAAGAGACTGTATGTTTCACCTCAACAGATGGGTGGAAGCCTGTCGGTCTTGACCTATAAAATCGATCCGACCCTGCTTGACTACAGATCAACATCCGTTTTTTTTGAAATAACTCCCATAGCGGTCGATGTCGATGCAGATGGCCGCAAGGAACTTCTCGTTGTATCTTCCGACCAGTCAGCTATCAAAGCACCGGGAATGATGACAACAATTGATGAAAGCCGCATCATGATATTTGATTACGATAACGGCAGCTTTGTGAGGGGTACGGTGGGAGACCCTGTGGATGCATCGATTCAAGGACTGGGAACCAGTGGAAAGCACATTCTATTTGTGGCAACAGAACCCGGCGCTCCACTTGCACAAGGAGGTGCCAGCCGACTGCGGACACTGGAACTTGCGCTCTAGGCTGCCGATATCAACATTTTGTTGATTCCATGCAGCTCTTTGCTGGAGTATTTATGGTCGGTGGAGTATATTACCCCCGGAAAGGATGATCATAATGATCCGCTCAACAGCGGATCATTATGATGTAGATCAATGTTACCGCAATAATTCCCACCATCGTCAGATTAACTCCAGGGGAGTATACAGTGAAAAACTTTTTGATTCTCGTATTTGCCTTCTTTCTAACAGGATGTGGTGCCAAGTATCCGCTCACTACAAATCTCAATCTGGAGGTCGGCAGTCAAACTCCGGGAATATACGACAATAGTATTTCTGCTGCCTTGAAGGGACATGATGCCCGACAGGAAAGTGATGTTATAGCGTATCGGCTGGAAGGTAAACCTGAAATAAAGATCCCGAACCAGACTCCGCCGCATCTCCTTGTCACCGAACGGCTGGCTATTGGGCTCCAGGAACAAGGTCTTTTGTTTGAGAGCACTTCTCCGGTCCGCATACAGCTCAACCTGAACGAACTACTCGTCTCGGTAACCCGTCCCAAGCTCATGTACCTTGCCAATGCAAAAAGTCAACTGACCCTTTCTGTAAAAAACCGGGAAATTACTCTCACCAAGATCTTTTCCAGGGAAACTAATCGTGAATCAGTCACACAGCCTCCTGTTCAGGATCTGGTGAAGATGTTGAATAATCAGCTGACCGAGATAGTTGATCAAATTCTCAAAGACGAAGAAGTGCAAGCCACTATCAGCAAAAAATAGCGAGCAAAATATTCAGAAATAGGAAGAAAGACTCCTTTTTTCAGGAACTTATGGTGGCTTTCCTCGAATCTTTAATTCGCCTGACTGCCTGTCGATAGAGCTTTTCCGCCTGATAACTGCTCCGCACAAAGGGGCCCGAAGCTACTCCTGAGAAACCTAGGGCCAGGGCCTCTTTTTCAAGATCGGTAAATTCCTCCGGAGACACAAAACGTTCAACCTGTAAATGTTCGGAGCTTGGCTGCAGATACTGACCCATAGTGAGAATATCACAACCTGACGCCAGTAAATCCTGCCAGGTCGCGACGAGTTCCGAATGCGTTTCCCCAAAACCAAGCATGATTCCCGACTTGGTCGGCAGCTGGGGATTTATCCTTTTTGCCTGGCGCAGTAATTCAAGGGATCGTCTATACTCCGCCTGGGGTCGGACTTTCGGGTAAAGGCCAGCCACCGTTTCAATATTATGATTGAGGACATCAGGACCTGCCTCAAGAATCGCCTTCAAGGCCTGCCAATCACCCTGCAGGTCAGGAATCAGCACTTCCACCAGGGTTTGCGGACTGCGTTGACGGATTGTTCGAATTGTTTCGGCAAAATACGACGCACCACCATCGTCAAGGTCATCCCTGGTCACTGAAGTCACCACCGCATACCGGAGTCCCATAATGACAACAGCTTCGGCAACTCTCTCTGCTTCCTCCGGATCCGGCAGGCCTTCGGGCTGATAGCCCACCGCACAAAACCTGCAATTGCGGGTACACCGTTCGCCGAGGATCATAAAGGTGGCCGTCCCTTTGCCATAACATTCAAACTGGTTCGGGCATTTGGCTTCCCTGCAGACGGTGGTTAAATCGTGGCTTTTCAGTAATTGTCGGACCTTCTCGTATTCCGGCCCAGTCGGTAAACTACGCCTGAGCCACTTTGGCTTGCCCGTCTTGATTCTTTTTGTGCATTGTGACATCGGGATGATCCTTCTCAATTACTTCAAATTCACGTGAAAATACCTGGGTGAGCTGACTATTGAGGTTATTTTTAACCTCCTGCAGCACAACTTCTCTGCCGCTTTCGCGACTAAGGGTCGTCATCCTCACACCAGTAAGGCCACAGGGGTTGACCCAGGAAAATGGCTCAAGGGAAATATTTACATTTAAAGCGAGTCCGTGGAAGGCGATCCCGTGCCGAATAGCAATGCCGACACTGCCAAGTTTTCTGTCACCTGACCAGACCCCGTGGTTTCTCTGATCCCTCCGGGCCGATACTCCACTGCCCGCGGCCAGGTTGATCATGATTTGTTCCAGGAGATGGACATAATCTGAGACTGTAAGTCCAGCCTGACGCACATGCAGGATGGGATAAATAACCAGTTGTCCGCAACCGTGATAGGTAATATCGCCGCCACGTTCAATATGCACCAGTGGAATATTTTTATCCTGAAGGAACTGCTCGGATACCATCAGATTCTGGCGTCCGCCCCTCCGGCCAAGGGTAAAGGTTCCAGGATGTTCGGTCACCAGAAAGATATCGTCTGTGACCAGCCCGCATCGGCGTTTTTCAACCAGTTCAAGCTGCAGTGCATAGGCCGCAGCGTAGTCGGTCATACCAAGATCGACTACGCGTGCGGTCTTCTTTTCACGATCCACATTTACCCGCAGAGACAAGGGTTTCTGGCAGCCTTGGTTTCATCCAGCCGTCGCATCTTGGCCATCACCGGTGCCTGCCTGAGCAACTCGGGATTCTCCTTTCCTTCCTGTACCACCAATTTTACCGTCTCGATAAACTGGTCTATGTCGTCTTTACATTCAGTCTCGGTTGGCTCGATCATGATAGCACCATGAACCACCAGCGGAAAATAAATGGTCGGCGGATGGTAGCCGTGATCGATGAGTCGTTTGGCCATATCAAGGGTAGAGATCTTATTCTCTGCCTGCAGTGCGTCGGAAAAAACGCATTCGTGCATGCATGGTCTATTGTAGGCAAGCTGCAGAGTTCCTTTTAACTTTTCTTTGATGTATGCCGCATTAAGTACTGCCAACTGGCTGGCCTTTTGAAGATTTTCGGCGCCCATGGTCCGGATATAGCTGTACGCCCGGATCAACACCGAAAAATTTCCGTGGAACGCATGCACCCTGCCTACAGAATCGGGACTGTCAAAATCGAGACGATAGCTGTCTCCATCTTTTACGGCTCTTGGTACAGGCAGATATTTTTCCAGTGCCCTGGTTACACAGACAGGGCCAGCCCCCGGACCACCGCCCCCATGAGGAGTGGAGAAGGTCTTATGCAGATTCAGGTGCATCACATCCACGCCGCATCTGGCCGCGTTTATGACACCCATGACCGCATTCATATTGGCCCCGTCCCCATAGACCAACCCCCCTTTGGCGTGGACGACTTCAGCAATCTCCCGAATATTGGTTTCAAACAGCCCAAGAGTATTGGGATTGGTGATCATGATCCCGGCAGTCTCTTCGTCCATCACATCGAGGATCGACTGTACTTTGAGGATACCGTTCGGACCGGACTTGATCGGTACCGGCTTATACCCACACAGGGCGGCACTGGCCGGATTGGTACCGTGGGCGGTATCAGGAATGAGGATTTTTGTTCTCCTGGAACCTTTACTCCGATGATAGGCGGCAAACACCAACATTCCGGTCAACTCACCATGAGCACCCGCAGCCGGTTGGAGAGAGACACCCGGAAGCCCTGTTATTGCAGCAAGATACTCCTGCAATTCGTACATGATCTGCAGGTTTCCCTGCACATGTTCATCAGCCAGCATGGGATGTGCGGCAGCAAGTTCAGGGGTCGAAGCCACTTTTTCATTAATCTTGGGATTGTATTTCATAGTGCACGACCCAAGCGGATACATGCCGCTGTCCACCCCATAATTCCATTGCGACAAGCGGGTATAGTGACGCACTACATCGACTTCACTCAGATCGGGAAAATCCGGTCCTCCTCCCTGCAATTCCCTTGGTAATTCGGCAGTCGGAACATCACTTGCCGGAATACTCATTCCTTTTCTTCCTGCCTTGCCTTTTTCCCAGAGTAACGGTTCATCAAAAATCAATCCGCTTATGCCTGGTGTCTTTTTCATGATTTCACCTCGCCTGCCACTGCATCCAAAACATCTTTCGCAACCGTCTCTGTTACGCAAAAAAGGTATTTACCTGAAAGCTTCGGGTAAAACCTGCCAAGCTCCAGACCGGCGACTATTTTCTTTTCCAATAATTTTGCATAAATCGGCTGAAAATCTTTTCCGAATTCAACCACAAACTCATTAAACGTCGGCGAATCAAAAACGATTCGAGCCCCATTCTTTTTCAGCTGGGCCTTGAAATATTCTGCCTTATCATAGTTAAGCCGGGCAAGTTCACGCAACCCCGATCCGCCAAGAGAAGACATATACATTGCCGCAATCAGTGTACAAATTCCCTGGTTTGAACATATGTTGGAAGTTGCTTTCTCCCGCCTGATATGCTGTTCCCTGGTGGAAAGGGTTAGAACAAAACCACGTTTTCCTTCCAGATCAGTGGTCTCCCCAACCAGCCTGCCGGGCATGTTTCTGGTAAACTTATCAAGACAGGCAAACATCCCAAGCGCCGCTCCACCAAAAGATCTCGGCATTCCAAAGCTCTGTCCCTCACCGCAGACGATATCAGCCCCGCATTCACCTGGGTTCCTGATCAAGCCGTAAGCAAGGGGTTCTGTAAAACAAGTTATGAAAAGGGCACCGCTGTCATGGATAGTCTTGCCAAGTGCCTCCAGGTCCTCAATAACACCGAAAAAATTTGGCGACTGGATAGCTACTGCCGCCAAACCGTCAATATCACTCAGACCTGACAAGTCGGTGCGGCCATCCTGACCCAGCGGCAGTTCAACCAGCTCATAATCAGTGGGGGCAAGATAGGTTTTGGCCACTTCACGATAATGGGGATGGATTGCCGTGGAAACTGCAACCTTCATCTTTTTCTTGCCAATCCTGAGTCCCATCAACAGGGCCTCTGCAAGCGCAGAGGCACCATCGTAAATGGAAGCATTAGCCACATCCATGCCAAGCAATCGTGCCGTAAGGGTCTGGTATTCAAAAATTCCCTGCAGGGTGCCTTGAGCCATTTCCGGCTGGTAGGGTGTGTAGGCGGTGAGGAATTCCGATCTTGCCATAAGAGAACCAATCGTTACCGGAATATTATGATGATAGCTGCCGGCACCGATCAGGACCTTGTATGTATGATTTACCTGCATCGCCTCGGCAAGGTCGCTGATATGGTCCGTCAATGACCACTCGTTCAGTGGCTCAGGTAAGTCCATTGTTCCTTCATACCTGCACCCATCAGGGACTGAACAGAAAAGCTCATCCAGACTTTTCCGGCCGACGACATCCAACATTTCTTTAATTTCTTCGTCCGTATGTGGCAAATAGCGCATGGTTTTATCCTTTTAGCAGCTCTCGATAGGCATCGACAGAAAGAAGATCCTTCAGTTCACTCTTGTCAGAAGGTTTGATTTCAATGATCCAGTTGGCATATGCATCCTGATTTATCAGCTCCGGGGAATCAGCGAGTTCCTCATTCACCGCCACAACCTCTCCACCTGTCGGCATATATAGTTCTGAAACAGCTTTCACAGACTCAAGCGTTCCAAATTCCTCACCTTTTTCAAAAGTTGAGCCAACCTCGGGCAACTCTACATAAACAATATCACCCATCTGATCCTGGGCATAATCACTGACTCCGATCTTGAGGGTGTCCCCACTTTCGGTCACCCATTCATGATCATCCGTATAACGTAGTCCCTTTTCAAAAATCAGCTCATTCAATTCTTTCACGGCCCATACCTCCCCTTTAAGTTTTCCCAATTATGCCAACATCGTATTAATCGGGCTTCTGGCTGTCCTGTCTGGGCGCACGTCTGCCCGTATTTCAACCTTAATTTTCCTTTTACCGTCAGTCAGTACTACCTTTTCCCCTGGCTCGCATTTTTTATCGAGCAGCACAAAACCGCAGCAGAGCCCTTTCGCCTGGAATTCTTTATTTCCTGCGATACTGACTATTTCGCCATCCACTCTGCCTATTGCCATGTCCGTTGTACAGGTGAGTATTTTCCCGAGTCGCTCCCCGCTTTCCGTGGTAACATAACTCTGCTCGCCGGCAGCAATTTTACGGGGATCAAAGCCCGCAAAAGGCAATGTATGTTTATCCCAACTGTTCTGTAACAACGCCGACCGGCCGATAAAATCCTTACTGAACGTCATGTTGTCATCATTGTAGGGCAATGCGAACGGCCAGGGATTGTTGAGAAACGGCCACGGTCCAATATCCTGGTGAGAAAGCGGCAGAACAGCCCCTGCCCTGAGCGAATCCCTGGCGGCAAGACCACAGGCCAGAATCCCCTTGTCCTTCCCTGCTTCCAGCACCATGGACCAAAGGGAAACCAAATCATCAATCGGCACGAAAAGTTCAAAACCAAACTCCCCGGTATAACCTGTTCTTGAGATTAACAGCGGTGTGCCATCCACAAGTTCTACCGTTGATGATGTCTTGAGATAATCAAATCCGCCTTTGAAAGAAAAATAGACAAGCCTGTCAAAAACCGCAGCCGGATTCTTGAGGATTTTTTCCAGGATCCTTGCCGAGTCCGGTCCCTGAATATCCATCTTTCCGACACGATCAGTCAAATCCTCCACCAGTACCGTACCTTCTCTGATATTTTTCACCAGGTGCGCTGCTATGACTCCACCCATTCCTGCATTCACTACCACCATGAAAGCCTGGGGCTGTAATTGATATACAATGGCATCATCGATGACCGTGCCATCAGTGTTGAGAAATACGCCATAGACACACCTCCCGTCGACCAGGCCTGTTTTTCCCTTCCCGAGGCATGAATCGAGATCCTTGCTCAGACAATACTGAAGAAGTTCTCTCGCGCCCTCACCTTTAACCGATACCGCCGCCATATGGCTGGTATCGAAAATTCCGGCAGCCTGAATGACAGCCAGGTGTTCGGCTTTCGCCCCTGTTTTATACCAGAGGGGCATATCATAGTTGCCGAACAGGGCCATGTTGGCCCCATTTTTCACGTGCCAACTGTGCAGTACTGTCTTTTTCGGATTATCCATTTTTTCACCCCGTTAGCGGTATCAAAAGATTTCCGACCTCTTCATGTTCTATGAGGGTCAGTTCTTTACAACACCTGCAACTTGTTTTTATTGTATAGTAAGAGGCAGCTTCAGATTAAAACTCTTATACACAACAAAGGTTTCAACAGACCTGACATTTTCCAGCTTTGAAACCTCTTCCGTATAAAACTTCACCATCGTAAAGTCCTTTGTCAGCAACACGGTGAGAATGAGGTCGAAACGGCCTGTCACCACGCAAACGGAGGTAACCCCCCGCAGCTTACTGAATTCCTCACCTTTCTTGACCAAATCCATATCTTTCAACCGCACTCCTACCATCACTACGCTCTGATCGGGTAAGGCTTCCGGGTCAACCAGAGCGGTAATATCAAGAACACCTTCTTCCTTGAGCTTCTTCACCCTGCCTCGGACTGTGCCCTCCGAGAGCGCCAGTAAATCAGCAATTTTTTTATATGGCATCCGCCCATCTTTAAGATGGTTTATTATCGCCAGATTTATTTCGTCAATTTCCAAGCTGAACACCACCTTTTCATACTACCTTGTTTTAGTACGACCAACGTAGATCAATACTATTCAGTCTATTTTATCGATAATATATTACGTATCTACTATTTTCAAGTGTATTTTTTTACGAATTACGTATTCAATCATCAAACTAATTGCAATTAGCTATCAATTTATACACTTTTGCAGCACGTGTCAGTGGTACAATCGGAAAAATAATTAAAAAAATTGGCATGACTTTTGTCGGACCGGCATATCGAATAAATTTTCAATTTTCCTGGTTGTTTTAATCTGAAAGAAATACAGCAGCTGGGATGGCAGAAATTTCATCTTTGGCAGGAAAAACATGAGAAAATGTTTAAAGTTACTCCAGTTGCTCTCTTGCATTGAAAGTTGTGTGAAGAAATGCTGTATTAATAAAACTGACTGAGCCCCATACTCCTGAAAGATGATATGTATTTAGCAAAATTAGCAGATGGCTGCCAAACCAGTTACCAGATTCGCCAATCCTATCGCACAAAAGAACATTCTTTTAATTATCGGATAATTTACAACCTCGGCAAAAATCCCCGCCAGTTTATTAATCACTTTTCAGACCATGTTGTGCTTTTTGACCACGACCTGATCGAGGCGGTCTCAGCCAATATCAAAGGGGATGGCGATTCAATGGTTGAGCAGTTGCTTTTCGATTTTCTGCCAAAAGAGATACAACTATGTCTCAACTTATTCCAAACCCGCACCGAATACAGATCAGGTCCATTATCGAAAAGTGATCGGGAAGAAATTGCCCGGCAAATCCATCTGTTTGATCGTCGGCGTCTCTATTATCTCAGATACGGAGCCGTTGATCAAAGTCGGCTTTACAGGCTGCATGAGAAATGCTGCCGCCCACTCCTTGGCCAGAGCCGCGATGAACGGGAATACTATTTTACAGCCGAAGAGAAAGCTCTTGAACCGGGTAGCTACTTCCAGTATGTCTATGCGATTTTCAATCTCCAGAAATACTTTCATCAATCATTTGCGCCATGGCTGCCTGAATCAATGGCCTTTGATGAGATAGCGGAACATTTAGAAAAAGAGCTTTGCTTGCTCAATCAAGACCGCCGATTCTGGCAGGATGAAGCGACAACCGACTCGTTGCACCATCACCTGACCCGTTACCTGATCATGTTCTTCGACTACATACCAACGCGCCGGTCATTCCTGGAAGAATTCACCAGGAAATTTATGGCGGACCACAGGACCTTTCGCTGGCCGGAAAGAACCTCGGACAGGTCTCCTGAAAAGGTCAGCGAAATCTTTGCTACTCCCTATGAGCAACTGAAAAAAATGACCAGAGCTCAGCTCAACCGCATTTATCGGCAAAAGGCGATGCAACTCCATCCGGATCGTGGTGGGGACCATGAGCTTTTTATTGAACTTACAGAGGTATATAATGGGCTGCTGCGGACAAAATAGCACCGGCTCAGCCTCTTGACCGTTGAGCCAACACCCTTGTTTTATTTTTACCACCAAAGGAATTCCTGTCTGGTTCGCCAATACCTTGTGTCCAGCTAATTTATAAAAGATCTCTACCCAGATGAAAATAAGGGTTGATAACTGATTTGCAAATTCGTACTCTCTTTTTATGGGCAACATTGAGAAGCCCAGCCATTCTCCACAAGAACAAGAATTTGAAGAGGTTTTAAGATGGACGTAACAAAAGAGAGTGTAAACAAGGAACAGGACAAGGAATCCGAAGAAGGTGAGGCTATCGAAAGAGGTCTCGTACAAATGGAGTTAATTTACAAATCACGCTGTGTCCAACCACCGCATGGATCAAATGTCACTATTCGTGAGATAAAAAAGAACGAATAAGGCATCACCGCTTTGTTGGTATCAATTATATCTCTCCTTAAGAAATACTGCATGAAAGGGAACTCAGATGGGTTCAAAAAAAATAGGCGTTCTGATCGGTGGTTCCGGTCTTATTGGTGGTACGATTGTCAATTATTACAAGACCCAATATCCAGAAACCGTTGATATCCGGGCGCCAAGCAGCAAAAAACTGTCAATCCGGGAAGAAAATGATATTCGTCGCTACCTGACCGAGGTCAGCCCTGATTTTGTTATTAACGCCTCCATGGCCAATCTTGGTTCAGATGCTCAACTGGCCTTCGAGGTAAATTACCTGGGTCCGGTTAATCTGGCACGAGCAGCAACGACTCTGAACATTCCGTATATTCATATCAGTTCTGCAGCGACCTTGCCACCCGGTGAAAACCTGCGGGAGGAGGATACCCTGCCTATCTCCCCCCGTTTGAGCAATTACGCCAAATCCAAACTTATGGCGGAAACGACCTTAAGACTTATGGCAGATAAAGAGGGGCTCGACTACTCATGCATTCGACTTGGTATCGTTTACGGAGCCCACGATCATAAGATTCAGGGTTTTCATCGGTTGTTCTTTTCTATAGCCGATGAATCGATGCCCGTGCTCTTTACCAAGAAAAACACACTGCATTCATACAGTAACGCTCGCAAGCTTCCTTATTTTATCAACCATATACTCGAAAATCGAGCCGAGTTCAGTAACAAGACCTTTAATTTCGCGGATAAAAACCCAGTGGATCTGGCGATACTTATCCTCACCATCAAATCCTATCTCCACCTGAGCCAGCCAAAAGAGATTTACGTACCCTACTGGATGGCCAATGCAGGCAAGAACGGTCTTACTGTTCTCCTGCGAATACTGAGAAGGATTGGCCTGAAAGCAACACTGCCACCAGAACTGATGTTCCTGGACAGTTTTTACAAGCCACAGAGCCTGTCCACAGAAAGGTTAAGGAATTCTTCTTTCATCGATCCAATGCCCGAAGAAAGCATTTTTACCCGATTGCCCGACCTGGTTATCTATTACCTCACCCGCTGGAGCCACGAAAACCTGATTTCTACGTATGACGAAAATCTGGAGATTAAAAAACCTGAGGAACATAACTTCCTGAGTAATCCACAAAAATTGATCGACGACATGCATGCGAGAGGTATTGGTCCATTCAGCGATATGCTGGAAAAATAATTTGAATAATAAAAGCACCTGATGATACGAGACATAACCTCGAAACTTTATTCGGATATACCCCAGGAACGACTCTATCATTACACTAATTTCACCGGTCTTTTGGGGATCGTTGACAGGCACGCGCTCTGGGCCAGTGATATCAGATGCATGAATGATTCCGCCGAGCTCAAACATGCGGCCGATCTTATCCGTACAGAAATCACCAGACGCATTGGGGCCGGCCATGAACAACCCAACCTCCTCAACCAGTTTCTGGATTGGGTCACCCATCGTATCACCAATGGTCATATGCTTTTCGCAGCTTCTTTCCGGGCAAACGGCAATCTGCTCAGCCAGTGGCGTGGCTACAGCAGGCTTGGCAAAGGTGTGAGTCTGGGCTTCGATCCCAACTATATTCTAAGGTGTGCGGAACATCAGTCTTTCCAGATTGGCAAGTGCATCTATAGCTGTGAAAGCCAGGCACGTTTGATCAGCCAGGTCATCGACGCGGTTGAGACTCTGGCAAAAGAACACGACACCGACTGCAAGAACCGGAAAATAGCAGTTGATCAATCGTACCACTCCGTCTTTCAAATGATAGAAAGTGATTTACTGCGGATCGCAGCTGTCCTGAAACATCCGTCATTCAGGGAAGAAGAGGAATGGCGAATCGTATCTCCGGTGGTAACCGACTATGTCAAGGCCCCGGTACTGTTCCGCGAGGGGGCATCCATGCTGGTGCCCTACATTGAATTCAACCTTATGACTCAAAATAACGCCCCCATCTCCCTCGAACATCTTTTTTTAGGCCCCACTCCAAACATCACTATCTCGATGAACTCCCTGAACATGTTTTTATCAAAAAATGGTATTCGCCCTGATAAGGGTATTTCTTACTGTCAGATCCCTTTTCGCGCCAGATAACCTGACCGGAGCAACTTAATTCGTTCTCGGTCTCCGCTTCAAAGATTACAGCTTTGTAATGTTATTGAAAGCCTGAGGTAATGTTCGGAGGGTATATTCTTGCCCGGTAATATGAATGCCTCAAATGGATGGATTACAACTGGAGTTAAGCAAATGATCAAGATTGATGGTGTTACAAGGAAATATGGGGATTTCAAGGCGGTTGACGAAGTCTCCATAACAATCGAGCCGGGAGAAATAGTGGGACTTCTCGGTCATAACGGTGCCGGCAAGACAACGATCATGAAGATGATCACCGGCTTTCTCGAGCCGACTGACGGAAAAATTATCATCAATGGGAAGGAAATCGGCAATGACCGCAGGGCAATTCAGCAAGAGATTGGTTACTTGCCGGAAAATTGTCCGGTTTACCCGGACATGACGGTGGTTGAGTACCTCGACTACATGGCATCTCTCCATGGCATCGAAGAAGGAAAACGAGATCTCTTGGTTGCGGCCGCAATTAAGCGGACTGGATTGAAAGAAAAAGCTTTTCAATCAATCTCTACCCTTTCCAGGGGGTATCGACAACGAACAGGCGTTGCCCAGGCAATCCTGCATGAACCCGATATCCTTATTCTCGACGAGCCGACCAACGGTCTTGACCCTACCCAGATTCTTCATATGCGGGCACTTATCACCGAACTGGCCAGGTCTTCGACGGTAATTATCTCCACCCATGTTCTCCAGGAGGTACAGGCTATCTGTGACCGGGTAATCATCCTCAAAAATGGCCAGAAGGCACTTGATGCAAGGCTCGATGAACTCCAGTCGCAAGGGAGACTGTTGTTACAGATTGGTGGCAAAAACGATGACCCGCGGCCTATTATTGAGAATTGCCCTGGAGTCGCCTCGGCCCTCCTGCTTGGCAATTCCCAGTCGTACAAAGACGGCATGAGCTGCGCGGTAATGCTGGCCCCAGAAGAGGATCGACGGGAGGCTGCGGCCCGCACGGCTCAGGCTCTGCATGAAAACGGTTACCGGCTCTATGGTATGCAGTTTGAGTCGAGAAATCTTGAAACGGTCTTCGCGGAAATAAGTGCGTAACAGGGAGTTAAGAACAATGAAAAATATCTTTCGCATAACCCGAAAAGAGTTCGGCTCTTTCTTCAGCTCACCGATAGCCTTTATCTTTATCGGAGTCTTCCTGGCCGCAAATCTTTTCATTTTTTTCTGGGTGGAAACTTTTTTCTCCCGCAATATCTCGGAAATCAGGCCTCTTTTTACCTGGATGCCGATCCTGTTGATCTTTCTATCGGCGGCCGTGACCATGAGGTCCTGGGCTGAGGAGAGGAGGTCCGGAACTTTGGAGCTGCTTCTCACCTCCCCGGTCCCGCCTGCAGCACTGGTCCTCGGCAAATTTTTCGCCTGCCTGGCCCTTGTCGCTTTATCCCTCCTGCTTACCCTGCCACTTCCTGTAACGGTAAGCTTTATGGGGCCACTGGACTGGGGCCCGGTTCTAGGCGGTTACCTGGCTACTCTTTGCCTCGCTGCGGCTTATATCTCTATCGGTCTTTATGTCAGTGTTAAATCGGACAATCAGATCGTCAGCCTTATTGTTACTGTCCTTGTCTGTTCACTCTTTTACCTGATCGGCTCGGATACACTGGTATCGTTTTTTGGTAATCGTGGTGCGGAGATCATGCAGATGCTCGGCACCGGATCCCGCTTTGCCTCAATTACCCGAGGAGTGATTGATCTTCGGGATCTTTACTATTATCTCGCCCTTATGGGTATTTTTCTTACCCTCAATATTTATGGGCTTGAGAGAATCCGCTGGGTGGACAATCCCACGAATGTTCACCATACGCAATGGCGGTTGCTCTGCGGACTGGTCATTGCCAACTTCCTCGTCGCCAATTTCTGGCTGGCACCGGTCAATGCTCTCCGTGCAGATATGACCACCGGCAACATCTATTCTATTTCAGAGACTACCCGAAACTATCTGAAACAAATGAAAGAGCCGCTGCTTATCCGTGGGTATTTTTCAGCCCAGACTCACCCCCTGCTGGCTCCATTGGTGCCGCGTATTCGTGATCTGCTCAGGGAATATGGCGTGGCGGGTGGTGAAAAGGTCCATGTCGAGTTTATTGACCCACAGGAGCACCCGGACCTGGAACAGGAGGCCGGACAGAAATATGGAATTCGGCCTGTGCCCTTTCAAACGGCAAGCAAGTATCAGTCCTCGGTCACTAACTCCTATTTCGATATCCTGATCCAATATGGGGACCAGTTCGAAATCCTCGGCTTTCGCGATCTGATCGAGGTTAAATCCAGTGGCGAAAGGGACCTCGAGGTAGAATTGCGCAATCCTGAATATGACATTACCAGGGCTATCAAAAAGGTCCTCTACAGCTATCAGGGGGGAGGGGATCTCTTTTCTGATATCGGCAAGCCGTTGAAGTTTACCGGCTACATATCTCCGGACAGCCACTTGCCCCAGGAACTAATCCAGTTAAAGGGTGAGCTGCAGACAATTCTTTCTGAAATGGAGAAGAAAGGCAAAGGCCTTTTTACTGATGAGATAGTCGATCCGGAGAGTGACGGTGCTGCCGTAGCCAAAAAAATTGGTGAACAATACGGTTTTCAGCCCATGGCTGCCAGCATTTTTGATGATCGCACCTTCTGGTTTTATATGACCCTGCAGAGTGGCGACCAGGTAGTAGAGGTTTCATTACCGGAGGATCTTGGCAAGGAAAGCCTTATGCGCTCCCTGGCCGCTGGTATGAAAAGGTTTGCCACCGGCTTCACTAAGACCGTCGCTTTAAACACCCCGAAGGCAATGCCACCAATGCCCCAGTATGGCATGCCGGGAACAGGACCGCAGTTCGAATTTTTGCGGGAGTCGCTTGCAAAAGAACATGGTGTGATAAATGCCGATTTGACAAATGGCCGGGTACCCGATGATACAGATCTTTTGATGGTCGTGGCACCTGAGGCCGTTGATGACAAACAGCTCTTTGCCATGGATCAGTTTCTGATGGAGGGTGGTACCATTATTCTTGCCACCTCACCTTTTACAGTTGGACTGGAACAGCAATTGAACGTTTCAAAAGTATCATCGGGCCTTGAAAACTGGTTGAAATTCCATGGCATTTCTTTCCAGGAAGAAATGGTTCTTGATCCACAAAACAGCGCTTTCCCTGTTCCTGTGCAGCGACAGGTAGGCGGCTATACCATCCAGGAAACCCAGCTGGTCAATTATCCTTACTTTGTCGATATTCGACCTGACGGCATGAACAGGGAGAGCGGTATGCTCTCCGGATTAAATCAATTGACCATGAACTGGTCATCACCTATCAGCATAGACGTGGACAAGAACAAGGAGCGAAAGGTAACAAGACTGCTGGAAAGTTCAGCGGACAGCTGGCTCTCCGAATCAACTGACATCCAACCGAATTTTAAGGCCTATGGAGAACTGGGTTTTGCTCCCGGTAACGAGCAGGGTAAACAGCTTCTTGGCGTAGTTGTCGAGGGGCGTTTCAATTCGTTTTTTGCCGGGAAACCATCTCCCCTCCTTGGGAACAAGGAAAAACCGGACGAAAATAAAGACGAAGCCGGAAAAGGACAAGAGCAGGAGACAAAACCCCAGATTATCAGCCGACAAATTGATAAATCACCAGAATCGGCCCGCATTATTCTCTTTAGCTCCAACAGTTTCTTAAATGATACAATTATTGGCATCGGTTCCAGTGTCTTGCGGAGCAGCTATCTTGGCCCCGTACAGCTTATTGCCAATAGTGTGGACTGGTCGCTTTCGGATCGTGGACTGCTTTCCATCCGAGGACGGGGCCATTTTTCACGCACTCTTCTGCCCATGAGCAGAGATATTCAGCTGTTCTGGGAATATCTCAATTATGGCCTGGCCATGCTTGGTCTGTTGCTCGTTTGGTTAGTGCGCCGCTCAACGAGAAAAAGAGCGAAACAATACTATCAGGCATTATTGCAGTAGGTTTTGGGAGAATCACAGATGAAAAAAATGATTATTGCGGCCATGGTGCTGCTTCTCGTTCAGACAGGAATTGCACTGACTTTTTTCAGGAGCAATAGCAGTTTAGGGGGAGGCACTCCCGACGCTCTTTTTCTTTCCTTCTCCCCGGAAGCAGTGTCCTCAGTGAAACTGACCGATAGCGAGGGGAAAAACGTTATCCTGAAAAAGGACAAACATGGATGGAGTATACCGGCATACTTTTCAGCTCCGGTCGATCAGACGAAGTTAACCGGGCTTCTTGGCAAACTGGCTGAGATGAAAAAGGGCTTTGTTGTTGCCACTTCAACAGATGCAGCCAGTCGATTTAAGGTCGACAGCGGGAGTTTCGAAAATCATGTATTCCTGCAGGGAGTCGATAAACCACTGGCAGACTTTTATGTCGGCACTTCGCCAACCTTTCGTCAGGTTCATGCCCGGCGAGAGGGAAGTGATGAAATTGTTACCATTCCGCTCTCAAGCTTTGAACTTGAGAGCTCACCCAACAAATGGCTTGACACTTCTCTTGCGACGATCAAAGACGATGAGCTCGTCGGATTGAGCTTTGATACCTTCACATTGAAAAAAACAAATGATGGCTGGCTGCTGGAAGGGCTTAAAGATAATGAAAAGACAAACCAAAAAGAAATAGAGGCCCTGGTGACCAGGGCCCGAGGCCTGACTGTCCTGGATGTGCTCGATCCGGCAAAGGTATCCACTCTCTTTGACCAACCCGTATTTCGTTTCACATCTGTGAAAAAGGGCGGCGAAAAAGTTGAATACCTTTTTGCCAAAGGCAAAGATGACTTCTATGTGTTGAAGATGTCGAACAGGAACATCTACTTTAAGGTGCAGACCCTCCCGGTAGATGCTCTACTGAAAGTGACTCGTGAACAACTGGTGGAAGTTGCAAAAGCGCCGGATTACAGCAGCGAAACTGAACCACCCCCCGCAAAGCACGGGGATAAATAGCCTCCCCGACGGCCTGTTCCCGGTTCCCCGCATTTTCCCGTGCGAAGGGAGCAGGCCGTTTTTTGATTTATCGTCTATGGCTCAGCCATTCGTCAGGCAGTTTCTTCCACGCTTCTTACTTTGATACAGCAATGTATCCGCTCTTTTGATCAGACTTGCAGGAGAATCATTTTTCCGAATAGAGGTCGCACCCATCGAAACAGTGACCTGAAGCTTTTTCTTATCTTGAACTATATATGAATGTTCTATTAAAATCCTGAGCCTTTCTCCTAATTCGACTAATTCGTTCGAGTTGACGTTTCGTATGATCGCTATGAATTCATCTCCTCCCCAGCGCCCATAGAGATCAAACGGACGTGAATTGGCAATAAAGGTTTGTGCCACAAAACGGAGTACCGCATCGCCAACATCATGGCCATGGGTATCATTGACCGTTTTAAAATTATCAACATCTATAAACAGAACTCCAAAGGAGATTTTGAGACGTTTAGACTCTTCAATCCTAACCTGCAGCTCCCTTTCGATGTAGTGCCTGTTTGCCAGTTGAGTCAGGTTATCCAGCAGCGCTAAGGTTTCAAGCTCAAGAATCCGGAGGGAGTTTGCATGGATATTGCTGATATCGCAGAATAATTCAATTCCTCCAATAATATTGTCGGCCGAATCTTTAAGCGGGCTGACACGAACAAAAACGGGAATGCGATGACCATCTTTATGATGCAGGTATAGCTCAGACTCACGGTCAACACCATCGGCAATCGTTGCAGCAAGTGGACATACCCCCATACAAAGACTCATTCCCAATGCCATCAACATGGGTAAGAATGCAGTGTGCACAGGATTTACCGATGACCTCCTCGGCCGTAAATCCTGAGATCCGTTCAGCGCCTCTGTTCCAGTAGGTGATTATTCTTTCCTTATCAACAACATATAATCCGTCATACAAATTGTCGATAATCCTGGCGTAAGAATCACTATCTAAATTCATGGGCGATTCCTCTTTATTACCTTAATTAAAAAACTTTTATTTTTTAGTCTCTCGATAGAGATTCCCTCACAATTGCAGTTTGCTTAATTGATATTTAAGAAATTCTGGAAAAAACCACAACCTCATATCTGATTTGCATCTTTTTTATTATTGAGGATATAATCAGATAAAGACCTAACTGTAAACTTCACCAACTTCACCATAACACAAACACTAGACAAAAAGGTTCGAATGGTTGAGAACAAAATGACATTTTCCAATACCACCTTCGAACTGCGCCGCCTTGCCGAAAAAATAGATGGAGACAGACCCACCAACGACCTTCAAATATTCGAGACAATGCCTGTCGAGCAAACCCGGAAACTGCTCCACGATCTCAGTGCTCACCAGATTGAACTGGAAGCCCTGAACGAGGAACTACGCAGGTCACAGGCAGAATTGAAGAAATCAAAAGAACGATATTTTGATCTATACAACTTTGCACCTGTAGGCTATTGCACCCTTTCGGAAGAAGGACTGATCCTGGAAATCAATCTCACTGGTGCCACTTTACTGGGTATGACTAGGGAGCAGTTATTAAAAAGATCGTTTACAAGCTTCATCCTGCCGGAGGACCAGGACATCTACTATCTCCATCGTCAGGTATTTCCTGTAACTGGTGAAACGCAGGCATGCGAGCTGAGAATGAGGGCAGACAACGGCTCAGTATTTTGGGCACATCTCAAGGAAACCACTGCAAACGATGATAGCGGTGCCCCTGTCTTCCGAATTGTGCTGGTTGACATAACAGCAAATAAGCAGGTTGAGAAGACCTTGCGGGAAGGAGAAGAGATATTCAATCATTTTATGGAAAATAGCCCAATTTATGTTTTCTTTAAGGACCGAAACATAAAACCAATCAAGCTGAGTAAAAACTACGAGCAATTACTCGACAGGCCACTCGAAGAAATTATCGGCAAAACAATGGATGAACTTTTTCCATCTGAACTTGCAAAAAAAATGATTGCCGATGATCAAAAAATTTTAAGTGAAGGTAAGCAGAGAGTCGTAGATGAACAATTTAATGGGAAATATTACACAACAATTAAATTCCCCATTATAATTAACGATCAACCCACTTACCTGGCAGGATATACTATAGACATTACCGAGCAAAAGAAGGCGGAAGCAGAACGAGAGCGGCTAATAACCGCCATTGAGCAGAGCGGTGAAGCGATTATCATCACCGATCCCAAAGGAAATATCCAGTACGTCAACCAGACTTTCGAAAAAGAGACAGGCTACTCACGACGGGAGGTCCTCGGACAAAATACACGTCTCCTGAAAAGCGGCAAACAGAACGAAGATTTTTATCGTCAGTTATGGTCCACATTATCAGAAGGCCGCGCCTTTGAGGGTCGAATAATTAATAAGCGTAAAGATGGTAGCTTATATACAGAAAATGCCACAATTTCCCCTGTCTTCAACAGCTCCGGCGATATTGTCAACTATGTGGCAGTCATGCGGGATGTTACCAAGCATATTCAGTTGGAACAACAGTTTCAGCAGGCCCAGAAGATGGAATCCATCGGCCGACTGGCCGGTGGAGTTGCCCATGATTACAATAACATGCTTGGCGTGATTCTCGGATATACCGAACTGCTCCTGGAAAAAGTTGATCCGGCAGGTCCCTTGCATGGTGATCTATTGGAAATTCAGAATGCAGGCAAGCGTTCAGCTGATATTACCCGGCAATTGCTGGCCTTTGCCCGAAAACAGGTGATCGCCCCTGAAACGTTGAATCTTAATGAATCGGTAGGAAATATGCTGAAGATGCTTCATCGTCTCATCGGTGAAGATATCCAACTGAAGTGGTTGCCAACCACAACCCTCTGGCTGACAAGAATTGATCCTTCCCAGGTAGATCAAATACTCGCCAACCTCTGCATCAATGCCCGGGATGCGATCACAGGCATTGGCGAGATAACCATTAAGACAGATACAATCCTGTTAGATGAAACCTTTTGTGCCCGCCACACCGGCGCAAAACCTGGCGAGTATGTTCAATTATCGTTCAATGACAATGGCTGTGGCATGAACAAAGACATACAGAAACAGATCTTCGAGCCTTTTTTCACGACCAAGAAGAAAGGTCAGGGGACCGGGCTTGGACTGGCCTCGGTTTATGGCATTGTTAAACAGAACAAGGGTTTCATCTCGGTGGACAGTAAACCAGGCCTGGGTAGCAGTTTCAAGATCTACTTGCCGCGCTACAAGGGGAATAAAAACGACCAGAGTGATAAAACAGAACCAATCAAAACCCCACTGGGGCGTGGACAAACAGTATTGATCGTCGAGGATGAGGATTCTATTTTGATGCTTGTCCAAAAAATGGTCCGTGAACTGGGCTACAAAGTGCTTGCTGCAAAGACACCGGAATTGGCGATGGAGCTGGCCCAAAAATATCCCGGCAAAATCGAGCTATTGCTCACGGATGTGGTCATGCCAAAGATGAACGGTCGCGCTCTCGCCGATCACCTGAGGCTCCTTCTGCCCACTCTCAGGGTTCTTTTCATGTCCGGCTACTCAGCCGACAATACTACTCGACAAAGGGCGCTGACAATGGGGGCGCATTTTCTTGAAAAACCATTCTCCAAACAGACACTGGCCACTAAAATAGTGGAGGTGCTCAACCAATGCACTTCCCTGTTGCTATGAAATCAATTATTAAATAATGTTCTCCCAGTATTCAAATGTAATTCAGCATCAAACGAACTATGTCAGAAAAAGTAAGACAAGGCTGTAGAGGATTAATTTTTTCTCTCCAGGCCAGACAAGGAATACTCATTCTTTTTTTTAGCCTTCTCTGCGGTTGCATTCCTGTCACCAATCGGGCCATCACTCCAATGAGTCTTCCGGCTAATTTTTCCATGCAGGGAGAAGTTCCTCTCCAGGCCAAGTGGTGGCTTGATTTCCACGACACCTCTCTCAACATATTGATAAACCAGGCCATAACTGATAATTTTTCCCTGCAAATTGCAAGAGCAAGGATCAATGAAGCCCAGGCAATAGCCAGACAGGCTGGTGCTTCTTTAGTACCCGCTATCGATAGTCAGAATACAGCTTCGTCAACCAGTAATAACAGCACCAACACTACCAGAGGAAATTTTTCACTCGGCCTGGCAGCTTCCTATGAAATTGATCTTTGGGGAAGACTGCGAAGCAAAAGAGATGCTGCTGTCCTTGACGCGAGAGCAACAGAAGCGGATTATCACACTGCAGCCATTTCCCTTACAGCAGAAGTAGCATCAACCTGGTATCAGCTGGTGGAAACAGATCTACAGCTGAAATTACTAAACCAGCAGAAAGAAACCAACTCGAAGGTTCTGGAACTGATTTCGGCTCAGTTCAGATCGGGTAAAACAGGTATTGCCGATGTCCTGCAGCAGCGCCAGCTGGTTGAAAGCAACATTGGCGCGCTGGCCGGACTTCGTGCCGACGCAGGTGTTTTTGAGCACCAGCTGGCCATTTTGACAGGCCTCCCGCCAGGAGGATCTGAACTGCCGGAGCGGATCGAGTTACCCTCCCTGCCTCTCTTGCCCAAAACGGGCATTCCACTCGATCTCCTGACCAGAAGACCCGATCTTGAGAGCAGCTTTGAGAGGCTGCAAGCTGCCGACAATCGTGTGGCTGCTGCTGTTGCGAACCAACTTCCACGACTCAGCATCTCAGCAGATATGTCCACCTCGGGTGAACGTTCAAGAGAGCTTTTCAATAACTGGATTTCTATCCTTGGTGCCAACCTTTTCGGGCCTCTTTTTGATGGCGGGCAACTCAAAGCAGAGGTAGCAAGAAATGAAGCGATAGCCAGAGAACAGTTTTACAGCCATGGGCAGACTATTCTTGAAGCGATCGGTGAAGTGGAAAACGGTCTGGTAAGGGAAAAAGAACAGCAATTTATCCTGAACAGCTTGGAAACCCAGCTGAAATATGCCGCAGCAACCATCGAAAACGTCACCAATCGTTATCGACAGGGGGCAGACAATTACGAACGCGTACTGCTGGCCCTGCTCTCCCACCAGGGCTTGCAACGCAATATTCTCAACAGCAGGCGTCAATTGATAAATTTTCGTATATCACTCTACCGGGCTCTCAGTGGACGCATTCCTCAACTGGATTTTGGCCCCATTGCAGACAATACTCATATCCCTGAACCCTTACACTCCCCCGGCAAAAGGCAGTAAATCATGAAACCAGCAGAGATTCCAAATCCTGAAGGAACCAATAAAGAGAAACGAACAGGGAGTATTATCCTGCAAATTCTTCTCTCTGTCACAATTATTGTATGCGGTGTGTTACTGGCTACTTACTATCTGAGGACGGGCCCTGAGGCCAAACCGCGTAAACGACAGCCCAGCCCGCCTCTCGTCCAGATACAACAGGTGATCCATGGTACCCACCAACTTACCGTAAGCGGAATGGGCACTGTGCTTGCTGCAAAAGAGATAAACCTAACTCCCGGAGTTATCGGAGAGATAACTGCTCTAAGTGACAATATGGTTCCCGGAGGTTTTTTTACCAAAGACGAAATGCTGGTGAACATTGATCCTGTTGATTACAAATTGGCCATTATGCAGCTCGAAAGTGAGGTGGCCAAGGCACGTAACGATCTTCTACTCGAGATGGGCAACCAGCGTATCGCCCAAAAAGAATATGAGCTTCTCGGCCAGGAAGTAAGTGAGATTGAGAAGAAGCTCATGCTGAGAGGACCTCAGCTGGAAATTAAGAAAGCAACACTTCAAGGTGTACAGGCGACCCTTGCCAAGGCTGAATTAAATCTGCAACGCACTCAAGTGAAAGCTCCTTTCAATGGCGTCGTGCTGTCAAGATCAGTAAATCTTGGTACCAGAGTTACCGAATCAACCGTCTTGGCCAGATTGGTCGGAACCGATGAATTTTGGTTAAAACTCGCCATTCCAACAGATCAACTCCGCTGGATATCATTTCCCGAAAAAGACAGGCGGGGTTCCAAGGTCCAGATTTTTCTTCAGGAAAAGAGAGATGGCAGTTCCGTTCGCACAGGCAGCGTCACCCGACTGGCTGCAGACATTGAAGAAAAGGGACGGATGGCTGCAGTCTATGTAGCAATCGAAGATCCTCTCTGCCTATTGCCGGAAAACAAAACTAACTCTCAACTCCTTTTAGGATCCTATGTTCAGGCTGAAATTGAGGGAAAAGAACTTCCATCCGTCGTACCGATCAATCGAGACCACCTTCGTGAAAACGACACCATCTGGCTGATGAAAGACGACAATACCCTGGAAATCCGAAATGTTGACATTGTCGCAAAAACAAATGACTACGTTTATGTGCAATCGGGCCTTAAAAATGGCGACAGAATGATTGTCTCCGGTCTTTCCTCTCCGGTTGCAGGATCTTCGGTACAACTGCTTCAGGAAAAACAAGGGCAATCAGACACAGATCGCACAGCTGACACGAACGATCTGCGGGCTAAAAAGGGAGCAGTTCTCCAGTGAAAGAATTTCATCAGGGCCAACAAAAGGGCATCATTCCCTGGATGATATACAACCGCGTCACGCCGAATCTTCTCATGATCGTGCTGATTCTGGGCGGCCTGTTCTTTAGCACAAAAATTAAAAGAGAGGTATTTCCTGAATTTGAGCTGAACACAGTATCTGTCAGGGTAGCCTATCCCGGCTCCAGCCCCGAAGAGGTCGAACAGGGCATTGTCCTGGCTGTTGAAGAAGCCATTCGTGGCATTGACGGCATCAAAGAAGTCAACGCCACGGCCAGCGAAGGAAGTGCCGGTATTCGGGCAGAGCTCCGGGACGAGGCCGATTCACAAAAGGTATTCCAGGACATCCAGCAGGAAGTTGACAGGATTACAACCTTCCCGGTCGATGCAGAAGATCCCGTCATAACACTTGATGTCATAAAAAGACAGGTCCTCCGACTCAACATTTTTGGTGACGTTCCGGAACGATCTCTGCGCGAAGTTGTCGAACAGGTTCGGGACAGGCTTCTGCAAACCAAGGGCATAACGCAGGTTGATCTCACGGACGTCCGTGAATTTGAAATAGAAATCGCTGTCCCTCTGGAAAATTTACGGAAATACAATCTGACCCTTGCCGGGATAGCAAAGATAATTGACGATGCATCCATCGAAATTCCAGGAGGAAAACTGGAAACATCTGCCGGAGAAGTGCTGTTGCGGGTAAAAAACCGCAGGAACTGGGCCAATCAATTCGCCGGAATCCCGATTATTACCACTGAAGATGGTTCCATCGTCCACCTGGAAGATATCGCCGAAGTACGTGAAAGTTTTGAAGATGCCACCCGGTTTGCCACCTTCAACAGAAAACCCACCATGCAATTGCAGGTTTACCGTGTGGGGAATCAGACTCCCATTGGAGTGTCTGAGTCTACTCACAGGGCAATGGAGGAGATCGAAACAGATTTACCGCCGACCATCAGCTGGGCAATAACCGGCGATCAATCGGATATCTACAAACAGCGACTTGAACTGTTGCTGAAAAATGCCTTCATAGGTCTTCTCCTCGTTCTTGTCCTTTTAGGGTCTTTTCTGGAGCTGAAACTGGCATTCTGGGTAACCATGGGTATTCCCATCTCTTTTCTGGGAGGTTTACTGTTCCTGCCGTTTTTCGGTATCTCCATCAATATGATCTCGATGTTTGCCTTCATCATAGCTCTCGGTATCGTGGTCGATGATGCCATCATCGCCGGTGAAAATATCTACGAGTATCGCCAACAGGGTTTGAGTCGTGTGGACGCTGCCATCCAAGGTGCAAAGGATGTAGCAACCCCTGTTGCCTTCAGTATCCTGACCAACATCGTCGCTTTCTTTCCACTGGCACTCGTGCCGGGAGTGATGGGCAAGGTATGGCGGGTCATTCCCGTGGTGGTGATAATCGTCTTTCTTATCTCATGGTTGGAATCACTGCTTATACTGCCCTCGCACCTGGCACACAGCAAGAAAAACGGCAGCAACAAAATCACCAGATTTCTAGGTGGGCTGCAGCAGGCTTTCGGTCGCAAGGTGATCTACTTTATTCGTAATATTTACGGACCACAGCTCGAAACAATCCTTCGTTTCAGATATGTTACAGTAGCCCTGCTGATTGCCGTTCTGATCGGTACCGCCGGTTATGTCAAAAGTGGCAGGATCCGCATGATTCTTTCCCCCAGAGTTGAATCGGACCGGGCTGTCGCCACGGCAACGCTGCCTTATGGCAGTCCGACCAAAGAAATGGAGCGAGTCAGGGACCAACTGATAAATGGTCTTGAAAAATTGGCAGAAAACAATGGCGGGGAAAAGTTACTCGAATCGGTGTACGGCGTCATCAATGGAAACGTGGTCGAGATAAACGGCAACCTCACACCTCCGACCGTTCGCCCGCTGACCACCGAAGCCGTCACCACACTCTGGCGACAGACAACCGGCCCTGTTGTTGGCCTGCAGTCACTGCGGTATGAATCCGATCGCGGCGGACCGGGGAGCGGAGCATCCATTTCTGTGGAGCTCAGCCACAGGGATATAGCAATTCTTGATCAGGCGAGCACTCGTTTGGCATCCAGGCTCGAAGATTTTCCCCAGGTAAAGGATGTGGATGACGGCTATACGCCGGGGAAGATACAATTTAATTTCAAGGTGAATAAATGGGGAGAGAGCCTCGGTCTGTCCACGATTGAAGTCGGCAGGCAGCTGCGCAACGCCTATCAGGGAGCCATCGCTCTCAGGCAGCAGCGCGGCAACAATGAAGTAACTGTCAGGGTCCGTTTGCCTGAAAAGCAGCGCAGCAGTGAATTCGATATTGAATCCCTGCTTATCACCACCCCCGCCGGAACATTTGTTCCGCTTAAGCAAGTTGCGTCCATCGAACAGGGTCGTGCCTATACCAGTATAACCAGGAGGGACGGTCGCAGAACTGTCACTGTATCCGCCGATGTTGCACCCATTGGAGACTCGCCTATCATTTTTGCTGCGCTTAACAATACGGTTCTTCCGGAACTCGCCGAAACCTTTCCTGGTTTAAGTTATAGCTACACGGGAAGGCAGGCTGACCGTAAAGAGAGTACATCCAGCCTGTTATCCGGATTTGCTTTTGCTTTGGGAGGCATTTATTTTCTACTCGCCATTCCTTTTCGCAGTTACCTGCAGCCTGTTATAGTCATGATCGCCATTCCTTTCGGAATAATTGGCGCGGTGTTCGGCCATATGCTTATGAATTACCATCTGAGCCTGATGAGTATGATGGGGATGGTGGCCTTATCAGGAGTTGTCGTCAACGACTCGCTGGTACTGGTTGACTATGCAAACAAGCAGCAGCAAAAAGGAATGGAACCATCACAGGCCATAAAAGAAGCCGGGCTCCGTCGCTTTCGACCGGTTCTGCTCACCACCCTGACAACCTTCGGCGGCCTGGCACCAATGATTTTTGAGACCTCAAGACAGGCAAGATTCATGATTCCCATGGCCTTGTCTCTTGGTTTCGGTATAGTCTTTGCAACAGTGATTACCCTGGCGCTTGTCCCCTGCCTGTATCTCATCATCGATGACCTGACCCCCCACAAGGGGAAAATTATATCCTGATAAAATATTCAGCACTCCATCTTTGCGGGAGACAGAGTGCGTGAAGTGAAAATTGTTTTTACTGCTCGGTAGCAGTCACAACAGAGGTCTGCCGATATTGTACAATATCTTCAATGGTCAGGACGGGCATCTGGTGGACGTTGGCAAAATTTATGATTTCCGCCAACCTCGACATTGTTCCGTCAATATTAGTCAACTCACAGAGAACTCCTGCCGGCGATAACTCTGCCAGCTTCATCAAATCGACTGTTCCCTCTGTATGCCCAGGTCGTGAAAGCACTCCGCCAGACTGTGCCCGGAGAGGAAAAACATGGCCCGGATGACAAAGATCTTCAGGTTTACTGTCCACGGCAATGGCAGCTTTGACA
Organism: uncultured delta proteobacterium; assembly: GCA_963709755.1. Classification (GTDB taxonomy): domain Bacteria; phylum Desulfobacterota; class Desulfobulbia; order Desulfobulbales; family Desulfocapsaceae; genus Desulforhopalus_A. Next base: position 178,528 of record CAVPXO010000006.1, read on the forward strand.
GTCTGAACACGGTCGGCTGCCGACACCCCCGTTGTTACACCTCGTCTTGCTTCAATGGAGATGGTAAAAGCCGTCCCATGTCGGCTGCTGTTATCGGTTACCATAGGCGGCAGACCGAGGCTGTCGATTTTTTCTTCGGTCATGCAGAGACAGACTATGCCACTACATTCACGGATCATCAATGCCATCTGTTCATTATTCAAATGTTCTGCGGAAAATATAAGATCACCTTCATTTTCCCGGTCTTCGTCGTCTACCAGGAGAACGCCATGACCTGCGCGAAGGGAGGCCAGAGCTGCTTCAACCCGCTGCTGCGAGTTACCGAACTGTGCAATAAGAGACTGATTCATGGTAATTTACCCCTTGTTCTACCAGAATCAGGGCATACAGGAGTACAGACCAACTGTGCGACAGGCACACAGCCGGCAACAGGGTCGGCATACAGCTCAGGACCGATGAGTCGAGGAGCCACCCCATGTCATTCTCTCCCTTCCGGACTATAACCGTCGGCTCTGGAATCTCACCAGATCTGCTGGTCCCTGCTGCAATGCAGCAAGCGCTCGCGGGCTCTCCATGATATGGAATCACCGCCGGTGGGGACTTTCGCCCCGCCCTGAGAATAATTTATGCGTTTGCAACAGTGCCACCAGAATTTGCTCAAGTTTTCGGATGCCGCTCTGTCAAACGCCGCATAGATACTTACTAAAAGATCAAACTATCCAGACTAAATCATAGGCAATCCTCCACTTAAAAGAATTCTTTTTTCAGGTTCATTCTATTTCAACAGGTCCGGCTGCAGAAATTTTCTTCCTGCGACCAGATAGATAAGGACTGAAAAAACAATTAGGTAGCCGAACATCTGAACGCTTTTCGTCTTCAGGATGAAAGCGATAGTGACAATAATCGCTGCGCTCGCCAGAATAAACATCGGTTTAGGAATCCGTTTAAGGATCACGCGCCCGAAATGAGCAAAACGAATATGACTCACCATCAAGCTGACAGACAGTGTTGCAACACCCCACAATATATGCGGAGGAAAAACTAATGCAGCCCCAAGAACTATCAATGCACCTGCAGGGCTGGGGAGACCATTGAAGATCCCCTCAGGCAGATCTGTTCGTTTTTTATCGACCACAACAAACCGGATAAGACGATAGGCGACACCGCTGAAAAAAATCAACCCGAAAAACCAGGCAATTGCTCCTCCTCCGGATTTGACGATTATATAGGCAGGAGATAGCCCGAAACTTACGAAATCAGCTATGTCGTCCAGATATGGACCGTAGATGGTTCCTCCATGTTTTTCCGCCATCCGGCCATCAAACAAATCAAAAAGTTGTCCGAGTATGATAACAAAAATCGCCCAGGCAAAACGCTGGTTATACGTCAGGAAGAGGCTGGTGACACCGCAGATAAAATTAAGCGTAGAAAGAATGTCTGCATAGAGCCTGTTCGGAATGAATTTGAAAATCACCGAGGCCGATGAGAGGACAACGCAAGCCAGCAGGACTTCGTCACCCATATCGATAACGCCGGGATTCTTTTCCAGCAGAGCACAGAAGATGACCAGGACGAAACAGATTATTGCCTTAATTTTGCCAAAGTTGTTAGCGGCAACCGAATAACTCAGAAAGGAAAGAATTTTTCTGGCAAAAAATTGTCCGAACAATTCAACGGCAACCATGATCCAAACCAGTTCCGTGGAGAGAATCCCTGCATAAGCAAAGCCAATCAAGGGGGGTAGATAGGTGAATTTATCACACATCGGATCCAGCCACTCGCCCCACTCCGTAACCATATCGCACTTTCTCGCCACTATTCCGTCGACCCCATCCAGAATTGCGGCAAAGGTAAACACAATAATAGCCGGTTCCTGATAAGCCGAAAAGAAATAGAGGGCAAATGCAAATAACGCCATTACTGTCCGCCAATAACAGATTGCATTGGGATGCAGCAACCAAAGATGAGACAGTATAAACTCCTGCATGGATTTTTTATTAATCATCCAGGAAAACCAGTAATAGAAACCGGTTCCGATCAAAGCGGCAAATGCTATAACAAGTAATCTTTCCATATTCTCTCTAGGTAAAGGGCGTAATCAGGTGTTATCAATGCTCCTCCGCAAAGATAAAACTTTCTCGTCTCACGCCTATTTAGCACTTTACCAATGAAAAGTCTATTTTCGAACAATTTTTGAAAGAGAATTAAGGCTGGTCGGCGCTGGGTGGCGGCTAAAACTGCGACGAAACACTCAGATCCTTTTTTGAGGCGAAAGCAAACTATCCTCTATTACCGTCTACTGTATCGCCCCTGAAGCCAACTTTACTACTGCAGATTGTATGCGCTGAGACTTCCAATACCTCGCCTGCCAGTAAAGGTCGTTCAGGTTTGAAATCATAACGCCCTTTGAGCGAGAGGCGTGGATAAAAAGATCATCCTCCAGATAGATACCGACATGTCTTTGCGAACGTCCTGTTTTAAAAAAAACAAGATCACCGGCCCGCAAAGATGATTTTGAAATTTTTGTACCCTCTTTGATCTGCTCCTGAACGGTCCTCGGCAGATCCTGCCCAAACAGTTCTTTGTATGTCAGTAAAGTAAAACCGGAACAATCCACACCATCATGAGAAAGGCCACCGTATCTGTACCGGGTGCCTTGCCAGCCTGTATAATATTCTCTCAGAGCCTCACTTATTTCCTGATGCATATCCAGTTCTTCGATTGAATCCAGAGGAGGAACAGACACAACCGTGTTTTTACTCGCACATCCACATAAATAAGATAGAAAGACCAACACCAGCAACAACAGATTTGCCTGAGCTGTACCCGGCAGTTTCATTTTTATTGTCAGGTCGTTCACGCAGCCCTTCTTCTCAACTTATTGGACGATTGATACATCAATGAGTAAATGTTAGTGTAGCTCTTACTGCATAACTTTATAAATAATATAAAAAAATTATTATAAATTCAAGCAAGTAATATATTTTAACTTTATCCTTACAGGAGAAGAGACCATGAAAGCAGTTTTTTTGGACGCCGAAGGCCTTCATGACCTGGCTCTCGCCAACCTCGAAAAAGAATGTAGTCCTTTGCAGTTATTTCGCACCACGGCTCCTGAAGAAGTTGGGAAAAGAATTGCCGGAGCGGATCTTATTATTGTCAATAAGGTTAAAATTTCATATCAACATCTTCAAGCGGCACCTTCCGTTAAATTGATCTGCATAGTTGCCACAGGAACCGATGTCGTCGATCTACAGGGAGCTTCAAAGCTGGGAGTGGCCGTGTGTAACTGTCAGGCTTACGGCACAGCTTCAGTAGTTCAGCACGTTTTCTCAGTAATACTCGCTCTGCACACCAACCTGCTCTCCTATCATGCTGCAGTACAGGCGGGGCGCTGGCAGACGGCCAGTCAATTCTGTTTTCTCGATTACCCTATCGTTGAGCTGACAGGCAAGACTCTGGGAATCGTCGGCTACGGCACCCTTGGTCGTGGAGTTGCAGAGATTGCCAAAGCCTTTGGAATGAAAGTTCTCATTGCCCGCAGACCAGGTAACCCCGTCGATGACCGCCCCCTGCTCACCGAAGTTCTCCCTGAAGTCGATGTCCTGACCCTGCATTGTCCTCTTACCGACCAGACCAGAAACCTGATAAACGCAGAATCCCTTGCCCTGATGAAACCGACATCCTTTTTGATTAACTGTGCCCGTGGTGGTATTGTAGACGAGGCTGCTCTGGCGGCAGCCCTGCACGAGGGTAAAATTGCCGGAGCCGCTGTCGATGTCCTGAGTGTCGAACCGCCTCGAGTTTCCAATCCGCTCCTTGACACAAAATTTCCCAACCTTATTATCACGCCTCATGTTGCCTGGGCCAGCAAGGAAGCGCGGCAGACCATTATCGACCAGACAGTGGAAAATATTCAAGAATTTAAGATGGGTACGCCCTTGCGGACCGTGTAATACCAAGGGATAAACCGGAGCAGTTGACAACAAATCTATCCATATCATTGAGAACATAGACAGTGAGTGACATAAACTCCTTTCAGTAACCGTTGGAAGTGTTTATTATGCTCAGAAGAGATATAGTTTCTCTCTCGTAAAGCTTTTCTCATAAAAAATAAGAGACAAGCGCAGATATCCAGAGGTTTTCAATTTCTCTGAACAGTGGCCATTTTTTAATGAATACTCATACTGATAAAAAATGCCCGGAATGTGGCCAGCAATTGCGATTTCCTAAAAACATTGGTGGAATGCTTATGGCTTGTCCTTCATGCGGGAAACAGTTTTCTTCTGATTTTAAGATAGGGGAGACCAGTGGAAAGGCACCTCAGGGAATACTCATAAAAATTTTTGAGACGCCCTCAATAATCATGGGTCATATTGTCAGAATTTGCCGAAATTTCAAAATTTAACCCTCCTGAGACTTAGTTTTTATTTCAGTCTTACTCAAAAATGGTGTTTCTTTTCATTTTCCTTGAGGATGATACATTTCAAATTACTATAGGTAAATGATTTCATGGAAATTTTACTTACAGATGACGAAGTTCGAGTGCTAGGCTGTTTGATGGAAAAAGAAATGGCAACACCTGACTACTATCCTCTTACCTTGAACGCCTTGACCAATGCCTGTAATCAGAAGTCCAACCGCAATCCTGTGGTTACTTTCGACGAAGCAACGGTTGTTTATGCTTTAAACGGTTTACGGGAAAGAAAGCTGGTCAGGCAGAGCAACATAAGTCGGGTGCCGAAATTTGAACAGATTTTCTCACAAGAACTAAAACTGGTTGCCAGCGAACAGGCAATATTATGTATTCTTTTAGTGCGTGGGCCGCAAACTATTGGCGAAATCCGTAGCCGTACCGAACGTTTATATTCTTTTCCAGATCTTGACGAGGTCCAGAAGGCCCTAGCAAACCTTGAAGATATGGAGCTGGTCAAAAAGATGCCCAGGCAACCGGGCCGCAAGGAATCCCGCTATGCCCATCTTTTGAGTGGACAGCCACAGGAAACGGTTGTTGAAACAGTTTATCGGACGGAAGCACCCCCCATGACTGATCAAATAAACGAACTCCAAAAACAGATAGACCAGCTGCGCCAGGAAATGCGGGACCTGCAAATGGAATTTTCAGCTTTCAAGTCTCTCATTTGAAAGGAAAAAAATTCATTGCCGAAGCTGTCACTATCTTACACTAAAGGAGTGTTTGCAAAATCTTTAAAGAGGAGAATCACCATGAGTAAACAGATTTCGTTTACGAAATACGAGAAAGAGTTGCTGCCTGACTTTCGCCAGAAAATTAACCTGGCCGAAACCTCCAGGGATGTAAAAGCAATATACGCCCGTACAAGTCTCGAACTTCTCGATAAGGTTTTTGAAGGTACAATATCCTTTGAGTTTGAAGATATCACCCTTCAACCGGAAAATGATGACAAGTATGTCTTAAGCGACCGCCTCTTCAGCTCTCCGGCCTTCACTGACATATGGAACAATTCCGACCTCCCCAACGTCCTGTCCCGTTTTACCGATACAGCGATAAACCGCTTCGTCCGTCATTGGAAAACATCCGGAAAAAACCGAGGCTAAAATCAGAATGTCGAAATAGTCTGATGCCTGTTCTGCCAATAGACCTTATAAGGCATTATATAAGGGGGCATTTGAAGAATGTCCCCTTGTCCTGCAGTTGCGATCCATAAAAATAAAATCATAACACTTTAAGCCGTTACATGTTTTCTCTCAATTGTAATTATTGGCTTTATGGGTATAGTTAAGAGAAGGAGTTTTAAAATAGATTTAGACTTGTATGACTTCCCTCAATGGAGTTCCAAAGGATTTTTTTATGGGTCGAAAACGTCTTACTCTCACAAACGATATTGATTACCTCTCCATTCTTGATGAAGACGGCAAGCTTGATGCCGGGCTGGAACCTGACATAAAAAAGGAATTGCACATCAAAATGCTGCGGGCCATGCTGCTCGGAAGAAGATTAGATGAGCGAATGCTCGATCTGCAGCGCCAGGGGCGCATCGGCACATTTCCTCCCATTAAAGGACAAGAGGCATCGCAAATTGGTGCCGTATCTCTGCTCCGTGACAGTGACTGGCTGGTCCCCGCCTTTCGGGAAACTGCTGCTGAAATCATGCGGGGCAGGTCCATGGAAAGTGTCCTGCTTTACTATAACGGTTACAACGAAGGCACTGTTATTCCGGAAAATCAACGGGATTTGCCTATGTCTGTGCCGGTGGCTTCCCAGATTCTCCATGCAGTCGGCCTCGGCCTGGCAGCAAGATACCGAAAAACCGACGAAGTGGTCATGAGTTTTTTTGGTGACGGTGCTACCTCCGAAGGCGACTTCCATGAAGGGCTGAACTGCGCAGCAGTTTACCAGTGCCCCGTGGTCTTCGTCTGCCAGAATAACCAGTGGGCTATCTCTGTTCCGCTTGTCCAGCAAACCCATTCAAAGACACTCGCTCAAAAAGCCCTGGCCTACGGGATGCCTGGCATCCAGGTTGACGGTAATGATATCCTGGCGGTTTATGTGGCAACCGCGGAAGCGATTGATCGAGCGAGAAATGGAGGCGGTCCGACTTTTATTGAATGTGTAACCTACCGCATCATGATGCACACTACCGCTGACGATCCGAAAAAATATCGATCGGAAGAGGAGGTGGAACTCTGGAAAAGCCGGGATCCTTTATCCCGCTATAAAAAATACCTTCAACAGAAAAACATCCTTTCGGAGAATGGCTTTACAGCTCTTGAAGACGAAATCAAACTGGAGATCCAAACTGCCATTGACCGGGCAGAGCAACAGATGAAAGACCTCGGCGATCCACTGGATATGTTTGATCATCTCTATGCTGAACTGCCGCCCCATCTTCAGGCCCAGAGAGAAGAGTTGGCCCGTGAACTCAGAAACAGCGAAAGGGAGGATCGCCATGGCTAAGATGACAATGGTTGAAGCTCTCAATCTCGCGCTGAGGCAGGAAATGGAGAAAGACGATTCAGTTGTCCTTCTTGGCCAGGATATTGGTCCCGACGGGGGTGTATTCAGAGTAACTGACCACCTGATAGACCAGTTCGGCAGCGAAAGAGTGATTGACACTCCGCTGGCAGAATCCGCGATTGTCGGCATGTCCGTGGGTATGGCCATCTACGGTCTGAAGCCTGTTTGCGAAATCCAGTTTTCAGGCTTTTCCTACCATAATTTCCACCAGTTGGAAAACCATGCCGCCCGCATGCGCTGGCGGACCAGGGGCAGACTCACTGTCCCGATGGTCCTGCGTGCGCCATATGGCGGAGGTGTCAGGGCATTGGAACACCATGCGGAAAGCCGTGAAAGCTATTGGGCTCATACTCCGGGGCTGAAAATGGTTATCCCCTCCGGACCGCGCAATGCCAGAGCCCTTTTGACCAGTGCTATCCGCGATCCTGATCCGGTGATATTTTACGAAGCAAAGGGGTTGTATCGTGCCTTTCGAGAAGAGGTCCCGGAGGACGAGGAAACCCTGCCTATAGGTAAGGCCAATATTGTTCGCAAGGGTGACGACCTGACCATCATCGCCTATGGTGCCATGCTCCGGCCGACGCTTGAGGCTGCAGAAATATTACAGAAAAAAGATGGAATCGAAGCAGAAGTTATTGACCTTCTTACTCATCTCTCCCTTAGATGAAAGCCTGATGGTCGCATCACTGAAAAAGACCGGGCGGGCAGTGGTCGTCCATGAGGCCCCCCGCAGTTTCGGCCCCGGTGCGGAAATCGTGGCGAGGCTCATGGAAGGCGCTTTCTACCACCTGGAAGCACCGATAGCGAGAGTCACCGGTTTTGATCTGATAATCCCTTATTTCAGCAGGGAAAAGAGCTACATTCCCAGTGCAGAAAGAATAGCAGCCGCCGCACGTAAAACTTTGAAAAATTAGCAACGGAGCAATTATGAGCTTGTCTTTTCGGTTACCTGATCTCGGAGAAGGTGTGCATGAAGCTGAGATACTCACTCTCCCCGTGGCCCTTGGCCAGGCTGTCCGGGAAGGTGATGTTATCATGGAAATCGAGACCGATAAAGCAGCTGTGGAAATCCCCTCCCCCTACACCGGAACGGTGAGTGAAATTATGGTGCAGGTGGGTGATATGGCTGTTGTCGGCGATGTGTTGATTGTTTTCACCACCGAGGCTCAAGAAGAAGCGGTTCCATCGCCGGCAGCTGAGCCGGATCGAAGATCTCAGGTCACCCGGCAGGAAGAGGTAACAGTGAGTAAAATGAAACGAAGACCTGTTCCCGCTTCGCCTTCCACCAGACGACTGGCCAGGGAGTTGGAAGTAGATCTGCACGAGGTTACGCCAACCGGCTCAGGCGGCATCGTGACTAAAGAAGATGTCGAAACCCATGCCGGGCAAAAAGCAGCTGCCACATCGACGACGGCAATACCGCAAACCTCCACTCCCCCGGCGCCCACATCGCCGGGAGGAGCGACCAGTACTCCGACGTCTTATCCCGGCAAGTCAGCTCTTCCCGATTTCAGCAAATGGGGAGTTGTCGAACGATTGCCATTTCGTTCCATCAGGCGGGCAACTGCAAACCAGATGACCAGTTCCTGGACCCAGATTCCCCATGTTCATTGCCAGGACGATGTCGATATCACCAAACTTGAAGCGTTCCGGCAAAAACACAAGGCTGAAATTGAAGCAGCCGGCGGCAGGCTGACCATGACCCTGTTTGCCATGAAGGCGGTCACGACTGCTTTGAAAAACTACCCTTACTTCAATTCCAGCCTTGATCTGCAGGCACAGGAAATCATCATTAAGCGTTTTTTCAATATTGGGATAGCAGTGGACACTGAAAACGGCCTGATGGTGCCGGTAATCAGGGACATCGACCGCAAAAGTATCAAAGAGCTGGCCATTGAAGTAAACGGCGCCATTACCAGAGTCCGTGCAGGAAAACACAGCCGTGAGGAAATGCAGGGTGGCACCTTTACCATCACCAATGCCGGAGCCCTTGGAGGCAGTCACTTCTCTGCCATCATTAACCATCCGGAGGTGGCAATCCTCGGCCTGGGACAAGGACGGATGCAGCCGGCTGTCATTACTGACGAACGCGGCAGACATGAGATCGTTCCCAGGCTGATCATGCCGATCGTCCTCTGCTTTGACCACCGCGTCGTCGATGGCGCCGATGCCGTACGTTTTCTCAGGCTGGTGATTGATGCGCTGGAAGATCCGGACGAACTGCTTATTACTATGATCTAGGAGACAAGAATGGTAATGGGCGATATGGAAATGAGCACCGACCTGCTGGTAATTGGTGGTGGTCCGGGCGGTTACGGTGCCGCCTTCCGAGCTGCCGACCTGGGTCTCGATGTGATCATGGTGGATCCTGCTCCTTTCCCCGGTGGAAGTTGCCTGCATAAGGGTTGCATTCCCTCTAAAACCTTTCTCCATCTCGCGGAACTGATTCTCGATGCCAGGCATGCAAAAAGAATGGGGATCTCTTTTGCCGAACCAAAACTCGATCTGGCGGCCATGCTTGCATGGAAAGAGCAGGTTGTCAACAGGATGGCCAAAGATCTGTTCACCCTGGCCAAGCATCGAGGAATCCTGCTTGTTCAAGGTATTGCCAGTTTTGAGAACTCTACAACCGTACGACTGACAGGTGCCGAGATCAGTCGCATACGCTTCAAAAATGGTATTATAGCTACAGGCTCAAGGCCTCTTGAATTGCCGGGGATTTCATTTTCTTCGGCAAGCCGGATCATGGATTCCGCGACTGCACTGACCCTTCCCGATATTCCCGAAAGCCTGCTGGTGATTGGTGGCGGCTATATCGGCCTGGAGATTGGCTCTTTATATGGAGCCCTGGGCAGCCAGGTTACCCTTGTTGAGAGTGAGGACCGTTTACTCTCCCAGGTTGACGCCGACCTGGTTCAACCTTTACTTTACAGGCTATCCAGGCTGTTCACCGACATTCTTCTGGGGGTACAGGTGAACAGTATGAAAGAACACGCTCATGGAATTGATGTTAAATTTCATTACAGGGGAAAACCGGAACAGCGCTCTTTTGATCGGGTCCTCGTTGCAGTTGGCCGTATCCCCAACAGCGATAACTTAGGACTGGAACGCACTAAAGTCGACATCGACAGCCGGGGGGCGATTCTTATCAATGATCGGCAACAGACATCCGATGATCATCTCTTTGCCGTCGGTGACGTGGCAGGAGGAATAATGCTGGCCCACAAAGCCACCCGGGAAGGACGGGTAGCCGCGGAAGTTGCCTGCGGCATGAATTCAGGCTTTGACGCCCGGGCTATGCCGGCCGTGGTCTACACCGATCCACAAATAAGCTGGTGTGGCCTGACCGAACAGCAGGCACATGCGGAAAATATTCCGTATGCTGTTCAGAAATTCCCCTGGAAGTACTCCGGCAGAGCTCAAACCATGGGCATGACCGATGGCTTCACCAAGCTGCTGACCGATCCGGAAACCGGTCGAATCCTCGGTGTCGGCATCACCGGCCGTAATGCCGAAGCATTGATTAGTGAAGCGACTCTCGCTATTGAAATGGGGGCATTGGCCGAAGATCTTGCACTGACCATTCATCCGCACCCTACCCTGTCGGAAACCGAGGCGGAGGCGGCGGAAATCTTTCAGGGCAGCCCTACCCATATGATGCCTTCTGCAAAAGCATCAGCTTGAATTGAAATTGAAATTCGTAACCATGCACCAGAAGCGTGGCAATGTATGAGGAATTGGAATGTAAAAGTCCTCGAAATGTCGATGGTAGAGCTATTTGATGACAAGATTCCCCGTTGTGGCTATTGTTAAAGGGCAGTAATCAATATCCAAAACTGTTTTCACCAATTCACAAACTATTTAAAGGAAAATCAATATGAATTCATTAGAGATTTTCGCGACGGCATTACAATACGAAGAAAAAATCAGAGACTTGTACTTCGCGGCTAACGAAACAATCGATGATGAACGCGGCAAAAAAACATTTCGAGCTCTCGCAGACGATGAACAATCCCATGTGGATTTTCTACGCTACAGCCTGGACCAGTTAAAAGCAAACGAGACCATCGATATTAATCGGCTGGTTACCTCAATCCCTACCTTGAAACAGCTTGAATCCGGGATTCAAAAGATTAAAAAAGAAATCCCGAAGCAAATGCTGGGAGATATCAAATCGGCACTGGCCAGCGCTCTTAAACTTGAAAAAGAAACGTCTGCTTTTTACCGGGATGCCTGCAGGAAAACAGAGGGAGAGATTAAAATCATTTTTGAGAAGTTACTTGAAATTGAAGAACGCCACGTTGATGTTGTACAAATCGAACTGGATCACGCCCAACACAACGGAGTATGGTTTAATTTTCTGGAAGTGGATCTGGAAGCATACTAAATTTCTGCCGATATCCTTATTCTTTCAGGGACTTGGGCATCGGCGGCATACCACCCCGTTGTGAGCACACATAGGCCGCAATTCTATTGGCTTTTTCATTGATCTCTCCCAGGGTCAGCCCCTGCAGAAAACCAATAGTTGCTGCCGCTGTGAATGAATCTCCAGCCCCGATTGTATCCTCTACATGGGTGACAATTCCTGGATGTTCCGAAGAAGTCTCAGAATTCATCAGAAGACTGCCTTGACCGCCTCTGGAGAGTATTGCCATTTTAAGCCGGTATCTCTTGACAATCCTCGAAAGCCAGTGGTCTTTCGGACCATTCAGCTCCAGCAGCCGGGCAAGGACCGGCAATTCTTCCTCGTTTAACTTCAGAATATCAGTCCTTTCAAGGGACGACTCAATCACCTGTCTGGAATAAAAATCCTGCCTGAAATTGATATCAAAGACCTTCACTGTCTCAGACCTGAGATTATCGAGAAAACCATGGATTACCCGGCGCGAGTGGTCGGATCGCTGGGCGAGCGATCCGAAACAGACAGCATCAAGCGTATCCGGCAGCATCGCTGCGTATTCATTTACCTGCAAATGATCCCAGGCGACATCATCCGGGAAACTGTAAGTGGCTTTTCCCCATTCATCTACGATAGCGGTTACATATCCAGTAGCGAAGTCGTCCAGAATGGAGATCGCTGCGATATCGATACCACGCTTTTGTAATTCTGCAAGCGCCTGTTCGCCTCTGGTGTCCCGGCCAACTGTTGAGACAGGAATGCCCTTTGACCCGAGAGCTGTAACGTGATAGGAAAAATTTACCGGCGCGCCGCCGATTACCTCGGTCTCAGGCAACACATCCCATAGAAGTTCACCAATACCGGCTATGATAAAATTTCTCATTTTTTTCTCCGCGATTGAAGACTCAACCAATTTCAGCATTTTTAAACACTCGGCAGTTGTACTGTTCCTGCTTGCTGCAGCTGGGGCTATTTTTGGTTCCACCCACAACTTAAACACAATGTCGGGCCAGACAACACCCGAACATTTTGTTTGCTTTTTTTTATAATTAATCTTTATTTCAGCCTCCTCGATCCTAAAATAATTATGCTAAAATAAGCATAAAGGACAGTGGGATCGGCATCCACTGTCATGGCCTCCTTCAGAGAACATGGCTTCTGCACCGCTGTTACTAAACCATACATGCTTAAAGAATTATCAGAAGCAATTGCTGCTGCTTTTCGGTTATAATTGTGCATGGATGAGTCCTGCGAAAGACTCAACAAATATTACACGGCATTGGTGGATAATGGCTGATATCAAATTTCTTGAAAATAAGCTACTGCAGGGACAGGTCATATTACTTGATGGTGCCACCGGAACCGAACTTGAAAAGAGGGGTGTTCCAATGAACAGTAAGGCGTGGTCAGCCGAAGCAATTCTCACCCATCCCGAAACAATTCAAGCTGTCCACGAAGACTACATCAATGCAGGTGTTGATATCATTACAGTAAACACCTTCTCGACTGCCAGGCATATGCTTCTTCCTGCGGGGCTAATGCAGCATTTCGGACATCTCAACAAAGAAGCGGTAAAACTGGCGGTCCGTGCACGAGAAAAGGCAGCAACCGCCCCTGTAGCAATTGCCGGTTCAATCGCACCATCCACCTTCTGCTCCGATCCGACCAAATGCTACCCGCCTCTATCAGAGGCGCTTTCCTGGTATGCCGAACAGGCTCAAATCCTGGCTGAATCAGGAGTGGACATACTGCTCATAGAAATGATTGAAGATGTTGAACAGGGTTCGCTTGCAGTACAGGCGGCAAGCAGCACAGGACTCCCCGTCTGGCTCGGTTTTAGCTGCAGGCGAAATGAAAAGGGCGATATAATGCTTTGGGAACGCGAACAGACCCTCGCAGAGGGCGTAACGGCCATTTCACCTCTTGGTGGTTCCGCCGCTATCATTATGCACACAGAAGTATTCGATGTTACAGAATCTTTATCCATATTGAAGTCATGCTGGCAGGGTACATCAGGGGTGTATGCCCACACAGGACGCTTTGTTATGCCGAACTGGAAGTTCAATGACATTATATCCCCCGAGAAGTATGCTGAAGAAGCAGGCGAATGGATCAAAATGGGGGCCGGAATAATCGGAGGATGTTGCGGCATTGGTCCTGCACATATCAGAGAACTAAAAAAACAATACTGCTCTTAAATATCCCAATCCTCAAATTACCCGCCTTCCGTTCGGTTATTCGCTGAAATTTATCTATATGATTTCATGTATTTATCATTATTTTCCGGCACCTTTCCTGCCGCTGAAAACCTTTGTCAGAAGCATTTCTCCGGCAGGGAATAAAATTACTTTCACCTCGTGATAAAAAAATAATTGTGTTTCTGAAATTTTAGTTTATATAGTCGATTTTATCCTTCCTGCAATCTTTCCCACCAGATTGCAGACTACTTCTCAACCTCTTTATATCTGGAGTCCCACCAATGTTATATCCCCCTGAACTAGGCGATGATCCATTGTTTCCTCGTGCTGAGGATTTTTCCATTGTTTTCAAGGATAAAGATACCGGAATGGGAGTAATCACCTACCGGTCATTTAAAAAGGGAACGATCATGGCAAAGATTGCCAAGCAATCTGTTCCCGATATCAGGCAGCATACTTTGCAGTTGTCTAAAACAAGTCATAATTTCGATCCGTATTTCTCCGGATACTTCCTACACTCCTGCGCTCCAAACATTTCAGTCAACATGAAAAAAATGACTGTGACAGCCTTAAAAGACATTGAGGCAAACACCTATCTTTATATGGATTATGCTGAAACCGAAGATTATCTTTTCAAACAGTTTCCCTGCTCCTGCGGGGCAATAAATTGTCGGGGCTGGATCACCGGCAGCCTGGAATTACCCTATCAAAAACCTGAACCAGAACAGTCTGATATTGTCTTGCCGGACCATATCGGCCTGTCGGTTGTCATTTGATGAAATCCGGACAGACTCCTGACTGGTGGCAAAGACCCGATCTTTGCTACCAGAAGAAGCATCTTCACTTTTCTGGATACGTGGTTACTGATCTTGCCAGACAGTTTGGTACACCTGCGTTTATCTACTCTGCACAACGCGTCAGGGAAAATATAGAACGGATCAAGAGTGCCTTGGTGACAACAGCCGGACAGCAACAGGCCCGACTATATTACGCCATGAAAGCCAACCGATTTGCCCCGTTACTGACCTTTCTCAAACAGAACGGACTGTGCGGCATCGATGCCTGTTCACCCGCAGAGGTCGAGCATGCATTAAGCTGCGGCTTTACACCCGGTGACATATCCTTTACCGCAACAAGTCTCTCGCAGAATGATCTTGAAGCGTTGGCACGCTACGATGGACTGCTGTTTAACGCGGATTCACTCCATGCAATTCGTGAATGGGGAAAAAGAAAACCGGGATCAGAGATTGGTATTCGTATCAATCCAGCGGCGGGCGTCAGTCGGGCGAGTAACGAGTTACTGCAGTATGCCGGTCCCGTTACGACCAAATTCGGAATTTTCAGGGAGCAGTTTCCTGAAGCCCTGAAAATTGCAGCCTCATTTGGACTTACGGTTAAAAGAATACATTTTCATACCGGATGCGGCTACCTGACAGACCAACTGGTAAAGTGGCAGACTGTTATCGAAAAATGTTTATGGTTTGTCGACCAGGTACCAACCGTGGAACGGATCAATATAGGCGGAGGACTTGGCGTTCCCCATGTCGGCACGGACCAGCCGCTTGATCTTGGGAGATGGGCAGCAGTCATCAAAAATTGTTTCACTGATCGTGGCCTTGCAATCGACATGGAACCGGGAGATTACCTGGTTAAAGATGCCGGGCTCCTGCTCTTAGGCATTACTTATCTGGAAAAAAAGCAGGACACCCATTTTCTGGGAGTGGACGGTGGCTTTAACATAGCCCCCGAGCCTGCCTATTACAAACTGCCATTTCAGCCGGTACCATTGTTTATAAACGATACTGAAACCCGCACTCCGTTTCATATTGCAGGACACATCAATGAAGCGCTCGATGTCTGGTACGAAAACATACTCCTTCCCGATATGACAGAGCACAGATATATCGCGCTGGTCAACGCCGGAGCTTATTCCGCCTCCATGGCCTCGAACCACTGCATGCGCGGTCAATTCAAGGAATTTCTGCTCTTGCAGTAACTTCCCCAACCTGATTTCTGCCGAAAAGTAATTGTAGAACTGCAACTTTGCTTTCCGGCAGAATCATACTTACATCTTGTCAATTCCGTAGCAACGCAAAAGCGATCACCAGCGGGAAACCAATTGAAAATAATGGATATTGCTGCTACTGTCAGGAGATTGAGACTATTGATAATTGTGTAAGGACACAGTCATCACGTTTTTTTAAACCAAAACCTGGAGGCAGAGATGAAACTAAGATACTTTTCGCACTCTTCATTTCAGATCACTACAAATGATGGACAGGTGCTTCTTATTGATCCATTTCTTGATGATAACCCTACTTCACCTGTCAAATCGGCTGAAGTTACAGCTCATTTCATTATTCTGACCCACGGACATGGCGATCACATCGGCGATGCCTTCAAGATCGCAAAGCGGACCGATCCTCTCTTTATCTGTGTCAATGAGCTTGCCAATTACTGCATCGGCAAGGGGTTCCGTGCCCACAACATGCATATTGGCGGGGCACATATGTTTGACTTTGGCAGGTTGAAATTTACCATTGCCCATCATGGTTCGATGACCCCGGACAATACATATGCTGGAGAACCTGCCGGCGTAGTGCTGAATATTGACGGTAAAACATTATATCATACCGGCGATACAGGTCTCTTTTACGATATGAAGCTGATCGGCGAGATGACCCCAATCGATTACATGCTTTTGCCGATAGGTGATAATTTCACTATGGGAATAAAAGATGCAGTGAAAGCCGTGGAGCTTGCCAATCCTCGAATGGCAGCCATTCCCATGCATTACAATACCTTTCCTGTCATCGAATCGGACCCGAACGAATTTAAAAATCAGGCGGAGGCCATTGGCAAGAAGGTCATAGTGATGGAATTTGGCCAGGAAATCGAGCTGTAGAAACTCTCATTTTAACAATATAGGCAGGAATCAATTCCTGTACCGCATCGTCATGTCGCAAAAAGCTCCAGGCGCTGCATAAAAGGCCAACCGTTGGAAACTAAGAACAACGCATTGCTCCCTTTGGCCACCAGTCACGGACTGCCCCTTGGTGCATCAATATTCTCCATGTTCCTGTGTATGCTGTTTGGTGCCAATACGGTAGCTGTAAAGATCAGCCTGACCGGACTGGGAATATTTACCACAGCAGGGGTGCGCTTCAGTTGTGCAGCTGTGATCATTTTTCTATGGGCGCGTTGTACCGGCAAACCGCTTGCAGTAACTGATACTCAAATCCGTCAGCTTATCACGCTCTCGCTTTTTTTCTTTGTCCAGCTTTCGCTCTTTTATTTCGGGCAAAGTAAGACCACGGCGTCTCACGGTACTCTTATTACCAATGTGCTCCCCTTTGTTGTGATGCTCCTGGCCCATTATTTTATTCCCGGAGACACCATTAACCTGAGAAAAGTTTCAGGCCTTATTCTCGCATTTACGGGAGTGCTGGTGTTGTTTTTTGACAATGCCGTGTTAACGGGAGACGCTTTACAGGGAGATTTGCTTATTCTGCTGGCTGTCCTTGTCTGGGGCTGCCATGTGGTCTATATCAAAAGAATCATTGAAGGATTTCACCCAATCCAGATAACCCTTTATCCTATCTCCATTGCGGCACCGATGTTTTTACTGAGCGGCTATTTCCTGGATGGCGAGATGGTTCGATTTATTGATTCTTCCATTATTAAAGCAATGTTGTACCAGACAATTGTTACCGCATCGTTTGGTTTCGTTGCCTGGAATACCATGATTCGAAAATTCGGTGCCACAGCCCTCCATTCCTTTGTCTTCATCATGCCTATTTCAGGCGTTTTTCTAGGCGTCACCCTCCTTGACGAACCCATTACGGCCAATCTCATTGGTGCCATTGTTCTTGTGGTAACAGGGCTTATTGTGGTTAATAGGATTGGCGCAAATCGACCAGGTTGATTTTTAGCGCCTTATTCCTGTCATTCTTTTCAGTACCCCTTGAGAGGTATCAATAATATATTAATAATAAAAGGTAAGAAAAAAATATGCTGAATCTTATAAAGAACATCCTGAGCAATTCCTCCAAACAACAATTTACCGCCATCGATACAGCACAGGAAGCGCATGTTGCTCTATGTGTCCTCCTGCTGGAAGCAGCTCATGTGGATGGCGAATGTTCGGATGCAGAGCTGGAACATATCATTTTAACCCTCAGCAGGGAAACGGGCATTCCACGGCAGGAAATTGATGAACTGATCGCTTTGAGCCAGCGAGAACGAAACGACGCCATAGACCTCTTTCATTTCACTCGTTACATGAACACCAACTACACCAGAGACGAGAAAATCAAAGTATTGGAATCCGTCTGGCGGATCATCCATGTCGATGCACAGCTGGAAGCCCATGAAGATCACTTTGCTCACAAGCTCGCGAACCTTCTGCGTCTGACCCATTCAGATCTCATCGGCGCCAAGCTTAATGCAAAAGAACAGCTTGCCTGATATATCGAAGCTCAGGTTTTTTTTACTATGGCGGACATCCCTTGTAGTATCAATAGAGATACCCTTTTTCGACTCAATTTGATTAACCGTTTTTTCTGAATATTATGAAAAGATCATCTGTTTTGTTATCTATTATATTCATTTTTGTATCCGGCTGTCTGTTACTCGCAGGGTCTTACATCCTTAGACTTGACAGGCAGATCACCAGTAAATTCGAGGGCAAGCGCTGGGAATTACCTGCCCGTATTTATGCACGGCCCTTAGAATTGTACGTCGGCAAGACAATGCCTGTCGGAGCCCTGAAAAGAGAACTTATCCTGCTGCGCTACAGCCAAAAGGACAACCCTCGCAAGCCAGGCGAATACAATATCCAGAAAAATGAAATTACTATCTTTAGTCGCACTTTTCCTTTTGCCGATCTTCAACAGCCTGCAAGCCTTATCAAGATAACAATTCATGACAAAATCATTGTTAATCTTGTAGATCTTGACAGCAAAGAAGAGATCCCCATGTTTCGGTTGGAACCGGTTCAATATGCGTCGATCTATCCAACCCATAACGAAGATCGGCTGTTGATAAAACTGGCAGATGTCCCGGAGTCACTCATTAAAATCCTTCTATTAATTGAAGACAACACCTTTTATTCTCACTGGGGGCTCCGACCTGCCTCAATCATCAGAGCTGCACTTGCTAATCTAAGGGCGGGTAAGACTATACAGGGAGGGAGTACGCTGACCCAGCAGCTGGTGAAAAATCTCTTTCTCAGCAATGAAAGGACCCTGCTTCGGAAGGTAAACGAAGCCATCATGTCCCTGTTGCTTGAATATCATTACAATAAAGATGAAATACTGGAGGCTTACCTGAACGAGGTGTATCTGGGGCAGGATGGAAAGCGAGCTATTCACGGCTTTGCTTTGGCAAGCCGTTTCTATTTCGGTCGCGATCTGACCGAGCTGGAGCCTGAACAGTTTGCCCTGTTAGTCGGAATAGTCAAGGGGGCATCCTACTACAACCCCAGACATCAGCCCGAGCGTGCTAAATTTCGACGCGACCAGGTGCTGGATATCCTTGCATCTGCTGAACTTATCAGTCAGACAGAAACCGATCTGCTCAAGAAAAAGCCTCTCGCCGTCATTCAGGAAACCCCCTCAGGCATCACTTTCTACCCTGCATTTCTGGAGCTGGTGCGCGAACAGCTGGCTCGGGACTACAAGGACGAAGATTTACGAAGCGAAGGATTATCAGTTTTCACAACACTTGACCCAATTATCCAGGAACAGGCTGAAGACAGTCTTACCGGCGAACTTGCCCTCATCGAAAAACGAAGAGGAAAAGCGGAGACGCAAACACTCCAGGGAGCCATGGTAGTCGCCTCGGTAGACCAGGGAGAGGTTGTGGCCGTTGTCGGCAATCGCTCGACACGTCAGTCCGGCTTTAACCGCGCGCTGGACATGAAACGGCAGATCGGATCAATAATTAAACCGGCAGTTTTCCTGGCAGCCCTCTCGCGGCCCGCATCTTACAATCTGCTGACCACCATCTATGACACACCGATCAAGGTACCCATAGCAGGAAAAGACTGGCAGCCTGAAAACTATGACCATACCTTCCATGGGCCCCTTCCCCTGATGCAGGCCTTGATACATTCGTATAATGTTGCCACTGTACAGCTGGGGATGGATCTCGGGCTGGATATCGTTATCGATATGTTGAAACAACTCGGCATTCAGGATAAAATCCAGCCTTATCCATCGTTGTTACTGGGATCGGTTGAACTTTCGCCCTTTGAGGTTTTGCAGATGTACCAGACCATCGCTGCTGGTGGTTACCAAACTCCACTGCGGGCCATCCTTGCGGTAACCGATCAGGGGAACAACACCTTGCAGCGCTACCCATTGACAGTACAGCAATCAGTAGATCCAGGTGCTGTGTTCTGCCTGTCAAATGCTCTGCAGGAGGTGACAACCTCCGGAACAGCCAGTGCCCTGCAACGCCTCCTGCCTGAAGGCCTGACAGTGGCAGGAAAAACCGGAACCACTAATGATTTGCGCGATTCCTGGTTTGCTGGATTCAGCGGCATGCACGTGGCCGTAACCTGGGTAGGACGCGATGACAACCAGCCCACTGGGCTCACCGGTGCAACCGGTGCTCTGGGGGTATGGGCGGCTACCATGGCAAAAATCGACACAACCCCTCTGCAGCCGCAATCACCAGATAACATCAAATGGTTTTATGCGGACACCTCTTCCGGCAAAATCTTCAATCAAAAATGCACCAGAGAACAGGGAACACTGCTGCCATTTATCAGCGACGGCCTGCTGCCAGAGGTAATTAACTGTGGAGGATATGACACCAACAACCTGGGACGTGCCATCAATAAAGGACTGCAGAACATTTTCGACATCCTCCGCTAAAAACGGCAGAGGCATTCATTATTTGTAACCAGGACAACCTGAGTCTTAACCTGAAAAAGCTATGAAAAATACAATGAAAACAACTTCCAAGCCATTAGCCTTGTGTTTATTATGTGCCTTGATATTTCAAGGATGTGCTGCTTATCCGCCGAGGCAACCTGTCTATTATCCACAGCCTGCACCGCAACCACAGCCGAAACAGGAAATTATCAAACAACCAGTTCCACAAACGGAACCAGACATACAGACCCCAAATCAGGCAACCGATATCGCAGCCAATTTCAGCCGGCAAGCAGCAGAAAAAACGCGTCAGGGCCGACCTGATCTTGCTGCAACGACTTTGGAAAGAGGCCTGCGAGTCGCGCCTAAAGATGCCATGCTCTGGTCTCAACTGGCCGAGGTGAGATTGCAGCAGCAGTTGTATGAGCAGGCCAGATCACTCGCAGCAAAATCCAATTCTCTGGCTGGCACAAACAATACGATTATTCAAAAAAATCATTGGATAATAGAGGAATCCCTGAAAAAAGCCGCCGCTCGAAAATAGCTTTCAAAGGAATCGCCATATACCAGTTATCCAGCCGGGTAGAGTTGAAACAAAAAAAGGGCCGTGATTGATACAGGAGAGTTCTTTTGAGTTCAACCCCCCACTAACAACCCGACCCCATTCGTTATCTCCCAGGATTTTGGAACACCACTTACGAGAGGCGTTAAGACGTAAGCTTAATCAGAAAGGATCTTAAAAGAAAGCTTTACACGTGCCCGATAAGCAGCTGGTTTCCCTTCATCAATTTTAATATCCAGAGTTACCACTTCTGCAATGCGCAGATCGCGCAGGCTCATACCTGCAGATTTGATAGCATTATTGGTTGCTTCTTCCCAGGATGTTGGACTTGATCCAACCATTTCGATAATTTTGTAAACACTCTCAGTCATGATTATTCTCCTTGGTTAAGGTTTTTGAATAAGACTTACTGATTGCCAATGCATTACCGGTGGTACCTGAGCAACATCGCATGCTCAAATGAAAATATAAGCCAATATTGGTAACAGCACAATATTTCGGCTAAAACCTGGTCCGTTGCAGGGATAGTACGTTCTTGAGGTAATTATCTGGAGAGGAGCTTGATGCAACAGACCGTTATGATATTGTAATGCCAAATTGAACAAATTTGAAGATTTAATTCTGTTGTCCTGTTTAAATTGTAAATTTAAAGGTATGTAGACAGGAATGATTTACTGATGCTTTAAAATTCTAAAACCCATAAGGTCAAGGATTCATTGTGAACAATAACGATATCTTACGACGCATCCGCTTCACTTTTAACTTCTCCGATTCTAAAATGATTGTTTTATTTGGTCTTGCAGGCTATCGAATCAATCGTGAGCAGATCAGCGATTGGTTAAAAAAAGACGATGACCCTGCCTTTAAGAATTGTAGCGACATTCAACTCGCTGCTTTTCTCAACGGCTTGATCAACGATAAACGAGGCAAAAGAGAAGATCCACAACCCAGGCCGGAAAAACAATTAAATAATAATATTGTTTTCAGGAAATTAAAAATTGCCTTAAGCCTCAGGGATCAGGACATTATTGACATTTTGGCCAGAGCAGGTTTACCAATGAGCAAGCATGAGTTAAGTGCATTTTTTCGTAAACCGGATCATAAAAACTATCGCAACTGCAAGGATCAGATTCTGCGTAATTTTTTACAGGGATTGCAAATAAAACATAGACCAGACCTTCAGCCAAAGGCAGAGTTTAAATGGGAATAACCTCTCATTCCAGATAGATTCGCTCTCCAGCAATGTTACCAGTTCATTTAACTGCCGGTTAAGATCCATGATACAGGATGATTGTGGAATAAATTCAATATTCCGATTTTATTTCCTTGCAAATCTCCTGAAAGAAGGTATACTAGCGCATTGAATTAAATTAAGTAGGAGCACATCCCCTTCAGGTAGTCCTCGTTAACCTCGTTGTTTCCCAAGCGTCGTTCGTTGCCGTCGAAGTACATGCTGATTACTTAAAACAGTATGGGACTTTTTGTCGGAAATTTTTCTCGAGTCAGGACCGTAATAGATTTTGGTACCCTATCAAGCCACAAGGTTTGGTGCTGCACACCAGAGCTCGCCCAAGATTATTTTTTCTTTAAGGCAATCTACAAGTTTCAGCTGCGTGCAGATGTTAGACAGGCAATACTCATCCGCAACCGGCACATACTTATAAAGAATTACTGCAGATCTTACAGGATTGGCAGATCGAGAAACCTGGGAATAGACCCTGACCTTCTCACCACGAAATACAATGGAGTATTAATGAGTTTTAATGAGTTTCAGTTCCACCCTAAAATAAACGCCGGCATCGATGCCTGCGGCTATACCAGCCCCACCCCAATTCAGAAAGAAGCCATACCATCCATCCTGGCGGGCCGTGATATGCTTGGCCTGGCCCAGACCGGTACCGGAAAAACAGCGGCTTTCGTCCTGCCCATCCTGCAAAGGCTACAGGACGGTCCCCGTAAGATAATACGGGCTTTGATCGTAGCGCCCACCAGAGAACTGGCGGAACAGATCCATGACAACATCGGCAAGATGGCAAAACAGACCGGGCTGCGCAGTGTCGTCGTCTACGGGGGCGTTGGCAAACTTCCCCAGATAAGGACAATTCGCTCGGGTGTGGAAATTGTCGTCGCCTGCCCCGGTCGTCTGCTCGACCTGCTGAATGATAATGCTTTCAACCTTAGAGCAGTTGAGGTGCTTGTGTTAGATGAGGCTGATCATATGTTCGACAAGGGCTTCCTCCCGGATATTCGAAGAATAATCAAACAATTACCCACAAAACGTCAAAGCCTTGTTTTTTCAGCTACCATGCCGTCGGAAATACGACATTTGGCAGAAGAGATTCTATACAAACCGGTGACGGTGCAGATTAACTACAATCTGCCGGCTCCGCAGATTTCCCATGAGCTCTATCAAGTCGCCAAAGCAAGGAAAACATCTTTACTGAAATGCATTATAGATAAGGGCGAAATGACCTGTGCTCTCATCTTTACCCGCACTAAATACAAGGCAAAAAGTCTTGCGCTGGTGCTGGAGCATGCCGGCTATAGTGCCACTTCGCTGCAGGGAAATTTGTCACAACAGAAACGGCAGCAGGCTATGGATGGTTTTCGGGACGGTACCTATAAAATACTGGTCGCAACCGACATCGCAGCACGAGGTATAGATGTTCTTGGGATATCACATGTCATTAATTATGATGTGCCGGACACTGCCGAGACCTACACCCACAGAACCGGGCGAACCGGTCGTGCCACACGGAGCGGCCAGGCGATAACTTTTGCCGATCGGGATGACGGAAAAATGATATCTCTGATCGAACGTAACCTGGGCAAGAAAATGCACAGTAAAGCGACTCCTGCCGACTTTGCATTTAATCCGGCAGAAGCGAAAGAAAATGATAACAAGAGGGAGAACTTCTCCCGTCAAACCCCGAGAGACAAAAAACCGACTGCAGCCACACGTGGCAAAAGTCGACGCAGCAAGGCTTGCTCCTTTGATTTCGGAACAAGTAAACCTGTACAAAGATAATCTGATTTGTCTGGATAACCAGACTTCCAGTCGAAGTATCAAAGTGATGGTTCGGCTACACAAAAAAGGGTTCCATATGAACCCAGCAAAAAGGAGTAGTACAAGATGGCTGAAGGAACAGTAAAGTGGTTTAACGATTCAAAAGGTTTTGGTTTTATTGAGCAAGATGGTGGCAACGATGTATTTGTTCATCATTCAGCAATTCAGGCTCAGGGCTTCAAATCTCTTGAAGAAGGCGCGAGAGTGACTTTCGAGGTTGTCGATGGCCCAAAAGGTCCTGCTGCTGCTAATGTAGTACAGCAGTAAGATCTGAGTTTGACCACAAAAAGCCTCCGCACTTCGCGGGGGTTTTTTTTTGCTCCAAAGAATTTACGAACTCTGAGGACTACTTTGAAAAACGCTCATTCGATGAGCAAAAAATAAGAGATAATCACAGACTACAAAATTATTTCGATGTCACAAAGGAGAGATTCTTGGCCAGGACAAACTATTCATACGAAAAACGACAAAAAGAAATTGCAAAGAAAAAGAAAAAAGAAGAAAAATTGCAGCGCAAGCAGGAGAAAACAGTGGATCCTGCAGAAGCAAAAGAAACCCCTGTTCCTGAAGAAGATGAATGATCCAACGCCCTGCATCTCTTTTCCCAGAAAACTGCTCTACGCCATAGGGAGTCTCCTTTTGGCTTTAACTAGAGGACACAACCATGATTACTGCATCTAATATTGCTCTCTCCTATGGCAAGAGAATAATTTTCCAAGACGTCAATATTAAATTCACCCCCGGCAACTGCTACGGCCTGATCGGCGCAAACGGAGCCGGTAAATCCACTTTTCTAAAAATCCTGGCTGGAAAGCTCGATGCGGATCGTGGTGAAATTTTCAAAGGCCCCGGACAGCGCATTGCCATGCTCAGCCAGGATCAATTCGCTTTTGATGAACATACAGTCTTTAATACCGTCATCATGGGTCACAAAAAGCTCTATAAGATTATGGCTGCCCGCGAAGCTCTTTATGCAAAGGCCGATTTTACTGAAGAAGACGGCATCCTTTCCGGAGAGCTGGAAGTTAAGTTCGGTGAAATGAATGGCTATGAGGCCGAAGCAGAAGCCTCGGTCTTGTTAAATGGCCTTGGCATCCCTGAGAAGATGCGTCAAAAAAAGATGAAGGAGCTCGATGGAAGCGATAAGGTACGGGTACTGCTCGCCCAGGCCCTGTTCGGTAATCCAGATATCCTTCTCCTCGACGAACCTACCAACCAGCTCGACCTGAAGACAATCAAATGGCTTGAAGAATTTCTCTTTCGCTTCAACAATACAGTAATAATTGTCTCCCATGACCGGCATTTTCTCAATCAGGTCTGCACCCATATGGCGGATATTGATTTTGGAAAAATAGAAATTTATGTCGGAAACTATGATTTCTGGTATGAAGCAAGCCAACTCCATTTTCGCCAGAAAGAGACTGAAAGTAAAAAAGTCAAAGCTAAAGCTGAAGAACTCAAGGAATTTATCCGACGCTTCAGCTCCAATGCATCCAAGGCAAAACAAGCTACCTCACGCAAAAAGCTGTTGGATAAGCTTACTATCGACAACATGCCAAATTCTTCCCGAAAATACCCCTACATCGTTTTCAAACCCGAACGGCCCTGTGGTGACATAATTTTGGAGATAGAAGGTCTCTCTAAAGAGATTGAAGGGGTTTGCATGTTTAAGGATCTTTCCCTCACTGTCAACAAGGGCGACAAAATTGCCTTTATCGGACCGAACAGTTTGGCTAAAACCACACTTTTCCAGATTCTCGCAGGAGAACTTGAGCCTGATCAAGGGAGCTTCCGCTGGGGGGTGACTATCAAAAGTGCTTATTTCCCAAAAGAAAATAATTCGTATTTTGAAAATGATCAGCTCGATCTGGTTGGCTGGTTACGCCAGTTTGCCCCACCCAAGCAGGATGAGAGTTTCATCCGCGGGTTTCTGGGCAAAATGCTTTTTTCCGGAGAAGAGGCCACTAAAAAGACATCTGTTCTTTCCGGTGGCGAACGAGTACGCTGCATGCTATCCAAAATGATGCTCGCTGACAGTAATGTCCTCATTCTCGATGAACCCACCAACCACCTCGATCTTGAGTCAATCACCTCACTCAACAACGGCCTGATGTCTTTTTCAGAGGTAGTGCTCTTTGCCTCCCATGACCATCAGATTATGTCAACCGTGGCAAACCGAATTATCGAGATCAGCCCGGACGGGATTGTTGACATGATGATGACCTTCGATCAGTATCTGGAAATGAAAGAAGCCAGCCTTTTAGAAGAAAATACCTATCAGGACCAAAAAGCAGCGTAAGAAGCTGCCATAAGATCTGCGCTGAAGCAACAAGTCATAGTGGCTATGCTTATTGTTTCAGCGCTGCTATCAATGCGAAAAAATTAGCAGAATTTCTTTTTTCAAGTACGTAGATAATTCTTAAGCCCTCAAAAATATTAATTATCTTTTTTGTGTTTTTTATCTTTTTTGGGCTCTTTTTCTTTTTTCTCTATTTTTTCTTTCTTACCTTTTTGGTCTTTTTTAGCATCTTTTGACTTGCAGACAGATCCCCCGCAACAATTGTTTGTGGAATCTTTTTTCTTTTTCTCTTTTTTCTCTTTTTTTTCCTTTTTCTCTTTCTTCTCTTTCTTTTCTGCCATCCTGCCTCTCCATTCTGAGTGTGAATATACATTTACCCCTCACTGACGTTGTGGGGTGAGAATGTATGGTGTGAGTATACATCTGATAATCTTTGTCTTCATCCTATCATCAAACAGTTGGTTGTCAAGAAAAGCCCTTATCCTTTGAATAAAATACAGCACAAAGAAGAGAAGCATCTGTTGTAGCACCGTACGTTATTCTTTGGTGATTATTTGGTCTCAGTAATGCCCTCCATCTATATTGAACATTGATATCTGGTTTAAAATTGTCTACCCTGTGCATGTATCTATAATTGCGCAGAACTATATTCCCGTAAAACCATCTCGGGAGACAATCTCCTCCCCCCATAACGCAAAGGAGGTTCATATGCCGATCATCACTATTTCCAGAGGGAGTTATTATCACGGGAGGTCTATTGCCGAAAAACTGGCAAAAAAATTAGGATATTCCTGTTTGTCCCGGGACCAGGTTGTGGAAAATCTCGATGATTTTCACCTGCCTGAAATTAAGCTTATACGAGGACTCAATGATGCTTTTTCTGTCCTCGACCGTTTTCCCCATGGAAATAAACGTTTTAAAGCAGCCATTCGATCGGCGATCCTTCAACAATTCCTTGCCGGTAATGTGGTTTATCACGGTCTTGTCGGACATCACTTTGTCAAAAACATTTCTCATGTACTGAAGGTAAGAATCATTGCCGATATCGATAAAAGAGTTGCCGACGAGATGGCGCGAGAAGATATCTCGGAGGAAAAAGCTCGATACATGTTGAAAAAGGATGATGAAGAGCGACGCAAGTGGGGGATGTTTCTCTATGGAATAGATATAATGGATCCCGAGACCTACAACCTGATCATAAGAATTGGTCATTTGTCCGAGGAAGACGCCGTCGATATCATCGCCAATGCGGTCAAACTGCAAGCCTTCCATGAGACGGCGGAATCAAAAGCAACTCTGGCCGATTCGGCAATGCATGCTCTGGTCAGTGGAAAATTATTTGATTTCCCAAATGCATTTGTAACAAGCCTGAACGGCAAGGTGACAATTTCCCTTAAGGTACCCGAAGACCAACAACAACTTATTCATAACCGAATCAACCAGATGCTGGCGGACATTAACGGAATGAAAGAGCTGATCATTCGGTTTGACCCGTATTTTTAGTTTCCATCCTGCAATAAAGAGGCAGATGATAACGTTTAGCGGCATTTATGAAACTGCAATCCGGTGAATGCTCCCAAGGACATTCAGCTGTTTTTGAGAAAATTGTGAATCCCGGTGAAGATAATCTGGGCCGCAATGGCAGAAACGAAAAGACCTGTGATTTTGGGCAGAATGACCAGGCCCTGCTTGCCAATCAGACGTTTCATCACTGTTGACAGATAAAGGATTATTCCCATGGAAACTACAGCCAGAAAAAGAGCCGCTCCAATGATCAGTTTCTCCGTATAAGATCCTGCTTCGGCTCCGATAACAAGCAGTACGCCAATGACACCAGGTCCCACGGTCATGGGCATTGCCAGGGGAACGACTGCGATATCGCGGTTGTTTTCCTGATTTTTAGTATCATTTCCGTCCGATATCATGGAAAGAGAAGAGAGAAACAGGATGGTGCCGGCACCAATCCTGAATGCATCCAAAGTGATTCCGAACAATTCAAAAATATATTTTCCAAAGAGATAAATCACAAACGAACTAATCATCACGGCAATGGTCACTTTGATGGCAATCCGCTTCTTTTCAGAGTCTTGAAACTCCCTGGTAAGGGAGAGGAAAGCTGAAAGTACAAAAAATGGAGTGAAAATAAAAAAAATCTTCAAAAAATAATTAATAAATGTTTGAAATTCCACGATGTATTTCCATATATTGTAAACTTTACACATTTCGGACATGAACAGTCACTGTTGACGATCAAACTAAAATATTTTTGTTGAAAAATACTCCCTGTGCTCATTAAAGGCCAGCTTGAATACCTCTATTCTTCAAAGTAATTTAGGAGTTGGCTAATTTTTCTCCCGGACTATTATGTAATTGAATTCTTCAAACCGGTAAATATAATAAACAAGGTCCTGCATATGAAACCAGTCGATTTAACACATCCCATAACGCCGAACATGCCCGTCTATCCAGGTACTGAACCACCTGTATTTACCTCAGGATGTTCCATAGAAGAGGCTGGGTTTCTCGAAAAGAAAATCACCTTATATTCACATACAGGGACACATATTGACGCCCCCGCACATCTGATCAAAGGTCACAGCACCCTTGATATGCTGGCAATAGATCATTTTTACGGACCAGCATTAATGTTGAATTTTAACCATCTTAAGGCGAAGACCATAGGTGTCAAAGATTTAGAGCCTTATCGGGACAAAATCAAGGAGGTACAATTTTTATTGGTCCATACGGGTTGGAGCCAATACTGGGGGACCGAGAAATATTTTTCCGATTATCCTGTATTATCTGTAGAAGCAGCGAACTGGTTAACCGGCTTTGGCTTAAAAGGATTTGGGTTGGATACGATTTCTGCGGATACTGTTGACACAAGGGACTACCCTGTGCACAAGGCTTTGTTGCAGAAGAACACAATTATCATTGAGAACTTAATTAACCTGGACCATTTGCCCAACCAGTTTGAATTTGCCTGTTTTCCGTTCAGTTTTGAAGATGCCGATGGTTCACCGGTTCGAGCGGTTGCATTTATCCAGTAACTGCCGGGCAAGAAATAAAATAACCAATACAAGTCTTCCTTAAGAGTATCTATGGACCTGGCTCCTCAAATCAGGCCAAAGGGGATTCCTGTTGTTATTATGTGGGAGGCGATATATTCTTATAAAGTTCCGGGAAATTCCCGGATAACCACATATGAGTGACAATTGCGATCTTTGTTCAAAAGATAAAGGTCAGAAACCACAAAAAACTGCATCTCGGATGCGCTTCGTTTTAAGAAGGAATTTGTTATTATGCCTAATGAATATAAGACAATACTGTTTACATCAAATCTCTCGACAGCCAGTCGTGTTGCTTTCAAACAAGCAGCAATGCTGGCGACCAAGTTTGATGCAAAACTTATTTTACTCCATATTATGGAAGGATCTACCAGCAGTTATGAAGGCTATGTATCCAGCCTTTTCGGGCAAGACCAATGGCAGCAAATATTAAAAAATAATAAGGAAGAAGCCAGACATGCCCTTGTGGGAAAAGTGACTCCCAAACAGCTTGCACGAACTGTTCTCAGTGAGTTTTGCAAAGAAAACAAAAAAGAGGATGAAAATTACGTAATCCCCAACTATGAGATCGTGGTCAAAGAAGGCGATGTGATCGAGGCAATCCTCAAGCAAGCGGTTGAATCTCAATGTGATCTGGTTATTATGGGGGCCAGCGAGGGTTTACTGTCGGGGATCTCGGTCGGCAAAAATATAAAATCGGTGCTGAGAAAATCAAAAATTCCCGTTCTGGTTGTGCCTGCGAGTCTTGATTGAATGAGATCCTGAAACATATATAAGCAAGACCAGAAAATGTTCCCATCTGAAACAACTTGAATCACAGGATATGATTCGGTATATTCCTTTTTGGCAGATAACGAAGAGGTGCTTCTTTTTGGACACGAAAAGGTGTACCTCTTCGGGAAGGTGTTCTTCTTTAACTTTTTTGGTGTATAGACATGGTCAATGGTGAAATTTTCAATTTGAAAGAACATATCAGATCTGTTCCAGGATGGCCTGAGCCACATGTCATTTTCAGAGACATCTGTTCTCTTCTGGAAGACAAGTATTTTTTCAGAAAATCGATTGACCTCTTTATTCATCGCTATTTCAATACGACCATCGATGCAGTGGTAGGCATCGATGCCCGCGGCTTCATAATCGGTGCGCCAGTTGCCTATCAGCTAAACGCAGGATTTATTCCGGTACGTAAAAAGGGAAAGCTCCCCGGAGGCACCATTTCTGAATCTTATACTCTTGAATACGGCAGTGCAGAGATTGAGATACAAACAACTGCCCTGCGTGAGGGAGACCGGGTTATTCTGGTTGACGATCTGATTGCAACGGGGGGAACTATGCTCGCTGCCTCAAATCTACTCAAGAAGCTTGGGGTTGTAATTGTCGAAGCGGCTGCCATCATCGACCTCCCGGACCTTGGCGGCAGTAATAAGCTACGGAATTCAGGGCTTACTGTTCATACCTTCTGTGAATTTGAGGGTGATTAAAAGTAGTCGGCTGTCTCCTTTTTACCCGGAGACAGCCGACTGCCTTAGATTACTTGTTGCTTTGATACGCAGCGTCAATCAGATCCTTGCCGATTTCACTTTCAAACTGTTTCCAAACGGGTTTCATAGCATCGACCCACAGGTTTCTTTCCGCTTCAGTGAGGGTGATTATTTCTGTACGTTTTGAGTCAATGATCCTCTGACGATCTTCCAGATCTTGTGTAGCCGCAATTTCATTGCCATATGCAACCGATTCTTTCAATGCAATCGTGAGCTCCGCTTTGATATCTTCTGGCAGACTCATCCAGAATTCCTTTGAAGTCACAAGCATATAATCAAGAAGGCCATGATTAGATTCGGTGATATAGGGCTGAATCTCATAAAACTTTTTTGAATAAATATTAGAATATGTGTTTTCCTGCCCATCAATAGCCTTGGTCTGGAGAAGCGTGAACACTTCAGAGAAAGGCTTCTTTATAGGTGTTGCATTCAGTATCTGGAATTGAGCAGCGAGAACGTCCGAGGTCATGATTCTGAACTTCAGACCTGCCGCATCTGCCGGCAGCTTCACGGGAACACTGCTCGACATTTGTTTCATTCCATTATGCAGATACCCTAGTCCTATCAACCCTTTTGATTCCATCGAAGAGAGAAGAGCCTGCCCTTTATCGCTTTGCTGAAAAGTTTCGACAGCTGCCATATCTTTAAAAAGAAATGGGAGATCGAAGACCTGCAGCTGCTTAGTAAAACGTTCAAATTTAGAGAGCGCGGGAGCGATGAGTTGTACATCGCCAAGAATCATGGCTTCGAGCTCTTTTCCGTCACCGAAAAGTTGTGAATTTGGAAAAACCTCAACAATAACCTTACCAGCGAGACGTTGCTCAGTAAGCTCCTTGAATTTTGTGGCCATTTTCCCCTTAGGGGTGTTTTCAGCAACCACATGAGAAAATTTGATGGTAATCGGGGCAGAAGCCAGGACTGAACTGGTAAACGAAAAAGCTGAAAGAGCAACTGTTGCAACGAGCGTAACGATCTTCCTGTACATGACTTGTTCTCCAATTTAATTGTTTCTTTATTTTATTACTCACTCACTCTCGCCAAGTGCTTTGTACCTGCCGATCACATCAGATAAAGAAAACTGACAAGATGAAATTGAAAAGCAAATTCCCTGCCATGCATACTGAAAAACACAAGCAGTTGATATTGCTATATGTTACTGTAATAACATTAAAAACCCCACCAGCAATGGATGGAAATCCGCCGATTTCAGGGTTTCTGTATACTAAAATGAGCTTCTCCTGACCAATCAAGAAGTTAAATATGACTGTATTGAAGGTTTTTTGCTTGAATAGGCGGATTCACATCCATTTCCTCTTCAGAATAAAAAAAGATAATAAGGAAGATGGATCAAAGTGAGTAGATCTGGGATGAAAATTGTTTAAATCGAGATCCGATCTGACAACTTCTATTTTAGAGATCTGATCGATTCTGATACTAAAGGTTTGTTCAGCTTTCAATGCCTGGTTCGAAAGGATAGTGCATCATCGGCAACGGCGAAAATGGAGTAATGAGCTTTATTGATGCTCTGTGCTGGAGCATGTTGAAATCAATTTCTTCAAAGGCTTGTCCCTTTGTAGTCACCCTGGAGAAACTGAGTTAGCCGGACCTGCTATAGGCACTTGTGCATCTCCAGGCCAGTATGATAGAGGGCCGAGATTGCCGGTGATCTTTTGCCATAGATGCGTGGCGATGCAATGGTGATAACATTCTTTTAGCGATACCTGCTCGGCATCGCCATCAAATTCTGTGTCAACGGACCTCCCAGAATATCCATATTTGCGTCGAAGAGAAAGTTGACAACAGCCGGATTACAGTACAAGATAAAGATATAGACATTATCACCAAGTCTGCCGATAAAATTTTTATTAGATTCAAGCAGTTTACCACAAGTTACCTGATGGACGACACTAGATGATCACAATGGAAAAGAAAAAAATACTTTTTGTCGATGACGAACCGAACATTTTGGATGGTTTGCGGCGGATGCTGCGATCGCTGCGCAACAATTTTTCGCTACATTTTGCCTCCGGGGGAAATGAGGCGCTCGTAGCTATGGCTGAGGATCGTTTCGATGTGGTCGTTTCCGATATGCGTATGCCGGGAATGGATGGCGCAGAACTTTTAAAGAAAATACAGGAAAAATATCCTTACGCCATACGTATCATGCTAACCGGTCAGGCCGATGAAGTTTCAATATTGCGTACCGTCGGCGTTGTCCACCAGTTTCTAGCAAAACCCTGTGACCCCGAACAACTCAAAATTGTTTTAAGTCGTTCAAGTGCACTGCAGGATATGTTGTCTGATGGCGGTTTGAAGGATGTCATTTCGAAAATCGGCACACTGCCAAGCCTGCCGGCAACCTATTCCCGACTGCAAAAGGCCATTATTACACCTGGTGTGGAAATAAAAGAAATAGGCGAAATTATAGCCGAGGATATCGCAATGACTGCCAAGGTCATGCAATTAGTAAATTCCTCCTTTTTCGGCATCTACTCGCGAGTGGACACTCCTGCTCGTGCGGTGACCTTGCTTGGGCTCGACACCATCAAGGTGCTGGTCCTAGGGCTGGAACTCTTTTCCCAGATCAAAGTGGCGGAAGATGTTTTTCAGCTTGACCGGCTGTGGGAGCATAGTCTTACAGTCGGCAAACTGGCTAGAACTATTGCTGTCGGGCAGACAGATGACCAAGACATGATCAGCGACACCTTTCTGGCAGGGACACTGCATGATCTCGGCAAACTGGTGTTGCTCTCCTGCCTGCCAGATCAGTATCGGCGGGTGACGGATTTTACCGAACAGCGAAATATTACCATGCCGGAAGCGGAACAGGAAATTTTTGGTGCAAGCCAGAGTGCGGTCGGCTCCTATCTTGTCGGTCTCTGGGGGTTTTCCGGACCAATTATCGAGGCGATTGGTTTTCAAAATTGTATGGAAAAATATCCGGGGGATGTGTTCACTCCGACGCTTGCCGTACATGTAGCGAATACCCTCTATTACCGGAATCGACCGGAAGAGATTATTGGTAAGCCAATTACGGTCAACATGCTGGTTCTTGAACGTCTGGGCCTGCAGGATAAGATTGACGACTGGGAGAGAATATGTGCGGAGATGATGCAGCCCGAAGAATGATGGCGTCATAAAGTTTTTTTACTGAGCATTTGTCTTGGAATTTGCGTCAACCTACAGATACAATGTCGTACTGTCAGTCATCATCTGCCTCGCCATATATATCGATATCCGGATAATGTATTGTGGCGCACCCAGGGCAAATGCTATGGCTGAACTCCGTTCCGGTCTGAGAGCTGATATACTCTTCCACCTGGCTCCAATAGCCATTGTCGTCTCTGATTTTTTTGCAGTGGGAACAGATGGGCAAAAAGCTACTGAGAGTTCTAATCTCGGCCATGGCCTGATGCAGGTCCTCGTTCATCAAAGAGATCTTTTTTGTTCGTTCGATCACCATCTCCTCAAGGTGCAGGTGATGCAAACGAAGTTGGTTTTCCGCCTGCCACCTTTTTTTTCGGTGTGACCAGGCCAGCACCGTAGCCGCTCCGGCCAGCAAGGCACCGATGGCAAGAATCGCCAGATTTTGCCTCGTCGCAGTCTGCCAATCGGCAAAGATGAGCTCTTTTTTACCGGCCACAGCTATATGAAAGGGAAAACTCGTCAACTGCGATGTTGCAATGATACTCTCGCTGTCTTCATATATTTGCAAGCCGCCGGTAATTGGGAGTAATTTAGTCAGCGAGGAAAACATCGATACATCCTGCAGGTGGTAACCGGCAAAGCTATACTGGCCCTTGCGGTCGTTGTTCCATCCGGAAAGCAACGCTCCAGTAATATCGAAGAGGACAATGGCAGCAACATCAATACTCAGGTAGTTTTCATATTTCTTGTAGAAGAAGTAGGGGGCAATTTCAACGGCAAGTACGCCGATAAACTCTCCAGCCTGATTTTCCACTCGGCGACTCAGAAGGATAAGTGCTTCATCTTCCTTTTTTGTGATGCCGACAAACAACTCGAGCCACTCGTTTCGGTGGGCATCCAGCGAAGGCAATGCCGACCCTTCCCATATCCCACTGCTATAGAGCAATTCGCCTGTTGTTGAGAGAAAAGCCATGTTGGTTACCTGGGGCAAAAAATTTAGCTGTGCCTGGATGAACGCTTCGATGTCTTGCGGGAACGTACCTTCCTGGAAAGTGTCATTTTCGAGCAGATGTTTAGTGGCCAGCAGAATTAAGTCGACATCGTAGAGCACACTTGCCGCGCTTTCTCCAAGTAGTTGTGCCTGGGCGCTGATTTTCATTTTCGCTGCCCGCAGAGAGTTCTTTTTTTCGCGGTACAGAGATAATACGGTCATGCCAAGAATAATGCTGATGACCAGGCAAATCAGCAGGATGATGAGTCTTTTGCGGCCTTTGATCTGTTGAGCATCACTTATGGCGTCGGCTAATTGCTTTGACATGTCTCCATTATTGTCCGCACGAGTTCGGGATCAATATTCATCGCCCGGATAAAGTCGTTCTGGCCGGTGGAGAGCCTTTTCCTCCAGATTTCAAGTTCATTCGGATGAGGGACAACAATTTCCACCCCTTTTCTTGTGAGTGTCTCCTTGGCTTTTTTTTGCGCTGCTGCCGCTTCTGCTCTGGCGCTATCAACCTGTAAATCCCAGGTTTGGCGGATAACGCCCTGTATGTCCGGGGAGAGCCTGCGCCAAAAAGAACCGCGCACGAGGGGGACGTATTGCGGGAAATATTGACTGTCTTCAAACACATAACGAATACCTTTATCTTCCAGTCCCGCACTTTCAATGGTCTCATAACTGGTTAAAACAGCATCGATCTTTCCTTGACGCATATATTCGGGCAAGTCCGGCCAGGAAATACTGACTGGAGCCCCACCTAGAGCGCTTATGCGCAATTCGTTTGCCACGCCCCCAGCGACTCTGATTTTTAGTCCACGGATATCTTCGTGTCGTCTAATTTTTTTCTTCATGCTAAACAGATGCGCGTGGCCTAGATCAATCCACTGTCCGAGCACTACTACCGGCAACTGTTTTTCGATACGCTGGTTGATAGTCCGGCCAATCTTTCCGGCGAGGAGCTGATAATTCATCTCGGCCGATCTGCCATAAAAAAACGGTAGCAGG
>CAVPXO010000007.1:0-321329 GCA_963709755.1 uncultured delta proteobacterium
ATGGGCTTTGACAAGCCTGATTTGGGCTTTGTCATTCATTACCAACGACCTGCTTCCGTTGTTCATTATTATCAGCAGGTGGGACGTGCCGGTCGTGCCGTTGATGAAGCGTATGGTATTTTATTGTGCGGAGAAGAAGATGATCATATTGCAGATTTTTTTATTCGCAGTGCTTTTCCTCCGCAAAAACATATCAGTGAAATCATTCGTGCCCTTGATTCTTCAGAAAATGGCCTGTCAGTCCCCTCGTTGCAAAGTTCTCTGAATCTCCGTAAATCCCAGATAGAAAAAACCCTTAAATACCTAACTGTTGAATCTCCGTCACCAGTTATTAAAATTGGTAGTAAATGGCAGGTAACAGTCGCCGCCGAGACGTACAGTATTGACCAAGATTACATTGATGAGATCACAAAGATTCGAAGAGTGGAGCAGAAGCAGATGCAAGAGTACATGCAGTACCAGGGATGCTTGATGACATTTCTACAGACGGCGCTTGACGATCCTGATCCTCACAATTGTGGTAAATGCCGAAATTGCAATCCGGATTTGCTTCTTTCCGAAGAATATGATGATGGGTTGGCAAACCGTGCATCACTCATGCTTCGCAGAAGCTATCAACCCATTGAGCCAAGGAAACAATGGCCGGCAAAGGATCTGTTCAAATATTACAATTTTCAAAAAAGAAATATTCCCCTAGAACTGCAGGCTTCTGAAGGCCGAGCTCTAAGTTTGTGGCGCGATGCAGGTTGGGGTCAACTTGTTGCCAAAGGGAAATATGAAGAAGGACGATTTTCTGACAAGTTAGTCGATGCGTGTGTTGAAATGATAAGCCACTGGAATCCAAATCCTGCGCCGGAGTGGGTAACATGTATACCATCTCGCAATCACCCTAACCTCGTTCCTGATTTCGCTGAACGCTTGGCAAACGCTCTTGGGATTCCGTTTGTCGCTTGTATTGAGAAAATTAAGGATAACCAGCAACAGAAATTCATGCAAAACAGCCACCAGCAGGTTCGCAACCTGGACGGAGTTTTCCGTATAAAACTAGAGCCAAAAGAATACAGCCCGTGTTTAATAGTTGATGACATGGTCGACTCCCGGTGGACTCTTACAGTTGCATCCGCCTTGTTGCGGCAAATTGGTTGCACAGCAGTGTATCCTCTGGCTTTGGCTCTTAACTCACCAAGAATGGATTGATCTATGAGTACCTTTTTAACAGATGACACAAAAGCAATCATCCTGCTTTGCGGGTTTTTTGGTAAAAGCAACTCTGCCAATCCGTTGTCTCAACGAGAATATAATGCATTGGTTCGTTGGTTGATGAGCGCTGATTTGAGGCCGAAAGATTTACTGCAGAATGAAAATATTGGACCTGCATCAATTGGTTCCGGAATCTATGAGCAGCGATTGGAATCGTTGTTGGGGCGCGGTGTTCAACTTGGCTTTGCCGTGGAAGAATGGCAGCGTAATGGCATATGGATTATCAGCCGGAGTGATGACGATTACCCCGCACGTTACAAGAGTCATTTGAAAGATATAGCACCTCCACTGCTTTTTGGGGTCGGCGATCGCTCTCTGCT
The DNA here is from genome assembly GCA_963709755.1 of uncultured delta proteobacterium. Lineage (GTDB taxonomy): Bacteria > Desulfobacterota > Desulfobulbia > Desulfobulbales > Desulfocapsaceae > Desulforhopalus_A. The sequence continues at coordinate 1,581 of CAVPXO010000007.1, forward strand.
TTGTGGCGGCGGCCTGGCGATTATAGGATCCAGAAATGTTGATGAAGTCGGCGAACTTTTTACACGACGGGTCGGTGAATTGTGTGCACTGAATAGAATGCCAGTAGTTTCAGGTGGTGCACGTGGCGTGGACCAGTTTGCAATGACGGCGTCTCTCGAGGCCGGTGGAGTCACCATCGGCGTTCTTGCTGACAACCTCCTGAAAACCAGTCTGGAACGTAATTCGCGGAAAGCAATTTCTGAAGGACGTTTGCTTCTTATCTCGCATTGCCACCCCAACGCCAGATTTACGGTGGGGACAGCCATGGGGCGAAATAAGCTGATTTATGCCATGGCCGACTATGGGCTGGTAGTTAGTGCTGAACATAAGAAGGGTGGAACCTGGGCGGGGGCTGAAGAAGAACTGAAAAGAGAATGTCCTATCCCTGTTTTTGTTAGAATGGAAGATGGTGTTCCACCTGGGAATAAAAAGCTCTTGGAATTAGGTGCAGTTGCGTGGCCAGAGAAGAGTGACCAGACTAATCTTAAGGACACAGCTCGCCGAATTGTCTGTCAAAAGCCGGCAAAAGAGAACTCCGAAAAACATGAGTCTTTTTGAGTTCCAAGAGATGCAGAAAACGTCAACCAATCAAGTTCAAAATGAAGAACGCGCTGAAACAATTTTTCAACCCGATGACGTCAAAGATTCAACTGAAAACAACTCTGAACCTACCGTATATGAAACTGTTCTGCCTGTCATTTTAGAAAAACTGCAATCTCCCTCAACCGTTGATGAGCTGTCACAGGCCTTGGATGTGGTTAAACCACAGCTCAATGCATGGCTAAAGAAAGCTCTTGATGAAAAGAAGGTTGTTAAGCTTTCACGCCCGGTTAGATATCAGAGGTTTCGTTCAGAAGAGCGGCTATAATGAGCTCTGAAAAATAGAAAGGGGAACTGTGTTCGATGATCTGGAAAATCCTGTACCGCTTTGTTCATTCATACCAATGAACCGGTACTTGTATTTTGAATATGAGGGACTATACCCCGGAAGTCACCCCGGAAGTTCGGCTGTTAAATGCCATTTCAAGAACTATAACTCGGCAGCAGCTGCAAGTGGCATTGGGTCTGAAAGATGATGAGCATTTTCTTAAGGTTGATATGTTGCTAAGTGCTCAGTTTTTGGGGATTATTGGGGGTATGTGTGGAATTTGTCAATATAAATATTTTATAACTTAAATAAGTTAATATCCCTGTTCGATTCCGACCTCCGGCACCAATGCCAAGAAGCTGTAATTCCTAGAAATAATGGGGATTACAGCTTTGTTGTTTTTGGCTGTTGGACCTGCAGTATTTACCTTCATCACCCGCATTTTCATGCATTTCCTTTATAAAAAAGCTACAGTTAGATCTATAGTTGAGGAATGCGAAGTATCCAAAATTACATCTAAGACAATAGTATTATATTAGCTTAACTTTCATCTTCAGTTTGTTTCATCGGAGACTTGAAGACAGTGAACTTGAGACCTCAAGATGCCAGAATGTTGGCTATTTCATTTATGAACTATTGATGTTCAGTCTTGTAGAATAATAAAAAACGGAAGACTCAGGTCACTATTGAGGAGCTGTTTGCAGATTGCCAACAAAGGGTGATCGGATTAAGTTTACAAGTCGAAATCTCGCAACAAATTTTTTTTATTCATGGTGTCATGATGCTATTACATCAGGATCATTTTTATCAAACTGAGTTTGACTCTCAATAATTACAAATAACAAAATCAAAACCTTCAAGAGACGGGCCATAGGATATCGAGACATGGATAATTTTAAGCTACGCATGTATCACCTGAACCAGTGTCCAAGGACTATTTTTTCCGGATGGACCAAATATATTAATGATCCGGTCCTGCAATATTAAAATTTTTTATAGCGAACTTTCTTAAGTCGCTCATGCCATTGATCCCAATTTTTTCCATGATTCGATAACAGTAAGTTTCAACTGTTCTTATACTGATAGTCAGTTTATCGGCTATGTCACCCTTTGTCTCTCCTTCGCTTAACAATATCAGAATAGCATTTTCTCTCTGGCTCAATCCGGGTTTCATTTTCGCTGTAGCTTTGCAAACTAGATTACTCGCTAAGCATTGAGCAGCAGCAGGTCCTATGAAATTATTCCCAGCCAAAGCGGCACACACACCAGCTACAAGAACTTCATCTTTTTCTCGTTTGCTGACATATGCAGTAGCTCCAGTGTCAAATGCCAATTCAATTGTTTCTGGATCTTCATGCATTGAATAAATGAGTACAGGAATTTCCATTCTCGTCAACTCGACCAAAATTTTAAGCCCACTCTCTCCTTTTAAAGAGAGATCCAAAATCACAAGGTCAACTTTTTTAGTATTGAGTTGATTTAAATTTAAATCGCTGGAGCCATTAGATGTGCCACATATCAAGCAAGAGTGTTCAGACAGAAGCTGTCCAACCCCTTGGATTACAATCGGATGGTCATCAATTAAAAAAATTCGCGACAAGCTATCTTTATTGCTCTTCATTTAAAGCCTCGCTGATTCTCAATATCTACATTGAAATATGGTTGTAGACCGCCTATTTTTTTAACCATACCGACCTTATTTATATGCAAACGCCTAAAGTGATATCATCAAAATCAACTTGATTTTGCATAGATATCACATAAGGCCTGACATTCAACAGTTACTTTTCCATCATTCAATTCAGTAACCACCAAATTTCCGTTCATGATTTTAGCACGATTGTTCATTATTCCTCTACCCAGCCCGCCTGACGTAGTATTATTAACAACTTCACCGATTCCATCATTCGTTATAGATAAAAAAATATTCTTTCTATCTTCACAGTTAAGTACAACATCAATATTGTTCGGATTGGCATGTTTAATTGCATTATTTATGGCTTCCTGAGCTATCTTGTACAATTGACTTAACGCTTTGTTCGGGCATGAAGGACACCCACATTTTTGATCAAACTTTATGTTTATTCCAGTAGTTTTTTTAACTCTACGTATAAACTCCTGCAAAGGCAAAAACGTTTTTGATGATCCGTGTTTAACTGATATTAAACTATGTGAAAGTGAATAGGCAGAATTTACTGCTTCCTCTAACAAATCTGAGCATGTATCCAATTTGAATTCCTGGTATTCCACCTCCAATTTAGCCTTTAACAAGGAAAAATGTAATCTGAGACCGATAAGTATTTGGCAAAGTCCATCATGTAGATCCTGACCTATACGAGAACGTGCTTCCTCACATATATTCACAATATCACTTTGCACTTTAAGACGCTGTTTCTTCACCTTTTCGAGCTCGAAATTCTGTTCCTTGAGCTCCTCTGATATTCGTTCAATTTCAACGAAAGCATGTGAAGTCTGAAATGAGAGAGAAATCGATTTAGAAAAAATAAAAATTAACAACCCCAAGGGTAATAAAAATACAGTTTCTATTACTTGTATATCATTTAATATGTCATTCAATAGAGCAATACCCAGGGCGTAAAAACCAATAAAAAGACAAAAGGCCCCTTCCCGTTTTTTTAACGCCGCCACCAGCAATCTATCATTCGTATAGAAAATAAAAAATAATATAAATATGGCAAAGAACCAAAAGAGATTTGCAAACAGTTGAGGTGGCAACAAGCAACTTAGAGTAATGAAAAGAAGAGCTAATATCGACATCACCCTATTAATGGGTTGGGAAAATTCGTAAGGATAGAGTCTCTGAAAAAACATATATCCTACAGGAACAAAAATGACCTCACATATAAAATTTACCCGGTCAATAATAAAAGATGGCATAAAATTACCAGCTATGATGCCCACCCAGTTGCTCTGAGACCAAGTCAAAATAAACACTATCCAAATGAAACAAAAGAAAGTGAAATAAAGTTCAGCTGTATTTTTTCTGCGAAAATAGAATAAAACCAAATGAGAGCAACTTATTAGCAACATTGAACCAATGCAAAGACTAGCAAGTCCCAGTTTAAAATGCTGATTTGCGATGAGTTTATTCAACTGCCCCAGTTTTATTGGAGAAAGAACACCTCCTTCACCGTACTGGTGATTTGACACCTGGAGTATTAGTTCAACAGGTTTCTCGCCCAAAGTCAAAGGAACCAGTTTAACTGAGCTATACGGAATTTCCTTATCAACGTCTTCCCCGACTGAGCCTCCCTCTGCAACCAGAACCTCATCAATCCACAATTTATAAGAAGACCTGATTTCGCTCAGTTCCAATGCCATATGGTCTTGATGGGTTTTGTTCAAGATCCGTAATCTATAGGTGGCATAGCCTTTGTCCTCGGCGGAGACATTCGAGTCGATCCAAGGTCCTGGGACTGAATAATGAGTGGAGGCAATTACTGACTGTTGGTCTTTGAAATCGTCTGGTGTCAGCAATTGTTTCCAGTAGAACGCCCACTCTCCGTCTAAATAAATCGTCTGATGCTTAGATATATCAACATTAGATAAATCTAAAATACCGTTTACCGCCCGGGGAATCGTGTCAGTTTTTCTGGAGTGACGTATAAAAAAGAACAAGGACATGATTAAAACAAAGCCAAGAGTTATTGTAAGAATTCCAAAAAATATCCTCTTATACTCATTTTCGCTTAATTCATTAAACAGCTTAAAGATATTTTCTCTTGACCTTTTCATATTCTATTGTTCGTTAAATAATTTTACATTTACATTGGAATTTGACCCGCCCTTATTAAGCTACTGAAAATATGACCTGATATTCGTTTATTTGATCGATTCCTTGACAAAAGCAATGCTTGGATGAACTGTCAACCAATCATCATCCCTCTCATGGATACAATCATTGTCAATAATTTCATGATATCCTCCTTTAAAGAAGTTATCAATTGTTTAATATTTTTTACTTTCTCTATGTGAGTTGCACTCGTAATAAAGTAAAAATTTGTACTCTGGCTTTTAGTCTAGGAAATTGGCGCATTACTTGTCTAGCAGCTACTCCTGATCTGAATTAAAAATGACCGAAAAAATGGTATAAATGCAATCGATGGGTCAATAATTTATTTTCCTATCAACTGCAGTTTTATAACTGTTTCTCGGTTTTATTAATTGGGGAGTTGGTTATTAGTTCGAAACCCAGGATATTCTCATCGTTTCCCGGGCCTTTTTCATTCAAAATATTCTCAATCTCTCCGACAATTTCCACATTATCTCGCAGTGTCTTTTCCAGAGTCGCTATTAGCAAATCGTAATCAGGTTGTTTTTCATTAATTGCAATTTCAAGATCACAGGCGGCCAGATATACATTAATCGCAGAAAGGTTACCAGCGGCGCCTTTAATCTTATGTGTCAGACTAGCTGCAAAGTTATAGTTTTTATCCAACAGCGATTTTTTGATTTTGTCAGGTGCCGATTCGTATTCTTTAAAAAAAAGATCCAGCAATCTCACATATAACCTCTTGTTGCCCATCAGGCGTTCAATTCCCGATTTCACATCAATACCCGGTAGATTATCGGCAAGTTCGAAAATGTCTGTTCTAATCACTCTCTTCTTCGATGAGAGTTTGATCAACTCAGACAATTTCACAAATAACATCTTCGGATCTATTGGCTTACTGATATAATCACTCATTCCTGCGTCCAGACACTTCTGTCTGACTTCTTCCATGGCATGGGCTGACATTGCAATAATTGGAATTGATACTAATCCGAATTCATTTCTTAAAAGACTCGTAGCTTCATATCCATCCATAACCGGCATTTCTATATCCATAAGAACGAGATCATATTGATTGACATTTAGCTTATCAATTGCCTCCCTGCCGTTATTTGCTACGTCAACGACGATGCCCGACTCTGTTAACAATTCCAACGCAACCTCCTGATTAATCGTATTATCTTCGACTAAAAGGAGGCGAACTCCAGAAAGATCCTCCAATGCATCAGCCGCTATCGGTTTGGTTTCGAACTCGAAGACAGAATCATTTTCATCTGCGTAGGGAAATCCTATGCAAAAGGAAAAGGTGCTTCCTTTGCCGTATTCACTCGCCACATGCAATTCCGACCCCATGAGAGTCAGTAACTGCTTCGATATAGAGAGCCCAAGCCCGGTGCCGCCGTATTGTCGGGTAATGGAAGTATATGCCTGCGCATAATTCTCGAATACATGAGCCACCTGCTCTTTTGTCATGCCGATACCCGTATCGGAAACTGAAAACTCGATACTGCACGAAATAGAGCTTTCCTCAACAAGTTCGGCCTCTATAAGTACATGGCCTGAACGTGTGAACTTCACAGCATTGCTGACAAGATTCACCAGCACCTGAGACAACCGATGTGGATCTCCTTTGAGATATTTTGGAATTGACTCCCGGATCCTTGCTATCAACTTTATTCCATTTTCCGATGCTTGAGCGGTCATCATGTCAATAATACCGTTAATGAGATCATCGAGTTTAAATCCTATAGATTCTATAGTCATCTTACCCGCTTCAATTTTCGAAAAATCAAGGATGTCGTTTATCAGTTGCAACAGCATCCTTGCGGAAAATCGCATCTTCCTCAAGTAGTTGAGTTGTTTCTTGCTAAGCCCTGTTCTCGTAATAAGGTCTGAATATCCGATAATTGCGTTCATGGGAGTTCTGATTTCATGTGACATGCGAGCTAAAAATTCACTCTTGGCACGGACTGCGGCGTCGGCTGCTTCCTTAGCAATCCTAAGTTGTTCAGACCGTTTTTTGGCAGTAGCATCGATAAAGTTGCCTTCCAGATACAGGATATTGCCATCTGTGTCTTTTACAGTATGAATGTTCATTGAGAGCTCAATCAATGTCTTGTCTTTTTTTCTTGCCAGAAACTCAAAACCAGATACGGTTCCATTAATTTTAAGCAGCTCCAGCAATTCTATTCGCTTTGATGCATCTGCATAAAACTGATCCTTGAGACTTGTAATGGTATCCATAACTTCTTCGGGCGAATCATAACCCATAATTTCCGTGCCCGCTGGATTGATCAAAATGATTCTTCCTTCAAGGTCCGTTTGGAAAATGCCTTCAGACGCATTAAAAAAAATACTCTTATAATTCTCCTGGGCCTTTTTCCTCTCCTGGATCTCATTGGCTAACTCTTCGTAGAGAAGGGAATTTTTGAGGGATATTCCAATTTGGGAAGAGATAAGACGCAATGTTTTAACCCTTTCGGATGTGAATGCACCTACAATTTTGTTGTTTTCCAAATAAAGAAGTCCCAAAAGTTCTCCCTGGTTAAGAATAGGCATACAAAGAATAGATTGAGGTTTATTTTTTATAATATAGGGAGAACGCTTAAAAAGGTTTTCAGATAAGGTATTATCAAAAATGATTATTTCCTTTTTCCTGGCGGAATAACGCACTATCTCGCCACAAAACTCCTGACATTCGTCAATAGAAATATTATCGAAGCTTGAAGTCTCCTGGACATCAGCCATGATGGTAGCCCGCACCACCAAACGATCTATCTGATTCATTATCAACCAGCCTCTATCAGCACCGGCATTCTGAATGACGATCTTCATGATCCTGTCGACCAGCTTTTTCAAAACTATCTCACTCGATATAACTTGAGCCGCCCTGGTAACAGAAGCTAAGTCAATTTTATCAAACAGTTCTTCATCGTACTTTGCAGGTATAGCACTGTTTATACTTGTTGGTGCACTGGGGAAAAAGTGACTATACTTCTGCTCCAGCTGTCTGACTTTTGCTGTTGCACCCCAGCGAGTGTAGATTGCATGCGCTTCGGTCAGAAATATTTTAGCGATTCTTGGTTTGGTTTGATCAAGGTAATATTGCGCAGCAAGTTCATTTGCAAGGGCCTCCTCGTTCAGATATTTGTGTTCCCCCGCAAGCTTTATCGCCTCCTCGTAGTAATTTTCAGTACTTGAATCGAATTTTCCTAACGCCCGCCCCAGTTCCGCCTCGACCAACATAACTTTATGGCCATAATTCATTGGAGCAAACTTAGCCAATTCTTTAAGCTTCTTCTGATTTCTTTTCACTCTCTTCAGAATATGATGTCGGTCTTGCTCAGACTTCAAACCAGTTCCTGCTAATTGAACAAGAGAGTCGTAAAAATAGTAAAAATTTTTAAATGCCTGAGCAATTTGTGCTTCAATATAGGAATGGGCAATCAGGGAATTCTCAACCGCCAAATCGTAACGGCCAAAGAGGTAATTAAGATACATTTTCAGGTAGTAAAAAGCAAAAAGGACTGTTAGATCTTTCCTTTCCAGGAGAGATTTAATCCTGTCTTCCTCATTGTAATGAACTCCGGTAATTACGCACGGATCTTTAGACAAACCTTTTAGGTTGTCAACTACTTGAACAAAAAGTAAACAACCCAAATATGACCTTTCCAATTTCAATCTTTTCAAGACAGGTAAATATGTATTAAAATTATTTTCCATCTCCGATAATTCAATGCCGGCTAACATCATATGCCGACACAAAACCATTATTCCATACCCTGCAAATTCCAGATTTCCATGATCCAGTCCTGTCTTATGGCAACGTAGTGCAAGAGAAAACGTATTTCTGAGGTGTTCTTTCCAGTGCAGGATTAAAAAACTATTGATATAGAGATATATAACCTCAGTTTCCTTTGCATCGGGTCGATTTGCTAATAAATTCGCTGAATTGACATAGCTGAAGCCTCTTTCGACATCTCCCATTGTGCCTGCCAGAAAAGTTCCGTAGACTGCCATAAAATATCTGCTGTTACTGCAGGATATCTTTTCCTTATTTAATAAACGGATACTTTTAAAAATCAGCATGGCAAGTATTTTCGGTGAACTGACATAAGCAACGCTCAATACACTTTCGATTATATGTATTTTTGCAAGTATCTGTGGATCTTCTGCATCGGGGAGAGTAGTCAGATATTCAGTTGGTTTTCCTCTTAAGGCAGCTTTTGTCAGGAAAAAATTGAGAAGTAAATTTATTTTAGATGGATGGTGAGAGACATGAATCTTCATCTGATCAAGGATATCCAATCCGAAATCCAGCGCCTCTGAAAATTTACCCTGGCTTGCAATGGCTTTTATCTTAATGGAATAGAAAGGAATTCGATCGAGCAGCACCCTTGATTCTCTAACTATAATCTCACCGAGTTGTTCCATTCCATCGAGGTCCGTGGAGAGATAGGCAGTTTCCGCTGCATTGGTATGTATGGATAAGGATAAACTGTATTTGTTATGCCATGAATCAGGCCCAAGCAGGTTAATTCCATTTTCAAAGAAATTAAATGCAGAGGAAAAAGCGGCTGAATTCTTAGCTTTCTTCCCAGCTTCATAATTTAGCCAGGCAACCTGCGTCCTTTCCTCCTCAGAAACGATCAACTCTTTTCCTTTATTCAATTGATCTATAATACTGAAAAGATTATTATCTAAATCTTTTTCAGGAATTCGAGTGAGTAAAAGACGCCCTGCATTCAGATGCACTGCTTCACGGTTTTCCTCAGGGATCATATTATATGCAGCCTGTTGGATACGGTCGTGCGAGAAAACATACTTACTTACTGCTGTAGAATTTCTTGTGGAATGGTCAATAAATGGGACAATGAATCCTCTGTTTATGGCCTCTTTTAAGGCTTGATGGACAACTTCCGGACTTTTTTCGGTTATAAAGGACAATTTATTTAAATCGAAAATATTTCCTAACATAGAGGCATGACTCAGCAATAACTGTGTATCAGGAGGAAGCCGGCTGAGTTTTTCAATGACAAAATCAACCACATTATCCTTAAAACCAATTGCCTCAATCTTACTTAAATCCCAGGACCATTCATTTTCATGGACGTTGAAGGAGAGAAGGTTCTCTGAATCAAGCGTTTTCAGGAACTCGCCGACGAAAAAGGGATTCCCCTCGGTTCTCTTATGAACCAATTCCACCAGAGGCCATACTTCATTCCTGTTTCTGTGCAGGATATCACACAAAATTTCAGCAACATGAACGTCATTTATGGGACTCAGGTGTATTCTGCTTATGACCTCAGCTTGGATTCGCCCTACCATTGTCATGAGTGGATGGTCATCGCTCATCTCATTATCCCGATAGGCACAGACCAGCATCAAGGCTCCATGTTCAATACTCATTATGGTCTCGATGAGACTAATAGAGGGCCCGTCAGCCCACTGCATGTCATCAAGAAAAATTACCAACGGATGTTCGCTCTTACAAAAAAGTTCGATAAAATCATGAAAAACTATTTTTAAGCGATTTAAATATTTCTCTGCCTTTACAACTGCGACCGGCGGCTGGGGCCCAGTTATCAACTCAAGTTCCGGGATCAGATCTATTATGACCTGGCAATTGGGTGAAAGTGCAGATTGTAATCTCTCTTTCCACTGGACCAGACTTTCATCTTCTTCAGTAAGAAGTTGATGAATAAGATCGCGAAATGCGCCGATTAATGCACTATAGGGTATATCGTGTACAAATTGGTCGTATTTAGAAGTAATAAACCAACCCCTTTTCGCAGTGACATCCCGATTTATCTCTCTAATCAGCGATGTTTTGCCAACACCAGGTGCCCCGGAAACCAGCACCATATGTTTGTTTCCTGATGATACAACATCAAGAATCGACAGTAAATTTTCCATTTCTGCGGCTCGGCCATAGAGCTTCGACGGGAGCACAAATCGGTCGCATAGATCTTTTCTGCCGATAGGAAACGCTTGTATCTCTTCAGAATTATCAAGCCTCTCGTAACACTCTTCCAGATCTAATATGACTCCTTTGGCACTATTGTAGCGATCTTCAGCCCTTTTCGAGATAAGTTTTAAGACTATCTTTGCAACCATCTCGGGGATCTGTGGATCAGCTTTCTGGGGAGCCAATGGATCAAGTGCAATATGGGCATGAATTAATTCGTAAGAAAATTTAGCTTCAAAAGGTGGGAAACCCAAGAGCATCTCATAGAGTGTAATACCTAGAGAATACAAGTCCGTTCGCCAATCAACGGAACGATTGATCCGGCCAGTCTGCTCGGGAGAGATATATCTGAGGTCTCCTTTAAACGTTTCACTTTGATCGAAGATAACATCGTCTTTGGTGGATAATGATGAAAGATGAAAATCTATTATCCCGACCTGACCCGTCGTGGGGTTGTAAAGGATAATGCCAGGATGGATGTTTTTGTGGATGATTCCTGCATTGTGAATTTCTTGCAGACAACCAGTGAGTCTGATTGCCAAAATAAGGAATTCCCACAGTGCGGGCTTATTTTTCTTTAGGTATGTCTGAAGAGATTCTGCGCCGAAATCATTGAAGACCGCAGCATTACAACTTCCGTTCTTTATAAGTTCAAAAGCAGATCCGAAAGAAACTTTCGACATAATCGAAAGTTCTTGATCGAACCTTTCTATCTCTTCTTGAGTCGGTAAAGTGCTATTTAATGTTTTTATGATGACAGCGAGATTATCTGATTCTCTTCTTGCCCGGTAGACGACGGAATGAACATTTCGGTAGAGTTCATCTAAGATCTTGTACCCAGGAATCTTAATCATGCATCATTTTCCTCAAGACTTTTTACAATCGAACGTGTGTCCTCCATAAGTTCAGAGAGCACCTCGTGTTTACGTTGCAGTTTCTGCTCGAATACCCTTATCCGGTCTGCCGCCTTACCCTTTGCCGCAAGGTATCCGGCTTGAAACCATGCCCCATTCTCGAAAGAATCGGATACTGCATGATCGTTGCATGAAAAGCGACATTCTCATCCTGAGATGTTCTGTAATCACAACAATATCACGATGAGGATGTTTTAAAAATCATCCTTCTGCTCCGCAAGATCGAAAAAATTTCTGACAAAAGCTGGTGAATGGAAAACAAAGATCGCGAAACCAAACTCGGATTGATGGACAGCTTTGCAATTTTTTTATTCTGCAGTACCTGCGTATTATCTAAAAATTAGTGTAATACATTTTTGCTTCTTATTTCAACTTAACTATTATTTCATTTGTCCGTCATATTAAAAAGAACAATATTTACAAGAAGATAAATAAATTGTTTTTGGTCAGCAGGTACTGCCTGCAGCCTTTAGACCGATCTTCTTTCCCGCTAGGGGAGAATATAAGAAGATCCCGCATTTCCATTGTAAATCGCACAGCAACACATCGAAGCCATGAACACCGGCTGTCATTTTGTATGCAGGGTGGGTCTTCGTTCTTGGGATAAATATTGGATTTGTGATTGAGAATTGACACCCTTTACTGTAAAGAGTATCAGTCGGTGGTGAAATATTATGGGCCGGATGGCTCAGACGGCATACCATCTGCTGATGTCTCTGACGGCGGCGCAGCAGTAAGCCACTAATTTTACTTTATAAAACTAAACCGCAACATTTTGCTGCCAATGAAACAGGTGTGGTGTTTTATTTCGGTCTGACACCCGCCACCAAACAAGAGCGATTGAAAAAACGAACATCAACCCGCTTCAGCCAAAACTGACGCAGGAACCTCTTATCAGCCACAACGTTATTGTGAACCTCAGAGCACCAACACCCATCAGCAATGTACTGGATGTTCCATGCGCGTTATATACGAACAAATACCCTAAAGGAGTAAAAGTCACTGAGGAATCTGTAACTGATCAATATCATAAGGATAACTTCCACGCGCGAATGGAACTATTATTATAAATTGGAGATATACCAGCATGAAACAAAACAACTCAATAACAGAGGACTCTGTGCATATTCGTCCGATGGAGGTGGATGACCTGGCACCGGTTTTTCATCTTGGAGAAATACTATTTACCGCCGAAACAGTACCCAACTTATATCGAACATGGGATGAATTTGAAGTGGTAAAATTGTTTCAGAGTGACTCGAAAATGTGCTTCACTGCAGAAATCGACGGCTCGATTGTAGGATTCACAATGGGCACTGTTATCAACAAACCACGATCGGCCTGGAAGTATGGTCATTTAGTCTGGTTGGGTGTCCATCCCAATGCTGCCCGCCTTGGTATCGCGGAAAAATTATTCAAACTTTTTAGAGATATGTCCATAAAGACGGGTGTACGCATGATGATTATTGATACGGAGGCGAACAATCTGCCAGCGTTGGAATTCTTCCGCAAAATGGGCTTCGGTAATCCTCAGGAACATATATATTTAAGCTTAAACCTAACGAAATAAAATGTGTTGCGAGGTCCTTGCCGGTTTCACCCCGATCCTCGCTTTCGATCATGCCGAGCGTAAGGTTGTAACACTGCCGGAGCCATTTCTGGCAAAGTGCCGACAGTGAACACGGCAGTGGCGAGTGGTGCCCGAGTCCTAGTCAAGGCAGGGAGAGTAATCACCGAGGAGATCCAGGTTGTCAAGGAGAAAATCAATTTCCTCAGCCTGCGAAGCGGTGAGATCGGTAAATTCAACCCCGACTTCCACCTCGAATTTCGTCGAAAGCTGAGGGTGACCGATAGTTCTTTCCCAGATTTTTCGCACCTGAATATGTTTGATATGCGAGCCCTTGGCATTGAGAATGTCCATCTGCCATGTGTCGGGGAAATTATGAGGATATAGACATCCAAACGAAAGTCCTTCGCGGCTTATGTCGAATATCTGTCCTGTTCCCCTCTCGTTAATGGCAAGAGTATGGACAGTCTTAAATCTTTCACTTCTGAGTCGCAAGATAAGATTTCGTGTTTCAACTAATTCCAGCATAGCAAGATTATTCATAGCTTTCTCCTCAAGGACAATATTAGTATAGGTAGTGTTCGATCTGATCGGTATCGCGGTCGGAAATTGTAAAAGCACATTCCTGGGCAAATTCCTCGGCCATTTTTATGGGATTTTGGCTTTCGTAAAGCAGGCTGGTCTGCAGCATGGTGAGGGTGTCCCAGTCCATTCCGGTGAACTGAATGGCGATGCCTTCCTGTTCTAGCCTTGTCACCTTGCCGGAGAGGGTCATGACATAATCTTGGTCCAGCCAATGTTCGGTGAGGATAATGTCACACCTTTTTCCCGGTTTCTGCCAGAACCAGCCCTCAATGAATAGGCCTGAAAGACTGATGTTCCTGATCGAATAAAAGTTTCTCGGTCGGTCGCCAAAGGAAATACCAACCATTTTAGCACAAAATATTCTCGCGTTTTTCCGAGCATTTATTGCTGTCATGTTTTCTCCTCACCGCTTAAGCGTTATAAATTGGTTAGTGACCCAATTGCCATCTTTCGGATATTCACCCAAAGCCGTGTGCACGTAACTGGCTTCGCACAAGCGATCAATTTCCGCAGGGGAGTACTAAATATACCGAAGGCCATTTTGAGTCTCGACGGTGCTCAATATTTTTTAATTCTTTCCGAAACGCATGCGCCACTGGATGATTTTGAGGTTGGTATCTTCAATCAGTGTGTTAGATAACCATAAAAATAAGAACTTAAATATCGGGAAAAACCCTCCTTTTATGAGGGCAATATTAAGGACATAAACATAAGCAAGACACCTTTGCCGGACATTTCAGCGTTACTGGTTGGCAAGGTATTTGAAGATTAAGGTGTTCTACAAGAATGAAAACGAGAGCCCTGAAGCGTCGCAAATATAGCCTATTCTCATTCAACCCGAATGAGGGGTTGAATGAGACTCAGGGGAGGGGGGCAGAAATGAGACTATTGTTATTTACAGTTTTGTTTGATAAGTTATCAGGCTCGATATATCAGGTGAAGTAGGGCTGACCATCATTGGGCAGCGGCAGCCGGGAATGACCATTACATCGAACAATTCAGCCACCTCGCCGTCAATCCGGAACCATTCGATGCAATGGCCCTTGTCTATATCAATTATTTGGATCCCGCACCATGGTTCGGAGTCAGTCTCCTTTAAACGCTTATCAAGTTCAAGACCTTCAAAGCGCTTATATCGCGGCTTCGATAGCCCTACGAAAGCCAAGTTGCCATGAAATGACAGACCTCGAAGAAAGCCAGGGCAGAAAACAAGGGGATTAAACTGCCCCATCTCAGCATTATTTTTTTTGGGGAAATCAACCATACCAAGTTGCCCGGTACCAGCATTCAGTATCCACAGCTTGCCGTTGTGAATACGAGGAGAATGCGGCATTGAGAGCTTTTCGCAAACTATTTTGTTTTCCTTGACATCAATAACAACTCCACCATCAGCTCTTCTGTCTCGCCAACCGTCGATGGTATCCGATCTGCTAACTGCAGTTACATATGCCGGTTGACCATTTGAAATAACCAAGCCATTGAGATGACAGCGGTCCTCCTTTACCAGGGAAGAAATGAAGGATGGCTTCCAAAGCATTTCGAAACTGTGCTTAAGAGACAGCGTAGATAAACAGTTAAATTGGGTGTTGACAAAAACAATCCTGCCATTTTCATCGACGCCAACATCGTGCAAATCAAGACCACCTGTCAAATGTATCGTCCTGGGGAAATAGCAAACATCAAACAAGTTATTAGCAAGTTCGTTGGTTTGAAGAACGTTTGGCAGTTCTATTATATGAAATCCAGCGGCAAGTACCAACCCTCCTTTTCCGTCGAGAGCCAACCCCATTGGTCTGACAATACTGCTTTGATGGAGATGTAAGTTGCCATTAGGCAACAAGCCTAATAAATAAACCAGATTGGATTGATACGATGTAAAAGCTATTGAAATATTTAAGCGTGATAATAGATTAGCAAGTCCATTGGAGAATGAATATTCAATATTCTTTTCATCCGACACTTCTTCAATCGTTTTTTCCAATTCAACATCACTTTCAGCGACTTCAACAGTCTCCTCCATATGATCTCCTTTGATATTTGTACTAATAGATACATTGAATTCCATCAATCAATGTGTACTTTGTCTACCCTCCGAATTCAAGCATACTGCGATTTATATCGAACAATTAGAAAAATACTCAATAAGAACATGATAAAGCTGTTGAAGATCTCGTAAAAGCCTTACACTGTCAAGGATTTCTTGTTAAAATGGTCATTGTTTGCCAGACGTTGACCGTTGTTAAATGTTACGTAATATCAGATAGGTATGTCCTGCAAAGTTTCAGGACGATGTCCACTAACCGGCTTATTGGTTGATGTAAAAAACAGCCGGGAATATCTGAAAAAGCATATTCCCAGCCAGGGGGGGCAGGATATTCCAGTCTGCAGGGGATTAAAAATGCCAGGACAAGCCGCCAACCAGCTGAATGTTACTCAGGTGGCTGTTAAGCTCGGAAGAGAAATCCACATACAGGGAAAGATTTTTCTGGTAATCAGCAGTCAAACCCAGGTTGTACACAGCCATATTGGCCGGATGTTTGGCGGACTCTACATTAAAAGACGCTTCTGGGTAATTGACGAAATTCGCCGTCAATTCATCGGGGTCATTTTTGAACTCATGCAGCAGTCCCACAGTGATCCTGGGTTCCAAAAACCACTTGCCAACCTCGATATCTCCTGACAACTGCGCCCCGAGAGTAGTAGTCAGGGACTCCGATGAACTATCCGCAAGCGAGACATCGAATTGACCTGCACCTGTTTCCAGGATATGGTCCTGCGACAAATGTATATAATCCAGAGATACCAGAGGTCCCAACTTCATTTTTCCAAGGATAAAATCGTATCCTACTGACAGGTTTGCGTTCCATGCATTCGAATCAAAGCTGGCCGAGGCATGACGGCTGAACAAGGGGGTCGTTATCTGCCGTCCACCGCTGTTATTCAGGTCTGTAAATCCAGCCGATCCGTCAATATTAAATCCCTTGAAGACACCGTCTGCATATAAGGAGATGTTCCTGCCGGAAACCGATCCGCTTCCTGCCCCCTCGTAAAAGGAAAAATTCCCGCTGGAATAGCCAAACATGAACCCGGCGCGGATGTACTCGCCAAATGAACGGTCAGCCCCCATCACTCCGCCACCGCTTTTGAAATCATATCCGGAAACTCCATCCACTTTCTCCTGGGACTTTCTATCTATCATCGACTTCGCCCAGACGTTCCACAACCCGTCCTCTGTAGTGAGCGCCGCATTAGTCTGCCGCTGATGCATTTTCATCATGCGGGAAAAACTCCGCGAAATTTCCAGTTCTGCAGCAGGAAAAGCCGTATACATTTCAGGATTGAGACCTTTTAGAGTTGCACTGAGCTGGTCAGGATTCATGTCGAAATCCATACTGGCAAGCAAATCGGCCATTTCACTCTGGGCATCGGGCAACAGGGCATCTAAACCCGAGCCGGTCGCAGCCTCATTCTTTGTCTCGCCGTAAGTCTCATAGGGGGTCCGGACCAACACGAGATTCAAACTGTTATCCCCCAGCATCTGTTCCAGACTTACCGTATATGAGACGAACCCTGGATCAAATACGGAGAAGGTTCCATCTACACCTCCCGTGGCGCTGATGATCTGCCAGCTGTGCCCTTCGGTGTAGGGTGTGTATGTCAGGATCGCTCCAAGTCTCGCTCCATCCGCTATTGATACAGGACCGTTTACCGCCAACAGATCGCTGCTGCCGTCTGCTCCCACCTCGGCGAGGAATGTGCTGCCACTTTGGAAGCTCACGGGACCATCGACGTTGAGAGTCCCAATGGAATGCCCCGGTGAAACCGTGCCAAAGACCGTCAAATCACCGGTGAGTGCAGCCGTTCCCCATGAGCAGGCCGCCGCTTTCTATGGCTGTCTCCGGGCTGGTTAGGCTGCCATCGAGTGACATCGTGCCAAACACAGAACTGTACGTCTGGATGTCCGCGTTACCGGATATCTGAGTAAAGCCTTCGGAATCGATCGTCATTGTGTTACTCGCAAAGCTGCCGCCGCTTTGCACATCGAAATTACCCCACACTACGGTATCGCCAGCTACATCCGCATCGCCCGACACCGTGGTCGCGCCACTCTCGGCGATGTATAGGTGATTTCCAGTTATGCTGCCGCCGCTTTGTACACCAAGATGACCCCACACTACGGTATCGCCAGCTATCTCCGCATCGCCCGACACCGTGGCTGTACCGTTCTCGGCGATGCCGAGGTAATTACCTGTGAAACTGCCGCCGCTTTGCACATCGAGATCTCCCCACACTATCGTATCGCCAGCTATCTCCACATCGCCCGACACCGCGGCCGTGCCACTCCGGGCGATGCCAAGGTAATCGCCGGTGAAGCTGCCGCCCGTTTCAATATTGAACATACCGGCGGTAACCGTCTCCCCGGCTATTGTGGTTATTCCTGACATGTTCATCGATCCAAACTCGTAAACTGTAAGGGAACCGGCAGTCAGGCCGCCAGCAACATTGAGTATTCCTCGATCATACACCGAGATGTTGCCAGTAAAATCCCATTGCCCGTGGAGGCCTGTATATCCCGGGTTGACGCCCGTGTATGCGGCTATAATGGCGAGATTCTCGAAATTGCGATATTTCAGCAAACCGTTGTTGTTATCGTTGTACAAATCACCCATATCGCCGAAGCCCAGCGTATCATTGCCGACTCCACCATCAGCATATCCGCTCAAAGGGGCTTGATATATTTGCACAAATTGATCGTCTCCCCCGCCCAGCAGCAAATCACCGGTTAACGTTCCAAGCTGCGACACTGTATCGTTCAAGTCGCCAAGCCTTATCAAGCCAGTAGTTACCGAATCAGTGTTCAGGTTAACAGTGGTTGGAGTAGCTTTGGTGACGATGGCATCATCGGTCGCCAGCCCAGAATAATTTTTCACCTCACCGTCGATGGTAATGTAGGTTTCCTGTCCAGTTAAAGAGGTCGCGTAAATGCCGGAGGTGCCACCCAAGACGGAGCTCCCTTGATTCACGTCGATGTAGGTCGGCCCGCCACCTTTGTTGACGACATTGATGCCTATATCCATCCCGTTGTTGGGCACCTGCTGATAGGGACCGGGACCAGGTCCTGGATGCTTGGCGAGGATAGTGCCGGTTGTTTTTATGTACGCAATCCCGCTACCCTCGTGCCACACCCTGATACCATCTGAACTGAAAGCAAATCCTACTTGCTGTGATTTATTCGGTAACACATCATGGACCTGGATGATAGTGTTTCTTCCATAGTTGGTGGCATCGATGCCGCTGCCCCACCTCGAGGAAATCTCTCCGGCCGATGTGACGACAAGATCTCCCGTCCCGAAATTACCGACTTTGATGCCACCCATTCCGCCATAGACATCATTAACGTTGATGTATGTATTATTGCCGTTATTCTTTACTATCATGCCTGATTGGAGGTAACTGTGAATTTTCCCGCCAACATGGATATTCAAATCTCCATCCTTGAGTTCGGCTTGAAGACCTTCCGCGGCTCCTTTGACGTCGCCCGCAATATCAATATTCATATCCGTACCACTACTAAACGCCTTCAGACCAGATCCATAGCCCCGCCCCCCGTATGGGTCGAAAAGATGCTGCATCCCTGCCGTCACGCTGCCATTAGAGGTGATGGTGAGCGAACCATCTGCGTTATTGACCGCATAAATTCCCCCCCATCTTCCGTAAACATCGGAGTCGGCATGAATGGTAGTGGAACCGGTTCCCCCGTTCGCCGCAACGATGCCGAACCCCCCGACATGAACAGGCCCACCTACATTAATATTAATATCCTTGCCGACGGCATTGTCTATCCCTCTGATCCCTCCAGAATTAGCTGGGATCACTCCTTCTCCTATAAGCGCATAGACGCCGGTTGACCTGTACTCTCCGCTGATCTCTCCCCCCACGTCGATGTTGACGTTGCCTGTTCCAAGATTCTGGGCCTTGATCGCCGGGTCCCACATCCAGTTTTGCGCGGAGCCATGCCCGCCGGATACATTGTTCACCAGTATGTTGACATCCCCATCGCCTTGATAATTGATTGCATTGATGCCCCGACCGCCAGAAGTATGCCCTCGCGGATCTGTGCCTGTAGGGCTGGCGGTTGTTGCGCGGATCGTGCCCTGGGAGGTGAGGGTAACGCCTCCGCCACCCTTATTGAGGGCTGTGATGCCGGTGCTTCCGGTTACCGTCCCGGAGCCCGTGTCGATGTTCAGTGCGCCATGACCAGAGTTGACGGCATATATACCGGCATTGCCGTTTCCTAATTTCTCAGGACCTCCGGTCACCGTACCGGTGGTCCTGATCACCAGATCGCCACCGCCTTGGTTTCTTGCTTCGATCGCATTGGTCGTGCCTTCGACATTGTGAGCGTCGATTTGTAAGAGGGTGCCGTTGTCGGAATTAATTGCCGAAATTCCAGTTCCGTTACGGCCCGTCACCGTCCCGGATGAGGTTACGACCAGACTGCCGCTACCGTGGTTGTCCGCGGTGATGCCGTTACTCTCCCCCTTAACGTCCTCTGCGTCAATTAACAAATCAGTCCCATGATTTACAGCACTAATCCCGGGTCGATCAACCCCAACCACCAGTTGACTATCCCCTCCGGTGACAGGACCTGTGCTGGTAATCGAGAGAGAACCGGTTCCGTTGTTTTCGGCCTTGATGCCCGCTCCAAACATTCCGCCAGTAACCCTTCGTGTTGCTATCCGCAGGTCAGTTCCATTATTCTGTACGTTTATACCATCTGCCATTATGGTGCTGACATCTCCCTGAACGACAACGGAAGTCTTCCCTTTATCATTCCATATACGTATACCCTCAGACTTCGCAGACACATTTCCTGTTACATGCAGGGTTGTATCAACGCCATAATTAAAAAGATCCACACCATTACCTGCGAAACCATCCACAATGAGATTGCCTTCGGTGTTAACTGTGAGAGATTTGCTATTATTAAAATTGTCGGCCTTTATGGCCGTGTCCCCCGCATATACATTTTTCGTCGTAATGCTGATATTGCCATCATGTACCATGCCATAGTCTGAACTAAATGCCCGTATTCCTACCGCTGCTGAATCAACAGTATCTGAAGCGTTGATCGTAATGGATCCACCAAAGTTGGAGATGGCGGTAATGCCCCCAAGTCCGTTGATGCCTGAGGTCTGTACCGGGCCGGAGGCATTGATTGTGACATTGCCCATTCTGGTTCTTGCATAGATCCCTCTGTCGACCGCAAGTATTGGTCCGCTTGTGGTGATGCTGATATCCCCCCCGCCGCCCGTCTGACCATAATGGTAGAATGGGGGATTCTTGGTAAAACTTAGGCCGGTTGTTGCCAAGATACCGCTATGGCTTGAATTAACAGCCGATTGATTATTATCGGTAAAAATGATATTTCCATCAGTTGTCCGTAAAGCAATGGCATGGAGAGTGGAATCTATGTGGGGATCAGGGTCAAAAATATGACTTGTGTTAATGCCGAAGCCAGGTTCTGTCGTTACTGTCAAGGAGCTTGACGCCTGGATATTTATCGGAACGTCGACGTTTGTTTGTGCGGGTCCGCTCAGAATATAGCTGCCTCCTCCACCGCTGACAGTCCCGGCGAAAGCACGCGCTCCGTAACCCGATGACAGGCTCAGTGCAAAAACTCCCAATCCCATACATACTTTCAAAGCTTTTTTTCTATTGCGTCTATCACATGACCTTTTTAATTTGCGTTGCATCTTTTCACCCCCAATATTCTTAGAAATTTTGCACAATTTATTCAACAATATATGTTATTCTTTTTATACGAAAACTTTCGCGGCGTCTGTCCGGGATTTCTATAGTTTCGAGTAGGTTTATTTGCGGATATATGTGTAATGTTTTTTACTTACATGGTTCAAAATAATTTCAGCCGCTCTTCTGCGACAATAGTGTGCGGATATCTCCGCCCAAGCTATTCAATTTTCCTTCAAAAAATTTTCAATTTGATCGCCATTACTTAATAATTCCTGGTACTTTTTATTGTATAATGTATTAAATAGTTCTGCATGTTTAGGAACCAGTAATGCAGGGGGTAATAAGGTTGAATAGAAAGTTTGAACTTTCGAATTTTCTTCCGTAATTCTTTTCATTTGCATAATATGACAAATACTTTCACCTGCTAAAGAAACTGCTCGAGTACATACATCGTAAAAATAGATATCTTTTTCTGCCAGCCTCACAAGAAAATCAATGTAGCTATTAAACATTTTCTTATAGATCGAAAATTTCTTTTGATACATTGGCATTATGACTATTGAATTAATATACAAATGAAAAATTCCAGGCTTGTCGTATACCTCGATATCAGTTGGCTGAATGCTATTTTCATCGAAATCGGAACTCATTGCCTTCTTAAATGTTTCTGGAATAAGTGGAAAAACGCCTATATAGCCAACTATTTTGTTAGATGAATTTTCTCTTGCTACGCAATATAAATTTGAATTTCTTATATGCCATTTTTCTATGGTGGAATACGGAACAATTGAATCCTTATCATAAACAGTATTATCTATTTCAAACAAACGCATGATTTCCTGTCTTGTAACTCCATTGGAAAAATTTATTGAATTGGCATCAGATTTTTCAGAAAAGATATTTTCATGATCCATTTTGTTTTCCTTTATATAAACTTTTTATCTAATTGCTTTTAAACCTTCTGGTTAATTGATCTAGGACATACCAACCTTAAATATTTTTATTATCTAGTTGTCATTCTGAAAAGCTGCTAAAATTTTATAAAACGAGATTTCCCTTCGGCTAGATGGTAAACACATTCGTGAAGTCCGTTTGAGGTTCAGCAAAAACACTGACAACCGCAGCCGGTTGTCAAACTCCTCGCAACACTTCTAAATACCACGAGAAATTTATATTTAATCTCTTATTACCTCGAGTTGTGCCTAATGCTTTACCCGTTTTTCAGTCGCTAAAACACGTACATTTCTAACCTAAAAACATGGTGTCGTCTGTACGGATAATTGTTGTTTTAATGAAGGTACTTTTACTTACTTACAGGTAAGCACCTGGTCTCTTAGGACTAAATAATTGATTACCGTTGCAGAATGCGGAGTATGCAATCGAGAACAGTTTGTGAGGTAAGTTTGCAAATTTCTTCTGTAATATTTCGCTATCGAATCACCTGCGATGAGGCCGAGAATGGCTTTGCGAATGAAGAGGATAAGCCTTGTTGTAAGTATATTCCCTTACATAATCTGCAATTATTGCCGACATAAAATAATAAAGACTCCGGACAGACAAGACCACGCGATTAGTATAAATAAATAAAAAAGAAACAAGTGAGAAATTCTACACATCAGCAAGTACAAGTTTATAGATATTGAGCGATAATAATATGTTTAATATATTTTTTTTTATTGCATTTTGCTATTTGATTTGCTCTCCGACAGTGTCGGCGAAGGAAGCCACAAGCAGATATTTCACCTTAATCTACACAAGCCAGCATCAATTAATCGAGTTTAACGATAAAATTGGTCTCGAGAGTAAAGTGAGAGCACATCGCGATCAAAAAAAGGGGGTGACTTTAGAGGATGAGGTAATTTTAAAACTCGACACAATTATGGAGAAGGCTGAAATCGCGTTGGATATGTTCCCAGATGGGCTTCATGTCAGAGTGATCCTTCTTGAAACTGCCGATATTTTAACACAGGAATTCAATGTAAAATACGGCAAAAATGTCGAATATATCGCTTATTATTCCCCAGCAGAAGACACTATATATTTAGCAGTCAGCGAAGCCAGTCTCACTGTTATAGTTCATGAGATAGGCCATGCCATAGTAGAGCGATATTTCGAGGTGCGTCCTCCATATAAAATCCATGAACTCTTGGCCCAGTTTGTAGAGAAACAAATTAAGAATTGAATTTAGCATGTATGATTATTTAAACTCTAACAATTGATAATTTAATATTTAATTAATCATATTTTTACGATCGTCTTTTGATCTGAGTATTTCTATCAATAATGGAACTATTAATCAGAGGTGTGATATGGTAAATAATAAAGCTTATAATGAAAATTATAAAGTTCAATTAAAGCCTTTAGGCATAGATGACATCTCTGAAGTCTTTCATCTTGGAGAAGAAATTTTCAAAAATTCATATGAACGAGATAATTTGAGCTATTTATTGTGGTCAGAAGATGAGATCTTACAACTCTACACAAGATCGACAGGTTATTGTTTTGTCGCGCGAATAGGGCAAGAAATTGCTGGATTTCTTCTTGGATCATCTACAGTAGATAAAAATCATGCTAAAAAATTTGGTAGGATTCAATGGATATGTGTAAAACCCGAACACTTTAAAGAAGAAATCGATCTCAAATTGATCCAGCATTTTCTAAAAGTTTTAAAAAAACAAGAAATAACTTCCTTAGTTATTACAGGTGCTGATTATAATAGCAATCCAGCCATTAAATATTACAGTAATGTCGGATTAACGAAAACGAGCACTCGCACTTTGCTGACCAAATGTTTGGCCCATGTTAAAGAAGTATGTGTACATTCTCAACAACAAATCCAATAATTTTCTCAAGAACGAACACCATCCTGAAACCAAAAAGACAACCGGTGGGGAATACTCCCATCAGTTGTTGCGTGTAAACAGCAGTCTACCTCACCCATTTATTCTTGGCGGCGGAGTTCCCTCGCGGCCGCCCCCGTTTCACGCGGATTCGTTGAATCATTCCGAGTTGAGTTTTGAGTGTCTCGGTGACAAAGGTCTCAGGGAGTGTCTTTGGTGAACAGGGGGGGGTCAGAAATGAGTCAGGTTTATGACTGCTTAGCGGCTTGAGAGGGGGCACCTGCTAAAAGGTTCTGACTCCTCAGAAGGCTCCGCACCAATGCTAAGAAGCTGTAGTCCCGACCAGACGATTAATTAACAGATAAAAAAAGTGTACAGGCGATAATCGCAAATATAACTCCCGCCACATCAGCAGTCAGGGCGGCGGCAAGGGCATGGCGCACACGTCGGATCTGGATAGCGCCAAAATATACCGCCATCACATAAAAAGTGGTTTCTGTGGAGCCCTGCAAGGTCGACACCAGGTATCCGGTATAACTGTCCGGACCAATCCCGGGATCATTTATAATGGATGCGAGGATGCCATAGGCACCCGAACCGGAGAGAGGGCGCATCAAGGCCATGGGCAGAGCTTCAGCCGGCAGTCCGATTACACTGGTAAACATCGCCAGGGCGTGTACTATTACGTCCAGTCCACCGCTTGCCTTGAGCATGCCTATGGCCACAAGGATTGCGACCATGTACGGAATAATCTTTAGGGCAACTTGAAACCCGTCTTTTGCGCCTTCGACAAAAACTTCATAAATAGGGACTTTTCGTATTAGCCCAAAAACCAGGAATCCTACTATCAACGCCGGCAGGATCCAAGGGGATGCTGCCTGTCCAAAGAAGACGGCGCAGGGAATTGACAAGGCCAACATCGCAAGGGCAGAATAGCTTACCCAAAGAGGGTAGGCGCTGTTGTCCGTGTCTTCAATGGTTTGGTCCACCTGTTCATTTATTTCAGAAACTTTGGCCGTCTTCTCCTCGGCATTATATTCGCTTTCAGGTACAGGAAAAAAACGTTGATATAATTTGGCGGAAACGATAGCAATCATGGTGGAGCCGATGGTGGCAAAGAGGGTTGTGGGCAGGATGGCTGCAGGGTCACTGGAGCCCGCTGCAGCGCGGAGTGCGATCACCCCTGTGGGCAGGAGTGTAACGCTGGAGGTATTGATTGCCATGAAAAGGGCCATGGAATTTGTGGCAGTCCCCTTATGTGGGTTGAGGGTATCCAGTTCCTGCATGGCTTTAATGCCAAACGGTGTGGCGGCGTTTCCAAGGCCCAGCGCATTGGCTGAAAGATTCAATATCATAGCACCCATGGCCGGATGATCCGGCGGAACTTCCGGGAAGAGCCGTACCATCAAGGGTCGGATTAGTCGTGACAGGATCCTGAGGAGACCACCAGTTTCCGCGATCTTCATCAGTCCTAAAAATAGAGCCATAACACCCACCAGGCCGATGGCAAGTTCAACAGCGCCTCCGGCGGATTCCACCATTGCCTGGGACAGTTTTGCCATAGGAGACGAACCATCGGGGTAGGGGCCGTTAAAAAGCTGTCGCCATCCGGCAAAAAGAAAGGAAGAAAATACGATTATTGCAAAAATTATGTTCATGAAAGCAGTTGGTTAAAGGTTTGTTGCAGGGTTTTATCTGATTGTGAAACGCCGCATATCAATAAAGAACGGCACAGAAACAAGCGTAACATTTTGATCTGGTGATGTAAATCCTGATTCCAGTCGCCATCATTGAAAATAAGCCGAAAAATTGTATGAATAATCTGTTCGCATCCTTATTTTTTGAATGGAGTATTATACTCTCTCATCGAGGTCCTTTTTAAGAGTCAATTGGTCATTCAAATAATGGAGGAACTATGAACAGGCCGTTAACAGGAAAAATTGCCATCGTAACAGGCGGATCTAAGGGAATTGGTCGGGCCATCGTCCTTAAATTAAGTGGTCTGGGAGCTGAGGTGATTATCAATTATGCAGGCGATATTGAAGGTGCCGAAAAGCTCGCCCGGACCGTCATCGAAAATGGCGACAAGGCCCATGTTTTCAGGGCTGATGTAAGCAAGGTGGAAGAAATCGAAAAATTATTCCAATCCACTGTCACCAGGTATGGCCAGCTCGATATTCTTGTCAACAATGCAGGAGCTGCCAAGTATAAGGCTATCGTAGATTTTACCGAGCACGAGTTTGATCAACTCTTTGACCTTAATGTGAAAGGACTCTTCTTCTGCTGTCGTGAGGCAGCCAGATTGATGGCCGACAATGGCTGTATAATCAATATCGGTTCTTCCGTGACAAGATTAATGTTGCCCACCTATAGTGCCTACGCTGCAACGAAGGGAGCGGTGGAACAGATTACCAAGGTACTTGCCAAGGAACTTGGAGCACGGGCAATCCGGGTGAACACTGTGTCGCCGGGGCCTGTTGACACCAAGCTTTTCAGGGCAGGAAAAACGGACGAACAGATACGACATCTTGCAGGTTTAGCTGCCTTTGGCCGTATTGGCAAGCCCGAGGATATTGCAGATATGGTTGCTCTTCTTGTTGATCCGCAATCAGGCTGGGTAACAGGGCAGAATATACTTGTGAACGGCGGATTCGCTGCATAATTGAGGGCCTATCGCATAGACAGCATGATAATCGAAGATATTCAACATAACTGTAATATTTCAGATGCCAGGGATCATGGCATATTTCCCATGTGCACCATGGTATTGAAGCTTCGTAATCTCTACAAGTGGGAACATTGTCTAGAACCATGGCAGGAGCCTGAAACAGTGGACCTGCTGGACTGGATCGAGGCCAAGGAAAATTACTGGAAGACCATTGAAAAAGAGCCATTCCGTCATCTTGGAATAAATGGTCGTACATATCTACCGGACGATACTGATGAAATAAATTCCAACCTCAAAGATAAACAGCTGGTGTACGGTGCTGGGTACGGCCGTTCGATGAAAGCCGTTTTTTTCCTTGCCGAGAAAATAGAACAACGTACCGTCGCCGGTTGTCCTGTCTTAATTTTGGGGGAAGAAAGCGCCAGGGAGATGGCCAGTCCCTTTGCTATGGCACAGGATGGGATAATTTTTATCAGGAAAGAGTCACTCAGGTTTTTTTTATGGGACCACATTCAGGAATTACGTTCTTCCTGCCGAAATGCCTTCCGTCATGCACTCGGGATTTATGGATTATTGCAGGTAGGTAAGTTGGATCAGCAAAAATTTAAAGAAACTCTCGATACCATCGTTGATGGAGAGCTTGATCTTTTCATCTATCATGAAGTAGGTGAATTGCTGCAAACGACACTCGACAGTTCGACACTGCAGATAATTGTTGGCCGATTCCCCGGCTCGGTGTATGAGCTTGTCTGTCGCTCTATCAAAGATATCCTGGCCGATACCCACCCTGAAGGGTTGTTGGCCCATGTCATCAGGGAGAAACGGGAGACTTCGCTGAGTTTCTATGTTGGTTTTCTTGATGGTTTACGCAAAGAGCTTTTCCCGGAAATATTTGATGCCTGGCAACAATTTTTAAAAGACCGTGACTGGCAGGGAATCGAACAGGCCAGGAGTGTATGCAGAGACAATTCCCTGCGATACGCCGAAAAAATTAAGGCCATTTCACAAAAAATCGCCTATGTTTCCGATGAACAGGTGTGCGAACTTTTCAATCGTCAGGTTATACTGCCGCTGGGGCTTGACATACCGAAATGACAGAGATATTGATGGATAATGCGATGACTTTTGATGAAATGCTGGAGTTGCTTAGAGATTTTTATGTCAACCAGATGCCCTTTAACCGCCTTCTTGGTATCAGCATAGACAAGCTGACAGCAACGGACATCGTGGTAAGAATTTATATGCGTGAGGAGTTGGTCGGCAACTTCATGCGGGGAATTTTACATGGAGGCGTTATCTCATCGGTGCTCGACCTGACTGGCGGTCTCATTGCATCTGTGGAATTGCTCAAACATCTGCAGGGAGTTGAGGTAGAAGAAATCGCCAGACGCCTGGGCAGAATTGGTACCATAGATCTGCGAGTCGATTACCTCAGAGCTGGGAAAGGAGATTTTTTTATGGCCACCGGATCCGTCCTGCGAAGAGGAAACAAGGTAGCTGTAATCAGAACGGAATTATGTAATGATCAGGAAGTGCTCATTGCCGCCGGAACAGGGACCTATCTGGTAAGCTGAAAAAAACACCGGCAAACCATTCTTGGACAGGCTCCTATCTGCCGTCAAGCATCCGGCCTATACCACCAAGTACGCTGCCTTCACCCTGGGCTTTGCCACCGGTCGAGGGTGCGTGTTCTAAGATTCTATCCGCCAGGCGGGAGAAGGGCAGGCTCTGCAGCCATACGGTGCCGTGGCCGGAAAGTGTCGCAAAGAAGAGTCCTTCGCCGCCAAAGAACATACTTTTGAGACCCTTTACCATCTTGATATCGTAGTCGATGTTTCCGGAAAAAGCGGCAATGCACCCGGTATCCACCCTTAGTGTCTCACCTGCCAGCTGCTTTTTTATAACCGTGCCTCCAGCGTGAATGAAGGCCATGCCGTCACCTTGAAGCTTTTCAAGTATAAAACCTTCACCTCCAAAGAAACCTGTGCCCAGCCTGCGCTGGAAAGCTATATCAATGTTGGTCCCCAGCGCGGCGCAGAGGAATGAATCTTTCTGGCAAAAGAGTTTTTCTCCTATTTCGGCCATGTTCACAGGGACAACGCTACCTGGAAATGGTGCGGCAAAGGCGACCTTTCTTTTGCCGGAACCGTGATTGGTGAAGTGGGTCATAAACAGCGATTCTCCGGAAATCACCCGTTTCCCGGCGGAGAACAGTTTCCCCATGAATCCCTGATCGGGGTTGGATCCATCGCCCATCTTGGCCTGGAAATCTATACCATCTTCCATATAGTTCATGGTTCCCGCTTCGGCTATGACAGTTTCATTAGGGTCGAGTTCCACCTCAACCATCTGCATATCGTGACCGATAATTTCATAATCTATTTCATGACATCGCATGGTTTTGTTCCTGTTAATTAAATTGTCCTGTTATCTACCAGGTATTGCAGGTAAGTATCATCGGTACCGCAGCAGCCGCCAAGAATCTTGATGCCATACTCGGTGTTAAGCCGCAGCATATTCTCACCCCAGTGCTGCAGGTCGTCCTGATGGAGGACAGATGCGCCCTCCAACAGCGTATGATCAAGCGAAGAACTGTTTGCCTGAATGCCGATGAGGCGCTCAAACAGTTCTGCCGGCTGTCTTTCGGCACAGATGAAGGTCGGGTAAACGCAGTTGACCATGTATCCCAAAGGTGCAGCTGTGAGGCTGTCGTCTAGGGTATTGATGGCGTCCACTAGGGGTGTGCTGTCCAACACCCGGCCGTTGCGGTCGATGACAAAACTGATGATAGCAGGGATACCGGAGTGGGAGAGGGCGCGTGCCATGCCCAATCCTTCGGAAACGGCCGGAATGGTCTGGGCAATAATGAAGTCCACTCCAGCCTCGGCAAGCTGTTCTATCTGCCATTGGTGGAATGCATACGATGCATCCGAACTGAGAGCCTGCTCGGATTTATAGCAGTCATTTTTGGGACCGATGAGGCCACCTATAAAAACTTCGGAACTGGGGGACTGCCATTTTTTTTGGAGATCCTGCATAAATCTCACGGCATCAAAAAGCAGTGACTCGTCAAACCCCGCTTCGTCAATCCGCACCTTGTCAATTCTCCAGGTAGGGGCGCAGAGAAGAATTGGAAGAGCAGCTCCGGCAGCTATTTCCCTGTATTGTCGATAGATAGCTGCCAGTTTTTCCCGTCCCTTCTCATCGTAGATCAGTGGTGTATTAAAAAGCGTCGGATGGAGCTTCACATCGGCTGCGCGGCGGAGTCTTTCGGAGATAGCGCATTCCGTAAGAACCAAGGAGTGTGAGTTGATGACAGATTGCAAATTCATTCGTTCAGGCCGTCTTGGAGAGCTACAGTTTATATAACCTATTGTTGTCGCTTACCCGTTCACTATAGCTTTTTTTCAGGAGTTTTACAGGTATTTATAGTGGAATAGGACTCAAAAATGCCAAATGTCCCCGGATGATCGGCAGCAGTTGGATATTCTTAAATAATCTGACCCAAGTCAATTACCTGATGATGATTACTGTGTTTACTGCAAGTTCGATACCGCTTCAGGTGACATGTATGAAAACAAAAACAGAAGAGGGGGATAATGAAAGAACTGGAAGCCAGAGAGATTGTACCGTTGGATATTTCCGAGCATGATGTGATCGAAGCCATGAAATGTATTCAAGGCTATATCGATATTACACCCGGCGATTTTAAAGAAGTGTATCAGGCAGCCTATGCTCTGGCTGTAAGGCGGCTGTTGAACACCCTGACGGCCGGTAGTATCATGACAAAATCGGTATTGGTGATCGATCAGGAAATGGCTCTGGTCGATGCAGCAGGCCTGCTTGCGGAAAAGCAGATATCCGGTGCCCCGGTTGTTAACAGCAAAGGAAGGGTCGCTGGAATTGTTTCCGAAAAGGATTTTTTGAGAGAAATGGGATTTGGTGCAACGCCTTCCTTTATGCAGATAGCCACGCATTGCCTGAATAACAAAAGCTGCATGATCGGCAATTTACATAACAAAAATGTTGGCGATATCATGACAAAGCCCCCGATAACCGGTACGCCTGAGATGACATTAGGCAGCATCTCCGAACTTTTTACCAAGCGGCAGATCAATCGTCTGCCGATTATCGACATCGACAAACGCCCCATCGGAATCGTCACCCGTACCGATTTGGCTCATTCCTTTTATGTCTTGGGAAAGGAGCCGAAACCATGATTTTTTTTCAAAAAATGAAAGGCAGTGGGCAAAGCCCTCCACAGGTTAGCCCGGTTGAAGTTATCTGGTCCTGGATCGGGAGTTTTCTCGGGATAGCTGCAGTTTCCCTTGTCCATTATAAGCTGCTGGATCAGACCGGCCTGATGATGATCATTGGCTCATTCGGTGCTTCGGCAGTGCTCATCTACGGTGCCATTCGCAGCCCTTTGGCCCAGCCCAGAAATTTACTTGGTGGTCATATCCTTTCCGCTTTTATCGGAGTCACTGCCTATTACCTGCTGGGTGATCAACCATGGCTGGCTGCTGCTGTTGCGGTTTCGACTGCAATTGCTTTGATGCATGTTACCAAGACCCTCCATCCACCAGGGGGTGCAACTGCACTGATAGCGGTAATCGGCGGTGAAAGCGTACATAATCTCGGTTACCTCTATGTGGTGATGCCTACCGCCTTGGGAGCAACCGTCATGCTTATTATTGCTCTTATCATTAATAATATTCCAAAGAATAGGAAATACCCCGAATTCTGGTGGTAGAAGGGGGTGTACAGAGTTTTAAAAGAACGGGGCGGCAGTTAGAAATTTTATAGACCTGGAAAAGACCTCTTTTGGAGATTGTCCTTTTTCTTTGAAGACGGTATTTTTTTCCTATGAAAACAATTTTCAAATGGATAATAATTTTTACTGCCTCTCTGGTGGCGGCAGTATGCATTGTATGCTTTGCCAGCCTCTTGTGGATCAAATCCAACAATGGCTTGCAGTGGATGCAGGCCCGGATCAACACCGAGATCTCCGGAAAAATAACTATCGACAGCCATCGTCTGTCACTCCTCAAACCCGCACTCGATCTTTACGGTGTGGTGCTTCAGGATTCCCAGGGACATGCCCTGGCAGGTATTAAACAGCTTTCCGTAGGACTTGACTGGCGGGCTGTGTGGCAACGGGAACTTAGACTGGACCATATCCTGGTGCAGGAGCCCTGGCTGGATTTAGTCGGAGATGAAGCCAGGGGCAGCAATCTGGAGACCGCCCTGGGGCCGCCTGTCGATGAAAAGGAAACAGAGGCGGCAACCGAAAGTGCTGCATTACCCTTCAATATTGTCCTGGCCTCGGTAAAACTGACTGGCGGTCGGTTCACCTATGTACCATCAGACGATAGTATGGACCTGAGAGCATCCGGCCTCACTCTTGTTGGTAACGGCAATATTAAAAATCAGTCAGGCAGTCTTGAGCTGGCTATTGACAATGTTAGTGTCCATAATGCGGACATTCATCCGCTGCCGGTACGTATTCTTTTAAAAGCTGAGCTTGAGGGTGATAAACTACGTGTACCAACCTTTAATGTCACCTCAAGCCAGACCCGCTTAAGTCTTACCGGATTAGCCGATGACCTGTACGGGACGCCGGTTTTCGACAGTGTTCTCTCCCTTGACAGTCAAATGGAGGACCTGAAAGCGATTTTTAGTCTTACCGGCGAATACTCCGGGCACATAAATGGTGATCTCACTCTTCAGGGGACCGCAGCCAATCCCGAGGCAATGCTCATTCTGTCCGTCGAAAATGGCTTTCTTTCCGGACAACCCCTGGACCATGGCAAGCTTGCCATCGATCTTAAGGATCGACTGGCAAAGATCGAGACAGCAGCTTTCCGGCTTGGTGAAGGTTCGGTCATAGCAGATGGCACGATAAATCTTCGCGATGCTTTTCCGGAAGGGTTTCTCGCGCCTACTGACGATATCAACGCTATCGACTATAATCTGACCCTGCGGCACGATATTCCGGATCTCAGCCAGTGGCTGAAACCTTTTATCGCTCTTACCGGCGCAACCACCGGCCGGATGTCACTTACCGGGAAGAGGTGTCATGCCCTCAGACATCTCGGCGAAGCTGAGACTGGAAGGGAAAGGGACAGAAGCTGTTTGCTCCGGGCATGGATCGATCCGTCGATGCCGATGTAAATTTATTAGCTCAAATGGATGGCGGCATCATTTCCATATCCCGTCTAAGTGCAGTGTCCGATGGTGTCGAGTTATCAGGAAATGGCCATTTTCAGCTTGACAGCGAGGTAGTGGCTGCACAATTTTCATTAAAAGCGGATGAGCTCTCCAGGGTTTTGGCCGTGGCAGGAATACCCTCTGTCAACGGCGCCTGCACCGCTGAATTAACTGTCGGTGGTAGTCTGGCGCAACCTCAGTTTGCACTGGAACTGGCATCGAAAAACCTGGAAATCGAGGCCTATTCTCTTGGAGATGTAACAGTTACGGCTACAATGGATTCTGAAGGCCTGCTGAACCTGTCCACTCTGGACCTGCAAAACCAAGGTTCCTTGATTAAAGGGAATGGCAGCATCCAGATACTGGATCCGGCCACCAGGCTGCTGGCTGAAGATCCATCCTTCACCTTCAATATCAATTCCAACCACCTGGACCCGGCGGATTTTATCGATGGGGGAACTGGCCAATTCAGCTTTTCCGGGATGTTGAGCGGCAGCCTTAAGAAGCCCACTGGCCAGATAATTCTAACCGGCAGGCAAGCCAGGCTGGCCGGTCAGACGATAGACAGTCTGGCAATCGGTGCTCACCTCAGGGATGACAGGCTGTGGCTGGACCAGCTCCGTGCTGTCATTGCTCCCGGCGAACAGCTTGAGGCTGGCGGGTCTGTGGGGATGGATAAATCGATAGATCTGCACCTCAAATCGAGTGGTATCTCACTCACCCGAATCCAGGGACTGCAGGACATTATTCCGGTGGAAGGTATGCTGCGTCTTGAGGCCACCGGCAAGGGGAATTTGGAAAATCCCGATATTGTCGGTGAGCTGAGCATATCAGACATAATGATAAATGATCAAGCCATGGAGGATGTTGATCTCAACTACAGCCTGCATGACATGGTGGCAAAGGTCAAAGGAAAGCTGAATTTTGCAATGGATGCTGCCTATGATCTAAAAAAGGGAGATTTTGACGCCCGGCTGGTATTTGACCGCACTGAGACCGCTGCCTATTTCAAGGCTGCCGGAAAGCCTGATTTGCGAGGCACGCTGACCGGCAAGGTTGAGGCTGTCGGGAATATACATGATGCTGCTAACGCTACAGTACAGGCCAATCTGAATGGATTCCAGCTGTTTTATAAGGATATCTCGTTAGCCGGCTCCAATCGGATCAGCCTGAAAATGGCTGAGCGGGAACTGAATATTATCGATTTCGAAGTGGCATTGCTCTCTCTAGGCAAGCTTCGCTTAAAAGGTGATGCTCGGATTGGCGGTCGGATGAATATACAGATCGATGGCCGGATTCCAATGGTTATAGCAGAGGGTTTCAGTGATGAATTAACAGATATCACCGGCACTCTGGGCGTAAAGGGCGACCTTACCGGAAATACCGCAGATCCGCAGGTCGATGTGCTTGTCGATCTTGAAAAAATCGGTATGACTGTGCCTGGACTGGTTCAACATGTCCATGACCTGAACGGCCGGATTCATGTGAGTTCCGACAATGTTAGCGTCGAGGCTTTAAAGGGCTTCCTTGATACTGGATCCTTCAGCCTGGACGGCACCATTGCTCATGAAAAGTTTAAACCGACGAAGATGAATCTTGCCGTCAGGGCAAAAGCCCTGCCTCTGGAAATTGTCGATACCATGTCCTTGCTGCTTAACGGAGATATCACCATCAGGGGCAACGACCGAAATGCGGCTGCCACGGGTGAAATTGTTCTTTTGGAAGGCCTATACTACAAAGACGTAAAGATCAACCTGCTGCAACTAGCAACCAGTCGAGAACGAAAGGTCGCTCCGGAGACTGCTCCTTTGTCTCTGCCGTTTTTTGATACCGTCGATCTGGATATTGCTATCAAGAACAGGCAGCCCTTGTTGGTTCAAAACAACCTGGCCCAGCTTGAGATAAGTCCGGATCTCAAGATAGGCGGTAGTCTCGCCCGTCCCATTGTCATCGGACGTGCCCGGGTTAATTCAGGCACTATCACTTTTCAGAAAAAGACATTCGATGTTAAAAAGGGCATCATTGACTTTGTCAATCCGTATAAAACAGAGGCTGCAATAGACATTGAAAGCGAGACAGTCATCAGAACCTGGACTATCAGGCTGGTCATCAAGGGAACTCCTGACGATCTGGAGCTCAAACTCTCTTCGGTGCCGGCGGAAAATGATGCGGACATCCTGTCCCTGATCCTGTTTGGTCGAACTTCCAAGGAATTAGCCTCAGGCAAGGTCGGTCCAAAGCGCAGCACAAGTCAGATGATGGCTGAAATGATTGCCGATACCTTTGGGGAAGATATTAAAAAAAATATGGGCGTCGACATCCTGCAGCTGGAAACAATTGACAGCAGCGATGCTCAGGACTCCGCAGGTGTCAAGGTGACCATAGGCAAGAATCTGTCTGATCGCATGACCGTCAAGTATGCGGTAAAGTCAAAGGATGGTCAAGTTATCCAGCAGGCCATCACGGAATATAAACTTCTGGAAAACATTCTGGTCAGCGGCTTCCAGGACAACCTCGGCATATTCGGAGCGGAACTGGTGTTCCGGATAGAATTCAGGTGAATGGGCTGGTGAAAATACAAAGCATAAGAAAACTGATATGCCCTTGGGCCTTACTCCTTTGCCTTTTCTCTGCCTTATGTACCAGGGAACTGGCTGCAAATAACCTCACTGTCGGCAGCGAGGTATCTGGTGGATCAAAGGTCGCAGTTAGTGATATCCAGGTGGTAATAAAGGGTTCGCCTGATCAACGGGAGCCATACAGCTACATGGCTAAACGTCTCATCCGGTTACACGCAGGTGACCCACTTGATAAAGAGGTAGTAGAGGAATCGGTTAAAGCTCTCAAGCTCAGTAACCGCTTTTCGGCAATCCATGTAGATTCAATTTCTGAGCCGCATGGTGAAAAGCTGATTTTCACCCTTACGCCGTCCATGATCGTCTCGGATGTTCGGATACAAGGTGAATATCCACTTTTCGAGCGGGATATTTTAAACCAGATGACCCTTTACCCGGGGGACCCATACACCCGGACAGACCTGGCGAATCAAGCCGGGGCAATCATCAATCTTTATAAAAGAGAAGGCTATATCGCCCCGAAGGTCTTGATAAAATCGCAACCGGACCCTGCAGCTCAAAAGGTTGTCATCTTCGTGGATATTGATAAAGGCCGTCACTACATACTCGGCATGCTGACCTTCCAGGGCAATCATTTTGCTTCTTCCAATGCGCTCAAGTGGCGGATGAAGGTCTGGCTGAGCGATCTGCTTCCACTTATTGGGCGGTTCAGCGAATACCGGCTCAAAAAAGACATGGCCTCGCTGCTGGCCTACTACCGTGACAAAGGTTTTGCCGACGCTGAACTATCCTATGTTATAGATTATCCGGCTGATTCGAATAAAGCAAACGTGACTGTCCAGGTTCTGGAAGGACCACGTTACAGGGTCTCTTTTGAGGGAAATGAAGAATTTTGGGATCGAACGCTGAAAAAAGATCTGGTTATTTTTACCGAAGGGAATCGACACAACAACAGTGGAGTCAGAAAAAGTATCCAAAATATTAAAAAAAGATATCATGAAGAGGGCTTCCTCGAGGCCCAAATCAAGGTAGAAACGACCATTGTGCCGGGTGCTTCCTTTGAAACGCGCGAGCTGCGTTTCGTTATTCAGGAAGGTCCGCAGACTGTGGTGGACAAAGTAACCATAAAAGGCAACCAGGCGCTCTCTGATAAGAAAATCAAGGAACAGATCCTCACCCGTCCACCTGCTCTTTTCCATGATGGTGCTTTCATACCGGAAACCCTGGAAACGGACAAGTTTGCAGTCACCACTCTTTACATGAACCATGGGTTCACCGAGCGTTCAGTCGATTCGGATGTGACTTTCAACCATGATAAAACTGAAGCCGATATCATGTTCAATATCCAGGAAGGTCCAAGGACGATAGTACGCAGCATTACAATCACTGGATTGACGGGTTTATCGGAAATAGAGGCCAGGAAAGCAATGGCCATGAAAATTGGCGATCCTTTTCGTATCCCTGCATTGGATACGGATAAAGAAGCCCTCACCAGTCTGCTTTCCGAAAAAGGATATCTCTATGCTGCGGTGCAGAGCAAAGTCTCATTCAGGGAAGATCGAACTGAGGCGGATATTTTGTACGAAATCGATCAGGGGGAGCAGGTGACCCTGGCTGATATATTCATATCCGGTAATCTGCGGACCGATGAGAAGATAATCCGGCGGGAACTGGACGTTAAGCCCCAGAACTTTCTGTCGCTGCAGGCTCTTTATGATGGCCAGCGAAGGCTGAGGGATATGGAAATTTTTCATGGGGTGACCTATCGCACGATCGGTTTGAAAGAGGAAGAAAAGACGGTAGACCTGTTCGTAGAGGTCCAGGAGAATAAGCCCTATTATGCCGAAGCCAGCCTGGGGTATGAGTCGGACACCGGTGTTTATGCCAGCGCCAAGGTGGGGGACCGGAACCTGTTCGGGCTGAACAAAGAACTGTGGACCTCCGGCAAAATCAGTGAAACAGGCCACCGGCTGGAAACCCGGTTGATCGAACCCCGATTGCTGGGCACGCGGATCTCTGCCAGCATAGGCTTTTATAACGAGGAACTGACCGAA
Organism: uncultured delta proteobacterium; assembly: GCA_963709755.1. Lineage (GTDB taxonomy): Bacteria > Desulfobacterota > Desulfobulbia > Desulfobulbales > Desulfocapsaceae > Desulforhopalus_A. The sequence goes on from CAVPXO010000007.1 coordinate 39,419, forward strand.
TTCAACCAGCCCTTTGGTACCCGGACAACCGGTGGATCACTGGCCTTTGGCTACGATTGGGGAAAATACGTGGTTACGAGCCTGGATTTAAGGCTGGAAAACCGGGAGCAGTTCAACGTCGGAGATCGTTCTGCGGAAGAAGTGAATGAAGAGACTCGTACTATTCTGGTCGCCACTCCAAATATTAGTTATGACAGTCGGGATTCTTTCGTACGACCGACAAAAGGACTTCTCTCCTCCTTAACTCTGGATCTTTCCAAGGGAATTCAGAACCAGCTGGACGACTTCGTCCGTTACCAGTTTGACACGCGCTATTACTGGACCCCTTTTAAAAGAGTGACCTTTGCCGGGTTGGCCAGAATCGGCCAGGTCATTCCATACGCCAACAGCGATTTGGTTCCCGAAGATCAGCTGTTTTACCTGGGTGGCATTCAAAGCGTTCGGGGTTTCGATGAAAACCTGCTGCGTGTTGACAGCGAAGGAAAACCTGTAGGCGGTGAGACAGCGGTTATGGGCAGCCTGGAGGCTCGCATAGATCTGGGAATGAATCTGGAACTAGCCACCTTTTTTGACGTAGGCAGCGTTCAGGACACCCTGGTGGATGGCGGTTCGGATGGATTCCGCCCTTCTGTAGGATTTGGTCTGCGCTATATCACTCCCATTGGTCCCATAGGTCTGCTCTATGGTCATAAGCTTGATAGTGAGCCAGGCGAATCGTCCGGCAGAGTATATTTTTCAATCGGGTACAGCTTTTAGGAGGCTCCCGACAATTCCCTTTTCCCCATAGCTATCACAGGATAGTCTACTGTCAAGCTGGTGCTTGTTGCTATAATGATTGAAATAATCATTTTCTTTTAAATTCGTCTACATGCTCATCAAAGCATTCAGGACAACAGCCATGGGTAAGGTCAACACCACCTTTCTGGCAGATGTATTCTTCCAACCGCATCCATTTGCCATCTCCGGGTTTTTTGCCGGTGTCATCTCTTATTTGTTTGCAATACATACAAATGGGAAGGAACTTTTCGTAAATTTTAATTTTTCTGAGCAGTTCCTGCTTTTCAAAGAAACGCTCCATCTTGATAACCAGTTCCTCCGCATCACATGGTTTGAGAATGAAATCATCGGCACCCGCACGAAGGGCTTCGATCGCCAAGGACATATTGCCATGGCCGGTAAGGATAAATACTCCAATCTCAAAATTGTTCTTTTTAATTTTCTTTAAGATCTCCAGTCCACTCATTCCGGTCATTACCATATCCGTTATCACCAGATCAATACCAGGGATTGAACCATGGAACTCAGCTAAAGCATCTTTGCCGCATGTTGCAAGTTTTACATTAAAAGCACTTTTTCTTAGATAATTGCCTAGAGACGTTAGAATTGCTTGCTCATCGTCAATCAGCATGACAATCTTTTTGTTCATTTATTGACCTCTTTTAAACGGACAAGATTTATAGTGCAACAAAAATGGATATCACAAAAAGAGCGAAAGTGAGTAATTCCTACTGCATAGTTCTCGTGTTAAGCAAATATTTCACAAAATTCCGTTTCGCGTTCTGATAGTCATCAGGGCTGTAATGATTATAATTTTCTTCTCTGTCGAACAAGCTTTGATAGTATGCTACCAAGTTTTGCAGGCCGTTATCACTCTGTTCTTCTTTGCCAAAACTTTGAAGCATCGTCGTTTCTTCGTCAGGATTTTTTGAATTCATCTGCGCCCCTCGTTTGATGGGAATTCATTCCATACAGTATTTTGAGCTGTCTCTTTAGAAGACTCCCTATGCCTGATAATCCTTTAACATCCATTCCCTGGTCAGCGGGAGATCATTTCTGACCCCGGCTGAGAATAACAACTGGAATAAATGCATTTTCCCAAGTCTGAATACAGCTGAACATCCTGTGAGATAAAATCGCCACATTCTGATAAATCGATCATCAAACATCGAACGGATTCGTGACTCATTATTCTCAAAACGTTCTCCCCATTTATCAAGGGTTTTACTGTAATGCATGCGCATGTTCTCGCAGTCAATAAAGTTAAAGCCGAGATGAGTTGAATTCTTGAGGATTGAACCAAGATCGGGAAGGTGGCATCCCGGGAAGATATATTTTTTTATCCAGCTGTTGGTAGGTTCTTCTATTGTCTTGCCAATGGTATGCAGCAGAAGAAGTCCGTCCGGGCGCAGTACGTTTCGCGCACTTTCCAGAAAATGCATCATATTGGATTTGCCGACGTGTTCGAACATGCCAACAGATACAATCTTGTCGAAGGTCCGATGCATTCTGGGGAGGTCCCGATAGTCCAGATATTCCAGAGAAACACGTCCCTGCACTCCCTCCTTGCTAATTTGTTGTTTTCCGTACTCCAGCTGCTCCTTAGAAAGCGTAATGCCGACGCCTTGTATGCCAAAATTTTTGGCTGCGTTGATAAGCAGACTTCCCCACCCACAACCAATATCAAGCAATTGATCATCTGGCTGTAGTTGAAGCTTTTGGCAGCACAGGTTGATTTTTTGGATTTGAGCCTGTTCCAGAGAGTCCTTGTCGTTTTTGAAATACCCACAGGAATACATCATCTTCTTGTCGAGCCACAATTGATAGAAATCATTGCCGAGATCGTAATGGTAGGAAATGTTCTTTTGGTCTGCTTTCTTGCTGTTTCTCTGTAACATGTTGAGTTGCAATATGTTGAGCAGGGACTGTTTTGTTTTTTCCTGGAGTCGATCGGACAAGAACCCAATGCTGACAACCTTGCTGAGATCACCTTCGACTTCAATGTCACCATTCATATATCCCTCACCAAATCCGAGTGGCGCATCGAAGAGAACTTTTTTCAAGGCTTCCCTGGTTTTAAAATGAAGACTGAAATCATTGCCATTACCAAATTCACGAATACTTCCATCCCAGAACTTGATTTTACAATTGATATTATCAATCTGTGCAAGAGCATTACAGGCCATTGATTTTATATGCAATTTATTTAGAATTGACATAACTGTTCCTCATCGGTCTGAAAGAGTAGTCATGTATTCGATCCGAATTTTGACAGGTGCAGTCGGTTCGGACGAACAGTCTGTTTATCTCCATGGCACTTACCCCCCAGCAAGGCATGGTGACCAGGACTGAAAAGAATGAGAAATTAGTTGTCGGTCTTGTCTTTGCCGTTTCGAATCGTATCGATCAACGGAATGAGAAACATGAGGCATGCTATAAGAAAGATGATACTCCCTGCAAAAACCAGTGGTTCGTTTTTTATCACGCTTGCGGCAATGAACAGAAGGGCACAGATAATGAAAAGAATCCAGCCGTAAAGATGATATCGTGTTGCTTTGTCGATAATATTCATCTGTTTAGCTGGTATCTTTTTCAGCTTTGCAAAAGGAATGGACAGGGAAAACCCTTCATTGGAACTTAGGTTATCCCTGTCCTCCTTCCCCCCCCACGAGTTTGTCTGCCTTTTAATGACCTTTTCTGCTTAACTCTTTTGTATTCTCAAAATTATAATTCCCTGAATAGTAGTCAACCGATGTAGCGTTTAGCTGTCAAGGTCCACAAACTCAACGCTGAATCGCCACCTCGGTTCTTTACTTTTAGGGTCAATAACCAAATCTTTTGATTTAATCCTTCCTTTGATCTGGCTTATGAAATATTCAAGATCGGTTTGACTATCAAAGATAAGAATATCCATCTTGAATTCTTTATTGGGTATGTCCTGTTCTCTAGCGTGTAAAAATGATACCCCACCTGATGCTATGTCGAAAATATTAGTAACAACAGGTTGCTCAAAATTTGTCAGCGCAACTATTCCCTTGACCCTGAATCTCAGTGATTTCCGTTTCTTCTTGAGGTGATCCCCAGTGCTGAAACGAAAAGGACGGCAGCTTTTATCGAACAGGAGTTGGTTGTACGCTACCGTGCTTTGTAAACCATTATTACTTTTTATATCCAGGTCGTAAATTTTCAAACCTGTGGTAATTGCCTTTAAATTTAATCCCACCTGACTCTCCGCTGTAACTAAATGTTAATCCTCGGAGGTAAGGGGAGACTCCGATATCTTTGACCACTCTCAATCTTGCTTCTGCCGAAAGTTTGGCTGAAATAGACTGGAAAGGCAATACGGCAATCGTGGAGGAAATACGGCAGGTAAATACCGTATTAGAGGAGTGATGTAAGGAATTTTTTGAGGTTTTTTTTCTGGTTTTTTATCCTGAGTTTTTTTCTGATATTATCTCGATAGGATTCTACAGTTCTCACAGATATGCCCAAGAGATCGGCAATCTCTTTTGATGTCTTATCCTGTCTGATATAGTGGACAATCTGCAATTCACGAGGCGCCAGGCCGGCATTTGTCAGAACACTGTCATGGGGATGCTGTGAGAAAACATCCAGCAGATTTGCCTGGGCGGTTTCTATGTAATCCTTAGCCGAACCGGTCACCTGGTTTTGGGCTTTTTTCAGGAGCGGCAGGACCATCTCTACAGTTTTTGTGGCGATTTCTTTCCTGATATCACCATGTTCCAGGTCTCTTCTTTTCAATATAATACTTAAGGCAGTATTGGTATCATGGAGTTCCCGGTTTTTTTCCTGTAACTCTTTCTCCCGCGTCAGCAACTTTTTCAAGACTGTTTTCAGTTCATCAACAGTAGATGTGAGCTCCACTGTTCTTTCTTCTACCTGTTGCTCCAGATTTGCGCGCGCTTCCTGAAGTTTTAATTCAGTGCTCTTGCGGGCAGTTATTTCCCTTTTAAGTTGCGCATTCTGGTCCCGCAACTTGGTCAACATGTCCTGCCTTTCAAAGCTGCGCTCTGCTTTATTGAGTAAGTCCTGCATATCGCAAGGCTTTTGCAGATAATCATCAGCCCCTAACTTTATTGCTTCAACGGCAGACCCGACGGCACCATGTCCGGTCAGGATGATCACACCGATATCGGGATGGAGATATTTAGCCTGTTTCAACACAGCTAAACCATCCACCTCTTTCATTATCAGGTCAGTAATAACCAGGTCAAAGTACTGTACGCCAAGGAGGTTTATGGCCTCCCGGCCACTTGACGCAGTAGTCACCTTCAAATTGTTTTTTTTGAGTACCCAGCCGATTGACGCAAGAATGTTTTCTTCGTCATCGACCAGCAGGATTGACTTATCGCTCATTCTCCCCCTTGATTGGCAGTAATACGGTAAATGTTGATCCTTTGCCATATTCACTTTTGACATCAATATGGCCACCATGTTTTTTGATTATGCCATAACTTACAGATAAACCAAGACCTATGCCTTTCAGCTCAGGCTTGGTGGTAAAAAATGGCTCAAAGATATGAGGGAGATGTTCAGAATTTATCCCTGTGCCGTTATCCTCAAAATGAACTGCTATATTTTCCCTGTCGATTGTTTCAGTTGTAATGGTGATTATCCCTTCACCTTTGCATGCCTGTGCTGCGTTATTCAAGAGATTGAGAAACACCTGTTTCAGCTGATCAACAACCGCCTTGATAGGAGGAATATGTTCAGCATATTTTTTCACAATCGAAATTCGCCGGTTGTGCAAGTCCTTTTTGCTGATCAAGAGGATTGTATCGAGAATAGCATGGAGGTCAACCTCTGAAGATTTACCGGAAGAAGGCTGGAAAAAATCCTTGAGATCAACAATAAGATCTTTCATCCTGTTACATTCCTGGAGAGCCAGCTTGACGAGTTCCTTTTCCTCCTTTGCAAGTGTAGCATATTGTTCTATACCTTTGATAATGGTCATGACACTCTGCAGAGGATTGTTGAATTCATGGGCGATGGAGGCAGACAGTTTACCGATTGCGGCAAGTTTTTCGGAATGAAGCAACTGTTGGTGTGACTTCTGCAATTCAACGGTTCGTCTTTTCACTCGTTGCTCACACTCCTCATGCGCTTTTTCCAGGGCTTCCTTGTTTTTTTGTTGCTCGGTATTATCAAAGGCATAATGCAGATAGAGATCTTCAGAAACCGGTATCCAGTAAGAATCCCAATATACGTCATTATTCCAGAATTGAGCATGTTGGGGTTCACCGGTTTCCCAAAGTTTTGGGGCAAGGCACCAGCTGCAGGGGGTGTCTCGTTTGGTGGAGGCTGTATGGCATATCTCTCCACCCGGTACAGCTCCAATAGCCAGTGCAGCCTTGTTTGAAGCAACTATTCGTCGGGTATAATATTCTTGGAGAAGGGCAACACAGGGGAGAGCGTCCATGAAATGTTGGCGCGTTTTCAACTCCTTTTGCAATTGCATCTCCGTTTCCTTGAGCTGAGTTATATCTCTGCCGACGCCCTGGTATTCAATAACCTTGCCTTCCTGATCATACAAAGCTCTGCCGCTCCACTGCTGCCAACAGGTTCGTCCGTCCGGTAAAATCACCCGATGTTCAATAGTTCTTTCCGGCTTGAGTGGAGTTAGATTCTTGAAATGCCCCTGCACTAACGTCAAGTCGTCTTGATGAATATTCGGCGTAAAATTCGTGCCGAGTATATTCCAATAGCTGACGTCGAAATATCGACAATAGGCGTCGTTGACAAAAGTAATCCTGCCTTCCGGATCAAACCGACAGATCAGGTCATTCTGATCCATGACTATAGCACGATATCTTTCTTTGAGGTGGCGAACCTTGGCCAGTTCGGCCTCTCTTCGGGTGGAAATGTCACTTACCATTACCCGGAATTGCCCAGGTGGGTCGTATTCTTCTGAATATACAACGGTTTCTACCAGGGCATGAAAAAGAGGGCCTTTATTTTTCTGCAGCCGGATTTCATATGATTGTTGTTGCCGGGTTTCCAGCAGCTGTTTTCGGTGGAGATAAAAAATATCCTGGTCGGTCGGGACGATGAAGTCAGAAAAAGGTCGGTTGAGGAGTTGTCCTCTTGGCACCCCCAACATTTTTCCAGCGGTCAGGTTGGCCTCCCGAATCATCCCCTTGCTGTCCACCGAAAGATAGGCAACCGGGGCAAAATCATAGAGGTCAATATATCGCTTGCGGGATATTTCGAGCTCTAACTGGGCGTTGCGCAAGTCTTCGTTTTGTAGCTCCAGTTCAATTTGATATGTACCGAGTTCGTGTACTAATTTTCGGAGATCTTCATTTAACATATCTGTTTTTTGGGGTCTTTCCTCAAGGACAGCCTGGGCGCGTTTACGCAGTATGGAAAAAAAGGTATTCTGGTCGAAATCCTTCGGCATGTAGCCTCCTTACTGATATGATGCTTGTTCTTTTGGTCGGCTCCAGTGAATGCTATATGGTAATGGATATTTACAATTAGTAGCGAAAAACAGACGAAAAAACAAGACGTTTTCATCCTCAGTTATTATCTTTCAACTGCCTTGAACTGTCGGTTTGGCAAGAATATTGCCTTTTTTTATGGTACAACCGGATTGAGAGCATGATGCAGAAAGACCGCAATTTTAAGAACCTGCATCAAAAGAACAGCACGTTGAAATTTAGTTTAAAAAGTGCCGGAAAATACCTTGGAACGGTATTACCTTTTTCCCGGCGAGTGATTATCTTGAACGTATACTTTTGACCACTGTAAAAAATATTCACATTTACTTAAGAGGATTACCCAAATGTATGAGAATGTAAATCAGATAACATCGACCCAGGCTCGGCAAGAGGCTTCGACCATTTTTCTTGCAAAAGTTTTTAACTGGATGGCTCTTGGCCTTGGTATCACCGGCTTGGTGGCATTTGTTACCGCCAATACAGGTTTAGCCAGGGCAATTATAGGTGGTCCCATGTTTTTTGTTCTGGTGATAGGAGAATTGGGTCTTGTTTTTTATCTCTCCGCACGAATTCAAAAAATCCAGGCTTCAACAGCCTCCAGCTTATTCCTTGGGTATTCGGTGCTCAACGGTCTAACTCTGTCAGTGGTCTTTCTTGCTTATACGAGTTCGTCAATCGCCGGAACCTTTTTTATAACGGCCGGTATGTTTGGCGCCATGGCTGTATATGGGCTGGTAACCAAGCGGGATCTTTCCGGATGGGGCTCCTTTTTGTTTATGGGTCTTGTCGGCATTATTATCGCTTCGATCGTAAACATCTTCCTGAAGAGTTCGGGGATGTACTGGATGATATCCCTGATCGGTGTGTTTATCTTTACCGGTCTCACTGCCTATGACGTTCAGAAGATAAAAAGAATGGGTGAGGAAGGAATAATGGCAGAGGGGAGTGAGGCTATCCGCAAAGGATCTATTATGGGTGCCTTAGCCCTTTATCTCGATTTTATTAATCTCTTTCTTATGTTGCTTCGTTTTTTTGGAGGCAGTAGAGACTGATCGTAAGAACTTGTTTAGTATGTAATCGAGAAAAGCACGTCCATTGGAAGGCGTGCTTTTTTTATTGTAAAACATTTGTTTCGATGTAAGGTGCGTGCCTTCGCCTGCTGTCCTGGCCTTGGAAAATAGTATAATGAAAAAGTGAGATTGATGAAAAAATTTTTTTTGACATTGGTTATTATCGCAGCAGCGGGATACGGGCTGTTGAATTACCATTTCCTGCTTTTTGATGACAGTCTGAAAATACTTAAAAAAACTGACGCCCGTTATCAGGATACTTTTGTCGATGCACGGGGCGCTAAGAAGTTGGAACTTGCCTTTAAGTCGAACCTGGTTGCAGCTGGTATTAAAGACTTGCTCGACCAGGTCGAACAATCTGTGAAGAAAACCGCCAATCAATAATTGCCCGTCGATCGACAGGTTACTATTATCTTTAAAATCATTTGCAGGTGTGCGGAAGCATATCAGCATCTACTGCCTCTGAAGATGTGCATGGCGGAGGGTTCTTCGTCTCACCGCCAGCTTCTTCCTCTTTTTACAATGATACTGAACATCATGGCAAAGCCGACAGCCTTCAGCTTGAACCATGGATGTAGATAGAATAATATAAGAAAGTTACCTCGACCTTCGTGCGCGTTTTTGGTTGGCGATGTAGAGTTTTTCGACTTTTTCTCTTGCCCAGGGAGTCTTCCGGAGAAATTTCAGGCTCGATTGAATTGAGGGGTCATTAGTGAAACAGCGAATTTTGATGTATTTGCCTAATTTATCCCAGCCATAATCGGCAATCAGAAAGTTCATGATTTGTTCGAGAGTTACACCGTGCAGCAAGTCTTTTTCTTGTTGTATGTTCATCTATTTGAATTTGATAGAAAATTAATTCTTGGTACTGTTGTCTCTGAAAAGAACAAAACTCACAAAGCATTATACAGGAATGGTTGGTAATGTCATTTGTTTAATAAAAGGTGCTTACTGAGCCACTACTTTGAGATAGGCATTTTTATGATTTCTGCGATTGTATTAGACATGTGGCACGGATTTAGGTAATGGAAAAGATAATAGATTGTATACAATATTTATTTTCGGAGGGAACATGTTTGCAACACGCTTGAGCAGGTTAAAAGAGTATATGGATAAGCAAGGCTTCTCGGCTGTCGCAGTCAATGCCGGACCAAGCCTTACTTATCTGACAGGGTTGCATTTCCATTTGATGGAGCGACCGGTGGTCATTATTTTAACCGGCAGTGACGACCCGACTATAATTCTGCCTGAGCTTGAACAGGCCAAGCTCGATCACCTGCCTTTTTCGGCAAGGGTCTTTGCCTACGGGGAGAGTCCGGCTGAATGGCCCAGGACCTTTTATGACGCCCTGGAACAACTCGATCTTTCTGGCAGGAAGGTTGGGGTGGAGCCGGGCCAGTTACGTTTGCTGGAGTATGATTATCTTCGTGTGGCCTGCAACTCGGCTGATTTTACTGATGGCTCGGCGATTTTTACTGCGCTGAGGTCCATCAAGGATATCGACGAAACAGCCTGTATGCGCAAAGCGGTGGATATTGCCGAAGCGGCACTGGAAGCCACCTTGCCGATGGTTAAAATCGGGGTGGTCGAAAAAGATATCGCCAGTGAGCTCTTTTTGCAGCTTCTGCGCCAGGGGTCTGATACGATCCTGCCTTTTTCACCCATTATCTCTTCCGGTCCCAATGGTGCCAATCCCCATGCGCAACCTTCTTTACGGCAACTTGTTCCAGGCGATCTGCTGGTAATTGACTGGGGTGCCGGTTGTAATGGGTATGTCTCCGATATTACCCGTACCTTTGCAGTGGGTGAGATTGACGCAGAGGCGGAGAAAATCCACAAAATTGTCCAGCAGGCAAACGCAGCAGGCCGGGCGGCCGGAAGACCGGGAGTCAGCTGTGCGACTGTGGATAAAGCCACCAGGGAAGTCATTGAGGAGGCTGGCTATGGGCAGTTTTTCACCCACCGTACAGGCCACGGCATCGGCATGGAGTGCCATGAAGAGCCGTATATTCGCGGAGACAACGAGCAGCTGCTGAAAGCGGGAATGGCCTATACCATCGAGCCGGGGATCTACCTTGCCGGACGCAACGGCGTCCGCATCGAGGACGATGTACTGGTGACTGAGGATGGTTCCGAATCGCTCAGCACTATAAGTCGGGAGATTCGGGTGGTTGGCTAGAACTTTCAGTCTTTTGGCCTTGGTGCTGCAGGTGGGCCTGAACTAATTTGATTTCTCCATAATTGTAGTCGCCGCCCAGCGCCAGTTTTATTTCGCTGAATTTACTGTTCGGCATCTGGAGAAGTTTCTGTTCGATTGTCTGTCGCCTTTCGGAGGAGAGCAGTCTGTCGATTGCGAGCTCTCCTCTCGCCACGAAATGAGCCAGATGACCCTCAATGGTGGAGATGACCATGTCTCTTTTGTCGGCTATTTGTGAGATGTTCAGCCCCTGTTCGAAGAGTTCGAGACTGAACAGTTTCGTATCGATTTTCGGGGCGTCAGTTTCTTTAGATTTTTTTTGTTCCTCCGGCAATTCGTCGGGCACAGTCGGGAGGATAACTTCTGTTATGTTGTTTTGCTCGCGGTAGTCGGCAACTATGGCGACCAGCTCCTGGCCGTATTTTTCCATTAACTTCTTGCCGATTCCCTTAATTTTCATCAGCGCCTTCTCCGTATCGGGCAGGTTGACCACAATCTGGATCAGAGTCTTCTGGTGCAGGATATGAAACTGGGGAACCCCCGCTTTTTGAGCCTTTGTTGTTCGCCATTCCCGCAGGGTTTGGAAGAGTTCGGGGTGGTCGATATCGGTTTCGGAATAGGTTATTGTTGTCTTTGCTTCTTTTTCCCTGTCTTTTTTGGGTGCGGCTTCAATCTCCGCCGACGAAATAGCCCGAAGATACAGTGATGAACTAAACCCGGTCGTACAACATTTTACCGCAGCCATTTTGACAGCAGTCTCTTCCTGAAGCAGCCTGCAGAGTTTTTTTGCTTTTTTACGGATTTCTTTATTGTCGGTTTCTACCTGCAATTGGCCAATATATTTGCCAAGACCTGTATTGAATTTTTCCTGGAAATAGATTGATGCCTTTTGTATTCGTTCAAGTACCGCAGGATCCTCAGCGGGGAACACGTCCTCTGTAAAAAGTCCCTGCAGCTGTCGCCTGAAATTTGCGCCAACCGTACTGATTTCGTTGACGGTCCTTTGCCGCAGTTCCTGAAGATCTCCTGCACCTAAAATTCTTATCAGCTCAGGACTTCTATCCATAATAGAAATCAATCTTGAGAAAAGAATCTGCAGCTGTTGAAAATCAAAGCACTCAAGCAGTAGTCGCTGCTGGTAGCGAATCTTGGCTAAGGCAAGTTTTTCCGCTGTTGGAATATTTTCTCCGGCCAGCTCCGCGAATCGGAGCACGGTTTTGTCAGTTTTCACCGCCCGTTGCGAAAGCGCTGAGCTGAGGACCATGCCTTCAAGGGTCCGGCAGCGGCTGAGTGCCACGTATACCTGGCCGTGGGCAAAGGCCGCCTGGGCATCGATGATAGCCCGGTCAAAGGTAAGCCCCTGACTTTTATGGATGGTTATTGCCCAGGCCAGTTTCAGGGGATACTGGACAAATGCGCCGATTTTATTTTCGGTAATCTCAAGAGTATCGGGATCAAGGGTATACTCGATATTCTCCCACGTTGCCGGTTCAACCATGATCTCCTCGGTATCATCCGGGCACTTTATCCAGATCTTCTTACCGGAGATGCGGGTAATTTGGCCGATTTTGCCATTGAAGAAGCGTTTGTCGGGTGATGAATCATTTCGAACAAACATCACCTGGGCCTGTGGTTTCACCTCGAGTGTCAAAGCGGTTGGAAAAGAATGTTCAGGAAATTCACCTTCAATTTCAGCATCGAAGCGGTGGGTTTTATGGGTAAGTCTCAGCAGCCTGGAAGCATTGATGGCGTCGGCGCTGTTGTTATGGGTGCAAAGAGTTATATATCCCTCTCCTTCATGGTCGACTTCGGCAAAGCCTTCTATGTGACGCTCATTGAGGCTCGCCAGCGTGCCCCGGTCAAGGTCGTTGTCACGAACACGATTAAGAAGTTTAATAAAATGATCGTCTGCCTGGCGATAGATGTGCTGCAGCTCGATCGAGATCAGCTCCGTTTGGCGTAATGAATTGCTGCTGAAAAAATAGGGCGAGTCATAATATTTGTTTAACAGGCGCCAGTCGACGTCTTTGACTACCGGGGAAAGCTGATGCAGGTCGCCGATCAACAGCAGCTGTACGCCGCCAAAGGGAAGATTACTGCGACGGTACCGGCGCAGGACGGCGTCAATTCCATCCAGCAGATCGGCCCTGACCATGCTGATTTCATCGATCACCAGCAGATCAAGACTTTTTATTATATTGACTTTTTCCTTGTTGAACTTGTGTCTGGCGGTGGTTTCGCTACCTGGTATAAAAGGGCCGAAAGGCATCTGGAAAAAGGAATGCAGGGTTACGCCGCCGGCATTGATGGCGGCAACACCCGTGGGTGCAGTGACAATCATTCGTTTGGGACTCTTCTTTTTCAGATTGTGCAGAAAAGTAGTTTTGCCGGTGCCGGCCTTACCTGTCAGATAAATGTTGCATCCGGTATCCCGGACAAATTCATCGGCAAGTTCCAGTTCTGGATTGAAAGAATGCATTACTTGGCTTTTTGAAAAAGCTCTGCCAGGGTTGCGTTGATAACGGCTATATCCTCTTTGCCGAACTGGGCCGGGTCAAAAAAGTCCATATCCAGCCAGTCTGTCATCTCTTCATATTCCTCATGGTCCGGATCGCTGAGCACCTCCAGTAGGTGCATGTAACCGTAAATACCGCCGATATCTTCAGGCGGGCAGGCACGACGTCCGGTGATCAGTACCGGATAAGATTTGCCTTCTGTCGGAGGCAGGATTTTTTCAACGGTGATTTGATGGATCCAGTCATCCCCGAAGTCATAAATATATTGGAACCGTGGCTGGATTTTCTTTTTAAGATCGTTAAGGGTATATTTTGCTTCGTTTTTGGGTCTACTGGTTTGCCAGAAATCATCTTCATCCGGCATGCTGTAACATATCCGGTCGATAAGGAATTGGTGCAGATGAAGATCGTTCCAGCCCATGCAGATCTGAATAATTGTGTGCAGCTTTTCCAGGGTGATATTTCCCGGAACCAGAATCCTTCTCCAAATAGGCGGTTTTGCACCCTGTAGCTCAACCTTCAGCTGATAGACATCCGGAGAACCAGTCTGTTTTTTGGAATGCCTTGGAAAATCGACTTTGATAACATTTGATCTGCCCGATGACCTGTTGCCTTTGGGATCCGGCTGATTATCATCATTGCCGCCGCAACATTTTTTATCCTTTTGCTCGCCGTTGCATGAGCAGGGAGATGTCTTGATTTGGCTCCCGGCGGACCTGATCGGAGTAGGAGCTTCTGGCCTAGTGGTACGCCGCTGCCGTATTTTTTCGACATTACGGGCATGTTCCTGTAATGTTTCAATCGCCAGTGGCAGGGATGCCATCAGAAACACCTGAATCTGAACTTCACGATCATTAAACTCAGGATCCATTCCTGAAAAGGCTTCCTGGAACAGATCGTCCGGCATATCTTCAAAATAGTCCATGACCTCCACTGGATCAACCAATCCCTGAATAGTCATCATGCTATGATAAAGCTCCTCTTTTTTCCGATCACTCAACTCCGGGAACTCCTCAGGGTCCCACAACTCTTCTCGAAGGGCAAGCGCTTCCTCGAATCCGGAAATCCATTCATAGAGTGCCTCAAACTGGTTGTCTTTCATCTTTTCTAAATTGAAAGGGAGCTTAAGCTTGTTCTTGGTGAAATCAATAATATAATTATTATAAACTTCGATAAGGCTGCCCGTCATTTTCTGTATCTGCTCTGCAGAATCGAATGTCGGTAATTCACCGCCAAAGATAATCGGCATCCATTCTTTGGGAATAATTATATCGGGGGTCATGGCCAGACCGAACATGTAGCCAAGCAGTTCATCCAAACTGAAGGTATCATCGGGTTCCCCGGACATGGCGAGGAGATTTTTCAAGATTTTCTTATCGTTAGCTTTCAACATTAGTCATTTGGTCCTGTTGTTGGTTTGGGGGGAGAAGTTATACTCACAAATAGCGGAAAAAAGAACTTAAGAAAAGGGAAATTTGCTATTCAAGGCAAACTGACGTATATCTGTCTGAAGGCATATCAAGTTTGTCGGACCGGGGATGACCTTACTGCGTCCGGCATCAAAAGAGGAGCGCATGAGAGTAGCAGTATTTTCAGATATTCACTCCAACCTGGAGGCCTTAGAGGCAGTTTTCGATCATGCTGCCGGGCAAAAGGTTGACAGGTATGTCTGCCTGGGTGATGTAGTGGGGTATGGGGCAAACCCCAACGAGTGCATTGAATTGATACAGTCCCTGCCGGACTGCCCCTGTGTGCTTGGTAACCACGATGCAGCTGTTCTTGGAATTCCCAATAATATGAAGCCCGAGGCTCGAATAGTAATTAACTGGACCAGGGAAGTTCTGAGCAAAACAGGTATCTGGTTTTTGAAAGAGATGGAAGATCTGATCAAATGGGATGATATCTCTTTCTGCCATTCTAATCCGTATAGACCGCGCAACTGGTATTATGTCTCGGAGAAAACATATATCTCCAGTTCTTTTGCCCGTTCTAAAGCCAAGATTCTCTTTGTCGGGCACACTCATGTGCCTGTTGCCATTACCCGTAAAAATTTTTTCTGTGTCTATATCAGATCACCCCAGCACACTATGGTAGTGCCTGCCGCTGAACTTAATCGCCAGATTTTCAACACCGGAAGTGTCGGGCAACCTAGAGATGGGGACCCGAGAGCCTCTTATCTCATCTACGATACTGATAAAAAAGTTATTGAATTTTACCGGGTGGCTTATGATTTTGTAAAGGCGGGAGAAAAAATTCTGGCTGCGGGATTGCCTGAAATCTATGCCCGAAGGTTGGTTAACGGACTATAACCTCCCCAGCTTCTGCTCCAGAACATTTCTGGAAACAGCACCTGAAATTTGATCGCGGAGGCTGCCGTTCTTGAAAAACAGGAAGCTTGGCACTCCTCTAATGTTAAAGAATATGGCTATCTGTTGATTTTTGCTTATGTCGACCTTTGCTATGATAAATTTATCTACATGCTCTTTGGCCATGGCGCTGATAATTGGCATCATCGTCTGACAGGGACCACAGGTTGGAGAAAAAAAATCCACCATTACAGGCAACGAGGCCTGTTTCACGAAATCATGAAAGTCCTGATCTCCAAGTTCAACAGGCACTGCTTGATTTGTCATACTGATAGTTGCCCTGCAGTGGCCACATTTCGGCAGAAGGTGTTGTTTATTTGCAGGTATCCTGTTTTTTTTGCCGCATGACGAGCAGGAAACAATCACATTATTCATGAAGATATCCCCTGGGGTTCTGTTTTAAACTGTTAATGAATATTTGGCCTATCGGATAAACGTACGGCTCTTCCACGTCAGGGTAAGTTCGCATTTTTTACCTGTATATAAGAATCAACAATAAACACTTCTCAATTTCGGACAATCAGGCCTGTTCTTTTAAATGAATTGTGATGGAATTTATCTTGAGAGAGACCAGATGTTAAGGCAGCAGCTTTCCCCGACCAAAAAGCGGCAGGGTAGTACGAAAATCATCCAGCAGTTCCGTAGCATCCTGGTAGCGTAATTCCAGGTCTTTTTTTAAACACCGCATGATGATGCGCTCGAGATTGGTGTCAAGCTGGGGATTTATCATGCGTGGAGCTCTACTCTCGACGGTTATATCAATATCTTGGGGATACTGGTCATTTTGCTGAAAATAGGGAACGGCATTGGTGGCAAAGATATAGAGGATAACGCCCAGGGCCCAGACGTCGCTGGCGAGACAGCTTTTGCCTTCGAATTGCTCCGGCGGCATAAAATTGACAGTCCCCGCAGAGCTTTTGTCAGGGGCCTGCCAGGAGAGATTGCGGGCAATACCGAAATCAAGAAGTTTCAGCTGCCCGTTTTTGTTTATGATAATGTTTTCCGGCTTGATGTCCCGGTGGAGGATTTTATGCTTATGGGCGTAAGAAACGACCGAGACGAGTTGCAGAAAATAGGCTTCTTTATCAAGTGGAGAAATAGTTTTTTCCAGTAGCTGCTGGAGAGTAGGGCCTTCGACATATTCCTGTATCAGAATGAACTTGCCACTCTCTTTTACTACTTCCAGCAGATGAACTACATTGGGATGGTAGACTAGTTTCTTCAGTATGGCGGCCGATCGTAACACGCTGATATTCATATGGTGTGAGTGGGGTGATTTCGCTACAGCCAGTCTGCCGGAACCGATTTCTTTTACCAGCCAGACAACACCGAAACCGCCTGATCCAAGCTTTCTCACCTGCAGCCATCTGTCGGATATTTTTTCCGTCATTGTCCTTTTGATCAGTGATTTCGGGGCAAAATAGCTCAACCCATCTTGAAAATAGCCGACCAGCCGATTGAGGACTTCTCCGCTGCCTTTTGTTGTCTGCGACTTTGAAGCTTCTGCAGCTGGTGGCCGGGTTACTGCCTGCCCCATTTCCAGCAGAATCAAAAAACTGATTGAAAATCTGTCTTCATTGAGTGGCAATTCTATGAAATCGTCTGCTCCCGCGCTGATATATTTTTTTATTTC
This sequence comes from uncultured delta proteobacterium, assembly GCA_963709755.1. Classification (GTDB taxonomy): domain Bacteria; phylum Desulfobacterota; class Desulfobulbia; order Desulfobulbales; family Desulfocapsaceae; genus Desulforhopalus_A. The sequence goes on from CAVPXO010000007.1 coordinate 56,439, forward strand.
GCCGATTCTTTCTTTGGGGACAACGATGAACAAGGGGATAAGAGGACCTACAAAATCACGAATAAGTTGAATGACCCGGTCCTGTCTGGGGTGTTTGTTCTTTACATGGAAGATCACCAGGCAGATTTTTTTCTCTGGGAAGTCCTGAATGAATTTTCGTACGGTGCCTATGGTGAGTGGTACTGTCTCTATCTCAAAAGAAGAAATCAGCCGCTTAACGAGTATCGTTTCTGCGGGGGAAAGACCGAACAGCAATATTGTCTCTGATGGACTCTTCAAACTGGTTCCTTTTTTTATGAGCTGTTTTCCTCCTCTTAACCTATCAGAATGAGTGTGTGCAGAGCAAATAGTTTTATTTCTATACAAACAATATATAGCAGGAAAAATATTATAAAATAATTGTAACTTTGGCAGGCTTGATTAAAAACCCCAGAACCAATACTATTCAGAAAGGGTATATCTGGAAAATTTTATGTCTCTCAGCATGTGAGGGACAAGAGTTACATAATGCAGAGCAGGGGGTGTGTGATGCGCGAAAAAGGATATTGGGCGGATAACTATCAGAGAAACAAGCTGTCGGTTGAAGACGCCATTGCCAAGATCAAGTCGGGGCAGCGGATTTTTATCGGTTCATCGTGTGGAGAACCTCAACAACTGGTCAAAGGGCTGGCTGATGCCAGTCTCACTTTTACTGATCTGGAGATTGTCCGGATGTTCAGCGGAGAAAGTACCTCGCTCTCTAAAATCGCCGAAAAATCGAAATCGCAGAATCTTAATATTCGTTCCTTTTATCTGGGCTCTGCAAACTCAAAAAGTTTTAAAGGTGACCTGCGCTTTATAACTCCTATCAATCTTTCCGATGTCCACAAGCTGATCAAATCCAAACTGCTTCCTATCCAGGTTGCCCTTATTCAGGTGTCACCGCCGGATGATTTTGGCTGGATGAGCCTTGGGATATCGGTCGATGTAACCGCTTCTGCTGCTGCTGGGGCTGACCTGGTCATCGCCCAGGTCAACAGCAAAATGCCAAGGGTGCTGGGCAGGAGCTCAATCCATGTAAATGATATTGATTATTTTGTGGAACATGACGAAAAATTGATAGAAATCGGCAACTATCCGGATGTTAAATCTGCCGGAAAGATTGCACGGTATGTTTCCCGGCTGGTGGAAGACGGATCGACTATGCAGATGTCACTTGGGGGAACATCCGAGGCAAATATCCAGGCGCTGATGGAAAAAAATGATCTGGGCATCCATACCCAGTATGTGACCAACACCATCATGAAGCTCATGGCCATGGGCGTCGTGACTAATCGAAAGAAAGGTTTTAATAACGGCAGGATCATTTGCAGTAATGCCATCGGCAATCAGGATCTGTACGATTTACTTGATTACAACACTGCCGTCGAATTTCACCCATCTAAATATGTTAATGATCCAAGGAAGATAGCCAAGAACAGGCGAATGGTTGCGATGAACACCATCCGGGAGATCGATCTGACCGGCCAGGTGACCGCCGATGCCCTGCCCTTCAATAATTTTTCCGGTGTTACCGGCATCCTGGATTTTTTTCGGGGTGCGGCCATGTCGAAAAAAGGCAAGTCGATCCTGATGCTCACCTCAACCAGGGACGATGGCCTGAAGAGCCGCATCGTGCCTATGCTGCAGAACAAGGCTGTGGTGGTGCCGCGTAGTGAGGTGCAATACGTGGTAACGGAATATGGTTCGGTAAACCTCTTTGGCAAGAGTATTCAGGAAAGGGCCCTCTCCCTGATAACCATTGCACACCCCGATTTCAGAGATCAGCTGTTCGAAGAGGCAAAAGAACTTGGGCTCCTGGGTCCGGAACGAACCCTGAGAGAGGAAATGCATTCAATTTATCCGCTTGGGCTCGAGGAAACCAGGATCATTGACCGCAAGAAAATTACCTTCAGGCCTGTGAAGCTGACCGATGAACGAAGTCTTCAGGAACATTATTACCGGCTCGACACTACTGATGTCATCTCCCGGTTCTTTCACGAGAAAAAGAGCTTTGTCAGTAAACAGATCGAACGTACCTTCATTATTGACTATATCAAGGATCTGACTATCGTCGCTGTCGAAGGACAGGCCGGTTATGAACGGATTCTGGCTGTCGGGGAGTATTATCTCAACCCGGAAACCGAGATGGCTGAAATAGCCTTTTCGGTTGAAAAGGATTGGCAGGGAAAGGGTTTATCCTCAATCGTTATTCAGAAACTGGCGGAGGCGGCAAGAAAACATGGTATTAAAGGACTCACTGCCTATACCTCAAAAGAGAACAAACGGATGGTGAAACTTTTTAACAACCTTCATTATGAGGTAAAAATAGTTTCCCAGGGCAGCATGATCTATCTTGAGGCCAAGTTTGATGAAGAACAAGGTCCTGAAAGCACCCTTATTTAAGATCAGCAATGGGAATCTTGTTTGTTGAGAGGACAACAACAGGATTTTCAGGATTCTTTTTATCCAACGCTTTTGCCGGCAGCCATTTCGATCCGGAGCTTGTTGAAGCCCTTCATCGGCACGATCTGCGCCTGAGGTAATACTGCGGGAATGGAGATGCCAGCATTGTATCAACGAGTGAAACCCGAACGCAGCATCTGTATCAGGCCGTCAAGAATAGCGGGGATCTCTTTTTTAACATCCAGGATATCTGGAAACATAATCCAGTTGGCTACCAGTCCATCAACAAAAGCAATAGTGGTAATGCTTCCTATACGAACATCGAAATCCTCCGGCAACTGCCCTTGGGTGATAGCATTTCTGAGAACCTTTTCAATCTTTGCCTGTCCTTCAACATGACAATTTACCCTATGGATATGCAGGGTGCCGGTATCTTCTACTGCTTCACATTTGTTGATCAAAATCTGGCAAAGTTTCAGTAAACGCGGGTCCTCTTTCAGATTTTTAAAAAACCCGATATAGGTTTGTTTCAATTTGCCAAGTGGATCTGGTTCGCCTGGGTTTTCGCTTGCCTTGGTAATAGGCTGGAAGGGAAGGAGAAGCTGCTCCCAGAGAGCACTCAGCAGGTCCTCTTTATTATTGAAATGCCAGTAAATTGCACCTCTGGTCACACCTGCTTCTTTTGCTATGTTTGCCAGGGTGGTCCGTGAGACTCCCCGAATTGAAAAAACCTGTACAGCAGCATCCAAAATAGCTTCGCGGGTTTTCTGGGCGTCTTCTTTTTTTTTCGTGCCATAGTACTTCCCCTTGTTTTACTCTGTGTGCTCGTGCCAACCGCCGCCTAGCACCTTATAAAGGTCTGCCTGATTGGCCAGTTGGGCAAGTTTCAGGATGAGGTAAATCTGCCTGGAACTGTAGAGCGAACGCTGGGCATCCAGCAAGATGAGAAAGCTGTCCACTCCCTGCTGGTAACGGTCTCTGGCGAGGGTATAATAATCTTCATTCGCCTTCAGATTAGCATGCTGGGCAAGTAATTGGTCGTGGTAGGTTTCACTGGCGACGAGAGCATCGGACACCTCCCGGAAGGCAGTCTGTATCGCTTTTTCATACCGGGCAATATGTATATCTTTTTTAATTTCAGCAACGGCGAGTTCAGCTGAGAGTCTTCCTGCGGTAAAGATAGGCAGGCTTATGCTCGGAGAAAACAGCCATGAACCGGTTCCACCGGCAAAGAGATTGCTCAGATCAGAGCTGATGACCCCCGCTCTCGCAGTGAGGCTTACGGTTGGAAAAAAGGCGGCTCGGGCTGCTCCGATGTTGGCATTGGCCCCTATCAGTTCGTGTTCTGCAGCCATAATATCCGGCCGCTCCAGCAATACCCTGGAGGAAAGGGTTGGCGGCATGACGGAAATTGGAGCCAGGTCGTGTAACGAGCTTGCCTGACTCAATAATGACTCCGGTAGGGGTGTGCCGGTGAGCAGTGTCAGGAAATGAAGATCCTGCGCTACTTGTCTTGTATACAGAGCCAGGTTAGCTTTCACTGCTTCCAGGCTGGTGCGTGCCTGGGCCAGATCGAGTTGGTTAGCGATCCCTGCTCCTACACGCTGCAGGATGAGCGAATAGGATTCCTCTTCCACCCTTCGAGTGTCTTCTGAAATTTGCAGGAGTTCACGGTCAGTCAACCAGGTGAGGTATGATTTGGCAACTTCAGCAATCAAACTGATTGTTGCCGATTTCTGGGTTTCCTGCAGAGCCAGATACTGCTCAAACGCCTGATTCTTTAGGTTTCTGATACGGCCGTAAAGATCGATTTCATAGGCGGTAGTCCCAACGTCGAGTGAATAGGTCTCAGTGGTTATATGGCTTGTTCCACCCAGACTGCGCTGCTTCCGACCAATACCTTCCCCAGAGACGGTCGGCAACAAGGCTGAGCGCTGAATACGGTACAGGGCCTGGAAGGCTTCTACATTAAGGACTGTCTCACGCAGATCCCGGTTATTTATAAGAGCCGTTTCAATGAGTTGCTGAAGGCAGGGATCGGTAAAAACATTTCGCCATCCCAATTGAGAGACACTTTCCATCCTCTGGTCTGCTATGACGGGTTGTTCCTGCCGACCTTTAAGGGTTGGAAATTTATTGTCTATTGGCAGTCCCGGCCGAAGATACTCCGGTGCAAAGGAGCACCCGTTCAGGACGAGCAGCAGCAGACCCGCAGTAAATATCTTTTTTTGAACCTTCATATCCTCAACTATCCTGAACCAAAGTGACTACATTCTGTTTTGTCTGGCGTGTTTTAAACAGCCGCATGACTACAACAAAAAAGAGCGGGATAAATACGATGGCCAGGATTGTTGCCGATAACATACCGCCAAACACACCCGTACCGATAGCATGCCTGCTGTTGGCACCTGCGCCGGTACTGATCACCAGGGGAAAAACCCCCAGCATGAAGGCGAAGGAGGTCATCAGGATAGGTCTTAGTCGCATCCTGCAAGCTTCAATTGTTGCTGTGATGAGGTCTGTTCCTTCATCATAGAGTGATTTGGCAAACTCAACGATCAGGATAGCATTTTTTGCCGACAGCCCAATGGTAGTGAGCAGTCCCACCTGGAAATAGACATCGTTTTCCATCCCGCGTAAATATGCTGCGCCCAGAGCGCCAAGCACACCGAGAGGTATGGCCAGCATAACCGAAAACGGCACTGACCAGCTCTCGTACAAAGCGGCAAGGCAAAGAAAGACAACCAGAATGGAGATTGCATAGAGAGCTGGCGCCTGAGAGCCGGACTGTTGTTCCTGATAGGACGATCCGGTCCATTCATAACCGATACCGCTCGGAAGCTGTGACACCATTTTGTCTATAGTCGCCATGGCATCACCACTTGATTTACCGGGAGCAGCTTCACCAATAATTTCAACAGCCGGGTTGCCATTAAACCGTTCCAGCCGAGGAGAACCAAAACTCCAATGACCACTGGTAAAAGTTGAAAACGGGACCATGTCACCACTGCGGTTACGGACATACCATTGCTTGATATCTTCAGGCTGCATGCGGAATCGTGCATCCGCCTGGAGATAGACTTTTTTTATCCGACCTTCATTGACAAAATCATTGACATAATTTGACCCCCAGGCAGTGGAGAGCGTTGTGTTAACATCTTTGATGGAGATACCAAGAGCCATCGCCTTCTCATAGTCTATATCCACATGGTATTGTGGTGTATCTTCCATGCCATTGGGACGAACACGAGTGAGATTGGGATCCTGTGCTGCCATGCCAAGCAGCTGATTTCTTGCCTCAATCAGTTTTTCATGCCCCAGCCCGGCGCGGTCCTGCAAATAAAAATCAAAACCAGTCGAAGCACCGAGTCCCCGAATAGCAGGGAGGTTAAACGCATAGACCTGAGCCTCTTTTATCTGGGGGAAATAGTCCATAGCTCTACCGAGTATAGCATCAACAGATTGATCCTTACCTTTACGCTCACTCCAGTCTCTCATCTGCGCAAATACCAGCCCCATATTCTGCCCGGTACCTGCAAAACTAAAACCGGCTACCGTAAAGGCAGACACAACGTTTTCACGTTCCTCAGTCAGGTAATAATGACGCACCTTGTCGAGAACCTCTTGTGTTCGCTGTTGGGTGGCGCCGGTGGGAAGCTGCACCATGGATAGAAAAACGCCCTGGTCTTCATTGGGAAGAAACGAGGTAGGCAATCTGGTAAAGAGGAAAACCAATCCGCCTACAAGGAGAATGTATATCAAACCAAATCTGGTCGATCGTTTAAGAACATAGGAGACGCTGCTGCTGTAACGCTCGGTATTACGGGCGAACATCCGGTTAAACCAGCCGAAAAATCCGCCTTTTTGCCTATGCTCACCATGTTTTTTGGGTTTCAGCATAGTGGCACAGAGAGCCGGGGTGAGCGTCAGAGCTACAAAAACCGACAGGGCCATGGCAGATACTATAGTCAAGGAAAATTGACGATAGATTGCACCGGTGGAACCACCAAAAAAGGCCATGGGAACAAAGACGGCAGAGAGCACCAGTGCAATACCAATCAGGGCACTGGTGATCTGATCCATGGACTTGCGGGTCGCCTCCAGCGGCGACAGGCCTTCTTTTTCCATGATCCGTTCAACGTTTTCAACCACGACTATGGCATCATCAACCAGCAGACCAATGGCCAGCACAAGTCCGAACATGGTCAGGGTATTAATTGAAAATCCAAAAGCCGCCATAACCCCAAAAGTACCGAGTAAAACGACGGGTACGGCGATGGTTGGAATAAGCGTCGCCCGAAAATTCTGAAGAAACAAAAACATCACCAGGAAGACAAGAACAATAGCTTCAACCAGTGTCTGTGCTACCTCTTCAATCGATATTTTAATAAAAGTGGTTGTATCATAGGGATAGACGACTTTAATGCCGGCCGGGAAATAGCTCTGTAAATCTGAGAGCCTGGATCGAACCGCTTCTGCGGTGCCCAGGGCATTGGCGCCTGTTGCGAGCATTATGGCCATACCTGCAGCCGGCTGACCGTTAAAAGTGGTTACAGAATCGTAACTTTCCCCACCGATCTCAACCCGGGCGACATCCTTTAAACGGATCTGAGAACCGTCGGTGTTTACCTTGAGCAGGATATTGGCAAATTGTTCCGGTGAACTCATCTTGGTTTGCGCAATCATACTGGCACTTACCTGTTGCCCGGCAACAGAAGGAGTTCCTCCCAAATCGCCGACAGCCACCTGGTTATTCTGGGTCGAGATTGCCGCACTGATGTCGCCGGGAGTCAGTTGAAAACTGTTGAGCTTGTGTGGGTCAAGCCAGATACGCATGGCGTATTGGCCACCGAATATCCTAATGCTGCCAACCCCGGTAGTCCGACTCAGAGGATCTTTCAGAGTTGAGACCATGTAGTCGGTCAGATCATTTTTATCCATATTTCCGTCTTCAGATATCAGACCGACAACCATCAAGAAAGCAGAGTTGGATTTTGCGACCTGTAAGCCCTGTTGCTGTACTTCCTGCGGGATCTGGCTTGTGGCCTGTTGCAGTTTGTTCTGGACCTGTACCTGAGCAATATCCGGGTCCGTACCCGCTTGAAAGGTCAGGGTGACTGTCACCGTCCCTGCAGATGAACTCTGGGAATTCATATACAACAGGTTGTCGAGACCATTCATGTTCTGTTCGATAATCTGCGTTACGCTGTCTTCAATGGTCTTAGCCGAGGCACCTGGATATCTGGCTGTAATAGTGACTGCCGGCGGTGCTATTTCCGGATATTGGGAAATTGGCAGGCGAATGATAGACAATGCACCTGCCAGCATAATAACAATTGCTATAACCCATGCAAAAATGGGGCGATCTATGAAAAATCGGGCCATGACTTATTCCGTTTGCGCTGCTGTGGCTGATGATATGTTCTTCAGGGCTATCTGGCCGGATAACACGTTCGGCTGCCCGGACAAGGCACTTTTCTGCTCAACACCCTTGACTAAAGAACCGGGTTTAATTTTCTGGAGACCGGCTGTGATCAGTTGCTCTCCAGCCGCCAGGCCATCATTGACCAGCACCTTATCTCCAATGTTCCGGCCGCTCTGGATAATGCGACTTTCTACGGTTGACTTGTTATTCACCAGCATGACAATGGCCTGCCCTTTGCTGTTTCGGCTGACACTTGCTGCCGGGACAAGAATAGCATCCTGTTTCACGCCGGTTGAAATCCGGGCACGTACAAACATTCCGGGCAATAGCTCCTCATCAGGATTGGCGACAATGGCGCGCAGGGTGACTGATCCCGTAGATTGGTCCACTGTCACATCTGAAAATTCAAAAGAGCCGGTCTTTTCATATTCTGAACCATCCTCGAGCAGAACAGTCACCTTTGAATTCCTGCTTTCCCCATTCTGCGACAAACCGGCAGACAAATTCTTTTTCAGCCTGAGCAATTCAGAGCTTGATTGGGTGACATCGATGTAGAGAGGATCAAGCTGCTGGATAATGGCCAGGGGGGTGCTCTGCTGGGCTGTGACCAAAGCCCCTTCAGAAATCATCGATCTGCCTATCCGGCCGCTGATCGGAGCTACTACGCGTGTGTAATCGAGGTCGATACGGGCGCTGCTCAAAGCAGCTTCGGCAAAAGCCACATCAGCAACCGCCTGTTTCCACTCCGCCTCAATTTCAATCTGATCCAATTCACTTACTGCTTTTGTACGGACAAGCGTCCGGTATCTTTCCGCTTTCAATTGAGCTGAATGTTCAAGGGCTTTCGCCTTGGCAAGAGTTGCCTTGGCGCTGTCATGTTTGGCCTGATAGGAAGCAGGATCTATCTGGTAAAGGATATCCCCGGCCTTGACCTCACTCCCCTCAGTAAACAGGCGCTTCTTGATAATGCCATTCACCTGTGGACGAACCTCCGCAACTCTGTATGCTGTAGTCCGGCCAGGCAACTCAGCCTCAAGATTAACAGGTTCAGTCCTGAGAGTGACAATGTCTACCTCAACTGGAGCCTTGGTGGCCAAGGTCTTGGGTGGTTGATCACTACAACCGCCGAGCAGAGATCCCGCCAAAATAACAGCCATAAATATCGAGGAGTTATGCTTTATCTTTTTCATATAAATGCCATTTGTATCTCGTGGTGGATTCCATAATAACTCTGGTTCTAATTGAATGAAGCATCGGATCGGAAATATATATACATACACGGATGTATGCAAGTTTTTTATTTTGATCAGCTGAAGCCGTCAGGCCGTAACGGATGAGTCCCTACAGCTATCAACCCGGCACGTCTCCATGAGGCTTCGCCCGTCCATCGGGAATATTAAAAAGTGCGGGTGAACCGATGTGAATACGATTGTATTTTGGATAGGAGGCGCTGGTAGCAGCGGCGTTGCTATGGGGATGGGTGGTGTACAGCAATGGAGCAGACAGACGAATGAGAGGAAACTATTTTACCAACAGATATGCAGCCCTGGACGCAGCTATCCGGGCGGATGACGGGGAGGGGGTCGCTCGGGCGATCGAGAGCGGTCTGGATGTGAATGTCCGCAACATTCACGGTATCACACCGTAGATGATGGCGGTTGACAGGCTGAAGCCCCGTGCGGTCAGCGAGTTATTGGCCAAGGGGGCAAATCCTAATTTCAAGGCAGACGACGGTGCCAGCGCCGTCTATCTGGCCGTGGAGAATTATCGCCAGGCGCCGGACATCATGTTTGCGGTGATTAAAGGAGGGGGCGATCCGAACACCCGTCAACCGGACGATGATCCGGTTTTGATGCGATTTGTGGATGATTGCAACTGCGATTTCATCCGGAAGATGAAGGATCTGGGTGCAGATATGGATATCACCACCCGGGGCGGCGATCCTATAATAACATCGGCAGCTGTGGGCTCACTGGCACGATTTGTGCTCTACTTTAATTACCAATTCCGACAAAGAAGACTAACTGGATGAGCGGTTACAGGTCCGGGTTTTGCATTACGAATTACCAAAGGAGATATTTTTATTCCGGAATTTCCTTCTCCTTCCGATCATAGAAGATATTTTCCGGCAGGATAAGACATTGTTGTAGGGAAAAGATCGGTATTCAAATATTTCTCCCCGGCAATTAAGCAGTGGATTTACACTCTGCTTGGTCTTGAGCTTTTTGCGACCCCGGAATAGCCGCAATTGCGGGACCGGAATGATAGCAGTATATCCACTGGTTTTTGACAAGTCTGTGTCGGGAGATAACCTAATAGACATCAATTAAGGAAAATCACATATGAAAAATCTAACGGCAGATCAAGTATTAAAAAAAACCTTTGAACATCTTGATCAGATTCTGCAAGAAAAAAGAGAGAGAAAAGGGCTGCGGGAAAAATCCGGGTCTTTAAAAAGTAAACAGAAATCGCAAAAGGAAAGTCAAAACCGCCGTCGGACACGCTGATCTGACGGCAACAGGTAAATCTTATCGAAGAACAGGACAACAAATGTCCGAGGCTGGATGTATTTTCTCGACGATAATCCTGTCAGCTTTTTTCTCCTGATTTTTTCAACAAGTCAACGAGGTACAGGCCTGCTCTTTTTCTCCTGAATGGTTTCGACGGAACTCCATTAACATGAAAATGATTTTTTTTTCGGGGGAGACCGATGAAAACGAAAATGCTTAACCTTTGGGAATCTCTGAGGACCAGTTTCTGGTTCATTCCTGCGCTGATGATCTTTGCCGCGACTGTCATATCATTTGGCATGATCTATCTTGATATATACCTGAATTCCGATTCAATGACGTTTCTCGGTTTTTTTTATCTGGTCAGCCCGGACGGCGCACGTTTAATCCTGTCGACCATCGCCGGGTCCATGATGACTGTTGCCGGCGTTACTTTTTCGATCACCATCGTTGTCCTCAATCTGGCCTCTTCCCAGTTTGGGCCTCGACTGTTGCGCAACTTCATGCAGGACAGAAGCATTCAGGCCGTGCTCGGTACTTTTGTCGCAAGTTTTGTTTATTGCCTGTTGGTGCTTCGCTCGATCCAAACGGTCGGCACAGATTCCTTCGTTCCCAGTTTTGCAGTGGCCCTGGCCATCATTCTGGCATTTTTCGCCGTCGGAGTACTGATTTATTTCATACATCATGTGGCAATTTCGATTCAAGCAGATAAGGTGGTCGCTACGGTGGGCAGCGAACTCGAGAGCACTATCCGCCGGATGTTCACTTATGGGTTGGATGAAAAGGCCGACCTCATCTCCGAACCTGTTGCCGAACTTCAACAAGAATCCAGGGCACACCAGCACCAGCACCACATTATCGCCCCTCGCAGCGGCTATCTCCAGGCTATCGATCTCGACGGACTTTTCCGTATTGCCGCGGATAACCGTTACCTGATTCACGCGCAGCAGAGACCTGGACAATATATCGTGGGTGGCAGTATAATTGCCATTGTCGGCAGTGAAGCAGAGTTAGCTGAGGATCTTCGCAAAAGTATCGCAGAGGCATTTATAATAGGTCAACAGCGTACAGCCGAACAGGATGTGGAATTCTCGATTCACCAGCTGGTTGAGATCGCTGTACGTGCCCTCTCACCGGGTATCAACGACCCGCATACTGCTATCGCCTGTATCGATCAGCTCGGAACCTCCTTGTGTTTTCTGGCCAAAATGAAGTTTCCGTCGCCATATTTTTTTGATGAGCAGGGGCGGCTTTGTTTACTAACTAACCCCTTGACCTATTCCGGCATTGTAAATGCCGCATTTGATAATATAAGGCAATACGGCCGTACCAGCGTTGCCGTCAATCTGAGACTGCTGGAAATGTTGTCAATCATCTGCCGGCAGTCTTGCCGGAATGAGCAGCGAATGGCTTTACGCCGGCAGGCTGAGATGATTCTTCGGGCATGCCGGGAAGTATTGCTGGAACAAAACGATATGGAAGATATTTACCAGCGATACCAGATTTTGATTACAGCTATGGAGGAGAAGTGTCTTACTCCATAATAACTGCAATAAAACAAGAAATCCTGAAGGATATCCCGGCAAGGGGACCATCGTTGAAGGACGATGTAAAATTCAATTCATCTAATCGGCGGATTTTTTTGTAGGTTCAAGCGTCTTATCTATTTTCTCACCGGTTTGTTCAGCTGGTCCTTCTCCTGTAATTTTATCGGCAGCCTCATCAATTTTATTTTGGCTGGATTCAACAGCCTTGTCGACATTTTCGCCGGCCTTTTCCGCCGGTCCCTGTGAAGAATCGCAACCCGACATGGCTACGGCCAGACCGAGTGTCATCATGAGTAAAAGTCTGAAGAGAATTTTTTTTTGCATAGCTTATCCTTTTCTTATTTTTTGTGCAGAGAGGTCTCGGACTATATGCCGGCAGGTCGGGAGTATCGGCTTGCCGTCATACCTCAACAGAGCGAAACGAGAGCGCAAATATTCACTCCGTATCTCTATCCATTGCGAAATATGTGCCAGTACTCTCTATTTTTAATATATTTGCGTACAGACAGATTTCAAGCTTTCTACGACAGCCGGCTGAGCTTGTCTGAAATTTTTTTGTCCTGCCTGATCGGAACGAGTCCTGTCCGCCGGGATGTATGTCGGCCACTGTTCACGAACCCGAAATGGAAAAAAGATTGCTCCTGAATGTGTTTTTGGTTACATTGGAATACTGCATTTTTGCAACAGGATCACTCATCCAGATGTTTGCGACTGGAGGTAAACAGCGCAGGCAGCACATAGTCACTCCAATATTGTCGCTCTCTTGGACGGAACGTCTGTAAGGAGTCTGCAATGAAGGGTTATTTTCTTTTTGTCCATGTCAATGAATGGGCACCTTATCGTTCACCGGATACAATTCCTATTTCAACCGGATATATTCTCTCTGCTCTAAAATTGGCGGGTTTTGGTGGAAAAATACTGGGTGATTTTAAGGACCGGCCACTCTCCCCTGTATTGTTCCGGGAGACTATCAACCAGCATAAACCAAGCGTCATCGGTTTCTCAACGTATGCTGAAAATATTGACAGGGTGCGGTTTTGGGCTCGTCTGGCCAAACATCTGCAGCCCCAGGTCATCACCGTTCTTGGTGGTCCTCAGGTTACCTTTATGCCGCAGAAGGCACTCTTGCAGATGGCTGAGATTGATTTGCTTTGCCGCGGTGACGGAGAAATGGTTATGCCTGATCTGGCCAGGATACTATGTAACGGGGGGCAGATAACTACTGTTCCCGGACTCTGTTGCCTTACGGAAGGTGTTCCCACGGAAACAGGAAGAGCGCCGCAGTTGGAGCATCTTGTTAATCTTGATGATCTCGCTTCTCCTTATCTGGATGGTACCCTTGATACAGATGGTAAGGAGAGAGCCATCCTGTTTACATCCAGGGGATGCAATAGCAATTGTTCTTTCTGCTACACCCCGCGGGCCGGTAATTTTAAATTGCTGCTCCACTCGCCTGATCGGGTGATAGATGAGATGCGCTATCTCAAAAGAAAAGGAGTCGATGATTTCTGGTTTGCCGATCCTAATTTTGCCTCGTCAGCGGAAAGAGTGGAAGAACTTTGTCGGGCAATAATAGACCAGGTTCCAGGGATTCATTTCTGGTGCCAGGCAAAATATCAGCAGCTCGACCGACAGTTAATAAAACTTTTGCAGCAGGCTGGGGCTGAGACCATTGCCTTTGGCCTTGAATCCAGCGACCCGACTACGCTAAGACGCATCAATAAGCGGGTGCAGCCAGAAAGCCTTGCCCGGGCGGTATCCCAATGCAGGGAGGTAGGGATAAGGGTAGAGCTTTTTACCCTTTTTGGACTGCCGGGGGATACCTTTGAGAGTTCTCTTCGCACCCTTGAATATGTCAGAAATAACGGAGTGAAAATAGAAGGTAATTCTGTCTCGCAGCAGCTGCACCTTTTTTTCGGTGTTCCCATAACTGAAAACCCTGAGCGGTGGAATATCCGCTGCACGAATATAACACGACCAGCCTATCATAGCGTCTGCCGTGATTTTACCACAGATAAAATGTCACAACTGGAAATAGACAAGATGAGGCTGTTGTGGCGTCTGCATCGCACTGATTTCAAAGAGCATGTGGACATGGGACACGATCTTTTTGGAGTGGCAGGCTTTATCACCGGAAATTATGAGAAATTGTCAGATAGTCCCACAGCTGATATCCTGTTGAGCAGGATTTACCTCCAACTCGATGAACCACAGGCGGCCGCAGGATGTCTTACCCGGCTGCACCGGAACTGGCCGGATAATCCCGAGGCAGAGAGAGAAATCACTCAGCCCCTGACAGGCTACAGAGGAAAACGGAGGCTGCATGTTCAGCAGGGGAGTAAGGTTATTTATGACTGTAAAGGATTGGCGGACGGATGGGTGATCCCCGCAACGGAGCAGTATTATCAGATAGCCGTGATCGGTTCGGGCAAGCTGCTGCCGCAGTTTGAAGAAGGCCTTATTGGAGTGAAGTCAGGCAGCGGTGTTCAGTTTGATGTAACCTTTCCCAAAACATACGGAAATCAGATGCTGGCTGGCAGGACTGTAGCCTTCCAGGTTTATGTGCATAAGGTGATGGAAGCTGTTTATTACGATAATATCGAACAAATGTGGAGCAACCCGATAAGGAATATGTACCGATTCGATGACCTTGTTGGACTGAAAAAATATAATGAACCACTCTATTATATGGTGCTTCGCGACTCTGTTCTGCACAGTCTCACCGGTAACCTTAATGACATGGTTGCCCTCTTTGATTACTCCCTTAAACTCGGCTTTGTTGAAAAGGCAATGGAACTTGCCTATTCTCTTCATCAGCAAGCTGCACTTTTGGGCTATATTGGTCGCATCCTCCAGGTGAACGGTTATGCTGAAGAAGCGCTAGAGTTTCTTCAGCCTGTTAAAGGCACCAGCGCAGAAATTGAAAATCAGCGAATTCGTGCATACATGCGGCTTGGCAGGTTCGGTCAGGCCGCGGAAGTTGCCGGCAATCCACTTCTGGCAACCAATCTGGAAACGCTTAATCTTAAAGTCAGGTTGGCGGCCATGGCAAACGTGTCACTGGAGGAATATCTATTGTGTATGGACTCTCTTCTCAATGTTCAGGTGAAGATGGCGGCAGCCGCGATATAAGAAAGACTTCAGAATCGAGACCCATCACGTCTCATATCGATACATATCACACCAATCTTTAATGATTGACCTTCTCATTTTTTCTGGTACAGTAAAAGTGTTTCAATATTGAACACAAAATGTCTCGGAAAAGTCATTCCCGGCAACCTCCTTAATTGATGGATGCAAAATGAAATATCAGACAGCGCGAGAAACAATACCAAGCAGTGAACTGATGCAGCAGGAAATACTTGCCTCTCACAGACGTTCCCTTAAATATGGTGTTTGCCGCGAGGAACGCAATGAGCATCAGGCGAAACTGTCTCCCACCGAACTTGAAGATAAGAAAGAGAGAAACAAGGATCTTCTTGGCGTTGTTACGGCCCATATAGCTGAGTTTTACGAACTGCTCTCTCCTGATGACTTCATGGTTGCCTATGTAAACAGTGATGGATATATCCTTCATCTCGCCGGAAGTGAAGCGATTAAGGTAGTCTTTGCAGAAAGGAACTGCTCGCCGGGATACCGCTGGACAGAAAAAGATGTTGGTACTACCGCGATAAGCATCTGTCTGAAACGACAATTTCCTATCCAACTCAACGATCAGGATCACTATTGCCTGAGGGCTCATGGTTTTTCCAGCTCAGCAGCGCCTATTTTCGGTAAACAGGGCAGTCTTGCCGGGGTGCTGGTCGTCTCAGGTGCCAGTCGTCTGATCCATCCCCACACCCTCATTATGATCACAATGGCTGCCCGTTCCATAGAAAAACATATGCGACTGCTGCGACGAAACCGGGAAATGCTGCTTTATACCGGTTTTCTCGACAGGGTTATTGAATCTGCGGAGACCGGAATACTGACCCTTGATAAGGATATGCGAATCTGGAAGACAAACCGGAAAGGGAAACACATACTTAAACAACAACACCTTGATGGAAAGCCAGCTTCGGTTTTAAAGGGGTTAGATCTCAATCTTGAAGATATTCACCTTAACCCGGGAAAGTGGAAGGAACGCGAGGCCAGTCTTCAAATAGACAAGCAGGATGTCCATTTCTATTATTCGGCCCAGCCCGTTGTTTCCCAAAAGGATGAACTTCTTGGGGCGGTTATGGTTTTTGAAGAATTTAATGACATCAAAAAACTGGCTGATAGAATTTCAGGAACCGAACCATTTTTTACCTTCGATCTCTTGATTGGCAATTCGGAACCCTTTCGAAATGCAATTGATCTTGCCATTCGTGCTTCGCAGTCGTCATCCACCGTATTGCTGTTAGGTGAAACAGGTACGGGTAAAGAACTCTTTGCCCAGGCTATCCACAATGGAGGCAAGCGCCGGCATCAATCTTTCATACCTATAAATTGCGGAGCCATCCCAAACGAACTGCTGGAGAGTGAGCTTTTTGGCTACGTTGATGGGGCATTTACCGGAGCGTCGAAAAATGGCAGGCCTGGTAAATTTGAACTGGCAGATGGCGGTACAATTCTCCTTGATGAGATAGGCGACATGCCTCACGATATGCAGGTGAAACTGCTTCGTGTCCTGCAGACCGGAGAAATAGAACGAATTGGTGCGAGCAAGGTCACAAGAACGGACGCCAGGATCATCGCCGCAACACACGTTGATCTGCAAAAGGCGATTATCCTTAATCAATTCCGCAAGGATCTCTTTTACCGGCTTAATATTATCGAGATTTGCCTGCCTCCTCTGCGTGAGAGAGGCTCTGAAGATATTGAAGCTTTAGCTCTTCATTTTATCAAGCGTTACAGCCCTGGCACACTGCTCACCTCAAGAGCGCTTCATAAATTGGTGAGCTACGATTGGCCGGGGAACGTACGGGAATTGGAAAATACTATTCAAAGAGGTTTGCATCTCTGTGATAGTGGGAAAATGCAGGCCGCCCATATTGGCATTCAGCAGAAGGTTTTAAACACAAAAAAAGAAAAGCCGGGAACCCTTCGTGAAATGGAGCAGGAACTGATAAACACAACACTCAATGCATGTAAAAGGAATATGGCAAAGACGGCCAAGAGTCTGGGTATTTCTAGGGCTACTCTTTACCGTAAGGTCAAGGAGTATGGGCTGGCAGAAACCAACCTGTAAAGGTTCACAGAGAAAAAGCTGGTTCCTTGCTTTCTTTCCGTTTATCGGGGGCGGCTCTTATTGTTTTTCTGTGAAACGAACAACATCATCAAAGGCCGGGCCTATATCTTTTCGAAGAATTGGCCAGACCGTTTGCTGTATCTTGCTGCGCATATTGTTATATTCCTTCTCGTGTATTTCCAAAACCTCTATGCCGCTTCTGCTAAGCTCGGCGACGCTCTTTTTTTCATCCTCTTCTGCACGGCGATAGCGATCTGCCTCCATTTCCTCCGCTGCCTTGTTGAATGCCTGTTGGTTCTGCAGGGAGAGTGATTCCCAGAGATCAAGGTTCATATACACAAACCAGTATTCAAAATGATCCTTGAGCGGCAGATAGTACCGAAGAGCAGGCAGTCCTTTATACCCTTCAGCGCCACCACCTATTATCCCGTGGACCATACCGGTCTGCAGACCCATTCGCGCATACATCCAGGTAATAGGATAGGGAGTATAGCCAAGCTCCCGGGCGGTTAATTCAAAACTGCGCATTGGGGGAGTTCTGATAATCATCTTCTTGTTTACATCTGGATTGCCAGGGGACTCGGGTCTCTCAGTTAAGGCAATACCGCCAAAATAGACCGGATAGCCGCCGAGGATTTTGATGTTCTGCTGCCTGAGAAAAGACTCCATATGTTTCATGAGAGGGCTCGAAGACGAGTATATCAGCTTGGCTTTTTCCCAACTGTCCACTAGAAAAGGTGTAAATGCCAGGGACAGCCTTTTGTCCACAGCGGTGCCGAAAGGACCCACATACATTTCTACTTCGCCAAAAGAAACCTTCTCCTGGACAACTGAGTAATCTCCCAGTTTATTCTCAGGATAGACGGAAAAATAAAATTTTTGTTTGGTGTTTTGGTCAATGTTTTTTATAAATTTATGAATATCGACGTCAACAGCTGATCCTGCCGACCGGACATGACCAATCTTCCACGTGCTCTCTGATTGTGCGTTCTTTATCTGAAGAAGGATACACAGTACCGCAAAGCAAAGTATTTTGATTTTCAGCAGTTTTCTCATGACTCCCTCATTTCCTCTTTGAGCGGAATAATATTCCCGGCAGAGCTTTCTGCCGGGAAAAAGACTTGCTGTTTACTCAACAATTCCGTCAAGGACGCCCTGACCCCATTCCCGGCCAACGTCATCTAAAACTACCGGCCAGACTGTCTTATGGATTTTGTCAGCAATAGCCGCAATCTGCTCATCGGTTATGGGAACAATTTTTGCTCCATAGTCAGCAAGACGCTTCTCGTTGGCAGCCTGATCTGCTTCTGCTGTACCCCAGCGACGCTCTTCAAACTGGTTGGCCACATCAGTTAACTGTTTTTTCTGATCATCGCCCAGACCATCAAAATATTCTTTATTGATAATCAGGTACCAGACTTCAAAGTGGGTGTTTTGCGGTATATAGTACTTTGTAACATCCCGGAAGGAGGAGTAGTAACCTTCAGCACCTGAACCAATAACGCCATCAACAACACCGGTCTGTACCGCAGTAAAAGCATCGGAAAAAGGAATTGGAGTGCCCATGTAGCCGGTATTGTCAGCAAGGAGCTGAAAGGTTTTCATTGGTGGTACACGGAGCTTGATACCCTTGGCGCCATCTGGATCACCGGGTGTTACAGGCTCCCTGTTCAAGGCAATGCCACCAAAATAGACGGGCCAGGCTGCAAGAAGGTGGATGTTCTGCTCAGCATAAAGACCTGACACCACCTTGCGCAGAGGGGCATCCGTCGCATAGTTTTTCTTTGCCTGTGCCCAGCTTTTCACCATATAGGGGAAATAGACCACCTGAAACCGTTTATCAGCAGCAGAAGCTGGAGGCTGGCAGGCCATATCAACGGCACCGAGACCAACACGCTCCTGTACGACGGTATAGTCGCCCAGAGAGCTGGCCGGATAGATCTTGGTTTTGATCTTGCCGCCGCTGGTTTCCGCAAGCTTTTCTGAGAACCAGCGAAGATCTTTGTCAATGGCTGTGTCCTGTGGACGGACGTGAGAAATTTTCAGAGTCTTCGCCTGTACAGCTCCTGTCAGAAATACAGCAATGACAATGAGTACCACAAAACTGAGTCGACAGCGTGTTTTCATTTTATACATCCTCTCATGTTGATTTGAGTTAGTAACCGAAAAGACCCGGAAAAAAGAGGGACAGACTCGGCCATAATGACGTCAGGAAAACCACAGGTACATACCCGAACAGAATGAGAATCATCGCGGGCTTTATTACTTCAGAGAACTCCACTTTGCCGATACGCATGCCCAGATAAAGGATTGAGGCGTATGGAGGTGTCACGCCGCCCATAGCTGTATTGACGCCCATAATGGCGGCAAACTGCACAGGACTCACCCCTATTGCGTCCATCAAGGGAAGAAGCAGCGGAGCGATAAGGATTATTGCCGTTACATCATTGACAATCATGCCGACAAAAAACAGCAGGAAGTTGATAAGGATGAGCAACAGCACTTTATTGGTGGTAATGGTGAATACTCCTTCCACCAGGGCTTGAGGCACATCTTCCATGACAAATATCTGACTCAGCATCAGGCTGAAGATGATCATCACCATGATAGCGCCAACGGCTGTTGCCGAATTTTTCGCTGCCTCAAGAAATGTTTTCATGGTCAGTCCCTTGTAGATCAGGAATCCAACCGGAAGCGCATAAATGACTGCCACTGCTGCCGCCTCCGTAGGTGTCATGATACCCCCATAGATACCACCGAGAATGATAACCGGCATGATCAGGGCAGGGATGGCCCGGGAGGTGTGTTTTACGCCATCCTTGATTGTCTCCTTTGCGGTCATTGGCTGATCGAGAATCAAAGGGAATTTCCTTGCCATAACCAGGTTAACAATACAAAAAAGTGCAGTAATCAATAAACCGGGACCGAGAGTTGCCAGAAAACAGGCAAGAATAGAAGTATCGGTAACCCAGCCATAGATGATCATGGTCACACTGGGGGGTATAAGAAGACCAAGTATTGATGAATTTGCTACCAGTGCGGTAGCGTAGCCTCGTGGATAGCCCTTTGCTGCCATTTCCGGAATGAGCAGGGGACCTGTTGCGGCAACACCAGTCAGGCCGCTGCCTGAAATTGCCCCAATGATGGCACAGCTTACCGATGCTACAACGCCTAAACCGCCTCGAATTCGGCCGACAAAGATATTTACAAACCGGAGCAGGCTGGCGGCGATTCCGCTTTCACTCATTATGGTTCCGGCAAAGACAAAAAGCGGAATACAGAGAAGCACCGGGTTAGCAAGCTGAGTAAATCCCCAGACCATTGTCCCTTTCATGGTTCCTCCGCCAAAACTGCACATGACCATGAGAGCTCCCCCGAAACAATAGGGCAGCGGCACTCCAAAACTGAGCAGTACAATGAGTACTCCCAGGGAGATAAGTGAAATGGTAACTATATCCATGGTTATGCTCCTTGCTCAGTTTGCCGACCGGCTAAAAGTTTACGGGAATTTCTTATCAGATAGGCCATTGCATAGATTGTCATCATGATAAGGCCTATAAATACCGAGCACTCAGCGTAGAAGGTCGGCACATAGAGGGTTGGGCTCTCTTTCCATACCCTCAGGGCATAGCGAAAATATTCCCAGGCCCAGTAGGTTAGCCAAATCGAAACAACGACACCCATCAGATCGGCAATGACCCGAACAGTCAGTTTTGCCCGATCGGTCTTGAGAAAGACATCAAGGACATTGGCCTTGATCTGGGTATCTTCCCGGGAGGCGTTAACGCTTCCTAAGAAATAGAGCCAGAGAGTTGGGTATACAAGCATCTCATCTAGGCCCATTACTGGGATTTCGAAAATGTAGCGCATGACAACCTGGTAAAACTCCATGGCGGCTACAATACTGATCAAAATTGTCAGTGAATATCTGAAAAACCGCTCCACCATACACTCCTTTGTCAGGTTATGATGTCTGTTTATGTGATCGGACCTTTCTCTATTCTCCGGCGATCACTTTCTTTAACTATCAACCAACTATCCTATGATTTTTTACTCTTTGGTCGATCTCCCGGCAGCAATAACAGATATTTCAACCAGGAGATCTGGGCGGGCCATCCGCGCTTCGACGCAGGCTCTGGCCGGTGCAAAACCCTCAGGTACCCATTTGTCCCAGACATTGTTCATAGCCGCGAAATCCTTCATGTCGCGCAGATATATTGTAGCTGACAGGATATGTTTTCTATCACTGCCGGCAAGTTCCAGCAGGGCGTCAACTTTGGCGAGCATGTTTTCCGTCTGAAGGCCGATAGCCTCTTCGCTATTATCAGCAACCTGCCCGCAGAGATAAACGGTTCCATTATGGCTCACAATCTTACTCATGCGCTTCGTTGTTTCGACTCTACCTACATCGTTCATAACCCTCTCCCTCGTCGCAAATTATTTTTTCATGTTCTTAAATATGTCTGCCTGTGCCTGGGAGGAAATATCGATTTCCATTGCCGCAATTTCCCCTAAGGGAACAGGTTTTAACGGAGGCCTCACGCTCAGCTGGCCGACCTGCTCAGGGGAACTGTCAAGCTCTGCTGCGACAATTTCGGCAAGGGCAGGCCCACACATACGTCCCTGACATGGTCCCATGCCGCAACGGGTCAGAATTTTCACTTCGTTGACTTCGCATACACCTTCCCCCACTGCTTTGCGAACATCCGCAACACGAACATTCTCACAGCGGCACAGAACTGTTTCGTTCTTGAAAAATTTACCATTTATTCGGGGAGCGTACATTGCATCGAGAAAGGGTCTTGGCAGGGAGTCGTGATGCATGGCTGCCAAGATGGGTGCAGCGAGGGTATCCCGCTCATATTGAGGAAGTATACCCAGACAACTGGCTATTTCCAGGGCGGCTATTTCACCACGGTATTCGGCAGCCAGTGCACCACTGACACCGGCACCATCACCTGCCGCAAATATCCTCTCAAAATTAGTTCTGCCCCAGGGGTCGCTGGAGGGAAACCAGTACCGTTGTTCACTGTTCCACTGCATGGTACAGCCGATAAGCCTGAAAATATGTGAGTTTGGAATAACTCCAAAATGAAGGAGAAACAGATCTGCTGGAAAGGTTTGTTTTTTGCCATCGACGACAGCCTCCACTGCTTCGACTTTGTCTTTTCCAACAGCACGCAGCTCACTGACCCCTTTGAAGTGTGGGATGCCGGCCTTCTTTATGTCGCGAAGCATCTGCAGCCCTTTGAAGAGGAAATCGGTGCGACGCAAGGCTGAAACCGTATGTGGCAGTGTCTTTGCTGAAGGGGTTTTGGCGGTAGTTTCAAGAATGGCTGTAATTGCAACGCCCTTTTTGACCAAGACACTTGCTTCAAGAAGTAAAAGTGGTCCGCTTCCTGCGAGTACCACATTGCCTGAGGGTATAAGTCCTGCTTCCTTAGCGAGATTATTAGCAGCTCCTGCGCCCATCACACCAGGCAAATTCCAGCCAGGCAAGGGGAATGGCCGTTCCATGGCGCCTGTTGCAATTATTACATAGCCAGCCTGTAATTCCTGGGATATCCCATTTCGTGAATATGCGACCCTGCCATCATTTTCAACATTCCAGACAGTGGCGCCACTTTCATATTCAGCGCCGCTTCTATGAAAACGACCAGCAAGTTCAAGCCCTCTGCTATATTCCTCTCCCATCGTACGCAGGGTTGAAGTGGAGGCGGTTTCAACTCTCCGGTAGATCTGGCCGCCGACCCTATGCTGTTCGTCAAGAGTCAGTACCCGGATTCCCATTTCGGCAAGGCATCTTGCTGCAGCAAGACCAGCAGGGCCGGCACCAACAATTATAACATCATAATAGCGACTCATGGCCTTCTCCTTCATGTTCCTTCAGCCGTCGATTTATTACCAGACCATCCTCAATCTCAACGAGACAGGCTTGCCGTTGCACGCCGTCTATCTCCATCAAACACTCATAGCAGACTCCCATGAGACAGTGTGGTGAGCATGGTTTTTGTGAAGATGGCGAGATACGGGAAATGATTTCACCTATTGCCAACAGGGATGCGGCAACACTCATCCCACCGGGCAAATTTCTCTTTTCGCCATCAAGGACAACGGCAACCGCGTTCCTTTTTGTCTGATCATCCTGTTGTCTAAACATTGAATCGCTCATTGCTGAAATGTGCTATCTGAGGTGCCTCGTTTTTGCCAAGAATCCAAGGAGCTATGGCGCTTATTTTCAATGGGGCAAGCGAAACTGCACTGTGCAGAGCCAGCAGGGTAATATTGTCATGCTCCGGCAATCTGCTGTAGATAGGTGCACCATCGGGAGTCATTGTCCTGAGTGCACCCCAGGAGCGTACCCAGTTGAGTTTAGCCAAGAGAGGAAAAAGGCGGACGGCATTACTGGCCAGATTTTTCATGGTGGACAGTGTTACATGGCAGTCATGGGCGGTATCCTCGGTGGAAAAGCCAATGATAAAAGTGCCGTCCGGAGTCTGCCGGGTGCAGAGTACAGGAATCTTCAATACCCTCTTAAAACGCTCGCTGACCATCAACTGACCCCGCTGCGGGTATATGTGAAGCTTTTGCCCGAGAGGTGCAAGAAGCCGATGAGAACCATGACCGGCGGCAATAACAACCTTGCCGCAGCTATAGGTACCCTTACTGGTTTTTACTGTTACCGTACCATCTTTTTCCGGTACAATACCGGTCACGTTATGGGCACCATGGTATTGGCCTCCCTTTTGTTGGAAGGCACAGCGCGCTGCAGCGAGAAGCTTCAGGGGATTTACATGACCCTGATCTGCCGTATACATGACGCCGGTGACTTCGCTGCCGACCTCAATATCTGGAACAAGATCAGCAAATTCTTCCCGGGAGAGCATTCTGACCGGATAATCAAGACCTGCTTCACCGCAAACCAGTTTGAGATTCTCTATAGATTTGGCATAAGTCTGGTATTCTTCATCGCCAAACGCTTGAATCGCGCCTCCTGTCCATTCAAGCTCCAGATCATACCCTGTTTCCTGCTCTAATTTTTTGGCGAATTCGGGCCACTGCTGTGTTGCCATGCGGCACCACTTGGCATAGACTGAATTATTGCCGCCTTTACACATAAACCAGGTAAGTCCAAAATTGCCCCGGGATAATCGTTGTGAAGGGAGTTGTTCATCAAAGACAAGAACCTTGCCGGCGCCTTCTTCGACAAGGCCGAGAGCCGTCGCTGCACCACTGATACCGCCGCCGATGATAATTACGTCTGCTGAAGCCACTAAATACCCTCCAAATGATAGGAAAAATTGGGCTGAGTCTGGCTGAAGAGGATTAACGCGATTACTTACACACTTCGTTGAGCGATATGTAAGCAACACTATTGAATGGCTACATAGCGAGAAATGTGCCAGAGCAGGAAATATTCTTTTGTGGGATTGAAGGAAAATCCAATACGGGGCTTTGGAACTATGGTATAACTATTAGTAATATTAATCTTTTTATTAAATTTTGGCCGATTATAAATGCAATATGCACTTGGCTTTTTCCATGGGTAGTTAAATACAAATCGTGATCACGGTCACTAGACTTGCAGCAGATTGTTTCAAAACAAAACACATCTTTTCCCTGCCCTGGTATAATAATCGAAAAAAAGAAGCCTGCACAGTACGTGTTTCAGATAAATACATGTTTCAAAAAAATACACTCACTTCGATCTGCTGGCCTGTATTCAATTACATCTTAAAAATGGGAGACCAACCAAAATATCATGGTCATAGCAAGTTGCCTTTGTTATGGAGGAGAAGATTGCTTCGAACAAAGCCCTGCTTTTCAATATTCTGGACTATTTTTTCAAGAATATCAGGATGCATTTCCCGCGTGCGGCTGAGTATCCAGAGGTATCGCCGGTTGGGGGATCCAACAACTGCATATTCATACTCCCGGCCCAGGTCGATGATCCAGTAATCTCCCCGGAAGGGCCAGAAAAAAGAAACCTTGAGGCGGGCGTTGCTTTCTTTGTCGACTACCCAGGCACGTCCCTTGGCCTCACGCAAGCTGCCATCCTGCTCGTCCCTGCAACTGTTTACAACATCTAGCTTGCCGTCTTGGCGAATGGTATACATGGCGGTACTGTTCACGCAGCCTTTTTGGAAGCTGTTGGGGTAACGGCCGATCTCGTACCACAGGCCGACATAACGATGAAGATCGACGTAGGAAACGGTCTGCAAGGGCGGCAGTGAGTTATTTTTATACATGGCCTTTATTTAACTCATATAGAATGTAAGAATCACTTGCTCGCGAAAAATTTTCAATAATAACAAGCTTGAATGCTATATTCTTTTGATAATCATTATCCAAGAAGCGTCAACTCATCTCTTGTCATGAAATTACATCTACTTCCGGTCAAGAGAATACTAGTGAATTAAAAACAATCCGACTTATGGTATCAGATTCTGTTACACCAAGAATAATGGACGGTAGATAAATGATACATCATCTGAGAAGGATCATATTTATGAGCATTCTTACCAGCATCATGGCGGCGTGTGCCGGGGAAAGCCCAGATCGTCTGGGAGTATCGGGCGGTCGACTGACAGAATGCCCCCGTTCACCGAATTGTGTGTCGAGTCAGGCAGAAGACGGGGCACATCGCATAGCGCCACTGGTTTTCAAAGATACACCTGAAACGGCCTTTGTCCGCTTGAAGCAGCTACTTGATGGTCGGCGAGATACTACCATTAGTGAAGAACGTCCAGGCTATCTGCGCGTTGAGTTCCATACTCTCCTGTTCGTCGATGATGGGGAATTTTTACTGGATGCTGAGCAGAGACTGATTCAGGTTCGTTCCGCTTCCCGAAGAGGATATTCGGATCTAGGTAAAAACCGTAAACGGTTGGAAGAGATCCGGCAAAGCTTTGAAGAATGAGGGCGTCCCCTGATATCTTCAATCCCGACTGACAGGCAGGAATTTTTTAAGAATAAGGATACCCAGAATGCCGGATAGCAGGGAGCCGATTATTATACCCAGTCTCTCGTCAAAAACCAGCAGGGTGGACGTCTGTTCAAAGGCCAGGGATCCGATAAAAAGGCTCATGGTAAATCCGATACCGCATAAAGTCGACATACCATAGACTGACCCCCAGTTCATGCCCTTTGGCATGGTTGAGAGTTTGAGCTGTATGCCGAGCCAGATAAAGGCAAAAATTCCAATCTGTTTGCCCAAAAAGAGTCCTAGGGCGATACCGACGGGAACTCCGTGGAAGAAAAAATCAGGTGTCACGTTGGAAATACTAATTCCACTGTTACAGAAGGCAAAGATCGGCAGAACAAAAAAAGCGACAGCTGACTGAAGATCGTGCTCGATTTCCATGAGCGGTGAGTGGCTCGGATTTTTTTTTGAATGCATGGGAATAAACACGGCGAGAATAACACCGGCCAAGGTGGCATGTACGCCGGATTTGAGCAGCGCAACCCAGATAATCGAGCCGATGAAGAGATACATACTAAAGGTTTCCTGGCCCCTTCTGTTCATGAAAAACAGAATGCAGGTGCAGAAGACTGCCACGGAAAGGGATATAAGCGAAATAGTGTCTGTATAGAAGATGGCGATAATAATAATTGCGCCTATATCATCGAAGATAGCCAGGGATGTCAGTAAGATCTTTAAGCTGATTGGAACGCGAGAGCCAAGTAAGGAAAGTATTCCAAGGGCAAAAGCAATGTCTGTTGCAGCAGGAATGGCCCAGCCTCGGAGGGCTATTGGGTCATTGAAATTGACAGCGACATAGATAAGAGAGGGAACCAGCATACCCCCAAGAGCGCCAAGGGCCGGAAGGATGATTTTTCTTCTGTCGGATAATTCGCCGATGAGGATTTCTCTTTTTAATTCTAGTCCGACAAGAAAAAAAAAGCTGGCCATCAATCCGTCATTTACCCAAAGGAGCAGTGGCTTGGCGATTTCTAAAGGACCAACGCGGATATGAACCGGGGTGGTTATAATAAGATCATAAAATGTGCTGAGGGGCGTGTTGGCAAGGACCATTGCCAGGGCAGCAGATATCATGAGCAAAATGCCACCGGTGGATTCCGATTCCTTAAATCTGGATAATCGAAAGGAAATATTATTTTCCATCTTCTCCTTGCCTCATTTAAAAAATGAATGGGTGCTGTTTTATATGTCGTGATACCTTATTCAAAGGGTTCCGGAGTGTCAATATAACCATGAGATAATCGAAAATATCCATCTGCAAAGAGGCCGCCGGTAGAAAATATCGGGAGAAATTTTTATGAACTTAGTTATGCTCTGTATCTTCTGGGTAATGTGGTGTGGTGTTCATTCACTTTTGATCAATTCCTCTGTTCTGGGTCTTGTTAAAAAATATGCATCCTGTCTTACTCGTTACTATCGTCTTTTGTATAACGGAGTGTCCTTTGTTACCCTTGTTCCGCTGATCATTGTTACCGGAATGGCAGAAGGGCGGGTAATGGTACGCTGGGAAGGTTCTTCGAATTACCTGCGTATTGTTCTCCTCACCGCAGCTTTTTTGCTGTTTACAGGAGGCGCACGACAGTATGATATTCTTTATTTTTTGGGGCTCAAACAGCTGCAGACAGGGGAAGAGCATCTGTTGTTAAGTGACGCGGAGGAGTTTACAGAAAGTGGGGTCTTCGGATTTATCCGACATCCGTGGTATGTGGGTTCTCTCCTGTTGCTCTGGTCGGTTTTGCCCAGGTATCCACTCCCTGTCTTTCTTGCTGTTTGTATCCTGAGTGTATATCTGGTGATAGGAACAATGCTTGAGGAGAGGAAAATTATTGCACAATATGGTGACAGTTATCGCCGATATCAGCAACGGGTATCTATGCTGTTTCCCTGGAAATGGCTGATGCGTTTATTAAAATAAAACGTACTTGTCATTATGATCTGGATTCTTACTTTGGTCGCTTCTGATCATAGAAAGCCGCTTTTAAACAATCATCTCGAGGCAGTTGAACAATGTCTTACCGTTAAGGTTATCGGGAACCACTGGCTTTCCCCTGGCAAATCAGCGGACATACAATTGGCGTCCTCGCCGGGGAGTGTCAGCCGAATGGCACTGGAGATGATGCTTGCTCAGGATAAGATAGATTTCTTCATTGTTCCAAATGATGGAAAAAGACAGAAAAAGCTGTTGCTTGCCGATATGGATAATACCATGGTGGTTGGCGAAATACTGGATGAACTTGCAGCTCAGCACGGCTTGGGAGAGAAAATTGCGGCTATTACCGACCTCGCCATGCGGGGAGAGCTTGATTTTCAGGCTGCTCTGCAAACCAGGGTGGCTATGCTGAAAGATTTGTCTGAAGAGGCGCTGCAAAGAACCCTGGCATCTATTCAGCCTACGCCCGGAGCAGAAATGCTGGTGAAAACAATGCGCGGACAAGGGGCTGGATGTGTACTCGTTTCCGGAGGATTTAACTATTTTAGCGATCCGATAGCAGCAAAACTTGGTTTTCATTTCAGTCACGGCAACATTCTCGAAATTCGGAAAGGTCGCTTGACCGGAAAGGTTATCGAACCAATCCTTGACCATCAGTCCAAACTTACTCTTTTACAACACTATCAAAAGATATATGGACTGGATTCTTCCGAGACTCTCGCCGTAGGGGACGGGGCCAACGATCTTGCCATGATCAGCGCAGCGGGGCTGGGAGTTGGTTACCACCCTAAACAATTTTTGAAAGAGCGGATAGAAAACAATATCCTTTACGGAGATTTGACTACACTTTTATATGCTCAGGGATATGAAAATTTTTAAGCTGAGCAGTTCACCATCTTTAATTTTTTTATTGATTTTTCTTCTATGCGACCCTTGTCTAGGGCAATTAATTGATAGGGAAAGCTTTGTCTTAACGTTGTACCACAATGTAAGATACTGTAACCATTGTGACTTCCTCTGACGTCTTTTAGATATCAAAAATCATGAATTAAACTATAAGAATATTAGTAAAGTAAATTTCAATATTTTAATGTAAATCTATATACTTTCTCGACCAATAATGTATATTGTATATGTTTGTTGAGAATTATTATCGACAAATTTCGACTGAAATCGACGCAGGTCACCTCATGTTATTGATGAAATAATATGATAGGAATTTGCGACCCGTATCAGAAAAAGAATTTACACTGAATACAGCAGAGCAAATAATTTCTGCACTGATTGTAGAGTTCATTAAGGAGATAGTTCCGTGATTCGCAATTTTAATGATGACATTTCAACTCCGGATAAATTTGTTGTAACTCTCGAACTGGTTCCCGGCCGAGAATCGAGCGGCAGAACCATCGACACAATCACCGGAATTTCCAGGGATGCTTGTGCGGATGGGAGAATCACGGCAGTTTCGATAACGGATAATCCAGGTGGTAATCCTGCCCTCAGCCCTGATGCACTTGGCTACGAGATCCTGAAGGATGGAATGGATGTTATTGTGCATTTCACCTGCCGGGACACCAATCGTGTCGGCATGGAGAGCAGGGCGCTGCAGCTTGCTCGTATGGGCATGAAAAATATTTTAGCTCTGACCGGTGACTATTCCGGCAAGGGTTTTGGCGGTGCCGGTTCTCCGGTTTTTGACTTTGATTCTGTCGTGCTTACCTCGATGTTGAAAGACCTCAACAGGCGACTTATAAGAGCGGGGCATTCCAGTATTTTTATTACGGGTTGCGCTGTCTCGCCATTCAAGTATACGGAAGCCGAAGCCTGGGTTCAATACAATAAAATGGAACGCAAAATTGATGCCGGTGCCTCATTTGTCATCACCCAGCTTGGGTACGATATTGATAAATATGAAGAGTTGTTGCTCTACAATAAGGCTAACAGTAATGAAACTCCGGCTCTCGCTTCTCTGTATGTACTGGATAAAAGATCTGCGCGTCCGATGCATGCCGGCAGAGTTCCAGGAGTTCATGTCACCGACACACTTTACAAGAAAGTAATGCAGGAGTGGGAAGAAGCCGGTGAAGGGATGAAACATGCCATTGAGCGCACGGCTCGTCTGGGTGTGGTCTTAAAGGGTATCGGTTACAAAGGGATTCACCTTGGAGGAATTCATGACAGCTTTGATACTGTCGGAAGGATTCTCGACCGGATGGCCGCTATTGAACATAACTGGCTGGATTATATTGAAGAATTTCGCGAGAATGAACCTAATCGATTTTATCTGTATAAACAGCCGGCAACTGCAGAAGTGGTCATTCCAGGAAAAAACAAGATAAAAGTAAAAGTTACCGATAATTTTCACTACCTCTTCCTGCGTGCTGCCCATGATCTATTCTTCGATAAACGGGCAGCTCTTGCCCCGGTATATAAAAAAATTTCCAACTCTCTGGATAAAAGCAACAGTGCCTGGCTGTTAAAGGTGTTTCTGGAAGACCCGTTTAAAAAGCTGATGCTCTCCTGTCAGGGTTGTGGAGATTGTGGTATTCAGCATGTGGGATTTCTCTGCCCCGAATCAGGTTGCCCCAAACATACGCGAAACGGCGCCTGCGGCGGCAGCAACAATGGCTTCTGCGAGGTGAATACCGATAAGCTTTGTGTCTGGGTAAGGGCCTATCAGCGAATGAAGAAGCATGGCGAGGCGGAAAAACTCACCCGTGAATTTGTCCCGCCGCGGCTCTGGGAATTAAAGGATACCTCTTCGTGGATTAATTTTCATTTGGAACGGGATCACCAGAAGCCGGCAAAGCCACCTGCGAGGATATTATAGGCGTACTGGGTAGTCCGATAACCCGCCTATCTGACCGGCTACTGTGAGATCTCACAGCGATGGGTAAAATTCTTTATTCACCCTGAAGCTGACGGGTAATCAAAGCGAGATCTTCCGGCCTGTCAACGCCAAAGCCCTGGTAGTCAGTCAGAACCACATAGATACTGATACCAGCTTCAAGAAGGCGCAGTTGTTCGAGCTTTTCTATTTGTTCCAGGGGGCTGGGGGGAAGAGCGGTGAAGGTTTTGAGTGCGGAAAGCCGATAGGCATATAAACCAACATGCAGCAGGTAATCGGTATCAGTCTGGTCGATATCACGGATGTGAGGTATTTTTGCCCTGGAAAAATAGAGGGCAAAACCTTTTTCCGAGCGGACGACTTTGACACGGTCGGTATTTTCAGCCTGTTTGGCATCAATGAGTCGGGCCAGGGTTGTGACCTGGATGTTGGGGTCAGCAAAGGGCTCAACAAGTTTTTGGAGCATTTCCGGATCAAGAGCCGGTTCGTCTCCCTGGATATTGACTACAACCGCCTCATCTTCCAGGCCGAGTATTTTTGCCGCCTCCATTATTCTGTCTGAGCCGCTGGGGTGGTGAGGGTCGGTCATTACCACTGGAACATCAAGGTCTTTTGCCACATCGAAAATACGCTGGTCGTCTGTTGCCAGACAGACTTTTTTCAGCAAAGCGCAACTGATCGCTCGCTCATAAACCCAGTAGAACATTGGTTTGCCGAGTATATCGGCCAGAGGTTTTCCGGGAAAACGGTGAGATTTGTATCGAGCCGGAATAATGCCATAACATGGGGGTAATATACTCATTCTATCTTTTTTCCAGAACATCCAATGTATCTATAATCTGCTGACACACCTGCAGTGTGCCTCCTTTGCGCGGCAGGAAGAATTCCTGCACCTTTTGTATCACCTGATCCTTTGAAACATCAGCTTCGATTGCCGAGAGTAAGCTGCGGACCAATTCGTTTTCGTCGGCGACCTCCTGTACCAGGCCTGATGTAACAATTTCCCGACCAACCCAGGCGAAATTTTTCCAAAACGGACCGATGATCGGTCTCAGGCCGAATACTAACGGTTCAAGAAAATTCTGGCCACCCAAATTTTCAAGGGAGCCCCCGACAAAGGCAGCTCCCGCAAGTGCGTAGGCTCCGGCAAGTTCACCAAAGATATCCCAGACAATAACTGTTCCGGGAGAAAGGCGAACGTGGGTTTCCGAGCGTTTAACCGCGGTAATTCTTTCTTTTTTCAGGAGCTGGAGCCAATGATCCGCCCGCTCGGTATGCTTGGGAAAGAGACCGATGGTAATATCCGGCCTTGCTGCCAGAGTTTTTATTACTGTTCTAAGGATTTTTTCCTCCTCTTCCCTGCGGATGGAACCAAGCAGTAAGAAGGGGCTGTTTGCCGGCAACAGGTCGGCGATTAGATTGTGCTCCGGTGTTTCAGGCTGGGGTTCTATCCGGTCAAATTTAATATTGTTTATCAGGCAGACTTTCTCAGGACCGACGATCCGGGAAAATCGTTCTCCGTCCATGGGGGAAATTGCCAGGACTTTTTCGGGGCCGTATTTTTTAAAAAATTTTGAGAAGTATTTGTATGATCCAAAACTCTTTACCGACATTCTGCCGTTAATCAGAAGGACCGGGATATTTCTCCTCCTTGCATGTATCAAAAATCCCGGCCAAAGCTCAGTTTCTATTATAACTGCGAGCTTTGGGGCGAATCGGGAAAATGCATGGTCCATAAGCCACGGTGCATCAAAAGGGAAGTAGGCAACAGTGATGTTAATAGAGCTGTCCGGTTGTTGATTTTCGCGCCCTCTGGTCAGACTGTCGATCCCCTGTCTGGTACCGGAGGTAACAAGGATGCGTAGCTTTTGATTTTTAGGCAGAAGGGTCTTGAGCTTGTCGAGAACCATATTTGTCAGCATTGATTCGCCGCCGGATGCCGCCTGTATCCAGAGATCAAACGGGCCTTGTGCAACATCCTGCAAGGTTCGCTGCCGCCAGCCCAGCCCAACACGTGGTGAACTTTTCAGGAACGGCAGTGCTGCATACCAGGCAAGATTGTAGAGAGTCAGAAATAACGTAATCAATGGAAAGTCGCTTAAAAAGATTGTGGTGCCGGTCGCCGATGCAACACACTCAACTCATAAATTTCTTCAAACATATTTCGTCGATCCTATCGTGTTCAGGGGATAATTTCAATCATATTCCCGGTAAAATTTAATCGCGGACATCTGGTTCAAAAAAGGACCAGAATACCTGTGGAAACGATTTCTTTAACCGTTGTTCGCAGTGGTTGATAGCTTCAATCATCTCTCTTTGGTTCTGGTAATTTACCTCAGGGACAAGAATTCAGCTCTGAGCGGGAATTGTGGTTTTGAGTTTATTCTTGAAATTTTATTGCCTTACCTGGCTAATGTTTCCTTAATAGCTCTGCCAAGCTGGTTAATAGAATAAGGCTTTTTAATAAATTTTCCGGCTCCCATGGCAAGAGCAGCCTTGACATCATCACTTTCGGAGAAACCGCTGATAATAACCGCCTTTTGGCCAGGATTAATACTAATCATCTGTTCATACGTTTGACAACCATTCATTCCGGGAGCCATCAACATGTCTAGCAGCACCAGATCGACGTGGTGGCCTTGCAGATAGGCGAGAGCATTTTCCCCAGAGTCCCGGCATGTAGCCTTATAGTTTAAAATAGTCAGCATGCTGCTGGCCAGATCTCGCTGTTGTGGTTCATCATCCACCACGAGAATTATCTCGCCTTTACCTTGTAGATCAGTATCGTACGCTTGATTGTCGGGGGCAGGAAATGTCTCGGAAGTAGCAGGAAAATAAAGCTCAAAGAGAGTGGCGTTGTCACTGCTGTTGACGATAACTGCGCCATTGTGCTCCTGCATAGTGTTCCAGACGACCGTGAGACCAAGTCCTGTGCCGCTCAGGTTGCCCATCACCTTTTTGGTATAAAACGGCTCAAAAATATGATCCAGATCCTTTTCCTGGATACCACTGCCGGTGTCACTAACACTCAGGACCACATATTCTATAAGATCCAGACCATGTTCATGGGCCCATGTTTGCTCTGGAATGTCGCTTCGGGTAGAAAGGTTAACGATTCCTGAACCATCTATAGCCTCAGCACCATTTGCTACTAAATTCATGATGCATTTTTTCACATGCACAGGAGAACACCAGATTGCAGGAAGGCTGGAAGCTAATTGTTGACTGAATTGAACATATGGATGATGCGACTGGAGGCTAAGAAATTCAGGGGACTCCAGGTATTCCTGAACCAGGTTATTAAGATCTCTCGGTTCTTTTGCATTGGCTACGCCACGAGCGACAGTAAGCAGATCGGCAACTACTGCCGTAGCCCTTTCGCCGGCTTCTTTAATTGCAGTCAAAGGCTGTCGGAGTTTACTTTCCCCCGGCAAATCAAGAAGTAAAATTTCCGGGTAGCCAACAACGGCTGACAGGATATTATTCAGATCGTGGGCAACACCTCCTGCCAGAAGACCGATGGCCTCCATTTTCTGAGCTCGCTGGAGACGGTACTCCATAGCCTGCTTTTCCCATTCAGCTTGTTTTTGACTGGTTATATCATTATAAACAGAGACTATTTCACCAGATTCCAACTTGTATACCCTGTTCGAACGCCAACCTTCAATTCGATTATCTTTATAGAAATAGACGGGATGATATTCAGGTTCCCCGGTTTGCCAGACCTTACAAAATACATATAAAAGACCGGATTCCTGAAAGCCGGGAAACAATTCAGTCACCCTGCGTCCTATTACCTCGTCACTGCTGATCCGGTCGATATCCTCACCGGCTTTGTTTAAATCCTTGAAGATGAAATCCCGGCCATCTTCAATTGCCTCAAAGACAGCAACCCCACTAGTGGAATGCTTAAAGAGCTGCCGGTAAAAAAATTCGCTTTTCCGGCCCTTTTCCTGTGCAAGTTTCAGTTCAGTCAGATCAATATCGACGCAGTACATTGTTTTCTCTCCCTGATAACTGGTTTGCATTACATGGGAAGAGTACACCGGTACATCCCCGCCCTCTTTATTTCGCAGGATTATCTCAGAGGAGGGAAAATCGGTATCATTGGAAATCCAGTTCTGGAACGTATGGACAATGTCGTTTTTCTTCGAGTCGGGGAAGATCAACTCTTCAATTTTCCTGCCCAGGGCTTCTTTTTCACTGTAACCGTAAAGGGCTTCACTGGTATGGTTCCAGTAAACTACTTTTCGTTCAACATCAAATCCCTGAATTGCTATTTTGGGCAGATCATTGACAAGATGGCGGAAGCGTTGTTCGCTTTCAGAGAGTTCAGCTGTGCGTTGGGCTACCTTATTTTCCAGATTTTCAACCAGATCTTTAAGCCTGGCGGCCATCGTATTGAAAATAACACCAAGTCGACCCAGTTCGTCTTTACTCTTTCTCTCGACACGGACATCCAGATTACCCTTACTGAACTCTTCGGCAACTGTTGCTAAGCGGAGGACATTTCTGGTGATACTCTTGTGCATCATGCCGGCAATATAGAGTACAGCAAAAGCGGCTATCAAGCTGATGGTCAGCATAATCCCAACCGCCACCCGGTGAATATACTTAATTTGATGCTCGGTACGTTCGACCTCCTGCCGGGTGAGTTGTATAAGTTTTTTTGAAAGAGGGGACACCATTTGTTCCTGCAGGCTGAAATCCAGCAATTTTCCGCTAATTGCCAGATCAACATCAAGCAACTCTTGAGCCAGCGTTTGAAAAGTGTCGATCAGACTCAGGAGAGAAGATTTTGCAGCGTTTTCCAGGGAAGTCTTTAACTCAATATCCGAACGTAACTCATTCAGTACGTTCAAGGCTGATTGCATCAGAAAGCGCTGACGGCTGATCCGGTAATCCTTATAATTTAAATTGACCTGGGTGAAGACGACCCATAAATCAGGAAAAGGTTTTAATTCTTTTTCCAGTCTCAGGGAAATTGTGTGCAACTTTACCTCCAATCCTACCTCGGGCGCAGCGCGTTTTGAAACCAGCTTTACTGCTTCTACGGAGGTCTCGGCAAAACGTTCTGCCGATTTGAGATAAAGATTAACGTCTGCCTGATCTATATCCGCAAAATTACTGACATCTGGTTGTGAGAGAAGCGTTTTCAAGTTACTGCTCAGCATGATGACTTTGTCGATCTCCTGAATAGAGGGCTGCATGTATGCGGTAAAGGCCTCCTCCAAGCCGATATAACGATATTGGAGAAAGAAGTTACCATGCAGTCGACGCGCCTTTTCGAGGCCTCGATCCATTCTTAGAACGAGCTGCTCTATTGCCATACTTTTTCTAATTTTTTCTTCGGCATTGCCAATATAAAAGAGAGAAAAAGAACCGGTGGTGGCGATGAGCATTAAAAAAGCAAGCATGAGGGTGAAAGCAAGGGTGAATTTGCCGGTAATTCCTAACCTGCTCCACCTTTGTTTGACAATATCCATGTCTCCTCCCCTTATTCAGATCAAACCGGCCTATTTTTCTACAGTATAGGAAAACACTTTGTTGGATTGTAATCCTTCAAGTCCCCTGGAAGGGTCATCGAGACACAGGATATCGAAGGTTGGTCGGGCACAGTCGCCAAACTGATTACAACTGAGAGTTCCGGTAACTCCCTTATAACCGGTTGTTGCATAGAGAGTATCCCGCAAGCCTTGACGACTGAGATGCAAGGCGCCATCCCTGTCCCGATGTGCTACCTTGGCGATGGCATTAAAAAGAAGGTTAGCGGCATCAAAAGCGTTGAGATAATAACTAACAGACGGTTTTTCCTTATATTTTCTTTCATAGGCTGCGGCCAGTTGGTCAACAGCAGCTCCCTCCGGGCTGCTGGGGCCGACAAAACACATGCCCTTGCCGAACGTCCCCACCTCATCAAGAAAGCTTTTCTCAATTAAAGCACCATCACTTATCAGCAGTGTTGAGTCGAGCGCGTCTAAGGCGCGGGCCTGCAGGAGTATTTGGCTGCCCTCTGGCTGAAACAATGGGAAAAAAAGCAGTTCAGCACCTGAGTTTATAACTGCGGTTAACACCGGGCCCATTTCTGTTTCCCCTTTGTTGATAGCGGCATCGAGCACAATTTCTCCACCAAGCGCGGTAAAGGCGCTCTGGAAGAACTCAGCTAATCCTTTGGTATAGATATCGTTGTCGTGAATGGTGGCGGCTTTATGCAAACCAAGCTGTCGGAAGGCATAGTCCGCGGCGGCCTTGCCGGCGTTTTCACAATTTGCCGCAGTACGGAAAAATCCGGGTTGCCAGCCGGGGGCGGTTCGCCCTGCTATAGAGGTGAGAAAAGGTGCGGAACTGTTGCCTGATATCATTGTAAGGCCAGCCGTCGACATAGTTCGGGAAGCAGCGGCGGCAGCATTGGAACAGGTCGTGCCGAAGATGGCAATGGTCTGTGGATCTGTAATTATCTTTAAGACAGCATTGGCGCCCCCTTCTTCTGTGCATCCGGTATCCTCAATCCGGAGAAAAACAAGATGGCCGAGAAGCTTGTTCTTTCTTTTGTCCAGGGCAAGATCAAAGCCTCTGATCTGCGCCTGACCAAGAGGTGCAACCCTTCCGCTTAATGCCTGTAATACGCCTATTTTTACAGGCTCTCCCGGAGCCACTACAACGCAACCTATGGGATCGGTGCAGGTAAATGGTGGTTCTGACTCAGTACAGGCACTGAGTAAAAGAAAAAAAATAAGGGGAAGGTGGAGTGAAAGTATGCCGGATGACTTTGTCGAGATCATAGGCAGCCCCATAGTAGAAATCAGAAAAGCAACTTTGATATTCCAACACCCCGCAAGGATGTATGGTAAAAAATGACAAGAATTCTCTGGTAAGACACTAAAGCAGAAAGGAAAGATGATCAAATAGTAAACAAGATTGCTTGTGGAGCAACAGATATGTCGAAACAATGCAGCGTAATGACAAATTTTTCAGATAGATTTTCAGAAGTGCATTTTCTTATACCCCCACAAGAAAGAAGAACATGTCATTGCCTGACTTATTTTTTATTCGTAGAAAGATAAAGATCAGTAATACGGTCCTGGAGGTAAACTTCTGCAAATTGGTCACGTTTGGCGGTTTCAAACCAACGGTGGCCCTGTTTCTGACAGGCAGTGCAGGCATTGATTGGGATATGGACCGCCAGGATCGGTTTGTGTCTGTCGGCAGCCGATTCAATTCTCAGTGCGCCCCCACAATCATCGCAGATGCGAATGGTCTCGCTCTGTTTTTCCTGAATATTATCGGTATCATAGTAAATATTCCGGGTGCGTTTATCCGGTTGAGACCTGCCACGCGCCATTTCGGTCAGGGCATCCCGCCGATCCCAATTCTCCAACACTTTCCTGCCGATCTTTTGGATATAGTTGGTTATATCACTGCTCTGTTTATAGGCTTCAGCGTCATAGTCCGGTTCCCTGAGGTGGTCGTAGTCTAAACCAGCCATGGCCAGGATGATACCGGTGTTGATGTAGGGGAGCGCGCCCTCAATGGAATAACCGCCTTCCAGCACGGCGATATCGGCTTTCAGCAGAGAGGTCAGTTCAGCATACCCCTGAGCGGAAAAGTTCATATTGGTGATCGGGTCGGAGTAATGATTGTCCTGACCGGCCGAGTTGATGATCAACTCGGGCTTGAAATCGTCCAGGATCGGCAGCACCACTTCTTTAATGGTATAGAGAATCCCTTCATCTGAGGTATAGGGCGGCAGGGGAATATTGATGGTGGTGCCCACGGCATTGGGGCCGCCCATCTCGCTCTGGAAGCCCGAACCGGGATAGAGGGTGCGACCGTCCTGGTGAATGGAAATAAACAGGGTGTTGGGGTCATGCCAGTAGATGTCCTGTGTGCCGTCGCCGTGGTGACAGTCGGTATCAACAATTGCTATCCGCTTAACTCCGTAGCTCCGACGCAGATATTCGATCATAATTGCTTCGACGTTGATGTTGCAGAAACCACGGGCACCGTGGACGACGCGGCAGGCATGGTGCCCCGGAGGCCGAACTATAGCAAAACCCCGTTTTATTTTACCGTCCATCACCGCCATACCAATGGTCTTGGCGCCGCCCGCACTGATGAAATGGGACTCGGTCATCACGCTCCAGGGGTCGGGGATACAAAAATGGACCCGCTGTACATCTTTCAAGGTCACCACATCCGGTTTGAACTCGACAATACCTTCGATATCCAGCAGTCCCTCTTCAAACACCTGATCCTGGGTATAGAGCAGTCGTTCTTCTCTTTCAGGGTGGGTGGAAGAGATAGACCAGTCAAAGGCCGGGAAGAAGACCAGTCCTGTTTTATTTTTGGCGTGTAACATATTGCTGGTTCCTGATTGCTGAGTATTTTTTGATTGGCCCCGGATCGAGAGGCATATTCATAATTTGGTGTCTCGCCGCAATCATCTTTCTTTGATGAGCCCAGGTTTGAGTTGCATTCGGATCCGAATGTTTTTGCCGATAGTATGAAAGCCTCGGATCATGTTGAATTGACTTTCTTCAAGGATTTCTGTTTCCAGGTCCAGAGGATTGGCACCTCTTTTCACAGCCTTCTTTCGCAGCAGCTCATCGGCAAGATGGTGGGCATTTGCCAGGCTGAAATTTGCTGGAATCTTTCGATTGAAGCCTTCAGCCGGAGCGGTGGCCCTGCCCTGGGCGGTATCGGCGAAGAGGATTACTTCGCAGGTGGTACGGGCCAGGGCACAGCCAATGGCATTAGCGACCTGATGATTGGGCACGACCTGCACCTTCCCGTCGAACATGGTCTGAAGCTGACCGGCAAATTGTGGAGCGGGGCCGCCGAGAACTAAAAGATGGCTGGGTCGTATCTGGCTGCCTTCCCAAAGTTCGTGCACGGTATAGACCGGTTTGCTGTTGATAGTGTTGATCATCTCTGCAGCGGCATCGAGAATACTGCGACAGGCTGTTTCAAAGATTAATTGCGCTGTTTGGTAAACAGTCAGACCCAGAGCTTCTGCTATGGGTTCCAAGCCTTTTAAGGATCTTGTTACATCGCCGCTGCCGCCCTTTCCCAGGACATAGAAAGCATCTGTAGGTGTCGGTTCCGGACCACCGTAAGCCATGGCCCTGCCGATCCGGTCGGGACCTATGGTCAATTTACCTTCCCTCACTCGGACAGTGCTGTCTCCGCCTATGCCGATGGACTCAGTCTGCAGGGCGCGGATCAGGGTCTTGTGGCGAGAGATTTCAATACCAAGAGGAGCAAGTAATGGAACCTTGTCGATCAACACTGCCATATCGGTAGTTGTTCCACCGATATCCAGCACCAGGCAGGTACCCTGGGAGGGGGCAGAGGAAATAGAACCCATGACGCTGGCGGACGGTCCCGACAGAATGGTCTGGGCCGGGTGATCTACCGACGATTCGATATTCATGTTGCCGCCGTCGGGTCTGAGGATGCGGATGGGCATGGTGAGGCCTTTTTCGGCAAGCGCCCCCTGCACCGCCAGGAAAAACTTTTTGTGAACAGGATAGACCGCGCAGTTCAGGTAGGTGGTGGCTATGCGACGGGGAAAATTGAGACTGCCGGAAAACTGATGGCCCATGAAGACCTTTTCTACATAGGGCTGCAGCAGTGCGGCCATCTTCTCCTCCTGCTCCGGGTTGCGTACCGAAAACTTGGATACTACACCTGCGTAGCGAATCCCCTGGCTCTTGAGTTCTTCACCGATAGCCTGCACCTGTATGCAATCCAGGGCCTGGATTTCCCGTCCACGATGATCCTGGGCACCATCAACAGTATAGTAGAGTTTATTGGTGCGAAAGTGGCAGGGGTCGATGCCGGGACCTCCTGCGACTACCATTCCGACTTCCGGGAGTTTTTTTTGGGCGACAAGGTTGGTGGCCAGGGTAGTGCTAAGGACTGCCCTTTTAATGGATGTGGGGTCAATACCCTCTGTAACGGCACTGAGACCGGCGATCAGAGTCTGGAAAAGATTATCCGGGTCGGTTGCAATCTTGACCTCGCGAACAAGCATCCTGCCGTCCAGAAGAATCACGTCGGTATGGGTACCGCCTACATCGAGTCCAATTATCATTCCATGCATCCGAAGTAAAAGTATGGGTAATCGGAATCAAAAAATAATTGGTAGGAGCTGTCCCAAAATTCCTGCAATCATTCCGTTACCAGATACGATTCATGAAGTCACATCAAGACAATATGATTACAAAACAGCTGATAGGCGGTCAAGTATTATTTATTTCAGAAGCTATGTGTGTCGTGGATAAGTTTATGAAATATCGGTAAAATTTGATGAAGACCAGGTAGTGCTGAGCGGCAGAAGAGCTCTTCCGTTTGAAGATGTAGTTTGTCTTCCTTCCATATTATCTCCTTCTCTCTGGCCTTGCAGCAAGCCATACAGTGTGTCTGGCACCTTTTCCGGTTTTGCGAGCTCTTACGGACAGGGTTTCTGTCAAAAATCCGCAACGGTTGAGGCGAGCCGTAAATCCTTCGTCCGGTCCGGACGACCAGACAGCCAGAATTCCCCCAGGACAGAGAGCGGCAAAGGAAGCTTTTAAGCCGGATATGCTGTAAAGACGGTCATTGGCTTTCTGGATAAGCCCGTTAGGACCATTGTCGACATCAAGAAGTATAGCATTCCAAAATAATTTTTTTCTCCTGATTGTTTCCACAACATCTTCTTCCTGAATGGAGACTCGAGGATCATCTAAAGGTCTTCCCGCAAGGTGTCCGAGGTGTTGCCGATTCCATTTGACTACAGCTGGGATGAGCTCAGATATGGTGATGAGTGTCTTCGAGTCTGATTTTGCAAGTGCTGCAGCCAATGTGTAGCCCATGCCAAGGCCACCAATAAGAATCCTCAGGTCTTCCTTTTGGTTAAGACGGCTGTAGCTCAATTCAGCCAGGGCATCTTCAGATCCGTGGAGACGGCTGTTCATCAATTCTGTTTCTGTGGTTCTGATAGAAAATTCAGAACCTCGCTGTCTCAGGGTAAGTGTTCCTGCTTGTCCGGGGAGTTCGACCCGATCGAGTTCTTGCCAGGGGATCATGATTTTTCTTGATTTCCAGGAGGAGGATGATGTCCGTATTTTTTTGTTTGACACACGATTACATCTTTTGTATTACTTCGAGTGTTACTAATTGTGATATCGTGTTACAGAAGCAGTGCTGTTTGTGTAAAAAAATACGGGAGACAACACAATGCATATGGCCGACGCACTTCTTTCCCCGGCAGTTGGCGCTACAATGTGGGGAGCAACTGCGGGCACAATCGCCTATTGTGCCAGAAAAGTCCAGCAGGATCTTGATGATCGTAAAGTTCCTCTGATGGGAGTACTTGGCGCCTTCATCTTTGCGGCCCAGATGATAAATTTCACCATCCCGGCAACAGGGTCGTCCGGTCATCTTGGCGGCGGAATGATTCTCGCCATTCTGCTTGGCCCGTATGCTGCTTTTTTGACTATTGCCTCGGTCCTGACAGTCCAGGCTCTTTTTTTCGCGGACGGTGGTTTGCTGGCGCTTGGCTGCAACATTTTTAATCTGGGAGTGTTTCCCTGTCTTATAGCCTATCCCCTCATTTACAAAGTCATTGCCGGGAAAAATCCGACACCGCTGCGAATTAGTCTGGGAGCCTCGCTGGCTGCTATCATCGGTTTACAGCTCGGTGCCCTTGGCGTCGTTTTTGAAACTGTTGCCTCCGGGATTTCGGATCTGCCTCTGAATGCTTTCCTCACTGTGATGTTGCCTATTCACCTGGCTATCGGAATTGTAGAAGGACTCGTTACCACCGCCGTCATCAATTTTGTCTGGAAGGCGCGACCGGAAATTCTCGAATTGACAACAAACTCAAGACCGCTTGGTAAGCTCGGCATAGGCAAAGTTCTTGCCGGACTGGGTTTAGCAGCGGTTATTACCGGTGGTACGTTGTCCTGGTTCGCCTCCTCCTCTCCGGATGGACTGGAATGGTCAATGGCCAAGGTGTCAGGCAGTGAGGAGCTGAAAACGCCGGAGAAAGGAATTTACCACGCGCTGACAGCTTTCCAGGACAAAATTGCATTCCTGCCCGGTTATGGTTTCAAAACCGATGACAAAGAGGCCGAAGGAGTTACAGACTCAAAATCCTGGCCGGTCGTCGACGGCGGTACGACAACCTCCGGGCTCGTTGGAGGTGGCTTGACGCTTGTCTTGGTTCTGATGATCGGTATGTTGTTTAAGAGGCGAAATCGGACTGCTTAAAGAGATCTTTCCTGATTGCAGACCTTGTCTTCAACGGGCAGTAGTGGTAATGTGCCACTCCTGCCCGTTTTCTATATATTTTCTGTCGTTCGGGAGCAATCTGCATGGCCAAAATTGAATCAGCTTTTTTCGATCTGAGCTATCTTGAAGATCTGGCCAACGGTACCTCCGGCATTCATCGACTTGATCCAAGAATAAAGATGCTGATGGCCA
The DNA here is from genome assembly GCA_963709755.1 of uncultured delta proteobacterium. GTDB lineage: Bacteria > Desulfobacterota > Desulfobulbia > Desulfobulbales > Desulfocapsaceae > Desulforhopalus_A. Next base: position 99,786 of record CAVPXO010000007.1, read on the forward strand.
TTTTTTTCGTGGTTTGTGTTGTCTCTTTTGACAAATACAGCATCTCTGCAATGCTGCCTTTTGTGCTCTTTTTGGCAGTGGTTATGGGCATTGCCGACATCCCGGCAGATTTTCTGTTGAAAAAATTACTGCTGGTTTCGCCTTTTGCCGTTATGGTCGGAATCTTTAATCCTTTTCTTGATCAGCAGCCGATGCTGCAAGTTGGCGGTTTTGCGGTGACCGGTGGCTGGTTGTCTTTCTTATCCATCCTGCTTCGATTCAGTCTTACTGTCAGTGCAATGCTTATACTGATTGCCACTACCGGCTTCAATACAGTGTGCATGGCCATGGTAAAACTTGGTATGCCGAGGATATTTGCGGTCCAGCTGCTGATGCTGTATCGCTATATTTTTGTGTTGATGGATGAGGGACTGCGCATGTATCAGGCACGAACCCTTCGTTCCTTCGGGAATCGGGGCATGAGCATGAAAACTTATGGGCATATGGCAGGCCAGTTGCTGTTGAGAACGATTGATCGAGCCCAACGTATTCATCTGGCTATGATTTGCCGCGGATTTGATGGCACCATACGTATTCATCAATCTCTAACTGTTACTGTCCGGGACCTTCTCGTTCTTGCTGGAGGATGCTCGATCCTGCTCCTCATGCGTTGCTACGATCTCCCGATGATGCTTGGTCGGTTAATCACAGGAATCACATCATGAGTCATCATATTGTTGAAGTGCAGGACCTCAATCACACCTATGCAGACGGCACTAAAGCTGTAAAGGGTATTTCTTTTCTCATTCATCATGGCGAATCCGTCGCTGTGGTCGGAGCCAACGGGGCCGGGAAATCAACTTTGCTTCTGCATTTGAACGGGTATCTTACTCCGCAGACAGGCAAGGTGCGAATCGGCGATTTTCCGTTGACGAAAGAAACCGTCAAAGATATTCGCAAGACGGTGGGAATGATATTTCAGAATCCCGACGACCAGTTGTTCATGCCGACTGTGTACGATGATGTAGCTTTTGGTCCGCTCAATCTCGGTTTGCCGCCAGGTGAAGTCGAAAGTCGGGTTCAGGATGCACTCAACCGCACTGATACAGGACACCTCCGGGAACGACCACCATACAGGCTTTCGGGTGGGGAAAAGCGTGCTGTTGCCATAGCTACCGTGCTTGCCATGAGTCCGGATATCCTGGTGATGGATGAACCGTCATCAAACCTCGATCCAAAAGCTCGACGTACACTTATCGAACTGTTAGCCGGATTTAAACATACCAAGATTATTGCAACCCATGATCTGGACATGGTCCTCGATCTCTGCGAACGGACCATAGTTATCCGGGACGGTCAGGTGATGGCGGACGGCCGGACCGCAGACATTTTTCAGGATGTCGAATTGCTGGAAGCAAGCCATTTAGAGAAACCGCTCCGCATGCAGGCTTGTCCGGTGTGCAGCTCCCAGGTTAAGCAATGCAGGTAATCCCGAGAGAAAACAAGAATTGTTTCTCTTATCTTGGAGAAGGGAGGGATTTTTTTATAATTTCAGCAAGGTAATCGACGTCTGGTCCTGAATTTGACGTTGTTTCATCACCCGAGCTATTTTCAATAGAGTCCTGTCTATCTTGCTGACTTCCGGCAAAATACTTGTTTTTAATGCCCGTATGTATATACTGTTAGAGTGATCTGGAGCCATTAATATTACAAGGGAAACCAGGAAAAATTATGACAAAAGAAAAAACAAATTGGGATGATATCCCTTCACTTGATGGGCTTGAAGTGGATTGGAAGTTTGAGCCGGAGAATCCTCTAGGCAAGAGGGCATGGATAAGAGTTGCAAAAGACGAATTGCTGCCGCTTTTTGGTGTGAAAAGGATACCGGTTAAAGTCGTCTCAAAGAATTTTGAAGGTAAAGGGTTTTTGGTTGATCTTGCGCAGAGTGGCCTGGCCGTTCTCCTGGATACTGAACTGACTCAAAGTCAGCCGGTAAATGTAGGGCTTTTTCTTGGCAAACAGAAAATATTATCGCGGGCGATAGTCAAAAACATCTGCTCTGAAAATGGTGGATACAGAACCGGTATGGTGTTCGTGGACTTAAAAAAAGAGTATGAATCCTTCATCGTCGGTGTCATTTCTTCGAAAGTTTTAAAGTCATTTGAATGATTCTTGAAAAAATGATTGTCGCATGAATCCAGGTTGATGGTCTTTGGCCAACCCGTCTCGGCTTAGAATCAGTATGGTAATCGCCAGCGGAATAGTGGCCGAAAATCATACGTTTGACAGTAATCGGCATCCAGATAGTACTCTCACAACCTATGACGGATATAACCGAAAATTTGCAGGGCATCGTCCAGCGGGTCACCTACCATAATTCCGATAGTGGCTGGTCGGTGCTCAGGGTGACCCCCTTTAACTCCCCCAGCACTCTGGAAACCGTAACAGTGCATCAGACACAGGTGTTTGCCGGAGCTACCATGGAGTTTCATGGTGCCTGGACCGTGCATCCCCAGTTCGGTCGACAGTTCAGAGCAGTTCGAGCTATTGAAAAAAAGCCGGCGACGATCGCAGCACTGGAAAAATATCTGGGCTCCGGTTTGATTCATGGTATCGGTCCAAAGACCGCCGGTAAAATCGTACGTAACTTCCAGGAAAATACGCTGAACGTTTTTGAATATGATATTGGAAGGCTGCTGGAGGTTCCTGGAATAGCAAGAAAGAAACTTCACATGATTGAGGAGGCCTGGAGGGAGCACCGGGTTGTTCGGGAAGTGATGATGTTTTTGCAGGGGAATGGCATCTCAACACTTTTTGCAGTGAGAATCTATAAAAAATACGGTGATCAGGCAATACAGACAGTCAGTGAAGATCCCTATCGGCTGGCGGATGATTTTTATGGAATCGGCTTTTTCTCAGCGGACAAAGTTGCACTCAGCCTGGGGCTGGCGACTGACAGCGAGCAGCGTATAACAGCCGCCGTCAAGCATGTTCTGGCCGCCGGTCGCGAACAGGGTCATTGTTACCTGATCTCAACGCAGATTATTACTGAAGTAGCCAATCTGCTTGGTTTCAATCCGGAAAATCGTCTGGCGGTTATTCTCGACAAGATGGAAACGGGAAATCACCTGAAAGTACGGCTGTTGCCACTGGGGGAAGGGGGCGAGCTGGTTTGTTACTATTCGAAATCATTGTATTATGATGAATCAAATGTGGCGGCAAAGATTGGTGGGATGGCGGTCCCGGTTATAATTGATACAGAAGTTGTAACCAAATGGATCGATGCGCACGCCCGGAAACGGGGTATCAGCCTCAGCGAGGAACAGGCGAACGCCGTACAGGCAGTTGTATCAAACCAGTTTTCTGTTCTGACTGGAGGCCCTGGCTGTGGCAAGACCACCACTACCCTGGTCATTGTCAGGTTACTTGAGCATCTCGGAAAAAGGGTATTACTTGCTGCGCCAACAGGACGTGCGGCCCAGCGTATGTCTGAGGTTATTGGCAGGGAAGCAAAAACCCTGCATCGGTTGCTGGAGTGGCAGGGCGGGATGTTCAAGAAAAACGAGGACCAGCCCTTGCGTGCCGATTTTCTTATTGTCGATGAGTGTTCCATGCTCGATATCTCCTTGACTGCCTCACTGCTGAAAGCGGTTCCTGCCCGTTGTCAGGTGTTGTTTATCGGCGATGCCGATCAGCTTCCTTCTGTAGGTGCCGGTAATGTTTTGCGGGACATCATCGATTCCGGTTCAGTTGCCTGCTTTCGGCTCACCCAGGTTTTTCGTCAGGCTCGGGAGTCAAAAATCATTGAATATGCCCATGAGATAAACAAAGGCATCACTCCATCTATTAACTCTCCCTTTAAAAAACCGGAAATCTGGCAGGAGAAAATCGACTGTCTCTTTATTGATTCGGATGAGGCGACTAAAGAACAACTGAGTTTTGTTGGTCGAGTCAAACGGCATTATGATTTGCAGACCTCCCAACTGGAAGGATTGGTGACGGCTGAAAATCTCTATCAGTTTAGAACAGGCGAGAAAATTGGCTCCTCTTATGAAGAGGATTTCATTATCCCAAAAAAATTTCTGCACGTCGATCTTCAAAAGGTGAAACAGGCAGAAAGATATGTTGATGAATTAAAGGCGGTTCTCGCTAAAGTCCATCCCTGGTCAACCCTGCATTATGGGTTATCGGCCGTCGATGCGGTGGTTCGGCTTTATCTGGAATGGATCCCCAAGTATCATGGACGAAACTGTGAAATCCAGATACTCTCTCCGATGACCCGCGGTACTCTGGGGACGGCCAACTTAAACCGGGTAATTCAGGAGGCAGCCAATCCTCCGTTAAAGGGCAAGGCGCAACTGTCGGTGGGAGAGAAGATTTTTCGTGAAGGGGACCGGGTGATCCACAGGAGAAACAACTATGACCTGGGTGTGTTCAATGGTGATATCGGTACCATCCTGTCTATAGATAACGCCGCCCTGAGCTGTGTTGTTGCCTTTTTTCCGGATAAAAGAGAGGTCGTTTATCAGAAAGACGATATCCTGGAGCTCGATCTTGCCTATGCTATAACGATTCACAAGTCGCAGGGAAGTGAATTCGGAGCAGTCATCATGCCGGTTTTGACCCAGCATTTTAAAATGCTTTTTCGTAATCTCATCTATACGGGCTTGACCCGTGCAAGAAGACTTGCTGTGATTGTCGGCACGCGTAAAGCGCTGGCTATGGCTGTTAACCAGCAGGATACGAGTAAGCGCCAGACGTCATTGCGGTTCTTCTGGCAAAAGAGAATGGAAAAGGGAGACAGGTTTTTCCCAACTGACTACCGGCAAAATGAGCAACAAGTCCTACAGATGCAGCAAACCTGTTCTTCTGATCGACATTCCATTGATCATAGCCATGCCAACGGGTACCTAGATAAGCTTCTTGAAGTTGCAATGTTCACAAGGTGCATTAAGATATGCCGTCAAAGAGAGCATGAAATCCTTTCGGAGAAAGAAATGTATATATGTATTGATTTTGATGGAACAGTAGTTGATCACAGGTACCCTGATATCGGTGAGCCTGTTCCAGGTGCTGTAACCTGGCTGCAAAGGTTACAGCGTCACGGGGCAAAGCTCATTTTGTTCACTATGCGTTCCAACAGATCGGAAGGGATGAATCTATTACAAGATGCTGTTCAGTATATGGAAACAAACGGTATCCAATTATTCGGGGTTAACAGAAATCCCGATCAGGATACATGGACAAGCAGCCCCAAGGCGTATGGCGATGTGTATATTGATGATTCAGCTTTTGGTTGTCCACTTATTCATCCGAAAGGTTTTTCCAGACCTTGTGTGGACTGGAAAAAAGTCGGTCCACAACTTGAGCATATGCTTCTGAGCAGGAGGTAGGCTGGAAGGCCGCTGGCTGGATAGGGCTCAGTTGAATTGTGTTTTTAACTGGATGACATATGTTTCAAGAACTGTAAAAAGTTCATCGACTACTAAGAAATTTCCGGATTTGACGGTCTTGGAGAGATCGGTTATCAGGGACGCCAGTTTTTGAAAACCGAACATTCCGGCAACGCCTTTAAGAGAATGTGCTGTTGCATAGATATATTCATAATTTTCTTCCTGCAGAAATGATTTCATTAAGCTCAGGTCTGAAGAGATAGTCTCGAGCAGATCCGGCAGCATATACTGGAGCGATTCAGGAATCTTTTCAGGCCGTTCATTTTCCAGATAATATCCAATAGCTTTATTCCCCATTTGTTCCGGTGAGGGGGAATCTTGCTCTCTTGTCGCGAATTTATAGAGGGTTAGAATCAGCTCCCTTTTGAAAAAGGGTTTGGTTAGTACTCCGTCAAAACCGGCTTTAAGAAATTTGTTTTTTTGTTCCTGAAAAGCGTGTGCAGTAACGGCCAGAATGACCTGTGGGATATTTGCTCCAGCTTTTTCCATTTCGCGAATTCTTTGTGTGGCCTTGATGCCATCCATGACCGGCATTCTGATATCCATCAGGATGATATCGAATGCATCACCCGCAAAAAACTCAAGTGCTTCTTTGCCGTTTTCTGCTGCCTGGATGTGCACCGGGTAATCTTTTAAGTACATTCTGATGACTTCTATGTTTTCATGGATATCATCGACTGCCAGGACTCTCAGCTCGGGAAAACTTTCCGGCAGGATTAAGGATGCGTCAAGGCGAAGGCGCCTTCGGTCCGAGGGAGCGGCTGGAGGAAGTGGTAGATGGCAGCTGAAAATGGACCCCTTGCCGAGCGCACTCTTCACCATGAGCTGTCCTCCCATGGCATTGGTAAGTTTTTGGCTGATAGCCAGACCTAAGCCGGCTCCGCCTTGTTGTTGACAAAGGGAGTCATTTGCCTGGGTAAATCGGTCAAAGATGATTTTATGCTGGTCTTCTGAGATGCCTATGCCTGTATCAACAACGGTCAGGACAAGCTTACCCTCCTCTTTATAATCCTCCTTTATGCTAAAGGTGATGGAGCCCGACTGGGTGAATTTGACGGCATTATTGATCAGGTTCAGGAGGATCTGGAATATTTTCAGTGGATCTCCTACCCTTTCCATAACCAAGAGAGGATCGTGTTCCACGATGAATTTGAGATTTTTTTGCAGGCAAAGCGGCAGTGCCGATGCCTCAATCTGGTAAATGATTTTTTGAAGACTGAAGGGTTCGGGTTCAATGGTAATCCTGCCGGCATCAATACGAGAAAACTCCAGGATATTATTCAGAATCTCCATCAGCTGTGTACCTGTGATTCGCAGGCTGTGAAGGTATTGCATCTGGATTTTGTCCAACTGAGTTTCCGCCAACAGGTTGGCCATGCCGAGAATTATATTGAGCGGCGTCCTGATTTCATGGCTCATATTGGCCAGGAAATTTGATTTTGAAAGATTTTCATGCTGAGATAGTTTTGTGCACAGCAGGAGCTTTTCATTTGTTTGTTTCAGGAGATGCTTATTAATATTATCGATTTTCTCCTGGCGTTTTTGCTGTGCAGTAAGCCTGACTAGTTTCTTCCTCAGGTATGCGCATTCTTTTTCCAGGGTATCTATTTTTTGTTGCAGATATGACTGGTTATCGTTTTCCATCTGTCCTCTGAATCCGGAGTTATGATCGCTTCGTTTTCGTTATCAAAATGAGTCGGTGTAACGATGGATTGGTATTAAAGGAATTTCTTTGCCACTTTGCAAAACCTTACTCAATATAATCATTACCTGCATCTGTTCATTAAAATTGATGGGGAAATTTTTGTCGATTAATGCTAGTGTTTGCCCACAAAGCCGCTTGGTGTATCATACTGTGCACAGTAGTAGTTTGTGGTTTCTGTTTAGAACTTATCATAGAGATTTTGTTGTTCCTCTTTCGGAACAATTAATTTGATGCAAATAATATAAAGGAAAAGATCATGGGTGTGACAGTCACACAGCTTTATCGAAAAATTGATGAAGACCGGGCCTATTGTTTTAATATCGAATCGACGCGGGAATTAAAGAATGAGGAAATAACCTGTCTGCGACTTATTCTGGCAGACGGTTTTCTTCCTGACAGCGTAAGCGAATCACCTGTTCTGCAGGGAGACAGGGTAGTGGAGGTTGGGCCACGGCTGAATTTCGCCACTGCGTGGTCGTCGAACATGGTCTCTATCTGCAAAGCAACAGGTCTTGATATCATTACCCGGGTGGAGCGCTCGAGACGTTATCTGGTAGCGGAGACCGTGGACATGCAGGACTTCATTGCCGACCATCACGATCGAATGACCGAATGTCATTACCCTCTGCCACTGACAACATTTGAAACCGGAGTCATCCCCGAACCGGTCTATGAAGTGGATCTTAAGAGCAAAGGGCCGGACGGCCTGACCGAGTTGCCGGGAATTTCCATGGATGAATGGGACAGGAATCTTTATTACGATTACTTTGTCAACCAGCAGCATCGCAATCCGACCATAGTTGAGATCATGGATCTGAACAATGCCAACTCGGAGCATTCGCGACATGGATTTTTTAAAGGAAAGCAGGTCATTGATGGCAAGGAGATGGAAGGGACACTCTTCAACCTGGTAACTGACACACTTGATGCAAACCCTAAGGGGTCACTCATTGCCTTTAAAGATAACTCCAGTGTTGTTAAAGGGTATGAAATTCATACGTTAGTACCGGAGCAACCGGGGAGCCCCTGTCCACTTGTGCCTGTCAAGGTTACCTATCATCCCCTGCTTACGGCGGAAACCCATAATTTCCCCACCGGGGTGGCTCCGTTTCCCGGGGCGGAAACCGGAACAGGCGGTCGAATTCGTGACGTTCAGGGCACTGGACAAGGTGGTTTTGTTGTTGCCGGAACAGCTGGATATTGTGTTGGAAATCTGAATATTCCCGGTTATGAACTCCAGTGGGAAAACAAATATCCCTGCCCCGACAACCTGGCTTCGGCCCTCGATATAGAAATAGAAGCGAGTAACGGTGCATCGGACTATGGCAATAAATTCGGAGAGCCTCTTATCCAGGGTTTTACCCGATCTTTTGATATGCGTCTTGATAACGGGGAACGCTGGGGATTTTTAAAGCCGATTATGTTTACCGCAGGTATCGGCCAGATAGATGGACGACATACCGAAAAGTCCTCGGCTGAAAAAGGAATGATCATTGTCCAGGTGGGTGGACCAGCTTATCGCGTTGGTTTTGGCGGCGGCGCGGCCTCCAGCATGCTGCAGGGGGAAAATGAGTCGAGCCTTGATTTCAATGCGGTGCAACGCGGCGATGCGGAAATGGAACAGAAGATGAACCGGGTAATTCGTGCCTGCAATGAGATGGGGGACAAAAGCCTCATTGATGTGATCCATGACCAGGGCGCAGGAGGTCCTGCCAATGTCTTGAAGGAGTTGGTGGAAAAGTCCGGTGGTCGCGTGGAGGTCCGAAATATTCGGGTTGGGGATCCCACCATGTCGGTACTGGAAATCTATGTCGCCGAATATCAGGAGCGGTGTGGTTTTTTGATCCGACCTGAAAATATTGAAAAATTCAAGGCTATCTGTGATCGGGAAAAGGTCAATTGCGAGGTATTGGGGGAGGTAACAGGCGACCTGCGCTTTGTTCTTCACGATGCAAACGATGATACAACTCCGGTAGATATCGATCTGCCGGTACTGTTGGGGGAAATTCCCCAGAAAACGTTCACGGACACCAGAACACCAGTGAGTTCTAAGCCCCTTAAACTTCCTTCGGCTTTGACGGTTGCAGCTGCACTGCACGACGTGTTGCGACTGGTTTCGGTTGGTTCAAAAAGATTTCTCACCAATAAAGTTGATCGCGCGGTGACGGGGCTCATAGCCCGTCAGCAGTGTTGTGGCCCTCTCCAGTTAACTGTCAGCAATGTTGCAGTGGTAGCTCAGAGTCATTTCGGTAAGACGGGTATTGGCTCGGCGATTGGTGAGCAGTCCATTAAAATGCTGGTTGATCCTGCCGCCGGAGCCAGGATGGCTGTTGGTGAGGCTTTGACCAATCTGGTCTGGGCTAAAATTGAGGATTTGCAGCAGGTCAAATGTTCTGCCAATTGGATGTGGGCACCAAAGCTGCCGGGAGAGGGGGCAGCCATTTATGACGCAGCAAAGGCAATGCGAGACGTGATGATTACAGTCGGGATGGCGGTAGATGGCGGTAAGGACAGTTTGTCCATGGCTACCATGGTGGGCAAGGAAACCGTCAAGTCTCCGCGTGAGTTGGTTATTTCCGCCTATGCGGCGGTGCCTGATATCGGCAAGGTTATTACTCCGGATATCAAAAAGATTGGTTCGCCCCTGCTCTATCTCGATCTTAGCGGGGGGAAGACCAGGCTGGGCGGCAGTTCCCTGGCACAGGTTATGGGACAGCTGGGAGATGTAAGTCCCGATGTTGAAGATGGTACTGCATTAAAAAACTGTTTTCTGGCAGTGCAACAGCTGATTGACCAGGATCTGATTTCAGCCGGACATGATCGCAGTGACGGTGGGCTGATCACCACTCTTTTGGAAATGGCATTCAGTGGCAACTGCGGCCTTGATATTAACCTGCACGGGAAAAGCACGGTCTTTGAGACGCTTTTTGCCGAGGAACTTGGCTTGGTGATAGAATGCCGACCGGACAAAATTTCCGCAGTGGAAGATATCCTGACAGGAGCCGGAGTACCCTTTGTCGAATTAGGAACGACAACAGCAGACAAACAAATAAAGGTTGCCTATAACACAGAGAAGGTCTTGGACGAACAGATGATCGTTCTGCGCGGCTGGTGGGAGGAAACCAGCTATCAGCTTGAACGATTGCAGATGAATCCGGCTTGTGCCGATGAGGAAAAAGACACTGTTTATGACCGGAAAGGGCCGGGCTATCATTTAAGTTTTCATCCTGAGCCGTCACCAGCTGAGTTGCTGACTCGCACTGATAAGCCAAAGGTGGCAATCTTGCGGGACGAAGGATCGAACTCAGACCGTGAAATGACTTCTGCTTTTTATAGTGCCGGATTTGAGCCTTGGGATATCTGCATGAGCGACCTGCTTGCAGGAACCGTAAATCTCGATGATTTCCGGGGTCTCGCGGCAGTCGGCGGATTTTCCTATGCCGATGTCCCTGAATCGGCAAAAGGATGGGCGGCAACCATTCTATTCAATCCCAGATTGAAGAAGATGTTCGAGGAATTCTACCGGCGGCCCAATACTTTTACCCTTGGCATATGCAACGGCTGCCAGCTGTTCGGCCTGCTGGGCTTAGTGCCTGAATTAGGTCTCGCTGCCGAGCGCCAGCCCCGTTTTATTCGCAATATATCGGGTAGGTTTGAGTCCCGGTGGACTACAGTGAAAGTGCAAAAAAGCAAGGCCATGATGCTTTCAGGGATGGAAGAGCTGGTCTTTGGCATCCACGTCGATCACGGAGAAGGTCGACTTCATTTTCCGGATAAAACTATTCTCGATAAAGTAAAAGCAGGTGGTCTGACTCCGCTTGTATATGTGGATGACGACAGCAATGCAACGGAGAAATATCCTTTTAATCCCAATGGGTCCGTTGAAGGTCTTGCCGGACTTTGTTCAGCCGACGGCAGACATCTGGCGCTTATGCCCCATCCAGAAAGGACTTTCCTGCCCTGGCAAGCCCATTATCTGCCGGAAGAGATGAAAGGGCTTCAAGTTTCTCCTTGGCTGCAGATGTTTAGAAATGCCTACGACTGGTGCCGGACTGTAAAGTAATTCGAATGGTTATGTCGGTTGAGGAATTTCTATTTTTCCATCAATGAATCAGGTAATGGCTCGTGGATCGCTCCTGCTGCAAAATAGAGGGGAAGAAACCAGTAAATTACCTGAGCCCAGGAAGAGGAATAAAGTGCGTAGTGGGTATTCAATGGGAAAAAAAGGGCTGCAAGTCCCAGAGCATACGGCAGCATATTGGATTTTTGGGAATCGGATCTGCTTCGCCAGTACCAGATCAGGATTATCATTGCACAGAAAAAGAGCAATCCGCCACATATGCCTGTCTCACTTAATACCTCTAATTGCATCTGATGGGAGTGCAAAGCACCTATTGGACGATTTGATCCTCTAAAGTCCGATCCCAGAAAGATATCGTTGACTTCTGCATATTCGGGATAAGCGTATCGGAAAGCTCTAGCGCCAACGCCATTAATGGGATGTGCCTGAATCATTGTCAGGGCTGTTTTCCAAATAGCAAGACGATATGAGATTGCCGTGTCAACTGACTTTTCATCACCTTTGAAGATTTGAAGCGTTGTGTCCATCTTGTTGGCAAAGCCATCGGAATTGTAATATAAAATAGTGCTTACAGTCACCAGGCACACTATCAGAACAGCCATGCTCGCAGCAAACATTTTCAGGTTCTTTTGCCATTTGTAGGCCAAAAAGCCTGAAAGAACCACGCCATACATTATCCATCCTCCCCTACGGCCTGCCAATAAAATAACAATTATGCATAAAAGATTGACCAACCACCCGAAAATGAGGTGTTTTTTCTCGTAAAGAATTAATAAAATAAAGGAAGAATAGACCGATAAAAATAAGCCCAATTTAGGCTTCTGACCAAAAACTCCACTTAAATGCTGAGGGATAAACACGTTTCCAAATAAATCAGTGCCCAAAGAGTATTGAATGAGTGCATCAAGAATCCAGAAGGACACAACAATTAAGCAGCAGACATTGATAAGCCTTAAGCTCTTACCATTTAAGCAATATTTCAAGACGGCAAGGCCTGACAGAAAAAACCGTAAATATTCAATAGCCAGGCTGGAGGTTTTATTGAATTTATAGCTATCAGGAAGAGAAATGAGGATCGGCACCCATAGGCAAAGAAAAAATAACGAAAAAAGCAGTGTTGATTTCTCCCAATCGTTATTTCTTATCTTTTCAACTAATACCTTTATCCCGACTATGGCCAGAAGGATCAAAGGCAATTCGGCCAATCTTCCTATGGGGAAAAGAGTCAAGCATAGAATGACCAACCATGGAACGACCTTGAAAAGGGTGTCATCTTTCACATTGAACACTGCACTGAAATTCATATTTTCTCCTTACAAATCGCTAATCGCCTAGGTGTTCTGCATTATCTGGTAAGAGTAAAAAAGGGCCTTAATCTTTGGACGTTACAGGAACTTCTATTCGCAATAACAATTCATAATTGTCAGGTCTTTATAGTTTTTGAGAGGAATATGATACCAGTCCAGGACTGAATAGTATACTGTTGAAAGTCTTCTTTCCAGCGGAAAGAAATCCTGAGAAGATATTCTTTTCATGCTGGTGTTGCAAGAGATTTCCGGAATCACCATTATGGGCTGAAACTCAACAAGAGAAACTTTTTTTAGTCCCCGTGCTTTGCGGGGGAAAATGCCTTGGGGGGAGATTGGCGCAGGAGACAAAAGAAGACATGTGGCGATACTACAGGCTTTCCAAGTTGCTGTGTCGCGTCAATTTTTCTTTTTTGCAAGCTGTTTTTCCAGCATAATTTTCAGGATTGTTTTGTCAGCCAGATGCATGCCGTCGTGGCTGAGGGCACCCATGTTCTGGATCGTTTTTTGAGTGGAGTTACCAATGATGCCATCGGTGTCTTTAACGTTAACACCATGCAGGGAAAAGAGTGCTGCTTGAACAGCGGCACCGGCCGCGGTATTAAGCTTGATAGCACACCCGGCTTTTGCTCCATCACAAATGACTCCTGCCAAATCTTCCAGAATATTCTTGATTGCTCCTTCCATATGGTGCACATCGCCGCCAACCAGATAGGTGATACCCGCCGTGGCACCTGCCCCGGCAGCTATGGAGCAACCGCAGACAGCGGAAAGTCTTCCTGTATGCGCTTTGACATAGGCAGTTACGATGTGGCTGAGGCCGATGGCTCTCATCAAGGTCTCCCGGTCATGGTCAATGAAATCTTTGGTAGCCCAGATCGGAAGAATGGCGGTAAGGCCGTGATTGCCACTTCCACCTGAACTCATTGCAGGAAGATTTGCTCCCCCCATCCTGGCATCGGCCGCTGCAGAGGTAAGTCGACGCGCGGAGGTCGACATATCGTTTACCATCAGTTTCTGTTTAATCAGTCGATCGATGGCTTTGCCGATTCCAAGCCCACTGCCGTGCTTCAGGCCGTATTCAGCGAGGGCAAGATTGTGGTTCACTCCTACCTCAAGAAAATTAAGGTCGTCCTCATCAAGCTCCGCCGTAAGCTCGAGGATATCCTGCAAGTCTAATTCCCTTAACCAGGTTTCCAGTTCCGCGAGGGTACGTTTGCCGCCTTTACTTAAAGATTTGGCAAGAAGAGGAGACTCTGTGATCTCCCTTCCATTCAGCTTGAGGCTGACAATATTATTGTGCAGGTCAATAATGAGAGATTCTGCCGTGTCGACTCCCGAAGTGAGTTTTGTTCGGACGTGGAGACCAACCTCCTCTCTGAGGTTGACTATCACTTTGTTATTATCAAGCAGTAACTGGGCCTTGCTTATGATTGTATCGTCTATCTTTTCCAGTACTTCCAGACCTCGTCCCGGATTACCGCCATAGGCTCCCAGGGCGGCTGCGCAATCAAGCCCCTGCATGCCACCAGTTCCGGGAATGGTTACCGCCAATCCGTTTTTATAGATATTGGGATCAATCCAAATTTCAATGGCATCGAATTCTTTTTTCGGAAGGAGTGTTGCCGCCGCAGCAGCACCCAGGGCGACGGCAACCGGTTCCGTGCAGCCAAGTGCAAGGATAACCTCCATCTCAAGAATGTCTTTAACTGTAAATTTCATAACTTATACCTGGATTTTCTGCGGAATTGTTTAAATTGCCCATGTCAAGGGGTTAGATAGCAAGTATAAACTCAATCTCAATTTCTGAGCCGAGAGGCAGAGCCGCCACTTGAACAGTTGATCGCGCAGGAGGTGTCTCGGAAAAAAAGCTTCCATAGGACTTGTTTACTTCCTGAAAATCAGCCATATCCGTGAGGAAAATTGTTGTCTTGACTACCCGGTTCAGGCTGGTACCTGCTTCTTCGGCAATGGCTGCAGCATTTTTGATGATCTGCCGGGTCTTGGCGGCGATATCCCCATCAACCATTTTGCCGCTGCTCGGATCAATCGGCAGCTGGCCTGAAATAAAAAGCAGGTTGTCTGTTGCAATACCTTGGGAATATGGACCAATGGCCGCCGGTGCCTGTAGAGTGGAGATAACTTTTCTGATCATGTTATGCCTCTGATTTTTTTGAGTTTGTTGTTACGTACTTTTTTTAAGTAATTATAGACGGTATATTTGGTCACACCCATCAACTGAGAAACCTGTTCCACAGCTCCTTTAAGTAAGAAGGTGCCATTTTCTTCAAGCTGACATATGAGTTGGGTTTTCTCATCGACGTTCATTGTTGCCGGATGTTTGCCGACCTCTTCCACCGCTTGAAAAAACAATGCCTCGACTGTTTCTCCTGCCGAATGGGCAAACGTTTCTGCACTTGTTAGATGGTCAGTTTCCTGAGAGTTGATGAAGGGCAAAAGCGCCTTACTGGCGTTAAAAAAATCAGTGGTGTCAAGATTTATGCAGAAAGCAGCGAAAGGTCTCCCGGTTGAGTCTCTTATAAAAGTTGTCGTTGACTTAAGCGAACGGCCATCTGTAGTTGTTGTCTTGTAGTTATGCCTGTCTTCGGCTTGACCGAGGTTCTGTTTGAGCATTTTTACCAACAGATCCGTGGCGGGGGCTCCCGGTTTTCTATGGGTTATATCACCTTGAATGTATACCAGAGAGTTTTGCAGTGAAGTCAAGTCATGGACACATGCTTCGCAGTTTTTGCCAAATAAAAAAACCACTGCATCTGCCAACCTTTGTAAGTTACTAAAAATATAATCTTTTTCATTCACTGATATGTTTTCACCTTGAGCGGTCCGTTTATTTTGTGAATATGCACTAATCTATTCTGGCAGTTGGTGATGAATGTGTCAATGAAAAAAAATTGAACTCCTCAAAAAAAGTTGAACGGCCAGGGTGTCGTCTCGTAAATAATTGTTTATGGAGCTTTTTACCAAGTGTCCCTTGTAAAAAAAAAGTTACGTGCTGATAATATATGAGTAACAAGCTCATAAATCTACATAAAACTGTCAGGAGGGAAACGATGGCAGAGCAAAGAAATAATTCACTCCATAATCATCTTACCTCAGTGAAGAAAGGGGAACGGGTATTTGAAAATGCCTTCCAGGGAGTTTCCCGGATGGTGCTTGAAGGTGATATCGACAAGGTTACGGTCAACGGAAAAAGTACCTATGACTTTCGGATATTCAGGGAAGGCAAAAAGCATATCGTCGGCATGTACGATGAGATAAATTCCTTCGTTTCATTTGTTAAAGACGCATCTCAAGGCGGGTCGTCCAAAGAAATGGCCTTCGTTCTGGTGGGTGAACCGGGCAACGGGAAAACTTTTCTTGTTGAGTATCTCTGTAAAATGTATAGAGATTTCCTGTCTATTCCCAAAAACAGAAAATACACCTTCCGTTATGTCGGCCTGGATAAACTCGGTTCCTATGGCAATATATCGACCATTGAATCTCAAACCTATGAAGATCCCATGATATTGGCCATGAATCTCCACGAATTCAGTGCAGAAACCGAGAAATATCTGGCCCATAGATATCGTGTTTCAGATAAGATGCTGGAAACCTGGTATGAAAACTATCGTCCACTGGGTGCTTGTTCTGCTTATATCTGGAACAACATTCGTGAATATACTAACGGCAAGCTGGATGACATGCTTGATTTCATAGAGATCGTGCCTGTTCCTTTGATAGAGAGCCTCGGTACAGTGACGGGGAAATATCCGGCAAAAGATAAGATTACCTCTTCGGCAGTTGATCTTTTGGGAGAGGAGTCCATACAGCGATTATTGCATATCACCGATACCAATAATCCGTACCGTTTTGATCTTAGAAGAGGCGCTTTAGCGAGGGTAGCTGGTGGAGGTATCCATTTCAGCGATGAGATATACAAAAATAAAAAGGATCTTGTTCAGGTCTACCTGGGCATCATTCAAAATCGGTGTATTGAGATCGACGGCTACAAATGGCCTATTGACACGCTTATTGTTGCGACCAGTAACAATTCCGAATTTAATCGTTTCCTGGCAGAAAAAGAAGAGGCACCAATCGTTGACAGATGCCGGATCTGCTACGTCTCTCATAATACCAATTACACACTGCAGAAAGAGCTTACCACCTATGCCATTGGCAATGAATCCAAGACGACGCTGACCGGCGATGTGATGCATCAGGACCCAAATCTTAATTATGCTGCTTCTGTGGGAGTTGTCTTGAGCCGATTACCAAGATCGGAAAAGCTTACACCAATTGAGACTATGAAACTAGCTGCCGGGGAGGTGGCCGGAGAGAAAAGTTTAAAGACTCTTTCCGAGGTAATTGACACCCTCAGCCAGGAGCATGACATTACTAAAAGGTATGGCCAGAAGGGCCTTGGTCAGAGAAACCTGGGCCGTTCCATCCAGTTGATGCTGGAAAGTTCTGAGACGAACGAAGGTAAATGCATGTTTGCCTACGATGTGTTCCATGCCATTGAGAGGGCGATTCTCGATTATGTATCGGAAGCAAAGGATCGGGCAAAATTTCTGGATGACTTGAAAATTGCCAAGGGCTTATATCGGGAACGTATCATGACCGAGATGTTCAATGCCTATATGGACGAACCTCTGGCCATTCGTAAAGATGTGTTGAATTATGTCAATATGATCATTGGCATAGATGCCGAGAATCTTGGGGCGGACAAGATGTGGAAGTACAAGAACCCCCAGACAGGAGAGCTGCAGGCACTGAAAATCGATGAGCGGTATATCAACTCTGTTGAAGACGGTCTTGGCTTGAAAACGAGGGAACAGAAAGACTCTTTCAGAACCTCGATTCGGAAAATCTATGGTCAGAAGATATCCGTCCGCCCGGACTATGATTTCATGGACAACCTTGAACTGGTCAAGGCTGTTACCGATGTTCGACTCAAATCCGATATCGCCGGGTCCGGCAGTCTTATTGGAGCACTCGCCAATCGTACCAATGAGGAGAATCAGAAACTCTATGATCGAATGATTGAAACGATGCTCAACAAGCTCGGTTATTGTACGACCTGCGCCCAGAAAACAATTGAATACTTCTGTACCCAGGTTGATGAAAACTAAAATGGCACCCTGGTAAAATTAAGCAGTTGGATGGTAGTTCAGATGAAAGATAAACTCCAGACTCTTTATCATACCCTGAAGGAAAAAGGACTGACACCGGAACAGGAGAAAAAGATCCGCTACGAGCTGGATTTACTCGAACTTGATCGGGACCACTCCTTTGCGGCCGAGCCCGTTGTCCGAGGAATCTACAGTTACAGAGACCTGGAGATGTTGCATGATGCTTCTCCTCCTCATTTAATGGCACTTTCCACTGTTCAGTCTCTTGATTATCTCCTGGAAAAGGATAAGCAACGGGAAAAAGACGGTTTTCCCAGGAAAATCCGGGTCGGTAAGATGGTTAAACCCAGCCAGACCGGTGATGACAAAGTAGTCATTGTACCGTCTACAGTGGAAGAAAAACTGCTACATGATAAAGTCCGCATCAATGAAGAAGGTGAAGGAGAAGGAGACGGTCAGGGGGCGGGGGAAGGTGGTTCCGGAGAAGAAGAGGAAGGAGAAATAATTGGTGAGCAACCGATCAGGCCGGAACAGGGTGGCCAGGGAGGAGCCGGGCAAGGTGAAGGTGGCGCCCACGATGTGGAGTCAAACGCATATGACCTTGGGCGTATTCTCACAGAACAATTTGAGCTGCCCAATCTAAAAGATAAAGGTAAAAAGAAATCTCTCACCAAATACACCTATGATTTGACAGATAAAAATCGAGGTTTCGGGCAGATACTGGATAAAAAATCGACACTCAGGAGGATAATTCAGACCAATATTGCCCTTGGTCGGATTCAGCCGAAGAGCCAGATTGACAGCCGCAAGCTTTTAATATCGCCGAATGATCGGATCTTTAGAATTCTTTCTAAAGAGAAAGATTATGAATCGCAGGCTGTGGTCTTTTTCGTACGTGACTATTCCGGTTCCATGGGTGGCAAACCTACTGAGCTGGTGGTCAACCAGCATGTCCTTATCTATTCATGGCTCATCTACCAATATAAAAATCAGGTTGAGACCCGTTTTATTCTGCATGATACCGAGGCTAAAGAGGTTAAAAATTTTCAGACCTATTACAACTCCACCGTTGCGGGAGGGACACAGGTTGCCAGTGCCTATACGCTGGTCAATAAAATTGTTGAGGATGAATCGCTTGAAAGAGATAATAACATCTATATTTTCCATGGAACCGATGGCGATGACTGGGATACCAAAGGAGATAAGGCCATTCCGGAACTCGAAAAGATGCTGACCTATGCCAGTCGCGTTGGGATAACCATAGCAGAAAATGGCTACGGTATTTCCGGCCAGACGGAGGTGGAGAGATATATTCGTAAATCAGGATTGCTCGAAGAGAAAAAAAATCTGCTGCGCATTGATGTTATTTCCCAGGATACAAATGAAACCCGGCTGATCAAGGGCATCAGAGAGCTCATTTCTTAAATTTATTTATGGGGAGCACAGAGACCAGAGTAAGGGCAAGGAGCAGCAGAATTTTTTCTCATTGTGAGGTTATATGGAACTGGTAAGTCAACATGCTAAGAAAATTATGGAAGGGTGCAAGGAGCGAGCCCGGGATGCGGGACTTCGCTTTCAGGATGAAAGCCTTGAATATATAGTCAACAACCGTGATTTTTTACAGCTGTCACCAAAGAATATGATTCCGACGCTGTACGATTATTGGGTTCAGGACGTGGAGGTATTGAAAGAACAGGGACAGTACGAACTCTATCCTAATAATCCATATGAAACAGTTATTAATACCCGTCCACCTATCTCCTACTATAACGACAATAATCCGGACTGGCTGAACGTGATGATTTTTTATCATGTTATCGGACACATCGACTTTTTCCAGAATAATCTCTTTTTCCGGCATACCTGGGACTACGACTTTGCAGGAAAGGCACTTGCCGATAAACGACTGCTTGCCAAGCTCCGTTCTGAAAAAGGCAGGTGGGTAGACTATATCATTGAATTTTCCAGGGCGATTGATAACCTGGTTGGCTATTTTGATCTGCTGTCCTCGTTTACTTCAGAAAAGAAAAAACTGTCAAAACTTGATTACTATTTTGATGTGTTCCTGCAAGAAAAACCAGGCAGTACAATAGCCGGATATGTTGCTGAAATTGAAAAATATAATAAGTCCATGCGTGAATTTCCCGAAGATGGTGAGTTTCGTTTTCTGGAAAATGTAAGAAGCAAGCACGCCGAGTTTGAATCGTTATACGACAAGGCAGTTTTGTTAAAAGGAAAAGGAAATAAGCTGGATGTGCTCCAGTTCCTCATGCAGAATTCCAAGTTTCTCAACCGGGAAGAGAATAAATGGATGCTGATGGTCATAGAGGTGATACGTTCCACATCTCTCTACTTTCAACCGCAGATCAGGACAAAAATCCTTAATGAAGGCTGGGCGAGTTACTGGCATGAAAAACTTTTTCTAAAAGATGATCGGATCAGTGGACATGAGGTAGATTTTGCGGTGATTAACGCTAAAGTGACTTCAATGCCCCGCGTCGGTTTAAACCCCTATGCCCTTGGAATGCGTCTCTTTTATTATCTGGAGTCCCAAGCTGAAAAAGGGAAAATATCCTATGATTATCAAAGGATACCAGATAAGCAAATACGGCGGAGATTTGATGCCCAAACAGGTAGCGGGAGGGAATTTATCTTTTCCATTCGTGAAAATTTTTGTGATTCGATGTTTGTCAATACGTTTATTGATCAGGAATTTATCGACTTACATAAACTCTTTGTTGTTGACAAACGGTTGAATAAAGAACGTATGACCTGGGAATATTACGTAAAATCCAAAAAGGCCAAGCATTATAAACAGATGATTGCCGATTCTCTCTATCATCCCCCGGCGATAAAACTTAATGTGGATGAGGACAATACTCTTATCCTTAATCATCTTTTTGAAGGGAAACCTCTCTATCGTGATTATATCGAAGGAACTCTTCTGGGGCTGGAATTCCTATGGGGGGCAAAAGTAACTCTCTACACCCACGAAGCAGAGCTAAAGAAAAAAGAAACGAGGCAGGGGCCGCCGGTAACACAAGAAGGGATCGATGACAGGATTATCTGGAAAAGGTTTCGGTACAGCATGAAAGACAGAAAAATGACAAGGGTGGTGATTGATTGAACATCAGACGGAAAGGTGAGTCCATGCGAGATTTAACCAAAGCTATGGCTAATCTGGATAAAAATAAGGAACAATGGCGCCAGTCTCCGATTCTCTCCTTTAGTGATTTTCTTCATGAAGTAATCAAAAAACCGAACCTGCTAATTCGTAATGTCTATCAGATTTACTCAGATATGATTGATACCTTTGTGCAGGATGGTCTCGATGAGTATGGTTCCGATCCTGAATCCATCGGATTTCTGAAGTATGATTGCAGCAAACTCTTCGTCGAAGGCTCTGACAGACCTTTTTTTGCAGATCGACTCTTTGCTAACCGACTGATGCGACATGTCGACAGTCTTAAACTGGGGGCGAAACAGAATAAAATATATATTTTTGATGGTCCTCATGGTAGCGGAAAATCTACTTTTTTAAACAATCTCCTGCGAGCGTTCGAACACTATGCCAATTCGCCCGAGGGTTCAAGGCATGAGGTGGTGTGGCGTTTAAAGCATGATCATTTGGTGGGTGGAGTTCATAGTTTGAGTTCGCTAACCGAGAAACTGGCCTGGGTACTGGAAAATGATGGAAAGAAAGACCTGGCTACGGAAATGAAATGTGCGTGTAATGCGGATGCGGACTTAGGGGGGCATTTTGATGTACCCTGCCCTAGCCATGACAATCCTCTTCTGCTTATTCCTAAAGAAGCGCGCCGCCAGTTTTTTGACGACCTTTTTGAAAATGATGAGTTTAAATGGCAGCTGTTTACCGAAAAGAAGTACGAGTGGATATTCCACGACGAACCCTGTACCATCTGCATCTCTCTTTACCATGAGTTATTGATGAAATACAGGGATCCTCTCAAGGTTATGGAGTGTATCTATGCCCGGCCCTATGTGTTCAATCGACGTTTAGGCGAAGGAATTTCAATTTTCAATCCTGGGGACAAACCCCTCCGGCAGGCTATCATCCACGATGAGATTATCCAAAGGAGACTCGATGCTCTGCTGTCCGGTGGCAAGCGTGTCAGTTATATCTATTCCCGTTATGCAAAAACCAATAATGGTATTTATGCTTTGATGGATATCAAATCGCATAATACTGAACGGTTAATGGAGCTGCACAATATTATCAGTGATGGTGTTCATAAGGTCGAGGATACTGAAGAGAAGGTAAATTCTCTGCTCTTTGCCCTTATGAACCCGGAGGATAAAAAATTACTTGACGACTTGCGTGCCTTTTCAGACCGGGTTGAATATATCAATATCCCCTATGTTCTTGATTTGCAAACCGAAGTTGATATATATAGGGAAAATTTCGGTAAGTTTATTGACGAGAATTTTCTACCGCGAGTTCTGCATAATTTTGCAAGGGTCATTATTGCTACCCGGCTGAGAACCAAGTCGGAGGCTATGGAAGAGTGGATCGGCGAACCCGGAAAGTATGAGATGTACTGTGATACCAATCTTCAACTCTTAAAGATGGAGATTTTTACAGGCTATATTCCTAAATGGCTGGCAGAAGAGGATGTCACCAATTTTACCGCCAAGAGAAGGCTTAAAATCGTTGCCGAGTCAGAAAAAGATGGCTGGAAGGGGTTGTCCGGCCGTGATTCCATCAAGCTCTTCAATGAGTTCTACTCCACCTACTCTCAGGGCAACAAGCTTATCGATATGTCAATGCTCGGCATATTTTTTAGAAAATATTGTAAAAATGACCGTGATATCCTGCCGATGGGATTTCTTGACTCCCTGTTGAGAATGTATAATTATACGGTACTGCAGGAAGTAAAAGAAGCTCTGTACTCTTACAACGAAGAGCAGATCTCACGGGATATTATTAACTATATCTTTGCAGTTAATTTTGAGATCGGGGCTATCGAACTTTGTGAGTTTACCGGGGAGCGACTTGAAATTACTGAGGAATTTTTCAGACGGATGGAGAACCGGTTGCAGGTTGATTCAGACAATAGTAAATCATTCAGAAACAACGTTCAGAAGACATATACTACCAGTGCTCTCCCTCAGGAGATGTTGCGGGATGGACTGCCAATTACTGAGACCTCTCTTTTCATGCATCTGTATGAAAAATGTACTTACAATCTCAAGGAAAAGGTGCTCGAACCGTTTTTGAAAAACGAGAACTTCCGGAGGGCTGTGAAAGATTATAATTTGGAAGAGTTCAAAACCTACGATAAAAAGATACAGAGTGATGTCACTTTTATGATAGAAAACCTGCAGAAAAAGTACCATTATTCCAGGCAGGGGGCTAAAGAAATCTGCATTTACGTTGTCGATAATAATCTCGCAAAGCAGTTTTCAGGATCCAGATAATGAAATGTAGGGGTCCTTTTAAATTCATTTCAAGGCTCATTGTTCAAAATCCTGCTCTGCTTAGCGGGGTAATCTATAGCTCAACTTGAATAGCGCCATTTTTCTACATACACACCCCTATAAAATTTTTATACCTGAAGGTGCAGGAAAGATCATTGTCGGGACTTTACCGCCACCGAGGTTTTCCCAGGGTAAGCTCAAGGCGCGGGATGTAAATTTTTGCTACGGGAGCTGCGATGGCATGTTATGGCCGGTCCTGGATCAAATCTTTCACCTCGGATTACGCTATGACAATTCCCGAGAAGCAGTGAGAGAGCGGCAGGACTTTCTTATTCGGGAAAAAATTGGCATCTGCGACATTGTAGAGTCCTGCCGGCGAAGCAAAATCGACGCCTCGGATCTTGGGATGATAGAGATCCGGCAACGAAATATAGTAGAACAGCTTCAATTGCATCCAACCATCGAAACGCTTATTTTTACAGGTGGAAACACCAAAAACGGACCGGAATATTTATTTCGGAGACAATTGAAGGACCATGGTTTAAAACTGCATCCTGTCAGCAGTGCAGTCCCAAGAGTACATCAATTCACTCATCAAAAGAGGACATACACCACCATTTCTCTGACCTCTCCTTCGAACGCGGCCAATAGGGCTATCGGCAGTAACAATATGTATAAAGAGTGCAAACAGGCCGCTGCCTCCTATACGACCTTCGACTTTCGTGTTGACCAGTACAGCAAAATATTTTTGTCTTTATAATAAAGTTGCCGGAAGGGGGTTGCGGTTATATAACCGCCACCTTATTTGCAACAACCCTTGCCCAGATCCGCTTCATCAGAGAATGGATGATTCTTTCGGATCGCCGTCTGAACCACGGGGCAAGCCCCGGAATTTTATCACTGAGACGTTCGCCAATGGTAGAAACATCGAAATCCGGATGCCTCACTATGGGGGAAGTAACTCCAACCGAAAGAAGACCATATCGCCAGGGAAAGCTTAAATGAGTATCATAGGCATGATAGAATTGGGAAAGTGAATCAACGACTTTTTGAGCTCCATCTCTTGAATACAGATAGGCGACAGCTCGAAATGATAATTTAGTATGCACGATAATTTTGGAGAATTCCAAATCCCCGGACTCCGATAAGAGCTTTCCCGTTGCGTAAAGGTTGACAGTATCAAATCTTTTTACCCTTGTGGCGATGGTTGTCACTTTTTTGTGGAAGTCATTGTCAAATTCCGCATCATCCTCAAGGATTACGGCATAATCATGATCCGACATTAAAAATTCATTCAATGCCTTCTTGTGACTGAGAACACAGGCTACTTCGTTAGGTGTAAGATCTTTGGCGAATTGTGCACGCCTTCGATGATCATATGAAGTACAGGTTTGAAGGTTGATCTCTTTTCCTGAGATGGCAGCAACAAATTTAATGGAAATTCCGGCGGTTTTGCCAATTTCTTCTATACTCTCCCGTCTTTTGATCTCGTCCGGAAGATTAATGCAGTAATATCTTATAAACATTTAGATTTCTTGATTTATGGATAAAAAATGAACGCGAGTTAGCTGGATCGAACCACACCATACAAGAAAGGCTTGATGGTTGCAAGATTGCCATGAAATATAGAATCGAAAAGCAGGTGGTATCTAGAGCGGAAGTCGTTCGAAGGTCTGTTTCGCCGCTATAATATGCCTGATAATAAGCTCTTCAATTCCCGGGTACAATCCCAGACCGTAATCAATAGACTCCACCTCAATATTTTTTTTCTGAAGCCGGGATTTCCAGGAAGTGGGACTGTCGCTGATGATATCTCTTCCATAGTGCATACCGGCAACAAGAAAAAAAGGGATGATACACACTTCTCTAAAACCATAATCGACGATGTCGTCGATTATGTAATCTGTGTCAGGATATTTTTCCACAACACCGACATGGATTCTATCTCCGAACTTCTTTCTTAAAATTTTTTCAAGAGAAAAGTAGGCAGTCCATACAGGATGAATTGTGCCATGACCAAGAATTAAAATAGCCTTCTTTGGTCGTTTGGAAATAACCGGCCGTAAAATCTCCCCGACCTGATCATAGTCTTCCGGAGTGGTGAAGAGAGGCCTGCCTATAGCACATTCAATCGCCGATTTTCCAGTGATTTGCAGGAGACTGTGAAATTCGGTTCCCGGAAACAAATGGAGTGATTGAACAACAGCTTTGGCTACTCCCCTTGCAGCTAAGTGTTGAAGCACTTCTCCAGGATGCAACACCGCCGCTTCTTTTCGTCCTTGGAGTGCCTGGGCAATTTTTTTTGAGGAATAAGCCCAGATGATCTCCGTTAGGGGAAAATGATTGCGGATGCTGCTGTCGAGTTGGGTATAGGTAGCAATTGCCTTGGAAGTAGTGCCAAAGGCAGAAATGATTATAGGAACATTCATAAGGTTTGCATGATATTTTGGACTAATTTCAGGTTGGCCGTTGAAGTTTGCAATAAGAGGTTTTTAAGATTTTCGAAGACTATACCCGCACCCTGCAGTGAGGCAAATAAAAAAAGACTCGGATCAAAAAGATATTTCAAAATAATAAAAAAAAATGATACAATATTTTGTACTAAATCCCATTTTTTTGATAAACTTTCTTGACAGTTGATAGACAGCTGTAGTATTTAACTAAATATCTATTAAATTAAAAGCTATTTTACTTAAGCGTTTATGACAAACGTTAGTGACTCGAAGAGTCAGATGCTGGAAATTACAACAGTAGGAGAAAACAATGGTGAAGAAAATCTCAGTCTTAGCACTGGCCGGAATGCTTGCTCTACCGACGTTTGCCATGGCCGCCGATCAAACAAATGTCGCAGATCTGGAGAAAAAAATCAACGAACTGAGCAGACAGCTCGAAGAGCTGCGAGGAGCAATGTCAGCACAGTCGGAACAAAACAAGGCTTTGGCAAAAGATGTCGAAGATCTTGGCAGTAATGTAGGTAGCATGGATGAACGATCTGAAGTTTGGGATCTTGCCTCTCGTTTCAATGTAGACGGAGATTTTCGCAGTCGAGTCGATTTTTATAATGCTGACACGGTCTTTGGGAGAAATCTTGATAATGACACTCTTTGGACCAACCGTTTTCGTCTGAATATGCGGGTCGGAATAACGGAAAATGTTGACTTTAAAGGTCGGTTGGCCATGTATAAAACATGGGGCAACCAGTCTGCCTTTACAGATGACAGTGGCGCAATGTATCCGGTTTTCGATGGCAATGTCACCAGGACTCCTCGCGAGAGCAGTGCTCTTTATGTTGATCGTGCTTTTGTTAACTGGAATAATATTGCTGGCTTGCCAATGTGGTTTTCCATTGGTCGTCGGCCGACTACTGATGGACCACCAGCCCAGATTAGGATGAACAGTGATGAGCGACTGGCAACACCAATGGCTTTTATGGATTGGCCATTTGACGGGATTTCTGTCGGATACGCATGGAATTGGGGCGTAGAATCTCTTGGCGACAGCCGGATCCGTTTTTGTTATGGTCGGGGCTTTGAAGCTGGGTTGGAAAGTCAGGACGGCAGCGAAATTAAGGATACCGATTTTGCCGGATTAAGCTGGGATATCATGAAAAAAGGTGATCGTTTTGCCTATATCCAGAGCTTTATGGCTTTTAATCTCTTTAACTATCCCAATTTTCAGGACCCATTCATTGAATATGGTGCCCAACAGCCCCCTGCAATGGGAGGCTACGGTCCTCGAACAAATCTTGGCAATGTCTGGCATACCTCAGCCGTCTATCAGGATAAAATTGCTGGTTTGAATTACTTTGTTGCTGGTGGCTGGTCGCAAACCAGACCTGACAGTAGTGGCTTGTTCAACGATTATCTGACTCCAACTCCTAATAACACTGACAATGAAAATGGCTACTCGGCTTACCTTGGGGTACGCTATGACCTTGATAATGCAGGGTTGAAATTTGGTGCTGAATTTAATTACGGTTCCAAATATTGGCTGGCAATGGCTCCGGGACATGATGATATCTACCAGTCCAAGCTGGCTACCAGGGGTCAGGTATACGAAGTGTACACAATATGGGATCTACCGACAGGTGAAGTCCTCTCCAAATATGCTAAAACCTTTATGCGTCTTGGCTACCAGCACTATGAATATGATTATTCTGGTTCCGGGGACTGGAATATGGTTCCCTATGACTTGACAATGTAACGGACATTAACTATGATGCGGACTGAGATCCTGTGGAAAGTGCCGATCAAATCTACCTCACTTTCGAGGCAGCTTTCTAATCAGCAAATATCTTATATTGGTACCTGAAAAGGCCATGTTCACTTAAGTGAACATGGCCTTTTTTATTGCCTCCCGCTTGTGACTGCTTTACTTTGAAGAGAGCTGTCAGGTGGACGATTTTGAAAATTGCAGTAAACTAGGACAGATTTCGATAATGAATGAACTATTCTTGCAAAATCCAGATACAGAAGTGAAAGAACTTGCTGCACGAAATGGAACGCACTGCAGCTATGCGATGTTTGATCGACATGGAGGCGTGAGCAAAGAGCTGTATTCTTCCCTCAATGTTGGTTATCATGTGGGGGACCAGGTGGCAGCTGTGCAGGAAAACCGTGGCAAAGTAAAGATGATTATGGAGGTTCCCTATGTACTTTCGGCAAAACAGGTGCATGGAACTCAAATCTACTGTTTGACGGAACCTCTGATAAAGGACACTGAGGTTGATGGTTTTGACGCTCTGGTAACCGATCTGTCAGGCGTGGGCTTAATGATCCAACAGGCTGATTGCCAGGCAGTATTGCTTTTTGATTCGGTGCAAGAGGTGATTGCGGCTGTGCACTGCGGATGGCGCGGGAGTGTGCAGCAGATTTTGCAGCGGGTTATCTCGGTCATGACCGAAATGTACAACACCAATCCAGTTGATTTACAGGCTGTTATCAGCCCTTCTCTTGGTCCCTGCTGCGCCGAATTCGTCAATCACAGGCAAGAACTTCCTTCAGACTTTCAGCAGTTCATGGTAAGTGATAATCACTTCGACTTCTGGCAAATCACCAGATACCAGCTCATGAGCGGAGGAGTATCCGAAGATAGGATAAAGATGGCAGGACGTTGCACCTGCTGTACCACTGACTATTTTTCCTACCGACGGGCAACACGTCTGAGCGATGGACTGACCGGGAGAAACTGTTCTGTTATTACTCTTGATAGAATATCAACCCGAAATCAGGGTAGATCATGCGTATTTTAATTATTGAAGATGATTCGAAAATTGCTTCCTTTATTGAAAAAGGATTGAAGGAAGCAGGATTCAGTGTAGACAAATGTGGTGATGGCAAGTCCGGCCTGGAACGGGCTCTGTCGGTCTCCTATGATGTCGCCGTTGTAGATCTTATGCTGCCGGGCCTGGATGGTTTGAGTGTTATTGAAACCATGCGTACGGAAGATGTAGATACTCCTGTGCTGATCCTCAGCGCCAAACAATCTGTTGATGACAGAATTCAGGGATTGCAGCGAGGAGGGGACGACTATATGGTCAAGCCCTTTTCTTTCAGCGAGCTCCTGGCCAGGGTACAGGCACTGATAAGGAGGGACAAGAAAAATACCAAACCCATGTTCCTGAGCGTGGCTGATCTGGAAATGGATCTTCTTAAACACGAAGTAAGTAGAAATGGAGAGAGAATCGAGTTGCCGGCGAAGGAGTATTCGCTGCTTGAATACATGATGCACAATCCCGGAATTGTCCTGTCCAAAACTTCAATTCTCGAGCGAGTCTACGACTATGCCTTTGACCCTCAGACCAATGTAGTTGACGTGCTTGTCTGCCGTCTGCGCAATAAAGTCGATAAGGATTTTCAAGATAAGATGATCCATACCGTCAGGGGCGTGGGCTATGTTCTCAAAGTTCGATAAGGAGGATTTTTCCTGGTCCCGCTCAAAAAAAGCGTTACCCGTATTTCTTCTTCTTTGGGTCGGAGGGCTCCTGCTTGGCCTGCTGTACCTTTTCAGCGTTCGTGCTCATCTTCAGACAATCGAGCGTAATCAGGCTGAGAAGCTGCTTGATACTTATATTGCCACGACCCGGTCTCCACCTGGTCTTTTAGGCTCTTCTCAGCTGGAGCGTGAAACCCTTTTGCAGGGATTGGCCTTTATCCGGATTTTCCAGGGACACGACCAGATGCTTGTGGTTGGTGATCAGGCCGGAGCAATGCGTTTAAAAGATCTCATTAATTTACCCCGCGAGAGTACCGGGGTCTGGCTGTCTGTAGGAACCGGGTCAGAAAAACATCTTCTGACTATTATCCTTCGGCATTATGACAATGGAGTGCTTATTCAGGCCGGTAAAGATGGGCGCGAAGGATATAATCTTTTCAGCCAGCTGGTTAGATATACCATATTCATAGTCGTCTGCAGTATTGTCATGCTTTGGCCACTCTCTCTCTACTTCATTAAGCTGAGCCTTACTCCCCTTATTGCCACCCGGGAAAGAATCGCCCACCTTATTGAGCAATCAGAGACTGGTCTCCTGCCGGAGCAGGGCAGCGGGCCGGAGCTGGACAATCTCTACAGTCAGATCAATCAGCTCATCCGACAGAACCGGCATTTAGTTTCGGAAATGCAGCATTCACTGGACAACGTCGCTCATGATCTTCGTACGCCCATGACCAGACTGCGCTCCGTGGCTGAATATGGATTACAGGCCGAGGATGATACCTTGCGTCTCCGTGATGCACTTTCTGATTGTCTCGAAGAGTCCGAGCGGGTTTTGGCCATGCTGAGGATCATGATGAGTGTGGCAGAGGCAGAATCGGGGACTATGAGGCTGGAGCTGCAGCATTGTGATGTGCTCTCGACCCTGAAACAGGTTGTTACACTGTATGAATATGTGGCCGAAGAGCAAAAAGTTACAGTACAGTTACTGGCGGACAAATCGATGATAGTGAGTGCGGACAGTACAAGGTTACTACAGGTATGGGCCAATCTTCTTGATAATGGTATAAAATATGGCAGAGAAGGTGGATGGGTACAAATAGACGCCAAAGTCAATGGGTATGAAGTAGTGGTGAGCTTTGCCGATAACGGGATGGGGATTTCAGAATCTGAGCAGGGAAGAATTTGGGAGCGTCTCTATCGGGGAGACCGCAGCAGATCCCAGAAGGGTCTCGGGCTGGGGCTCAGCTATGTACATGCAGTAATTGCGGCGCATGGGGGAACTGTTTCGGTACAAAGCAAGCTTCATGAAGGAAGTCTGTTTGAGGTGCGTTTGCCGCTTGGTCATGCACCTGTAAAAGAAAAATCGCAGATCAGTGGGGAATGATCAGACAGGCGCACGTCAGGTATATAAAAGTTATCGATTTGGATACCGGGACTATACAGGATAAAATCAATCTGCCGTAGCGGGGCATGACTCGGATGAGACGGAACATTGGTAAGGTTAGCGTTTTTCAGGCCTGTCGCGGCAAGAAAAAGACTCAGCTCCCGACTGCCCCAGAACGTATTGAAATCGCCTGCAATGATAACCTCTTTGTCAGTATACTGGGTAAGAGCATGCAATTGTTCGAGCTGGTTCTGTCGATGTCGGTATTTCAGCGAAAGATGGACAATGAAAATTGCGATAGCCTTTAGATTTGTTTGAATAACCAACCGCTTTACCCCTTGTTCAAAATAGTGAAAACGGAAATCCTCAATACTTTGTTTGGTCAACAGGGCGTTGCACTGCTGTTTGAGAACCGGGACTTTCTGCGCAAGTGATGTAGAATTGTATTTGTTTTCAACGACGTAATTATAGCCCAGTTGGTCGGCAATGATTTGTGCCTGACAGAAGTGTCCACTGCGGTAGGAGCCCGAATCTACCTCAATCAGTGCAACGATATCAGGATTAATAGAGGAGATGAAATGTATTATCCGCTGCAAATTGACTGCGGTCCTTTTAAAAAAACCGGCAAAAGGCAATGGCAAATGGTAGCCAAGTTTATGACCTGTACCGTATCGTATGTTGTAAAGTAGTAATCGCATAGTAGTATGATACTGATTTGCATTATATGAGGCAATGGCTGGTTGTAAGAAATGGTCATAAACTTGTGATTTCGTAAAAGCCGATTATAAAGTAATCTGAAGTATTGGATGTTGATTCAAAACAGCCAAAAAAATAGTAGGACCAGTAGTGAGGAGTCGGTCCTGCCTTATCACATAATCAGTTGGAATAGTAATATGATAACAATAGGATCGAGAAAAAGTAAGCTTGCCATGTGGCAGACTGAGACTGTTGCCGAATATCTCAATAATGCAGGGATGGAGACACAGATACATTCCATGGAAACCATCGGTGACAAGAATCTTGACACTTCTATCGCCAAAATAGGGAGTAAAGGTGTGTTTACAGCTGAACTTGAAGATCAGCTGGCGACCGGATTGACGGATATAGCTGTTCACAGTGCAAAAGACATGCAATCGCAGTTACCGGAAGGTTTTACCCTTATTGCCTTTACGGAGCGGGAAAAGGTCAATGATGTGCTGGTGAGTTCTGATAAAGAAATCGACATCACAAACAGCTCACGGTCCCTGATTGTCGGTACCTCCTCTGTGAGGCGGCGAGCTTTTCTTAAACACCATTATCCCCATGTTACCGTTGTTGAAATGAGGGGAAACCTGCAGACCCGACTAAAAAAAATGCAGGCAGGTGATTGTGATGCGCTTATGCTGGCTTACGCGGGAGTGAAGCGTATGGGATATGGCGATATGGTCATTATGGAGTTCGACGAACAGCAGTTTGTGCCGCCAGTGGGACAGGGATGTATTGCCATTGAAGCGGCAACCACGCTTGCTCCTGAAAAGATGGAAAAGATCCGGGCATGTTTGAATAATAAGGTGAGCGAGGTTTGTCTTCTGGCTGAACGAGCTTTTTTGAAAAAACTTGAAGGAGGATGCAGTATTCCGGCTTTTGGCTATGCTGTTCTTGATGGTGCTGAACTTATCCTTACTGCCGGTTTGGCTAGTCTCGACGGCGCCAGAATCCTGCGAATTACAGAAGAGGGATCTGCACAGGATCCTGAAAAGTTGGGTAAGAGAGTTGGAGAATATATTTTGAATAACGGTGGGCGCGAAATGCTTGCAGAAATCAGGCGGTTGCAGAAAGAATAAAAGTTATTCCAACCTCAGGCTCGCCCATATTACTACTCACATCTTGACGTAATGCTGGTTTAAGAGTAAAAATTTAGTTGTCAGGGTGTCATTACGACCAAAAGAGGGAACCCGGTGTAAATCCGGGACGGGCCCGCCGCTGTAACCGGGGACGAAAATCGCCAAAGCCACTGAATGAAGAAGTTGGTTCGGGAAGGCGCGATGAGTAGATTGAGCCGGAAGTCAGAATACCTGCCTAGACAAACGATGCTGTTCTCCCCGCGGATCAGGGAGAAAGAACGCTTATGCGAAATGTCTGTGGTGAAATCAGGGCCCCCGGACCAAATATTATTTGGTCCGGGGGCCTTTTTTTGTCGCCGGATCGAATTCTGTTCTAAAATAGTTCTAAACATGGAGGAAATGACATGGACAAAAGGGAACTGGCGTATGCAAAACAGACACTGTTTGCTGTTAAAGACTGGGATGCTTTCCAGAACGTTCTTCGATTCTGGTCAAAGCTGACTAAACCTTCAACTGCTGTAGCATGTTCTGATGGAGTAAAAAAAGCCTGACAGGAAAAGAAGAGTCCGTCTGTTTATGTTGCAGTTGACCGACGGACTCTTTTACGTTTATTATAAAAGATCAGGCAGGGGGAGAAGCGTGTAATCTTAGAGAGTATTTTAAACAACCGGAAGAGAAGACATGCACAGTGATAAAATTAGGGTCGGCATCATTGGCACTGGAAACCACGGCAGCCGTTATGCCAATCATATCGTGAATGATCTTGGTCATTGTTATCACCTTGCGGCCATCAGCAGGCGATCGGTTGCTGCCAAAGAACAGGCTACTGCCTGGAACACCATCCTGTACAACGATTGGCGGGATCTGGTAAGTTCTGAGCTGGTGGATGCTGTTATTTGCGTAACCACTCCTAACCTCAATTCGGCTATCGCACGGTTCTGTGCCGAACAGAAAAAACCCCTGCTGATCGAAAAGCCGCTCACTACCGATTATCATGCCGCACGAGAGATCGTTGCACTCTTTGACAGTTTGTCCTTGCCACTCACAGTTGCCCAGACACTGAGATATAACAGCGTCATACTCGCCTTGCAGGATAACTTTGCCTCGATGGGCAAGTTATTTTCCCTGTGCGCTACCCATCGACTGGAGCCGTCTTCATTACTCTGGCTCGAAAAACCGGAAATCGCCGGTGGAGGCGTGATCTTCCACACGGCGGTCCATCTTTTTGATGCGTTACGTTTTATTACGGGGGAAGAAATAGTAAAAATTCGGGCAACCACCAGAAATATTCATAATCCTAACCTGGAAGATCTTTTAATAGCCGAGGTCATCCTGTCAAATGGTGCCCTGGGTATTATTGATTCCAGTAAAATTAGCCCTTCACGGGCATGCAGATATGAATTTGTTTGTGAAAAAGGACAGTTGCATGGTGATCAAGTACATGGAATCCTGCAAAAAATAGAAGATACAAAAATAAGCAATATACCTGTTAAACCTCCTGGCCCGGCTCTCCTGCCACTCCTTCAGGGTTGGCATGACTACCTTCATGGAGAGGCACAAAATCCTATTGCCGGGTCCGAGGGACTCGCTGCCGTAAAAATTTGTCATGCCTGCCGAAAATCAGTGGTCAGCGGGCAGTGGGTGGACATTGAAGACTTGTAAAATGAGCTGATTAAGACTACAATGTAACCGCGTTTTGATCAATTTTGAGCAAGATAAGCCGGACCGGAAAAAATGGCTGGACATGTTTAGCTGACTGTGATAATTGACAAAGCGTATTCCGAGAGGAATAACAAAAATATATCAATAATCGGGGAGTGGCTCAGTCTGGTAGAGCACAGCGTTCGGGACGCTGGGGTCGGAGGTTCAAATCCTCTCTTCCCGACCACTTACACACCTAAGGGCTGGGCACGTTTGTTTATTTGCCCCAGCCCTTTTTTTGTTCTGTTGTAGTAAATCCACCACACTGTATTTCTACTTCTTTAGTACTCTCACAGTCTCACTATTGTGTATGTGTACGGTCACCAACCAGGCAAGTAACAATTTCAGCTTATGGCAGTACCGGGCAGTTGAGTATTGTTCAGTGAATATTGGTTGTCCACATTCTCTGGTCTTTCCATTTTGTCTGTATCGACTATTTTCACTTGATAATTTTTGCTTTTTTCGAGTCTCAGTTGAGACAGTTGGTATACAAAAGGTGTGCAGACGAATCCTGCTGCAAGTAAAAATGCTACAAATTTTCCAACCAACATTGGTTGAAGTGTTTGTTCTCCAATTAAAAAGCCGCTGACTAATATTATCGTGGCAATAATGAAAAAGTTCAGAAGCGTCCATCGTTTCAATTGTCGTCTTTCCTCTTCATGATTTTTCATGCAGCCATCCTTGTGGTTGAAATTGATTATTTTGTCAAATATTTGATGTCCAACACTTGTTTTGGTGAGGTTATTTTCTGGATATAGCTATAATAGTTTCATCAAATCTAAATGGTTTGTCTAATCGCACAAGATGTGCGTTGCCGTTGTAGGCAATTTCGCAGTCAATTGTTAGGCCGTCGTCCGTAAGCTTTCCTGCAAGTCCGACCGGTTCAAAAATCACATTATTTATTAACATACCTTTCGATTCTGAAACTGATGCTGCTTGAAGATCTTGTATCTCATAGAGATTCATTTGCTGACAACCTGGAGCATAAATGCCATGAAGGCCATAGGTCGTTTGAACAGTATCTATCTCCATTATTGCAGTCGCTTCAATTTCAATCTCAAATTCACTTTCAGGGATGCCTTTACTTATTGCATTGCGGATTAATAAAGTGAGCTCAGCTGGGTTATGACGTGGTTCAGCAAGTGCGACAATGCCTTTGAAAATGTCCCCTGCTTTAATGAATATTATTCTCCTGTTTATTTCCGTTTTGCTGGTTGTCTGAGGCAATCGGTCATGTACTTGTGAGGCAGTTGTTATTTTTGCCGACAGTTGTGGGTCTTTTTGTTCGGCCACGCCTAAAGTAGTGTCCTGGCAAATAGCCAGCATTAATAGAAATCCAATTATGATTGACTTGAGCATTCGAGTGTTTGTCCTTGAATATTGTTTTGTTATTGATCACATTAATGCGATTATCTAAGCACAATTTGGGCCAATTACTCAGACTATGACCATGGTGGAGTAACCGCTTAGAAAATAACGATAAAATGGAAATGTGCCTGGAAAGAGATGAAAACAGGAGGTAGTAGAATGTTGAAATAGCGAATTTATTGGTAACCAAATACCAATTAGTTTATGATCGTGTGTTCGTTAATGTTAGGTGTTCTCAAACTGCAAGCATTCATTCGCTACTATTTATGGATAAATCACGACCCAAGCTGCATGTTCTTGTAGATTCGAGGGAGCCCTCCGTGTCGTTTGCCCGAGATTTCTATAGTAACTCTGAATATAGGTTAGGTAGAGTCGAACATATACGGGAGATTGCCTTTGCGGACAGGCTTCAGCATCTATTGCGAAACTGTTCCTTGCAGGATGAACTGCTTATTTCAGTTTGCTACCTTTCAAAGGAACAATTGGACCGCGCGGCTTCGCTGCTTAGATCATGTCCATATGCTCAATATAAAATTACTCTGGCAGCGTGTGATAGTTTTGGTCATATGAGAGAGTGGTGTTCTGGTACCGGTTGCAGATTCCTGCCCAATCAATATAAGAAAAGAACCCATCCTAAAAGTTTTACCGACAAGATATCTACATCACGGCAGAATGAGCACCTTGAAAGAATCTGGGTGCAATACAGACTGATGCTCGCAATAATTTCTCGAACCGCAAGCCTTGGGGAAGTTTGTAGGCAATTGATGTTAGGAAACGCTACTGTCGGTGATACTATCGAGAAAGAACAAGCTCGTGCACTCAGATACTTCGAATTGGGTGAACCGGATATGGCTGGTGGAAGTTATTCTTGTGAGCAAGCACAAGAGACGAATCCCATTGATGAATTAAGGCTTCGGATAAACAAAATCGCAGCCACCGATTTCAATGTTCTCATCAAAGGTGAGTCGGGGAGCGGTAAAGAAGCTGTCGCCTGGTCAATTCATGAGCTGAGTTCCAGGCGTGACAGACCGTTTCTTATTATTAATTGTGCAGGAATCCCGGACGAACTGCTTGAGAGTGAAATGTTTGGATACCGCAGAGGTTCTCACAATCAAGCGTATGATGATGCTCCTGGTCTGTTGGATTCCGCTGATGGAGGCACTTTATTCTTAGACGAATTACCGGAAATGAGTCCAAGAATACAAGCCAAGCTGTTACGCTTTATGGAAAGTGGAGAGTATCGTCCTTTGGGTGGTACTGAAAACAGGTATTCAGATACCCGAATAATTGCAGCCGGTCAACCTGTCCGGCTCGAGGCAGTAAATGGAGTAAGACCGGATTTGCAAAGCAGGGTAGGACAGTTGGATGTAGAGATAATGCCGCTTAGAGAAGTCGAAAGGAGAAGCCCCGGGACTTTACATAAGATTGCTTATATTCTTTTGGAGCGGTTTACCTGGACAACTATATTTCATGAGAATCAAGCCCGTGAGTTGACGCCGGAAGATATAAAACAGTTTCAATTGGCACTCGCCTTACCCCACAATCTGGAATTATTATCCAGCAACCAATGGAAGGATTCGAATATCAGAGAACTAAATAATTTTCTCCGCAAGTGGATAGTCTTTGGTGATGATGAGTTCAAATACCTGAAAAGCCCTTCGGTGACTCTGGGAGCTGCTTGCACTGGATCGCGAACACTGACGTTCTATGACGATGAATTGCATGGATTCCTGCTGGAGCCCAGGGACCGTAAGGAACTCAAGGAGTTGTTTGCCAAAAGACCACTGCACAACCTGAAAAAGTCCTATGTCAGGCACCTGTTTGAGGTTTATTCCAAAATTGTCGAGCAGGAGAATAAGATTTTGGATATCCCTAATAAGGCAACACAAAAAGAGCTGGCAACACTTATGAGCGTTACTGAAAACACTATCAGCAGGCATCTCAATTAACGTTCATGATATTTCTGTCAACCAAGGATTATTTGGTAATCGCTGCTTATCTCGCTTTAATTATCGTCGTATCAATTCTGTTTCGTGCCAGACGATTTAGTCATATGTTCGGTGAGGATAAGAAGCCGAGTTGGTTGCTGCTCGCGGGCTCTCTGCTCATGATCGAATGGAGTCCGATGACTGACATGATGAGCATGGGGCTCATTCTGGAGAATGGCTATTCCGGAATATGGATGCTCAAAAGCAGGTTTTGGTTGGCTGGAGTTCCTGCCATCCTCTACGCGACCATGTGGTCGAGGTTGAAATTCCAGACTGATAATGAGTTGATACGGCTACGATTTTCTGGTAAATCGGCAGTCTTTCTCCATGTCTTCCGGGCTATTTTTCTGTCGATATTTGTGATACCGCTCGTTGGGTCGTTTATCATCCTTGCTTTGAGAAAATTGTTCGATGTTCTCCAGTTAGGTTCATTTGTTGATCCAGAAATTGTACTGGTTGTCGGTGTATTACTGCTGGTCTTGAAGAATTCCTTTCACCAGAAAATTCGGACTGATCTTCTGAATGCGGCAGTTTGTTTGGCAGCACCGATCCTTGTTTGTTTTTTCCTGTTGCAGGCGTATGGCGGCTTTGAAAACATTTATAGTTCTCTCAGGATAGCTGCCTATAATGAAATTCAACTGATCCCAACGATCAATGGTCCCCAAAACAGCAGCTCGTTTGCGAACTTCTTCGTTT
Source organism: uncultured delta proteobacterium (assembly GCA_963709755.1). Taxonomy (GTDB): domain Bacteria; phylum Desulfobacterota; class Desulfobulbia; order Desulfobulbales; family Desulfocapsaceae; genus Desulforhopalus_A. Next base: position 137,776 of record CAVPXO010000007.1, read on the forward strand.
TCATCTTTGTGCAGTGGTGGTCAGTGAACATCGTCGATAACTCAGATCCGAATGCACAGAGACATATTCAAGCCAAGAGCCAGTTTGCCGCATTCAAGACGCTCTTTATCCCGATAATAGTAACAAGCTTGATGTTCGTGTTTGTCAGCACAATCTGGGATTGCGGACTGCTTGAATACAAGATTAATAACTATGCAAATATCGACAAAGAAGCATTTTATCTGCAGGTGGCACTGCAGCATCTTCCTGATGGTTTTAAAGCTATTGTCTTGATTGCGATTCTCTTCAGCTTTATTACAACCCTCGAGAGCATTATTAACTGGGGCGGCGGTTTACTTACAGTTGATATCGTCAAGACATACCTTTTCAAGGATGGGAAGGATTGCCATTACAGGTATCTTTCTTTTTTTGCGATGCTCATTGTGTCGATTGTGTCTCTTCTATTTGCCTTCAATAGTGACAAAATAATCAACCTGCAGAAGTTTATTTTTTCGATCAGTGCGGGAGTCGCGCCGGTATTTTTGCTGCGTTGGTTCTGGTGGCGAATAAATGCCTGGACACAAATATCGGCAATGCTCAGTTCGCTCGTTTATACTTTGGCGTATGATTATTTCTACCAGAACAGTTTCCCATTCAGGACCTATGTAGAAACGATCTGCTTTGGAACCGGGCTTTCTCCATATCCTTTAAAACTCATCATTTTGACGATGCTGGTTGTCGCTACATGGTTGACGGTCATGTATTGCACCAAGCCTGACGATAAAGAGCATCTCGAAAGGTTTGTAAATCAAACGGGGGCCGGAGGCATATGGCCTAATGGTTTTTCTTTGACGAATTACCAAATGAGCAGACGTCTTCCGTTATGTCTTGTTTTCGCAGTTACATACATCCTGCCATTTTTGTTTATATGGCAGTTCAAATTTGGTAACTCAACAGTCGCTGTATCCCTCCTCATTGTTTTCGTAGTCCTGGTGTCTTTCGTATATCGGTCAATGTCTGTATTGTTGAGGGGCGCGAGTTCAGTTTAATATTACAGTTTGTGGAAACCGTTCTTTTTTAATGTTTACAATGCAAAAATCCAGGAATTCAATGTCAAGCTCGGGTGGCTGAGAGTGGAAAAAATCGTCCTTCATGTGTAAAGTAACAGTATTGACAGAAAATCAATTTCTGGGGGGAACGAGAATGAAGTTATGCTATAATATTCTGATGCTCCTGGTAATTCTGACCATTATAGGTTGCTCCGGTTCAAAAAGACCAGTGCTCTATCCCAATCAACATCTGAATACGGTCGGTCAATATCAGGCGGATGCCGATATCAATGCATGCATGGGAGCCGCTGAGGCAAGTGGAGCCAAAGCGGGGAAGAGTGAGGCGATTGCCGGGAATACGGCGAAAGCTGGTGCTGTCGGGGGTGCGACAGGTGCTGTTGTCGGTGCGATTTCTTCGAGCTCAAGCGTTGGCCGCGGTGCAGCTATTGGTGGTGCCGGAGCCGCCACGGCAGCCTTGGTAGGAGGTACTCTCAACTCTTCGCGGCCAACACAGATCTATATGAAATTTGTTGATCAATGTCTGCGGGACAAAGGGTACCAACCGATCGGTTGGCAATGAGGGCTTTACAACCATGCTCATAAGGCGGTAAGCAGTCACTTGAGCGCCGATTTTCTGTTCCCTTGAGGGGATACTAATCCTGGTACTCTTCGTGCCGGTCATTTCCCCTAAGGGATCGCATCATTTCCACCGGGAACGGAAATACAATCGTATTTGTATTTTCATTTGTTGAAATGTCACTTAATGTCTGCAGATATCGAAGCTGCAAAGCCTGTGGATTTTGAGAGATGACCTTGGCAGCCGCAAGCAGTTTTTCCGAAGCCTGATACTCACCCTCTGCATGGATGACTTTTGCCCGTCTTTCCCTTTCCGCCTCTGCCTGTTTAGCAATAGCCCTGATCATCGAATCATTTAAATCTATGTGTTTAATTTCGACATTTATCACTTTGATTCCCCAGGCATCAGATCGTTTGTCGATAATTTCCTGAATGTTTTCATTCAATTTTTCTCGCTCCGAGAGCATTTCGTCCAGATCATGTTGTCCGAGGACTGAGCGTAACGTTGTCTGCGCCAGCTGGTTTATGGCAACCAAAAAATATTCAACCTGAATGACTGCTTTTTCCGGATCAACAACTCTGAAGTAGAGCACTGCATTCACCCGCACGGTTACGTTATCCTTGGAAATTACATCCTGTGGCGGGATGTCCATGGTAATAACTCGAAGGTCGATTCGAAAGGCTTGCTGAATGCCAGGGACAATGATTCTCAGTCCGGGTTGTTTTACAGCCTGGAAGCGGCCTAGAAAAAGAACGACAAGTCTCTCGTATTCTGCTACGATCCTGACTGAAAGTGCAACAAAACCAATAATAAGTGCTACTGGTACGATGTACTCTATGTATGGATAAATGAGCATGTTGTAGTCCCTCCTTTAGTGCCTTACTCCTGAGAGCCGGGTACTCTTTTTGGTACCCCCTTGTGGGGTGTTAGACTTTCCACAGTAAGTTTCAGGCCGTTTCGAGAAGTAATCCTTACCTTCTCACCTTTTTGAATTCTTGCAGAGCTCATTGCCTGCCATGATTCTCCGAGAATCTGGATTCTGCCTTCTCCTTCAAAATCTTCCGAGGCTTCGCCGATCATACCAATAAGTGCTTCTGCACCGGTTCGAACCTTTTTCTTTCTTGTCGATAATATACGGCTCACCAGCAGAAGAATGAAGATTCCGGAGACTGCAGTAGTGCCGAGTATCAGAGAGAGAGGTATTTTCAGGGCGGCATCATCGACCAGAATGAGTGAACCGACACCAAAGGCAACAATACCGCCTATCCCAAGAGATCCAAAACTTGGAATAAAGGCTTCACTGATCATGAAGATCATGCCGAGGATAATCAAAACCAGTCCACTGTAATTGATCGGCAGAATTTGGAAGGCATAAAATGCCAGCAGGAGAGATATGCCTCCTGCCACGCCAGGTAGAAAGATTCCCGGACTGGCCAGCTCGTAAATAAGACCATAGAATCCGAGTAATAAGAGAATGTATGCAACACTTGGATCGCTGATTACCATCAGAAGTTTGTCTCGCCAGCTGGGATCTATCCTGTGAATAACCAAATTTTTAGAGGAGATAATATGTTTCTTGGAATTGAGCATTATTTTATAACCGTCAAGGTGATTAAGAAGGTCGGCCAGATCCTTTGCCACGAAATCAATTACCTTTAACCGAAGAGCCTCTTCGGCGGACAGACTTACAGCTTCTCGTACAGCTCGCACAGCCCAATCGGCGTTACGCCCGTGTCGTTCGGCAAGTGCTTTTATATAGGCGGAGGAATCATTGATCACTTTACGTCTCAGGGTTGAGGCATCATCAGTTGCCAGATCATCCTTCTCCTTCTTTTTTTTGTCATCCTGAGGTTCTGATGTTCCGGGGAGTCCACCAATACTTATGGGGGTTGCTGCGCCGAGGTTTGTCGCAGGTGCCATTGCTGCAACGTGACTGGCATAGAGAATATACGTCCCGGCACTGGCTGCTCTGGCCCCTTCAGGAGCAACGTAGGTGACAACAGGAATGGGAGAAGCAAGAATCATCTGAATGATATCGCGCATTGAGGTATCAAGTCCACCAGGGGTATCCATTTGAAGAATCACCAGGCTCGTATTGTCTGTCGCTGCCGTTTTCATACCCTTTCTTATGTAGTCACTTACGGCCGGGCTGATAGCACCACGTATCATAAGGACTAGAGCCTGGGAGGATTCCTTTGCCTGTAATCCAGGATTAAAGAATGGGATGAGAGTAAGGATGATAAAGGAGATGACGATGATACTGGTCGGTAGCAATCGTGCAGATCTGTTCTCTATTTCGCAGACAGAATCAGACATCAGATACCTCTGGATATATGCAGAACCCTTCAATGTGGGAATAGCATAAGCAGCAATGTATAAAATAATAACCACTCCTTTCTGTTGTGTCAGGTGTGTTGGTCTGCGGCGATTTATATTAATCTCGCTTGTCTTTCTCAGAGCTTTTTTCCGTTAAAGTGGTTGCCCTTTCCAGTGTTGTTTCCGTTTAATCGAACTTCTTTCTGGAAAAATGAATGCAATCATTCAGCTGTAGTCTGAAATGCTATAGATAACTCTATGAAAGAATAGATTAAGTAAATAAAAAGATTATTTAACCTATTCTGGTCCTTTATTTGCATTTACCTTTGCAGGCGGGGGATTGAGTGTGTGAAAAATTACAAATTGAGGCAACAGTATGAAAAACAAAATATTAGCAGGATATTTGATTGGATTTTGTTCATTTATTTATGCAACTACATGTGCTTATGCTTTACCCGGATTGCAATTAGATGCCAATCCTGGCACATATATTGGCGGATCAGAAGAATCAACAGTTACTAATACGACAAATTTTGACCTGATCGCTTTATTAGACACATCAAAAATTTCAGACTTTGGAAACTATCAGTTTTTTGTCTCAATCGCCTTAACACCAGAGCAGTCTATTACAGGGTCTGATTTTGGTTCATTTATGTTTGATGGTAATTTAATCGAAACATCGAGCATGTTGTATGGTACACCACCCGCCGATGATTTGATCAAAAAAGGCGTGAGTCCTCACAGCATTTTTGATACACTTTACTCAGAAATAAGCTTTGAGTTTCCATCAACTACAGTTGCAGCATATGATGTCCAAACAGGTAACTTGACTGGAGGAGATCCTCTGAGGATAAAGACATTTGCTGTAGATATTTCAGGACTCAATTCGGACATCGGGCTTCATTTTGATCTATATGGCTACAGAAAACAATTCCTTTAAATTTGCCCCATACTCACATGATGTAACTACTTCTTCCTCGCCGGTACCCGAACCAGCTACTATGTTGATTTTTGGCTCCGGCCTGGTTGGCTTGGCTGGCGTTGCCCGCAGGAAGCGAAACAAAGAATAACCGCATTAGAACACTATCAATTTTCAAAGGCAGAACTTTATGGTTCTGCCTTTCTTTCCAATTTGTCGGCTAAATGTTGAGGTCAGGTTACCGGGTGAGGACGGGACGAATTTTCCGCCAAGGGTATAGCGGGAGCCGGGATAGTAGAAGGTGCTGTAAGTGGCTATTTTGTCGTCAACCCATGTCTTGCGATAGAGAACCAGGCAGGGTTCTGCTGCATTTATTTCCAGCAGGTCCCGTATCCACGAGTCGGGAATCAATGCCTCGACTACGTGTTCTGCCCCTGTTATCGGAGCGAGGTTCAACAGATACTCGCTAACTGTAGTTTGGGTGAAATCCTGCTCGAGATATTTGGGTGCAACTTTGGGATGTATATACCTGCAGCCAAGCTGGATCGGCACGTTGTTATCTTTATGAACGATGATTGAATGGAAAATCTCAGCATAGGGTTCCAGTTCCATTGCTGCGGCAATGGATGGTTTGGCTTTTTCTTCCTGAAGGAGGTGGACAGTACATGAATATGAGCCGCCTCTTTCACGAATTTCCCTGGCAATCGATTTAATCTCCAGCAGCGCTGATTGCGGCTTTTTCTCCGCCACATAAGTACCCTTCCCTTGAATGCGGTGTATCCTTCCCTCGACGGCAAGTTCTCTAAGTGCCCTGTTGACAGTCATTCTCGAGACGTTCAGGCTTGCGACAAGTTCGGCTTCCGATTCTATTTTCATGCCGGGCTGCATGATCCCACCATTGATCTTGCCGACAATATATTCTTTCACCTGCTGATAGAGCGGCAAGACGTCTGACTGGATTTCATCTTTCTGCATCGAAGTTACCCCGCAAAACTTGGCAGCAGATCGGTATCAACCAGGTGATTGAAGACTCCCGACTGGACAAGATCCTGGGCATTTTTGATATCCGGAGCAAAATACCGATCCTGATCATAAAAGGTGACGACCGCCCGTACCAGTGCTTTTGCTTCTTCTAAAAGCGGGGAGGTTCTAAGAGGCGCACGAAAGTCGATGCCCTGACAGGCGCTGAGAAACTCAATGGCTACCACTCCGGCGGTATTTTCGGCCATCTCCAGGAGTCGTCTGGCTGCAAAAGTAGCCATGGAGACATGGTCTTCCTGGTTAGCCGAGGTTGGCAGGCTGTCGACGGATGCTGGATGGGCAAGGGATTTATTTTCACTGGCCAGAGCTGCCGAGGTCACCTGGGCGATCATGAAACCTGAGTTGAGTCCCCCCTTTTCCACAAGAAAGGGTGGAAGTTTGGACATATGTGAATCAATCAACAAGGCTATCCTTCTTTCGGAAAGGGCGCCTATCTCGGAAATGGCCAGGGCAAGATTGTCGGCGGCCATGGCAATCGGTTCTGCATGAAAGTTACCACCTGAAATGATGTCATTTTCTTTGGAAAAAACCAGGGGATTATCGGATACGGCATTGGCTTCAGTGGCGATGACTTCGGCTGCGTTACGGATCTGGGTGAGACAGGCTCCCATGACCTGGGGTTGGCAGCGAAGGGAGTAGGGATCCTGTACCGCCTCGCAGTTCCTGTGGGAATTACCTATTTCGCTCTGATCGAGGAGCCGCCGGTAGCAGGTTGCTGCGTCTATCTGGCTCTTATGCCCGCGCACCTCATGAATGAGTGAATCGAACGGTCGGCGACTGCCCAGTGCGGCGTCCACGCATAAACTTCCCGAAACCATGGCGGCGGCGAAAAGATCTTCGGCAGCAAAGAGTCCTTCCAGGGCAAAAGCGGTGGAGGCCTGGGTACCGTTTAACAGAGCCAGCCCTTCCTTGGGCCCGAGGGTGATGGGGGATAAACCTGCTTTCAGTAATCCTTCCAGGCCGGAGATTTTTTGACCGTTATGAAAGGCCTCCCCTTCGCCAAGGAGCACCGTGCTCATATGAGCAAGAGGTGCAAGATCCCCGGATGCTCCAACCGATCCTTTTTGTGGAATACAGGGATACACTTCAGCGTTGACCAATTGAATTAAAGCCTCGATGACCTCGAGTCGTATTCCCGAATAACCCCGTGCCAGACTGTTGATTTTCAGTACCATCATCAGCCGAACCGTTGATTCTTTCATAAACGCACCTACTCCGGCTGCATGTGAAAGAACAATGGATCGCTGGAGATGCTCAAGTTCATCGTCTGGAATAATGGTGCTGGCAAGCAGGCCAAACCCTGTATTAATGCCGTAAATCACTCGGCCCTGCCTGATAACATCCCTGACGGTTTCTACGGACGCCTCGATTTTTTCAATACAGTTTTTCGTCAACTTCACTTTGAGTGGTGCTTGGGCGATTTGGCGAAGTTCTGCAAGGGTAAGCTTGCCCGGGTCGATTTCTATCTCGTTGGCCATGGTTTTATATCCTGTATTAGCAGTAAGTTACTGGTTGTTTCCGGGTTCTGGTCAGCAATGTATAAATTGTTAACTTTCAGAAGCAATTGTATATACATTTATACCTTAAAGCAAGGTAAAACTCACAAAACAAACATCTTGTATATACAAGTTGTGGGTGGTACTATTGTCTGAAAATGATTATTTCTGATTGAATGGGATATTTATAAAACCGCTACCGAGGAGATCGATATGTTTAACAATGCGCAGATTGCCGAAATGATGAAGATCCGACTGAATGATGATCTGCCTGAAAGAGAACCTTTTCAGCCAGGTATTCGCCGAGCTCCGGATCGTGGGTTTCGTTTGAGCAGGAGTCAGACCGAAACTGCCTTAAAAAATGCGCTGCGTTATGTACCGGAACAGCACCATGACCTCCTGGTGCCGGAGTTTCTCGATGAATTGAAGACCAGAGGTCGTATCTATGGATACCGTTTCCGTCCCCATGGCAGGATCAAAGCAAAGCCTGTTGAAGAGTATGCAGGCAATTGTCTGGCCGGCAAGGCTTTCCAGTTGATGATAGACAATAACCTGGATGTTGATGTCGCTCTTTATCCTTATGAGCTGGTGACATACGGAGAGACGGGCAGCGTCTGCCAGAACTGGATGCAACTGCGACTTATCAAGAAATATCTGCAGGTCATGACCGATCATCAAACTTTGGTAATGCAGTCTGGCCACCCACTGGGACTTTTTCAGTCAAGCCCTGACCAACCGAGAGTCATCATTACCAACGGCCTGATGGTCGGCCTCTATGATAACCCTGATGACTGGGAAATTGCGGCTCAGATGGGAGTTTCCTCCTATGGTCAGATGACTGCGGGAGGCTGGATGTATATTGGGCCCCAGGGCATAGTTCACGGCACCTATAACACTCTGCTCAATGGTGGCCGTAAAATGTGTGGAATTCCGGAAAACGGGAATCTCAGTGGTTTGCTCTTCGTCACTTCAGGACTTGGCGGTATGAGTGGAGCGCAACCCAAGGCTGCAAAAATTGCTGGAGCGGTTTCGATTACAGCAGAAGTGGATATCTCGCGAATTGAAACCCGGCAGCAGCAGGGGTGGGTTGATGTTGTTTCGAGCGATTTGGCTGAGATCCTGAAAATCGCTGAACAGAGTTTAGCGGCAAAGGACAACACCTCGATTGCCTACCATGGTAATGTGGTTGATTTGCTCGAATATCTGGCCGAAAGGGAGTTCCATGTCGATTTGCTGTCTGACCAGACATCATGCCATGTTGTCTACGATGGCGGTTATTGTCCGCAGGGCATAGATTTTGATGAGCGTACCCGCCTGCTTGCAACAGACAGGGCAGTATTCAGATCGCTGGTAGATAAAAGCCTTCAACGCCATTATGAGGCCATACAAAAACTATCGCAACAGGGCGCCTATTTTTTCGATTACGGTAATGCCTTTCTTAAAGCAGTCTTTGATGCCGGGGTGACGGAGGTTGTTAAAAACGGAGTCGATGCCAAAGACGGTTTTGTCTTCCCATCCTATTTTGAGGATATCATGGGGCCGATTTTTGACTATGGCTACGGACCTTTTCGCTGGGTCTGTTTAAGCGGAAAGGCAGAGGACCTGGACAAAACAGACCGGGCGGCCATGTCCTGTATCGACCCTGCAGGAAGGTCCGAGGATCGTGACAATTATATCTGGATAAAAGAGGCCAAAGCCAACAGGCTGGTGGTCGGCAGCCAGGCGCGTATACTTTACTCCGATGCGGCAGGACGCACGGCCATTGCCCTGAAATTTAATGAGATGGTGCGCAATGGCGAAGTTGGCCCGATCATACTGGGTCGAGACCATCATGATCCGGGTGGAACCGATTCGCCATTTAGGGAAACGGCCAATATTTACGATGGCAGCAACGTCTGCGCCGACATGGCAACACATTGTTTTGCCGGTAATGCCGCCCGGGGAATGTCTCTTGTAGCTCTCCATAATGGTGGAGGGACTGGAATAGGCAAAGCTATCAACGGCGGTTTCGGCATGGTACTGGATGGCAGCGTCCGGGTGGATGAGATTCTTCGCAGTGCAATGTCCTGGGATGTTATGGGCGGTGTGGCCCGCCGCAACTGGGCAAGGAATCCTAACGCCATGGAAGTGGCAATGGCCTACAACAGTGACAACAAAAACGGCGATCAAATCACCATCCCGTTTCAGACTGACAACACCCAGGTCACCGAGGCAGTGGCTGGTATGTTCTCGAAACTTGAAAAATAGAGGATGAGGCAGATAATGTCACGAAAACTCTTTCGCAATACAACTATCTACAGTCCGGTAGATCTTGGCCAACCCCGAGCAGGCAAGGCTCAAAATGAACTGGTGCATTTTCAGAAAGGTGCTCTGCTTGTTGAAAATGGCCTGATTGCCGCGATCGGTGATGAAGAAGCTGTGCTGGCCGTGGCCAAAGCAGCAGGTGAGGTGCAGGAGTTCGACTGCGGGGGCAGATGCATGATTCCCGGCTTTGTCGATCCCCACACCCATATGTGTTTTGCCGCACCCCGCGAAGAGGAATTTTCTCTCCGAATAGCCGGCACACCGTATCTTGAAATACTCAGACAGGGCGGTGGAATTCTTTCCTCTGTAAAAGCGGTTGCTGCGGCCAGTGACGAACAGCTTTATGAAAATACCCTCCGGCACGTCCGAAGGGCACTGCAACTTGGAACCACCTCCCTGGAAATTAAAAGCGGTTATGGACTGGATACGGAAAATGAACTGAAGATGCTGCGCGTAATAGCTAAAGTGGCCACAGATACTCCGCTTGATATAGTGGCCACTTTCCTTGGAGCCCACGCCATTCCTGAGCAGTATAAGAGCAATTCCGATGCTTATATAACCCTGCTTGTTGAAGAGATGCTTCCTCAGGTCAAAAAACAGGGAATTGCCAGGTTTTGCGATGTGTTCTGTGAGACAGGGGTCTTCAGCCTTGATCAGAGTCGCAGGTTGCTGAAGGCCGCGCGGGCAATGGGCCTGGGGGTTAAAATACATGCCGATGAAGTCAATGATCTTGGCGGGGCGGGGCTTGCCGCTGAACTGGGTGCAAGTTCTGCGGATCACCTGCTTGCGGCAAATGAACAAAATATCAAGGCAATGGCTGAAGCTAAGGTCATCGCCACCTTATTGCCGGCCACAGCCTACAGTTTGAGAAAAAACTATGCAAGGGCAAGACTGATGATCGAGAACAACGTAGCCGTCGCCCTGGCCACCGATTGCAATCCAGGCTCAAGTTTTACTGAATCGATGCAGTTTGTCATTGGTCTTGCAGTCCTCAATATGCAGATGACTCCGGCTGAGGCACTGACGGGGGCTACTTTAAATTCAGCCTATGCCATAGACATGGCAGGCAAAGTGGGTAGTCTTGATAAGGGGAAACAGGCAGATTTTCTTCTTCTGGATGGTAAATCCCCTGCAATTTTAGCTTATCATGCCGGGGTATCCTCCGTTGCCGGCGTTTATAAAAAAGGTCAGCAAATAATCTCATAGGTTCTAAGGAGAATACAATGAAAAAGATAGTTGAATGTGTGCCGAATTTCTCTGAAGGAAGGAACGAGGAAACAATAGCTGCGATAGCCAAAGCAATCGAGATGACCGATGGATGTACTCTTCTTGATGTCGACGCCGGCAGGTCGACCAATCGCACCGTCTATACCTTTGTCGGAGATCCGGACAGTGTGGTGGAGGGAGCGCTCGCTGCCGCCCGGGTGGGCGCTTCGTTGATAGATATGCGTAAACATACCGGGGAACACCCGCGTTTCGGCGCGATGGATGTCTGTCCGTTTATACCGGTTGCAGGGGTGAGCATGCAGGAGTGTGTCGAGGTCTCTAAACGATTTGCCGAAAAAGCGGCGAATGAGTTAGGTGTGCCGTTTTATCTGTATGAAGCTGCTGCAGAACATGACTATCGCCGCAAATTACCGGATCTGCGACAGGGAGAATATGAAGGTCTGGCAGCCAGATTACAAGATCCACAATGGCGGCCTGATTACGGTCCAACTGAGTTTGTGCCGACCTGGGGGATTACCGCCACCGGAGCCCGAAATTTCCTCATCGCCTATAATGTCAATATCCTCGGGACACCGAACCAGGCTCACCGCATAGCTCTTAACCTGCGGGAGGGGGGCAGGAGTGAAGAAGAGCCAGGTCGACTGGGAGAGGTGAAAGGCATGGGCTGGTTTGTAAAAGAATATAATATGGCCCAGGTGACGGTAAATCTGCTTGATTATAAAGTAACCCCAATTCATGTCCTCTTTGAGGAGGTGAAAAAGGAAGCCGCTGCCCTGAACGTTGGTGTGGCCGGTTCAGAGATAGTCGGCCTTGTACCGCTTGAACCGCTGCTTATGGCGGCTGATTATTATATCGAAAAAGAAAATCTCTTTATCTACCAAGAGGATCAGAAGATACGACTGGCAGTTGAACGGATGGGGCTGAAATCGGTTGCACCGTTCGTTCCCAATGAAAAAATTATCGAATATCGGATCGCCGAGACACCTTTTGAACCGCTGGCAGGTTCGACCGTTCGGGGTTTTATCGAAGAGATTGCTGCCCGTTCTTCCGCCCCAGGCGGTGGTTCGTCATCGGCTGCGATTGCTGCAATCGGCACTGCTCTTGGCTCGATGGTCGCAAAACTCACCTACGGCGTGAGAAAATTCGAAAAAGTTCAGCCGCATATGCAAAAAGCTATTCCTGTCCTGCACGAATTGACTTCACCGTCTTATACCCATGATCGATGCCGACACCTCCGCTTTTAACGAATATATGGCAGGGGTGCGGATGCCGCAGTCAACCAAAGAGGAAAAAAAAGCACGTAACGACAGCATGCAGGCAGGGCTGAAGACTGCGATTCAGGTGCCGCTTACCACCATGCGTTTTGGTGATTTGGCCTGGGACAGTCTCTGCGAGGTTGCCCGGTATGGTAATCCAGCTTCCAGTTCCGACACCTTAGTAGGTGCCAAGGCCCTGGAAACAGGGATATGGGGTGCGTACCAGAATGTCCTGATCAACATGGTGGATATCCAGGACGATGCTTATAAAAAGGAAATTCTCGGGGAAGCGGAACAACTTGTTGTCCGGGCATCCAAAAAATGTGCGGAAGTGTTGCGGCTTCTGAATGCCATAGAGCATTGAAGGCGATAGTATCGATGTTCTCTTTCTTCAATTAAAGGGAGAGAACCGGTGAAAACTGGAACAGCTCGGCTAATTGTCGTCGATCCATCTGTTTGATGATACCTGCCTCATCTTCCTGTATCAGAGAGGTTGCGAGTTCGCGTTTTTTAGTTATCAACTGATGGATTTTTTCTTCCAGGGTTCCTTTGGTGATCAGTCGGAAGACCTGGACCACGTTTTTCTGTCCCATTCGATGAACACGGGCGGTGGCCTGTTCTTCCCGGGCAGGGTTCCACCAGCGATCATAATGGATGACTGCCTGGGCACTGGTCAGGTCGATCCCGACACCGCCCGCCAGAAGACTGGCGCAGAAGATCCGGCAGTCACCATCTTTGTTGAACTCATCAATCATCTTCTGTCGCTTACCGACCGGCATGTTTCCTTTCAGGCTGGTGAAACGTATCCCGGCCAGCTGCAGATATTTTTCGATGAGTTCCAGCATGCCGGTATATTGACTGAAAACGACAAATTTCATATCGGCGGCCAGCAGTTCCGCAGTGAGTTCGATAAACAGGTTCCATTTGCCGCTGCTGTACTCTTTGGGATCCTCACACCCTTGAACCAGACATGGATGGCAGCAGATCTGCTTGAGCCGAGTGATGGTGGCCAAGATATTCATATACGGGATGGCGGCCGTATCACTTCCCAGCTCCAGAAGATCTTTTTCCCTCTCCTGGATCACCTCTCGGTAGAGGGCGACCTGGTCATCGCTCAGCTCGCATAGGCGATCATCTTCTATTATATCGGGTAATTCCCTCAGGACTTGGTCTCTGCTTCTTCTGAGGATAAAGGGATGGATTAACCGACCGAGCCGCTCCCGCACCTCAGTGTTGTGGCTTTCGGTTATCGGCTGCACATAGAACCGGTCAAATTGCAGTTCGCTGCCCAAAAGACCCGGCAGACAGATATCAAACAGGGATCTGAGATCCTGCAGGGAGTTTTCGATAGGTGTCCCGGTTAAACCGATCTTCACTGGACTATTCAGACTAGCTACCGCCTGGTGTATATCTGTTTTACGATTTTTTAGATTTTGGATCTCGTCGAGCAGGATGACGTCAAAGGAGCACATCCGCATCTGTTCCAGGTCCTGTCTGACGACACCGTAGGTAGTGAGGAGTATGCCATGTTCTTGCACTTTCGCCAGGTCCCGCTGTGGCCCATAATAGATACCATAATCCAACCCCGGATAAAATTCGTCGATTTTTTCTGCCCAGTTGAGTACCACCGAGGTAGGGCAGATCACCAGCATCAGACGTTTTTTGCCGTCCTGAGCGGCGGCCTGCAGCAGCGCCAGCGCTTGATGTGTTTTGCCAAGTCCCATATCATCCGCCAGAAGCCCCCCTATTCCCAGTCTGAACAACCGGTTCAACCAGGCCAGGCCGTTGCGCTGATACGGGCGCAGATGGCCAGGTATCTCGGTGAGTGATGTGTCGTCAGTCCAGCAGTCTACATTAAGCAGACCTTCAAGCCGTTGTCGAAGAGATTTCTTTTTGATGGAAATCTCGATCTCGGGGATGACCGCCGTAAGTGCAAGCATCTCGCAATAATTGAGGCGTATTTTGCCGGATCTGTCGGAACGATCTTCAGCCAGGTCGTAGAGCCAGGAAAGTGATGTGCCGTCAATCTTTAGCCACTGCTTGCCTGGAAGACAGTTCAGATTTTGTTCTCTGGCCTTCAAGATATCATTTAAGGTTATACAACTGTTTCCGAGACCGTAATGGCAGGACAGGTAACACCAGCCATCCCTTTCTTCAAAAGAATCGATAACCAGCCGATCGGGAAATTCACGGACCTGTAGATCCAGGAGATCCGGATCGATAATATTGTCCGGAAAGTGTAATGGCTTCAGGTTTGTTTTCAAAAAAACAGGGATATCATTGGGGGCCACCGTAAACTGCGCATCTCTCGTTTATTCATTTTGCAGAAAACTAAGGAGGGACAGAGTCGACACCGGTTTAGAGGGATTGCTGAATGTTCCTTCGGCCGGGAGACGGATGGTTGGCAGAAAACCTTCTCCATCCAGAAAGTACACCCCGGAAAAGCGATTTTCAGCCAGATCCTGCCGGTCAAGTATTCTGCCGTCTTTTAGATGCAGACATGGTCTGACCTCAAGGCTGTTTTCTTCGTTAAAAAAGACGCGATAGCCTTCCTTGGCAGTCGGTAATATTTTTACCATTTCCGAAGGAAAATGGATGCTCCGGACCATCTCCCAGGTTTTCGCCCTTGGCAGGGAGATGGTCAATGCTCCTGGTTCGCTCTTGTTACCAATGTGCAATAAGAAGCGAGAAGAGGCGGGCTCCCGATAAAATTCGGGGAGCCTGTCCCCATGGAGAGTGTAGAGCATCCGCGCAAGCCAGATCCAGAAGGAGGCATCCTTCTGCCACCCGATGCTGCAACTTCCTGCCTGTGCCAGCTGACGTTCGCCTGCAGTCATGGTCCTGACCTGCAGTTGATTGTTGAGCAGAGCAAAACCTTCCTTCGGTGTTTCAATAGTCGTTTTTTGAGGCTTACCAGGAAAAAGTTGTTCTCCCTGTCGTAAACAGGAATCCGGAATGGTCACCTGTACAAATCCTTCGGCAGGGGTTATCTCCCAAAAAGAAAACCCCTCTCCGGGAGTACGATGTACCGTATATTTCGTTCGGCTCAGCCATTCATAAAGGAAAAGACCAATCTTCAACCAGTTGCTTTCGGCAAAGGCGAGTGGTATTGGGATCGCCTTTGCTTCTGCCGTCGGAACAATCAGGCTGAGGATGGCTAACGCAGCCATATGCGTGCAACCTTTTTCACTAGGTTTGCGACGACAGAGACCACAATGGCTGGTCCGGATGATAAATCCCTGGTGCAATTTCGTGCTTTTTTCAAACTGCAGAGTTACAGTTGCCCCCCGGTCGATGAGGGCTCCGGCCGCATTTCTGATGCAGTGAAAATCTTCAATTTTATTTCTGCGTATCAACTCCAGGCCCTTGTCAAGTATGGCTGTTGAAAACCATGGCTGCAGCTGAACCCCTGCCAGGATCGGCAAGAATACCGGGATAACTTCCTTTTTGAAATTATACATATGTTGACCATGCACCTTACAGAGTTTTCGTGTTGCGGAATACGCCCAATATCGAGAGCCCAGATATTATTGGCTGCATCGGAATTGTCGTCTATGGCTTCTCGAAATAAAAAATCGAAGGAACTATTTGCAATAACCCCTTACTATAATATGGCTTACTGGTAGACCCATTTTTCGGGTGAACGCCGGCAATATATTTTTCTGTTAAAAGCTGGAAACTCCGAATAGAATTGAGTATGCTCGCCGCTTTTTGCAAAGCCTTGTCTGCAATATAAAGACACCTTATAAGTATTGGTGACATGAGCCCGTCGATTAAGGCCTTTTTGCCCGAAATCTTTGTTACTATATGCTTGTGGGTAAATTTTTTGCATGCCTCGATCTCGAACGAAAATCCTCTTAAATGAACAGACTCATTGATTGAGCAATAAATGACAGAGTGTTTCACTTTTTTCAAGCTTTAGCACAAAAGAAAATCATGGCAAATAAATTGTATGTGGCGGGAACAGAACCCCGCAGTGGTAAATCGGCTATTATACTTGGCCTGATGGAACTCCTCACAAGAAATATCAAGAAGGTGGCCTTTTTTAAGCCGCTTATAGAGGTGAACTATTCCAGGGTCGGCAAGATCAGGCGGGATAATACCATCAAACTGATCCAGCATCATTACCATCTGTGTGCGGATTACGATGAGATGTATGCGTACACAGTCACCGAAGCGAGTCAACTCATCGCCCTGGGTAAAAATGCCGAGCTGCATGAAGGCATAATGGCCAAGTACAATAACCTCGCTGCAAAATCCGATTTTGTCCTGTGCGAAGGTATTGAAATGGAAGGTGCAAATGCTTCCTTTGATTTTGACATTAACGTTGATATAAGCAACAACCTTGGTTGTCCGCTGATGCTGGTTGCCGGGGCGAAAGACAAAACAGTGGACGAAATGGTCCGTTCCATCAAGGTATATTCCGATTCGCTTGCTGAAAGGAGTTGTGACCTTGTGGCTACGATAGTCAACAGGGTGGACCCTGCATTGCTGGAGGAAATGGAACAGAAACTTGTTTCCGAAAATATAGGTAAAAAACAACTTGTCTACGTTATTCCAAATGATGAAAACCTGGGTAATCCTTCAATTGGTGAAGTTGTTCGGCTCTTAAATGCTGAAATTCTTTACGGAGAGGATAATCTTACCCGCCATGTGCGCAGTTTTACTATTGCAGCCATGCAACTGAGAAACCTGCTTGCCAGGATCGAATATGGTACGCTGATTATCACACCCGGTGATCGCTCGGATGTTATACTCGCCTGTCTGGCTGCAGGAGAGTCAATGAGCATGCCGAATATTTCCGGTATCATGCTGACTGGTGGACTTGTCCCTGAAGAACCAGTGCAAAAAGTCATTGAAGGATTTAAGAAGACTGTACCTATAATTTCTGTGAATGAGAATACGTATCAGGCCGCTATCAGGATTGAAAACATTCATGCTGCAATTACTCCTGACAATACCAGAAAGATAACTCAGGCCCTGGCGGTTTTTGAACGGCACATCAACATGGATGAACTCAGTGACAGGATTGTTAAAACGAAGACCACCATTGTTACGCCCAAGATGTTTGAATCTCAGTTACTCCAGAGGGCCAAGGCAAATAAACAGCACATTGTGTTGCCGGAAGGCGAGGATGAACGGGTCCTGAAGGCCGCAGAAATTTTGTTACGTCGTGAGGTCGTCGACCTGACGCTACTTGGCCGGGAAGACAAAATACACGAACGTATCAGAAGTCTGGGTTTGCATCTGGAGAAAGCAACAATTGTCGACCCAAGGTTTTCAATCCTTCTCGATGAATATGCAGAAACCTATTACCAGCTGAGAAAAGATAAAGGGATAACACTCGACAATGCTCGGGATCTCATGATCGATCTGAATTTTTTCGGTACCATGATGATCTACAAGGGACATGCCGATGGGATGGTCTCAGGCGCAATACACACTACTGCCGATACCATTCGTCCTGCTTTTCAGTTCATTAAAACAAAACCTGGATATTCCGTAGTCTCCAGTGTCTTTCTGATGTGTTTGAACGACCGGGTACTTGCCTATGGGGATTGTGCTATTAATCCGGATCCGACCGCTGAGGAGCTGGCTGAAATAGCGATCAGTTCGTCCCAGACGGCTGCGCTGTTTGGGGTTCATCCACTGGTTGCCATGCTGTCGTATTCTTCGGGGCAGTCAGGGAAGGGGCATCAGGTGGAAAAAGTAAGGAAAGCGACTGAAATAGCACGGGAAATGGCCAAGACCCATTACCCTGGCCTGGAAATTGAGGGGCCGATTCAGTATGACGCAGCGGTTGATATGGAGGTCGCAAAAACTAAAATGCCCGAAAGCAAGGTAGCCGGCAGGGCAACAGTTTTTGTCTTCCCCGACCTCAATACCGGAAACAACACCTATAAAGCAGTTCAAAGATCAGCCGGAGCTATCGCCGTGGGGCCTGTTTTACAGGGCCTCCGTAAACCTGTGAACGATTTGAGCCGAGGCTGCCTGGTACCAGATATCGTTAATACGGTTGCGATCACGGCAGTACAGGCATATGCTGAAAAAACAGTCGATGATTGCAGCTGACAATTACGTATTGGGCATTTTTTATATCCTTACGCTTTCTTACCGGCCTTCATTTTTTTAACTAATTCGCGCAGGTAATTGAGCCAATTGTCCATACCCTCTCCTGTTTTTGATGAAAGGGCCATTGTCCGCAATTGTGGGTTGAGTCGAAGGGCGTCTCCGTTAGCATCCGCAACAGGAAAATCAAAATAAGGAAGGAGGTCGGTTTTAGTTATCAGGAAGGTATGTGAACTGGTAAAGGCTTTAGGATATTTTTCAGGTTTATCAGGGCCTTCGGGGACAGAGACCAGGACAACACGTTCATGCTCTCCAAGATCAAAGGTAGCCGGGCAAACCAGATTACCGACGTTTTCTATAAAGAGCAGGTCGATAGCTTGACCACCAGGCTCTTTTTGCAGCCGATGAAAGCCCTTGTGGGTCATGGCAGCGTCAAGGTGGCAGGCACCACCGGTCGTCAGTTGAATAACCGGAACACCTTTGGCTCGTATTCGGTCGGCATCACGTTCCGTTTCTATATCACCTTCGATAACCCCTATATTTATTTCCCCTTTGAGCGCTTCGATGGTGTGTTCCAGCAGGGTTGTTTTTCCCGAACCGGGGCTGCTGATCAGGTTGAGGGTAACCGCACCTATTTCATCGAAGTGTTCGCGGTTGGCCCGAGCCAAGGCGTCGTTTGCGGCAAACAGGCTGGCATGGACATCCACAGTTTTTTTATGGCTATGTGTATGGGGCTGGGAATGATCATGGTCGTGGCTATGGTCTGAAGGGCTTGGGCAGCCGCAGGAATCACACATTTTGTTACCTCATTCAATTATGATGACTTTGAAAGTATCTTTCCTCAGGTGTTTCTGTCATCGTTTTTTGGAATATCGATTGATTGAAAAATGAAAAAGTATCTACTCCATTTCCACCTGGCGAAGCATAAGATCGTTGCCGCCTATGGGAATGAGCAGTAACTCACCACAGCTTGGGCATTCATCCGGTTTCCGGCCGATTGTTACTTCTACATGGCTGCAATTGGTGCAACTATATTTAACAGACGGAATCTGGATAATCAGTTTTGCACCTTTACACAGCTCATCTTCAGCTGAAAGAATGTCAAATCCGAATTGGAAAGAATCCACCACAACTCCGCAATGAGGACCAATTTCCATGGTCACGCTTATAATCTTTGCTGCCTTGTTTTCAGCGGCCAATTCTTTTAATTGTTCAAACAGACCCTGAACTAAGGAAATTTCATGCATAATCGTATTTCGGATAATTTTTTATTTCCTGGTCACTTCTACACCTAGATCGGCGAGACGCGAAAGGATCATTTCCGCAACTTCAACCTTGCGTTTCTCCACCACATCGGAGAGCTCGATGGATTCCACCAATTCCTTGGGAATTACAGTATAAAATTCAATATGTTCCGGAGCGGCATCTCGTAGTTTCGATACTTCAAGAATCTCGAGCAGGCCGAGCTGATGGGGCGACATCCTGGTTTGAAAATTGCCGGCCTTAACATCATCCAGGGTAAAAAAATGAAAAGATCCAGGTTCTCCTGCAATATCGACTACATCAATGACAAATATCGGGTCGCACTCTTCGAGAAAGGGGGCCATGTAAATTCCAGCGGTCCCAACATCCTGAATTTCTACGTTGTCTGGGAAATTATAATGTTGCTGAAGGTAATGGACCACATGCACTCCAAAACCCTCATCTCTTAAAATATAGTTGCCGATTCCGGCAATGCCGATTTTTTTATTTATTTTCATTATATATTATTGAAACCTGTTAGCAGATCCGAGGTAGAGGGATCCCATGGAGCGCGGTGACGACTCGCGCGCCGCCTACGGGGGTGTTGATGATAACCCTGCCAGCCTTTTCTGCCACAAGCCTACCAATGATGACCGCCTCACGCCCCTCGGGTGTTGCCCTCATAACGGCCAGGGCCTGCTCGGCCTGTTCTCCGCTGACTATGGCCAGGCACTTGCCTTCATTTGCAAGATAGAGAGGCTCCAGGCCAAGGAGTTCGCAAGCGGCACGAACCTCAGGTCTTACCGGCAAAGCTTCGTCGGAAAGCTCAATGCCGAGGCCGCTGTTTTCGGCAATTTCATTAAGGGTGGAGGCGACTCCGCCTCTGGTGGGATCGCGAAGTGCATGCACGGAACCATGGGGTAATTCTCTTAAAAGGGCGGCGACGAGATTATGCAGCGCCATGGTGTCACTTCGAAGATCACCCTGTATGGAAATTCCTGCCCGTCTGGTCATGATGGTGATACCGTGATCGCCCATTGTCCCGGAAAGAATTACAGCATCGCCCACTCTGGCATTTTTAGAAGAAATCTCGACATTGTCAGCGACAAAACCGATGCCGGAGGTGTTGATAAATATCTTATCACCCTTGCCCTTAGGAACCACTTTGGTATCACCTGTGACCACGGGGACCTTAGCTTCTTTGCAGGCCTCGCTGATGGAGATGATGACACGTTCCAGCTCATCAAGGCTCATCCCTTCTTCGAGGATCAGTCCGAGGCTGAGGCAATAGGGGGTGGCGCCCCGCATGGCCAGATCATTGATGGTGCCATGAACTGCGAGTTTGCCAATATCTCCACCTGGGAAAAAAAGAGGATCGACAACATAGCTGTCTGTTGTGAAGGCGAGCCTTCCAGGTTTGTTTGCTAGGATTGCGCTATCTTCGAGGCCCCGGAGAATCGGGCTGTCGAGATGCTTGAGAAAGAGTTCGCTGATCAGCTGCTGGCTGGCGAGACCGCCGCTGCCGTGGTCGAGTAATATGGTTTTTTCAGACATTGAGTTGTTTTGTCCCGTTCGTAAAAGCAGCTATTGATAAGATTTGCTGGGTGTGATGATTAACATTTATGGGAGCTATCTCCGCACAGCACGGGGACTCCTAAAAATCCCTTCCGTATTTATGGTAGGCTGCGCATGTTCCTTCACTTGATACCATGCAGGGACCTATCGGATTGGCTGGATTACATCTGGTGTCGAAAAGCGGGCAATCTTTCGGGGTGTTCATTCCTTTCAGGATGTTGCCACACATGCATCCCTTGGGTTCCTCTGCTTTTGGCAGGGTAATATTGAGCCGCACTTCAGCGTCAAACGCCGAATATTTTTCTCTGATCTTTAAGCCGCTTGCCGGAATGCGACCAAGACCACGCCAGTCCATATCGGCAGGCTCAAAAATTTCCTCGACCATTTTTTGGGCTCGAAGATTGCCCTCCCAGGCCACGGCACGGGGATAGACATTTTCCACTTTAATATCGTTGTTTCCAACTTGTCGGGCAAGCAAAATAAGACTTTTAACCAGATCGGCAGTTTCAAATCCCCCGATCACGCAGGCAAGATGGTATTTTTGTGCCAATGGTTCCCAGGCCCCTGCCCCAATGATCGAAGAGACATGACCGGGACAGAGCAATCCATCGATTTTCAGGTTCGGGTCACTGAGCAGGGCTTCCATTGGAGCCGGCATGGTCTTTTGGGTGGAAAATACCACGAAATTCTTCACATTCCGTGTTTTGGCTGCAAGAATTGTTGCGGCAATGCCAGGAGTAGTAGTTTCAAAACCTACACCAAGAAAAACCACAAGTTGATCAGGATTTTGAATTGCCAGGTCAAGGGCATCCATCGGGGAATAGACGATATCGACCTTTGCACCGCGTGAACTGGCCTGGGCTAAGGAGGTATAGGTGCCGGGAACGCGAAATAAATCCCCAAATATAGTTACCCGAACTCCGGGGTGGTCAGCCATGGCGATAAACGCATCCATATGGGAAGCTGAAGTCACACAGACAGGGCAACCTGGTCCGGAAACAAGTTCCATACCATGCGGGAGAATGCTTCTTAAACCATTACGAAAAATTGCCATGGTGTGGGAACCGCAGACTTCCATCACCCGAAGCGGTTTGGTGACTGCTTTTTGCAGTTCCTCGACCAGCGGTTTCACCAAACTGCTGTCACGGTATTCATCAAGGTGTTTCATAGTGAACCTGTATCAGGAAAGCAACTCTTCCGGAGTATTGTCGGCGAGTTCGCGTAAGAGCTCGATATTTTTTAATGCCTCCTCTTCAACGAGAGAGTGGATGGCGAATCCTGCATGAATAATGACATAGTCACCAATGGATGGCCAGTGGTCGACGATGTCCAGCCGAACCTCTTTACTGATTCCATCAGTATCAACGGTGGCTACCTGGTTGGTGGTGAAATCGTCCGGGTCACCCTGGACGCTGGTCACCCGCATTGGAATTGCGAGACACATGGAGCAGACCTCCTATAATCGTCTGACCGAAAGAAATCGCCCCGTCATTAATTGGAAGCGTATTCCCAGTGAAAATTTTAAACTGTTTACTCTTCAGTGTATGGAAGAGGCCGTCAAACAGCAAGCTGTTTTGCATACATCCCCCAGAAAGCACAACCTTGCGGATGCCTGTCTGATAAGAAAGAATTTCTATGAGCCTGGCGATGCTTCTGATAAGCATCTCATGAAACTGCAGAGCAAGAAAGGGTTTGGCCTCACCTCTGCGTATTCCATCAAGTATCCTTTTAACAAATTCCGCCGAACAAATCTCCCATTTTCCGTTATTTTCCTGTAATAAAGATAAAGGATCCATGTGCGAATTGGGCAAAATGGCGTTACGCCACGAGCTGATCAGTGCCTTTTTGGCGAGTGTTTCCAGTTCCATGGCTGCCTGTCCTTCGTAGCTTATATATTGACGTACGCCGAGCAGGGAGGCTATTGCATCGAAGAGTCTACCGCAACTGGAGGTGAGTGGTGAATTGAAGCCACCTGTCAGCATGGCAGAAATAACATCCAGTTTTCCCCTGTCAATTTTTTGAAGTGTTCCCGGGATACGGTCATGGGCTATGCCATCGGTGCCAAAGGTGTGAAAGAGAGCTGAAATTCCAATGCGCCAAGGTTCGGTCGTGGCAACGTCGCCCCCGGGGAGGCGAAGATTACTAAGATGACCCAAGCGCTCATAGCAGGTTAATTCGGCTCTCAGAATTTCCCCGCCCCAGACTGTACCGTCGTCACCAAGACCGGTGCCATCAAGAACTATCGCAAGTACCGGTTCATCAATGCCATGCTCTGCCATGACGGCAACGGCATGCGCATGATGGTGCTGGATTTTGTAGAGCGGCAACTTCATTTCGGCTGCATATCTGCTGCTCATGTAGTCCGGGTGCATATCGCAGGCGACAGCTTCAGGTTCTATTTGGAATACCTTTTTGCAATGATCTATTGATTCCCGATAGAACTCATAGGTTTCAAGATTGTCGAGATCGCCGATGTGCTGGCTGGGAAATACACTGTGGTCACGTCCGAGACAGAAGGTGTTTTTTAAGCCAGGGCCGCAGGCCAGAATTTTTGGGAGCTTCCACTCGATCTGGATGGGAGAGGGAGCAAAACCGCGAGCTCGCCTTAAGATAACAGATCGATCTGCTATGATTTTGATCACCGAGTCATCGACCCGGGTGACTATTTCGCGGTTATGGAGCAGGAAAAGATCGGCAATAGAACCAAGTCGAGCAAGCGCATCACCATTGGCAGTGCAGATAGGTGTGCCGCTGATATTGCCTGAGGTCATGACCAGCACTTTGGGACAATCTGTTTGCTGGAAAAGAAGATGGTGGAGTGGTGTATAGGGCAGCATCACACCAATTTCATCAATTCCCGGCGCGAGATTTTCTGCAAGTGATGTGTTTTTTCTTTTTTTTAACAGAACAATTGGGTGTCGTGGAGAAGTGAGAATTTTCTCTTCTTCCGGTTCAAGAAAACAAAGGCTTTTTACTGTCTGTATATCAGCCACCATTATAGCCAGGGGTTTATCCGGGCGGCCTTTTCTCTCCCGGAGCAGAGCTACCGCCTGAAAAGAACAGCCATTTACCGAAAGATGAAAACCACCAAGACCCCGGATTGCCAATACCAGCCCATCCTTTAGTGAGATTGCAGTTTGTGCCAGGGGTGAACTGGTTAAGAGTCGGAGACCTTCTTTATTGTGTAACGAGATGTCTGGACCACAGTCCGGACAGGCATTAGGCTGAGCATGGAATCTTCTGTTACCCGGATCCTGGTATTCATTTGTGCATGCATCACACATAGGAAAGACTTTCATGGAAGTCTTGGGTCTGTCGTAGGGAATAGTTTCGACGATGGTGAAACGGGGACCGCAGTTGGTGCAGTTGATAAAGGGGTATTGGAAGCGTCTGTCATCGGGGTCGAGTAGTTCGTCGAGGCAATCGTTGCAAAGGGCTATGTCAGGGGGAATAGCAGTGTTGGCTGTATCGCCTGCAACACTTGGCAGAATAAAAAATGACTTCTCAAGATCCGCAGGTGAAAGAGTAAGCAAACGAGTTTTGATAGAAGTGATGCAGGCGAGCGGCGGGGCCTGGTCATGTATTGCCTGCAGAAAACCCTGCAACCTATTTTCTTCTGCGGCAGCCGTTATTACTACACCCTCACTGGTATTGGTCACAGTGCCGGCAATAGCAAAACGTGAGGCTAAGTTGTAGATAAAGGGTCGAAACCCTACGCCCTGGACTGTGCCACGAACGAGAATTTCGACCCTCTGGTACTTATGCTTTGTGTTTGAATTTCGCACCGGTAAAGATAGAGGAAATTAATCCCTCTGGTTCTTTGACGTCGTTCCATACGCAAAGGTAAATATGGATAAAGGCAAAGATCATAAACCACCACATAAGGATATGATGAATATAACGAGCAAACTGCTGGCTGCCAAAGACTATCACCCCCCACTTTGCCCAGAAAGCAGCTTCCGGATAGAGCATGTAAAAGCCGCTGAGGATCATAAAAAGAGCGGCGATAAAGGTGAATAAGTAAGCCAGTCCGGCCAGGATATTGTGGCCGAGTCGTTCGTCGTGGTTATCGCTTATGTAACTATACTGGAGCAGGGTCATTTTCAGGTTGTTCAGGTTTCTCTTGGTAAACGGCAGGATATCCCAGACTCTCTCCTGGGCATTACCGAAAAAATAGAGAAAGAGTCTGATCATTACCGCTGACGCCATCGTATACGCTGCAATAAAATGTATATAGCGCATTGTTGCCATAGGGAAGCTTGCGCTTCCTTCGATCATGGTATTTGTCCATGGATTGTTGATGTAAAAACCTGTGACTACCAAAAAAACGATAGACAGGGCAAACATCCAGTGGAACAGCCGGAGCAGTACGCTCCAACAGTGATATTTCTCGTATGTTGCCATTCTTGTTACCTCCTGCGGCTTTTGCCGGAAAGAAAAGTTTTGAGTAGTGTGAAACCCATCTTACAGCGCTTTCACCTTCATAACTTCCTTACCCTCTGGGTCCAGCATGTGAACGGCACAGGCAATACATGGATCAAAAGAATGCACAGTACGAAGAACCTCAAGAGGTCTTTCAGCGTCAGCAATCGGATTACCAACAAGGGATGCCTCGTAGGGACCAAGCTGGCCTGCCGCATCTCGTGGGCCCGCATTCCAGGTAGAAGGAACGACGCACTGATAGTTTTTGATTTTGCCGTCCTGAATAACGATCCAATGGGATAAAAGACCCCGTGGTGCTTCGTGGACACCGACACCGCGCTGTTCGCCTTTGGGGAATACCGGCGGATTGAAGATTTCGTAATCACCGGAAGCAATATTATTGACCAGCAAGTCCCAATGTTTGAGGGCGAGGTCAGCCATCATCCCGGCACGGACTGCGCGGGCGGCATGGCGCCCAATGGTACCGTGGAGGATTTCCGGTCCTACAGTTGCGCCTGCGACTGTGCTGATGCGACCGAGCATGGAATCGACGCTTTTGACCGTCAATTCATGGCCTTGAGCGTAGCCAACAACCATTTGGGCCAGAGGACCAACCTGCATTGGTTTACCCTGGAAACGAGGAGCTTTCAGCCAGGTATATTTACCCTCATCTTGGAAATCGGTAAATTTAGGATCAGTTGTAGACTCCCATGGATGTTTGGACCAGTCACCTTCGTACCAGGCTTTGGCTATAGATTCTTCAACATTTTCCTTAAAGTAAGGATCTGCAAGGCCGGTGATAGGTTTGACCGTTCCTAGATCGCCGTTAAATACAGTTCCACCGGGAAGGTCTGATTTGGTTCCGGCTGCATCAAGGAACATATCCGGAGCGGCTAGATAGTTGGTAACTCCGGCACCATATGGAATCCAATCGGCATACAGCGCGCCGACTGCTACCACATCAGTTTGGTACACCATCGTGATAAAGCCTTTTACTTCCTCCACGAGCTGCTTGATGTAGTAGAGACGCTCCATGGTGACTGCAGTCTCGTTCTCAGGATTAATATTAGTGGTAACACCACCAACCGACATATTCTGTACATGTGGATTTTTACCGCCGAGGATACCTAGAGCCTGGGTTGCTTTACGCTGATAATCAAGAGCTTCGAGGTAATGAGAAACAGCCATGAGATTTGCCTCTGGTGGCAGTTTCATCGCGGAATGGCCCCAATATGCGTTGGCGAAAGGTCCGAGCTGGCCACTGGCTACCAGGTTTTTGAGTTTGTCTTTCACTGCAGCAAATCGTTTTGGACTGTTACCGGACCAATCTGACAGGCTGTCGGCCAGTTTGGCAGTAGCAACGGGATCCGCGTCAAGGGCAGAAACAACATCAACCCAGTCGAGGGCCGAAAGTGCATAAAAATGTACAATATGGTCATGCAGACAATGAATTGACTGAACCATATTGCGAATCAACTGGGCGTTGAGAGGGATTGTAAGTCCGAGAGCATTTTCGACTGCACGAACAGAAGCCAGAGCATGAACAGTGGTGCAGACGCCGCATATTCGCTGGACAAATAGCCATGCATCACGAGGATCCCGGCCTTTCAGAATATTTTCAAGACCGCGGTACATCTGACCGGAGGACCAAGCCTTGGTGACCTGCCCTCCGTCAACTTCGATATCTACCCTTAAGTGACCCTCGATCCGGGTAATCGGATCAATGGTAATTCGCTGAGCCATGTGTAAAACCTCCTATAAGATTGGACTGCCAGGCCGTAAAGTTTACTATTTCAGGCGCCGGCAAAAATGTTATCGCAAAATGAACTGCTGCTATACGTTTCCGTTGTCCTTGCCTTTAATCAGGCGTTTGCCGATTCCGACCGCCGCATGAATGCCGACTGCAGCAGCTGTGACGCCTAAAACGGTTTTACCAACCTTGTCTGCGCTGTCTACTATTCCGGTGGCAGGAATTTTCACCATTGGCAGTCTTTCATAGAATGGAGTCATGGTATCCCAGAAGTTAGGTTCGGTGCAGCCAACGCAACCATGACCGACACTAACCGGCCAAACACTCACATTATTGAAACGAGCAGTTGGACAGTTGGAGAAGGTTTCAGGGCCCTTGCAGCCAACCTTATAGAGGCAGTATCCGAGTTTATGGAATTCATCACCATATTGCTCAACGAAACGACCCTCGTCAAAATGGGCTCTGCGTTCACATTGGTCATGTATTCTACGACCATAGGCAAAGAGCGGACGGTTCAGGTTGTCGAGGGCAGGGAGCCTCTTGAATGTGAGGTAGTGGAGAATGGTTCCGAGGAAAGAAACCGGATTTGGAGGACAACCGGGAATGTTCACAACAGGCACGCCACTTACCAGGTCCTGTACGCCGACTGCACCAGTAGGGTTGGGAGCTGCTGCCTGAACGCCACCAAAGGTTGCGCAGGTGCCGATAGCAATGATTGCCGAAGCTTTGGGAGCAACTTCGGCCAGGATATCCATTGCGGTTTTCCCGGCTATCTTGCAGTATATACCACCGTCCTTGGTAGGAATTGCACCCTCGACAACCAATATAAAGGGATGGTTGTCAACAGTGTCATGCAAGCTTTGTTCAGCCTGGTGACCAGCCGCTGCCATCACAGTCTCATGATAATCAAGTGAAATTACGTCGAGTATTAAGCGAGCGAGATCTGGATGGGAAGATCGCAATAAGCTTTCTGTGCAGCCTGTGCATTCCTGAAAATGGAGCCAGATAACCCGAGGGCGTTCTGCTGTTGCAGCCGCTTCAACAAGCTTGGGAATCATGGTTTCGGACAATCCTAAAGCGGCTGCCGCCATTGTGCACCCCTTGAGGAATCCGCGCCGATCAAGCTGCGGGTCCAGCATTTTGTTTACTACTGTGTCTGCCATATCAACCTCCTATTGTTGTGTGACAACAATTGTGCGCATGCGCGCGATGGTTCGGCGTGAGGACAGCCGAAGAAAAAAAATTACAAAAGATACTGATTAGAAAATAAAGCCGGCCGACTTTGGTGTTTGTCAGTAATTCCAGATAATTAGAGATGCGAAATATCTGTTTGGAGATGATCGCTGGGTGATGGCGTTGGGGCTCTGGGTAGTAGTTTAAAATAGCCCTCTTGTGACACAGATAAAGGTTTCCTGTATTTAAAGGCAACGAAGCATCAGGATCAAAAAGTGTATGTGCAATTTTTCTTATCGCCATTGTGCAAAAAGTGCTTTGAAGATAATGTAGAGATGCTGAGGTGTTGTGCAAACAGTACCTTTCAAAATAAAAAACTGCTGAAAAATAACACCAAAGAAGCACTAAATCAAGAATATTCTCTAACGGGGCTTGATAATTGAAGAAAAATGCTCTTACATGAGAAGGCTGCATGCACAACACGCATAATTCGCAAAAATCATCGTTGTCAAATGAAATAAATTGCACAATTTGAACAATTCGCCGGTCGCTAAAAGTTAACAGGTGAAAAAAAGGTCTGAATAGGTGATGTAATATTATATAATTTCTCTGGATAATGCACAAGTGCTGTTAAAGATGGTGAGATAGGTTGGACTATAAAATGTTCTGGTCGATGAGCTTGAATAGATGTTGAACTGCGTCGGGAAAAAGAGATGTATCAGGGAACGTAAAGTGGATGCTCAGGATGACTATTTTTTGAAGCCGAAAATGCCGCCCTTGTTATTGAATGCAAATGCCGGCTTGCATTTTGGAGATGCAGGTTTTTGGTCAAAGGTTTTAGGTTCTTCCGGTATTTCCTGAATCGGCAGTTCACCCGAGAGAAGATGGTCGACTGATTTACCTGTCGCAGCTGAGATATAAAAATTATAAAAGAGGCTGCTCTTTTTGAAATAGCTTTTTTTCTTTAGCCATTTTGGCCAGCCATTTTGCTGTTTATTATGAATAAGCTGAGAAAGGTTGATAAGCAGGCTGACCATTTCCTGTCGGAGTGAGCGACGAAGATTAAGTTCAATGCCAATGGTTCGGTCAATTTCCTCGCGGATTTGTTTGGAAAGTTGAAAGAGTGGGGCACCTTTTCGAAACTGACTGATAAGCTGAAAACGAGCTTCAACCCATGGAATGAGAAAAAGACCTATCAGGAAAAAATCGGGTTGGCGATGGATTTTTAGCTTTAAAGACAAGGTGTTGATCTGGTCTATGGTGCGACAGATTTCTTTGAGCTGTTGGCGGGGATTGTTAGAATCAGTGTGTTTGTTATTGTTGGTTAGAACTTTTCGATAGAATGGAAAGAGAGAAAATAGCAGTCCCGAATCTACGGCAAGCTCAAACCATGGCTCTGCTGCACAGCTATACAAGTCCTTGAGGAATTCGTCGCGTAGTCGGGAGGGAGGACAAAGTGACAACTTATGGCTGTTGTTGCAGAGAGCCTTCCAGGTACGTTCCTCTATGGTAAAGTTGATTCGCGCAGCATGTCGGATAGCTCGCATCATTCGAACAGGATCACGGCCTATCCTTCTGGTTGGGTCGCCTACGATTCGAATTATACCCTGGTCGAGGTCCAGGCTACCGTCAACGTAGTCGATGATGGTTCCATTTTCGATTTCGTAAAAAAGCGAATTGATGGTAAGATCCCGACGCCTTGCATCCTCGTTTAGTGTTCCAAAGGTATTATTCGGGGCGAGGACTTCTTCGGGGCCGTCAAGGTCATGCTCGCTGAGAGATCGTAGCGTGCTTATCTCAATGGTTTTGCCACCCCTGAAAAAGATCTGGACCAGCCGGAATCTTCTGCCGATGGTGTTACTGTTGGGGAAAAGTTTGCGGAGCTGACCGGGACGGGCATCGGTGCTGATGTCAAAATCTTTCGGGGTCTTACCCAGGTATAAATCACGAACACCGCCGCCAACCAGATATCCTGCAAATCCGGCATCGCTCAGTTTTCTGAGGATATACAGAGCGTCCCGATCAATCATCTCGGGAGTGATGGGGTGTTTTTCAGGAGGGATTATACGACCTGTATAAGAAAGAGGTGCATCCTGGAAAACATCTATATCTGTATGGGGACTCATGTTTGAACTGGTAAGTGTCAAATTGCCGGACTGAATCCTATTCCTTCTTTATAGACAGATTCCGCTTGTTGCTTGAATTGTTTAAATATCTCAGCAACAGAGAGAATTGAATCCATTTTGTATGTATTTTCACCGGAAAAAATCAACCCATCTCGAGTGTTGCCATCCCGGGCCATCATGAGACGTTCATTGATACAATAATGATGGTCGCATTTCTTCAGGCAAACCTGTGGGCATTTCTTGGTACTCATATCTTCGCCTGCATTGATCGACTGTACGAAGGGATTGTTTATTGCACGGCCGGGCATGCCGACCGGTGATGAAGTGAGAACGATATCTTCTTTTTTTGCCTGGAGATATGCTTGTTTGAACTCATCGGCAATGTCGCACTCTTTACTCAACACGAACCGGGAGGCAATCTGCACTCCATCTGCGCCATATTTGTCCATCATTTCAGCCATCTCGTAACCGTTGGTAATACCACCGGCAGCGATAAGAGGGATGTTCTTTATAACATCACGGATGGCAGGAAATATATCGCGCAGTGATTTATCGGTGCCGAGATGGCCTCCTGCTTCTTTGGCCTCAACGATTACCGCAGAGGCTCCGAGTTTCTCGGCCAGCTTGGCAAGAGTGGGAGAACTGACGATCATGACGATAGGTGTGTTGTTTTCCCGTCCTATCTTAAAGATATCCCTGGAAAATCCTGCGCCGGTGACTATCATATCGATTCCGGCGTCTATGGAACTCATGACGAGTTTGTAGAAATCCTTCATGGCATACATGATATTGACGGCTACAACCCCGTCCGTCTCAGCTTTTGCTTTTTTTATGTCAATGTGGAGTTCTTCGGGAGGTAACCCTGATCCACCGATAACACCGATTCCGCCGTTATTGGCAACTGGGACAGCAAGTGCTGAAGTGGAAACCCGGATGGACATCCCTCCCTGAATCAATGGAAACGAAGCTTTGAATTTGCCAATATTGAGTGATGGTAGCTGCATGCAGAGAAGACTCCTTTAAAAATACAATAAATTTAAGAAATCAGATAATGCACTTCTTGCCTGATTTTGTCAAGAGTAGTATGCAGACAAGTAGAGTTCATAAATTTGTACAAGGAGTCCTGAAAACAACTACTTTGACAAGAAAATTGGAATGGTTTGAGGTGGATTCACATGGGGTGAACTTGACAAAACCATAAAATTGCGGTTAAATTTGCAGTTTTTGATTTGAACTACACCTATTTTTACTTTCTATATATTATTGGGAGACTGTCTTGAAAATCAAGGCCCTGAAAGGCTTTAAGGATATTGTGCCGGGAGAAGTTGAACTGTGGCAGTACCTTGAAAAAGTGGCAAGAGGTGTATTTGAGCGATTCAACTTTAGTGAGATTCGCCTGCCAATTCTGGAAGAAACCGAATTGTTTGCCAGATCAATCGGAGAAGCCACGGACATTGTCGAAAAGGAGATGTATACCTTTGTCGACAAAAAGATAACAATGCGACCGGAAGCGACTGCTTCTCTCCTGCGTGCCTATATAGAACATGGTCTCTATGTACAAAAACCAGTGCAGAGACTTTTTACCATCGGTCCAATGTTTCGTCATGAACGTCCGCAAAAGGGCAGACTCAGACAATTTCATCAGATGGATATCGAGGTTCTGGGTTCTGAAAATCCGCGGGTAGATACTGAATTGATGGCCATGGGGGTAATGCTGCTTGAAGAATTGGGACTGCAGGTCAGTCTGGAACTCAATTCTCTTGGCTGTCCTGAGTGTCGGCCTGGCTATCGAGCTGAACTTTTATCCTATATAGAAGAGCGTCGCGACGCGCTTTGCAGTGATTGCAAGAGAAGGAGTATTACCAATCCGCTACGGGTTCTTGATTGCAAGGTTCCTTCCTGCCGTGAACAGATTCTTGATGCTCCGTCCCTTCTTGACCACCTCTGTGGCCAATGTAATGAGCATTTCGATAAAGTCCAGGCTGGTCTGCAGCAACTTGGGATAGAATACCGGTTGAATAAATTTATGGTTCGCGGACTGGATTATTATTGTCGCACTACTTTTGAATTTATTACAACTGATCTTGGTGCCCAGGCCGCTGTGGCAGCGGGAGGGAGATACGACGGACTCATCGAAACTCTCGGTGGGCCCAAAAACAGTCCCGGTATTGGTTTTGCTATTGGAATGGAGAGACTTGTTCTGTTGTTGCAACAGCAGGAGAAGTCTGTAATTGAGGACAACAGCGTTGATCTTTTCATTGCCGGGATTGGTGAAGAGGGAGCCCACGCAGGGTTTGGTCTTGCCCATGAGATGCGGGCAATGAAATTTTCGGTTGCCATGGATCACGAGGGGCGAAGCCTGAAAAGCCAGATGAAGCAGGCAAATAAGGCAGGAGCTCGTTTTGTACTTATTATTGGTGTCGATGAGCTCTTATCAGGCCAGGGGATTTTACGCAATATGCTTATAAAAGAAGAACAGCAGGATGTCCTGCTGTCAGCTTCTGCAATTGCCGAGTACCTTACGGAAAAATAAATATCTCAAAATAATAGCTGCTTACGCTGGTACTTCAGCGCATGACAGAGAAAAATTCAACTGATTAATAAATTATGGAATCAATGGGAAAGTTGAGCCGGACGCATTCGTGTAATGATCTCGGCAAAAAAAATGTTGGTGAGCAGGTAACATTGATGGGTTGGGTTCTGCGAAGACGCGATCATGGTGGGGTAATTTTTATCGATCTGCGCGATCGAAGAGGAATTACCCAGGTGGTCTTTAATCCAGAAGTCAACCCGGAAGTGCATGCCAAGGCTCATCAAGTACGCAGTGAATGGGTTCTTGCCATACGTGGAAGGGTTGAGGCCAGACCCGGTAGTATGGCCAATCCGAAACTTGCCACCGGGGAGATAGAGATTCTGGTTGATGAGCTGCGTATTCTAAATAGCA
Organism: uncultured delta proteobacterium; assembly: GCA_963709755.1. Classification (GTDB taxonomy): domain Bacteria; phylum Desulfobacterota; class Desulfobulbia; order Desulfobulbales; family Desulfocapsaceae; genus Desulforhopalus_A. The sequence continues at coordinate 171,241 of CAVPXO010000007.1, forward strand.
GCGAGACCCCACCTTTCCCTTTGGATGAAGATACGGAAGTATCGGATAATCTCAGATTGCAGTACCGGTACCTCGATCTGCGCCGGCCGGAGATGGCTGCCAACCTGATTATGCGTCACAAAGCTGTACAGAGTGTTCGGAATTATCTTAATTCCCTCGACTTTCTCGATATCGAAACCCCGATGCTGACCCGCTCCACTCCTGAGGGTGCCCGTGATTATCTGGTTCCGAGTCGGGTAAACAGTGGGAAATTCTATGCCCTGCCCCAGTCTCCCCAGCTGTTTAAACAGTTGCTGATGATTGCCGGAATGGACAGATACTATCAGATTGTCAAATGTTTTCGTGACGAAGACCTGCGTGCCGACCGGCAGCCCGAGTTTACCCAGATAGATATGGAGCTCAGTTTTGTCGATGAAGAACAGATCATGGCGATTAACGAAGGAATGATTGCCACCCTGTTCAAAGAAACACTCGGTGTCGAGCTTTCACCTCCTTTTCCAAGGCTGACATTTGATGATTCTATGAACCGGTTCGGCACCGATCGACCGGATGTAAGGTTTGGCATGGAGTTGATTGACTTAACCGGCATCGCAGCAAATTGCGGCTTTAAAGTGTTTAGGGCTATTGCGGACAAAGGCGGGACGGTTCGGGCAATCAATGCCAAAGGCTGTGCTGATTTTACCCGCAAGGAGCTCGATGTCCTGACTGATTATGTCACCCAGTTCGGAGCAAAAGGACTTGCCTGGGTGAAGATGAAGGCAGATGGGGAGTGGCAGTCGCCGATCGCCAAGTTCTTCACCGAGGAAGAGCGGGCAGAAATTGCTTCAGCTACCGATGCGGTGGAAGGGGATCTGCTCTTTTTCGGAGCGGACAGCAAGAAGGTCGTTTTGCAGGTGCTTTCCGAGTTGCGGGTGGAATTGGCCAGACGTTTAGACCTTCTGAAAAAGGACAATTTAAACTTTGTCTGGGTCACTGATTTTCCCCTTATGGAATACGATGAGAAGGAAAAACGCTATCAGGCCCTGCATCATCCGTTCACTGCTCCTAAAGAAGAAGATGTCGAAAAACTGGACACCGATCCTGCGGGAGTTTACAGCCGTGCCTATGATCTGGTGCTGAATGGTACCGAGATCGGCGGTGGCTCCATCCGTATCCACCAGAAGAGCCTGCAATCCAAGGTTCTCAGCGTTCTTGGTATTGGAGAGGAAGAAGCGAACGAGAAGTTTGGCTTCCTGCTTCGCGCCCTTGAACTTGGGGCTCCGCCACATGGTGGTCTGGCATTCGGGCTCGATCGACTGTTGATGATCATGACAGGAAGCGATTCTATCCGCAACGTCATTGCCTTCCCGAAAACCCAGAAGGCCACCTGTCCACTCACCGAAGCGCCGGCCTCAGTAGCCAGAAAGCAATTGACTGAGTTGCATATCAGACCCGACTGGAAAGAGTAAATTTGCTAACTTTCAGCAGCACCACATCTGTGCACGATCATCCCTCTCAGCATACAAAAACGTATAGCTGAGAGGAATGCTTGCGCACATCTGCAGCACTGATGAACAGTTAGATTCCGTGTTTTTTATTTCTCGCATCTAAATCCCTCTCTTTTTCACCCTGAATGTGGTCAATAAAATCCCTCCGAAGATGAGCAGGATGGCCATTATATGGTTCGGGGTCAGTGTCTCTCCAAGAAAAATTACCGCCAGGATGGTGCTGAAAGCCGGCATGAGATGAATAAACGGTCCGGCTATGTTGGCTCCGAGCATGGTTACTGCTCTGTTCCAGAAGATGAAGGCCAATACCGAGGCAAAAATCGCTACATAGAAAATTGTGACGATCGTTCCTGTGGAAATTATCATGGTCCTGCCGGTGGAAACTTCCAGCAGATAGAGTGGCAGCAGGATAGTCAGGCCAACCAGTACAATCCCCATCTGATAGGCCAGGGGATGCAGTCCTTTTGGGAACTGCTTCAGATTGGCAGAATAAAGAGCCCAGAGAAATGCGGCGATAAAAACCAGGATATCACCCCTGTTAAAGTGAAGCCCAAGAAGGGCGGAGAGTTCACCACGGGAAATGATCAGCACAACGCCGCTGAGCGATATGGCAACACCAAGACATTGCCTGATGCTGAGGCGATCTTTGTACATTGCCCAGGAGATCAGCACAATGATGACCGGGGTGCAGGAATTTACCAGTGCCGCATTGATTGCGGTCGTAGTCTGCATGGCGATATAGATGAGGCTGTTGAAGCCGGCGACCCCGATAACGCCTTGGATTGTGATAAATTTCCAGTGCTTCAAGACAAGCTGACGCTGGGCAAGGAAGTGGCGGAGGCAGAAACAGGACAGAATCAGCAAAGCAACTGCCCATCGCCAGAATGAGAGTGACAGAGGAGGAATTGCTGAATGCATGCCGCGACTGAGCACGAAATTTCCGGACCAGAAGAGGGTGGTAAGGATCAAAAGAAGGTAGGGCATTGAAGTCTGTTGTTTCTTGGGCTAAAGCTAAAGGGAGTTATCCCCGTTATTTGTCATCGGATATGTCGTTTCCCGGAGATACTGCCTGATCCTGGTTTTTTCTTAAGACCATTTCGACGTTGGGCAGATAGTCCTTGAAGGCCACGCCATAAATCTCCCAGATTGTAATAAACAGTGCAGCAACTATGGGTCCTATAATGATGCCCAGCAGTCCGAACATGGAAAGCCCGCCGAGGGTGCCAAAGAGAACGAAAAGGTCATGCATTTCAGTATCTTTGCCAACCAGGCGTGGACGGACGATGTTGTCCAGGTTTCCTGCCACCGCGCCGCACAGGATCGCCAGAACTATGACACCGGTGAAATTGCCGGTCAGGGCAAGGATGATCAGGGCGGGAAACCAGATGATTGCCGTACCAAAAGCAGGGATGATCGACATCACCGCCATCAGTGAGCCCCAGAAAACCGGTCCCTCTATCCCGGCTATGGCAAAGGCTAGCCCGCAGATACTTCCCTGCATGATGCCGATAATTAAAGTGCCTTTCACTGTAGCTCTTGTCACTGAGGTAAAACGATTGAGCAGTCGTTGCTCATTGAGATCGTCCAGTGGAAGAAAAAAGAGTATCTTTTCCAGCAGGAGATCACCCATGGTAAGAAAATAGAACATCACGTAGAGCATGATGACCGAGGAGAAGATAGCGTCAATCGTTACCTTGGTAAAAGACGAAAGTGAATTGATGAGGAAAGTGGAGATGATACCGACAAGCTCTCCGGCCTTCTGGACAATGACATCCCGGTAGGGGAGTATTTCCTGGTAATAGGGGATCTTGTCAAGATAGTTCGTGAGAGTGGTGGGCTCATTTATGAAAGTCTGCACCCATGGCGTAACCGATTGACCGATATGGATGGCCTGTGTCACCACTAAGGTAACAAGGACACTGAGCGGTGTCAGGACCAGCAGCACAATACCCAGTATGGTAATAACAGATGCCAGCGTCTCATTGCCGCCAAGTTTTTTGGTGAGCAGGCGATGAACTGGGATCACCATAGCCGTAAAAAGTCCTGCCATAAAAATTGCCATCAGGAACTGGTGGATCATGGTAAGAAAGAGAGCAGAAATCACTATGACAAGGCAGAGGAGCGTAATTTTGTTGACTATTTTTTGTTTCATTTTTCAGGGTGCAGTTTAATTATTGAAACTTCCTTGAAATATTGGAGTAATATTGGAGTGTCTGCGTAAACGTTATCCAGTCTCTTTTGCTCCTTCCGAAAAATCTGCCGAACCTTTTTCGGGAAGTGATTCGGAGAGTACAATAAAATGAAGTTCTCGGGGTCCGTGTGCTCCATTGACCAAATGTGCCTCAATGTCGGCCGTCTTGGATGGGCCGGAGATGAAAACAAAGCTGTCCGGATGGTCTTCTTCCCGCAGCAATGCATACGCTTCAGTCAAATCGGCGACTATATTTTCCCTTTTTATGATTGCAATATGAATAGAGGGCAGAAGGGAGGTCGAGCGTGGTTGCCCAGGTCTTGTCAACTGGACCAGGGTGGCTGAATCGGCTACTCCGATGCCTGGTGCTGTTATGCCGATGAAAGAGGCGATGGTTTTCTCTTTGATCTGCCGGTCCGAGCTGAAGGTGGTATGCAGGGTAACGGCTTCGCGAGTAAATCGGTTCCAGAGTTGTAAGGAAGCGATATCCGGGTGATCGTGTAAAACAACATGTTTGGTGTAATTGAACTCCGGCTCTTTCGTTCGGATCAACTCGACTACCACAGCCGCCGCTTCATCGACAGATTGTACGATATGGGTGCAGACATTTAAACTGTTGCCATTTTGCCGAAGAATTTCTACCAGCCCGTCTTGTTCTTCTACTGTTCTGCTGTGGATATTTTTAAGTATTTTCGCCGTGTCCGGGGAAGAAAACAGTTTTGGGAACATAATCTTTGAGCGTTCGATATCAGCTACCTCACCGAGGGCAATGCGGATATTCCTCATAAACGTGGTCTGATTATCCATTAGCTTTCCTCCTCGGTCATCATCGGTTGTGTAGACCGGTTTTTGCTGTATTTCTTTTCCCAGAGTTCGGTGAAGGTCCTTTTGGCAATAGGCGGTAAATCACGCCCATCGGTCCAGCCGGAACCAAGACCAGCCATCTTTTTGATCATGTGATCCTTATTTACAAAAGGACGCTGCAAAACACGGCCGATCTTGAGAAAACTTCGATAGATAAAACTATGTGTTACAATAATCCGCCATAGACTGAAGCCGAATGCTTCGGCGGGATTGTGTTGACTGGTATTCCATCTGTCGCTGCCGTAGGCCAGTTTATGACGAAGGGCGGCAAGCATTCGCGGCAGATCTATTTCCACGGGGCAGATATCCTTGCAGGCTCCGCACAGGGTCTCCCCCTTGCAGAGATCGGCATGTTTGTTTATGCCGTCCAGCAGTGGCGTGATGACGGCTCCGATCGGACCGCAGTAGGGTGAATTATAGGCATGGCCGCCGATTCTGCCGTAAACCGGACAGATATTGAGGCATGCCCCACAACGGATACAAGCCAGTACTTCACGAAATTCAGGGTCTGCCAGGATTTTTGAGCGACCATTGTCAATGATGACCAGATGAAATTCTTTTGGACCGTCGGGATCTATTTCACTGCTCGGTCCACCCAGAAAACTGACGTAGGTGGATAATTTCTGCAGCGCCGCTCCACGTGTAAGAAGCTGGAGTGTTTCCCGATGCTCCTCGAGCGTTGCCACGATTCGTTCCATCCCCATGAGAGAGACAACAACCGGCGGCATGGTTGTGGACATTCTGATGTTCCCCTCGTTGGACACCAGGCTGATCTGACCGGTTTCGGCACAGGCAAGATTGCAGCCGGTCAGTCCCATATCGGCACTCAGCAGTTTTTCCCGTAGAGCCCTGCGCGCCGCCATGGTGAGTGTGGGGGGATCGTTGGTATAATCTATTCCCAGTTTGTCAGCAAAAAGTTCGCCTATCTGGTTACGATCCAGATGAATGCAGGGGGCTATGATATGAGATGGTTTATCGCCCGCCAACTGGATGATATACTCTCCCAGGTCGGTCTCAACAACTTCTATACCCTCAGCTTCCAGAGCCGGATCAATACCAATTTCCATGGAGGTCATCGACTTGCCTTTGACCACCCGTTTTACCTCGTGCCTGCGTGCTACCTTCAGGGTGTAGTTTACCGCATCCCTGGCAGTTTCGGCAAAATAGACCTTTCCTCCCCGGGCTCTGACGTTTTTAGCCAGTACAGCAAGCAGGAGATCCAGATGTTCCAGGTTTTTCATGCGGGATTTTTTCACCCGCTTACGCATATCTTTGTCTTCCATGCCAGCCCAAAGAGCCATGGCTCCTTTGCCGAAACGATTCTGCAGGTTGTGCAGGCTTCTTTGCAGTCTTGGGGAGGCAATGCATTTTTTCGATTGTTCCCTATATTGGGAGTCACCGGTCAAACTCATATCCTGGCTCCTTTTCCGCCTGCAAGTATCTCTGCTATATGGAGTACCTGTACCGCTTCTTTTCGTCTGGAAATGCGGCCTAGAATGTTCATCAGGCAACTAATATCGCAGCCGGTAACGGTGCCCGCATTCGTTGCGAGAATATTGTCAATTTTTTCATCCGCCATAGCGATACTGATTTCCGGATAGTTGACACTGAAGGTTCCTCCAAAGCCGCAACAGGTATCACTGTCTTTCATCTCGATCAGGTCAAGTCCAGGGATGTTTTTGAGCAAGGTTCGAGGTTGATCGGTGATCCCCAAACCCCGGCTCAGGTGGCAGGAGTCATGATAGGTGACTGTGCCTGAAAAATCTGATCCGACATCCTCTATCCCGAGTTCGTCTACCAGATATTGCGTCAACTCATATGTCTTTGCGCCAATCGCCAGGGCTCTGCTGCGCATTGAAGGATCGTCCGCAAATAGCTCCGGATAATGGTGGCGTACCATGTGGACACAGGAGCCGGAAGGACAGACAATGACTTCTGCGTTTTCAAAGAGAGCAATAAAATGTTTCGCGGCAGCAGCAGCATCGTGTTTGTAACCACTGTTGAAGGCAGGCTGACCACAACATGTCTGACCGACGGGATAATCATAAGGGACTCCGAGTCTGTCGAAAACCTTTATCATCGCTTCGCCGGCTTCGGGAAACATGGTGTCGATAAGGCATTGGATAAAGAGGGAAACTGTTTTTCCGGACATTGGTGTCTTACTCCATAAAAACTACAAAAAAAAGAAAACCCTGAAGAAATTTTAAAGTCAGAAAGTTGGACCCATCTGCAAGATATTAAAAGACATTAATCCTCTCAAGGGAGGACTGAACAGAGTGCTGTTGGTAACCTTAGGTTGCAGAAATAGAAGAAATGAGAAACCAGTATTCCGGTTGCACATGTATTCGATGTTGAGAAAATGTAAAGGAAGTCGAACTATGGTCCTCTATTATCTTGAATGAATTCTCATAATCTTCTACAAAGGTCAATAGGAATGTACCGTAATAGAGTCAATTAATAAATCAAACGAAATAAGGAGAGACATGAAAAAAATTGTGAAAATATTTTTGGTGGCAGCTCTGTTGATCTTTGCCGCTACAGTAAATGCTGAGCCTGTCAAAATAGCTGTCAGCCAGTTTGTTGAGCATCCCGCCTTGAATGCCGTGATGAAGGGGTTCAAGGATGATTTGAAGGAAAATGGAGTTGCGGTTGAATATAAAGAATATAATGCCCACGGCAATATGGGAACAGCCAGTCAGATAGCTACTCAGATCGCCTCCGATGAGCCTGCTCTGATCCTGGCGATCGCCACCCCATGCGCTCAGGCCTGTGTCAAAGTGTACGATAAAGCTCCCCAGCTCGCCCATACCCCGATGCTGTTTACTGCCATTACAGATCCTATTGCCGCAGGTTTGGTCAAGGATTATGCCCATCCCGGACCGAATGTAACAGGTGTTTCCAACCAGATGCCAATGGACAAGCATCTGGATATGATTCGACGTTTCCTGCCGGAGCTGAAGAAACTCGGAGTGATGTATAATGCCGGAGAGGTCAACTCGGTTTCGAATGTGAAAAGGCTTAAAGCGGCTGCTCTTGAACGAAATATTACCATTCTCGATGGACCGGTGACCAACTCCGCCGATGTATATCAGACAGCACAGAGTCTTGTCGGTAAGGTCGATGCCATCTATGTACCAACAGATAATACCGTTGTTTCAGCCTTTGAAGCGGTGGTAAAGGTCTGCGAACGAACCAAGTTGCCACTGTTCAGCGCAGATACCGATTCGGTGAAGAGGGGAGCAATTGCAGCCTTAGGCTTTGACTATTATCTGCATGGCAAACAGACCGGCGCCATGGCCAGAAAAATTCTCGCTGGCGCCAAACCTGAGGATCTTCCGGTGGAGTTCCAAAAAGATCTTTCATTCCATGTTAATCCAAAAGCCGCCGAGAGCATGGGGCTGGCGATTGATAAGGCTATCCTCGATTCAGCGGATGTTTTGTACTAATCCAGACAAAGGGGACGAATATCCTGCCCATACGACCTCTCCGCATCCCTTCATTGTGGGGAGGTCCTGGGATGTGTCTGCTACCCTACAGTGGAGAGGGAAGACAAAGGTTATCTCCGGGGGTATTCTTTTTTCCACAGTTCCTTTTGCCTGCTATTGTAGTCGGTAAGGGCTTTATAAAAGGCGCCTACAGCAAGCTCCGCGCAATGGAAATGATTTGCCGGCAGTGTTTCCAGATAATCCGAGACGTTTTCGGGAGTGAGGCGCCAGGCATCGGTAAGGGTGCGTCCTTCCATCAACATTGACACGGTATTGCCGCAGGCGACGGTGTTGGCACATCCTTCTACCCTGAAGGTTATCATTCTGATCTGACCACCCTGCACCGACAGGTATATTTCGATCGTGTCACCGCAATCGCCGGTCCTTTTGCCATACCCGTCGGGTTTGTCAAGTTCTCCGTATCGTTCCACCCTTGAAACCATCTGCTGAAAATTCTGGGAATGTTCCTGGAAAGAGAGAGGTGTCGTTGTTTCCATGATCTTAACTTTTTTAGCTGATGCTTTTGCTTTTGAAAAATTCTTTATATTTCATATCCTCTTTAAGAATATGATTGACCAGCCAGGTGCTGAGGTAATTCAGGAGTGCTACGGAAAGGATGTTCGGTCCCATGTCGGATGCTGAATAAAAGGATACGGTTTTGTCGATGAAGGCCTGATGTTGTAGTTCCTGCTGTTTTTTCTTGTCATACCCGTATTCAGCCATGAGGTATTCTTCAGCTCGAAAATGAACCTGGGCATAATCGGTCATTTCCATTAAAAGATTGGCTATTGTTTTTGGGTCGGTGAGGGTGTGTTGTTCCTCGATTAATCTGTTGATCATGCCGAGCAGCTTTTTATGCTGATCGTCCATTTCTTTCACACCAACACTGAACTCATTTTTCCAATTGATAATATCCATAAGCTTCCTCGATATAAGTAGTTGTTTTATCACGATACTCTCTGTGGAATCTCGCAGAATACCACGAAGCAGATTCTTTACAAGATATAATTGGCAGCTAATGGTGAGGGGAGAAATGCACATACCTGATCTCTGTATGAGTACAGAAATCAGGAAAGAGGGGAGAAGTTCAGCAAGAATCGGTTTAACGCTCCGATCTGGGGACGTAATGGCGAATTGTTTCGCCTGTGTAGATCTGGCGTGGACGTGAAATCCGCAATTTATGATCGTGCAGTTCTTTCCAGTTGGCTATCCAGCCAGGCATCCGTCCAATGGCAAACATGACAGTGTACATATCGAGTGGAATGCCGATGGCGCGAAGCAAAATCCCGCTATAAAAGTCCACATTTGGATAGAGGTTTCTGGAGACGAAATAATCATCATTGAGGATGGTTTCTTCAAGTTCCAATGCGATATCCAGCAGGTTATCCTGTACTTTGAGTTCATTCAGTACATCGTGGACTCGTTTTTTCAGGATTATCGATCGAGGATCAAAGTTTTTGTAAACCCTGTGACCAAAGCCCATAAGTCTGAAAGGATCGTCTTTATCCTTTGCCTTGTCGAGGTAGTACGTCAGTGGGCGACCGGAGTCTTTAATATCATCCAGCATGGTAATGACTGCTGCGTTAGCCCCACCATGCAATGGACCCCAGAGGGCACAAACCCCTGCTGCAACCGAGCTGAAGAGATTAGCACGGGAACTGCCGACCACCCGGACAGTGGAAGTTGAGCAGTTTTGTTCATGGTCGGCGTGCAGTATCAGAAAGAGGTTAAGTGCTTTGTCGATAGTTGGAGTAACCTTGTATTCATTGTATGGATCGGAAAACATCATATGCAGGAAATTGCCGCAATAGGTAAGATTGTGATTTGGATGGTTCAGCGGTCTGCCGGCGGCCATCCGATAAGCAAAAGCGGCAATGGTTCGAACTTTCGAAAGCAGCAGCGATGCTGTTCTGTCAAACTCTTCCCCGGTGGTAGGTACCTCCAGAACTTCCGGATGAAAACAGGCAACAAGGTTAAGCATGGCAGAAAGAATCGCCATGGGAGGTGCTGATTTTGGAAAGCCGGAAAAATGGTGCTCAAGGTTGGTATGGAGTGGAGCATGCTCCTTGATTCTGTCGGAAAAGGATTTGAGTTGATCTTTGTCAGGTAATTCACCATAGAGAACAAGATATGCAGTTTCGATAAAAATTGATTTTTCCGCGAGTTCTTCGATAGGGTAGCCTCTGTATCTGAGGATACCTTTTGCCCCATCGACATAGGTTATTGAAGAATAACAGGAGCCGGTGTTGCCGAATCCCGGGTCCATGGTGATGTAACCAGTTTCGGCGCGGAGGTTTTGCGTATCAATGCATTTTTCGTTCTCGGAACCGGTAAAGACGTCAAATTGGTAACTTTTACCATCAACATTCAGCGTTGCTTTATCGCTCATAGTGTTCTCCAAGGCATTGTTATTAAACCGTTATAACCGAAGGTGGTTATTTCGAGAATCTTTGTAGAAGGCAGTTTTAAGTAAATATTTTGTATGAAAAATAATAGTAATCATTCGCATTTGATGCAATGCTTATTCGAGTTTTACTTTTCTTTGGTTTGCCTCCACCATTAGTCCAGCCTACATTGAACCATCAAGCTCAATAACTGGTACGCGCGCAGAAACAGCGTTTAATGCTATGTTATGGATCATTGCATCCACTGTTGTGCAGCAGTCGGAGAGAATGCTGACTTTATATTTTTCTGCAGATTTTGAAATGGCCGTGTGGGTAACGCAATTTTGAGTCATCATGCCGCAGATAAGCAATTCGGTGATTTCAGATTCCGCCAAAATCTTGTCAAGATTTGTCTGCAGAAAACCGTCGGCAAACTGTTTAATAACCACAGGTGCGTTGGGAGCTGCTGCCAATATGCGTGGATGAATCGCAACGCCTTCTGTCCCCTGATTAAAAAATGGTGCAGGACCCGCTTTTTTATCGACGACATGTTGAACATGGATGACGGGAATTTTTTTCTCGTTTGCCAGGTGAATTGCCTTTTCTATGTTGGAGAGAGTAGCTTCAGCATTCCAGAGAGGAAACTTTCCTCCTGGAAAATAATCATTTTGCAGGTCAATAATCAGTAATGCTTTCATCTTTTCTCCTTTTGGAATGAAAGCGCGACGTCTCAGATTATATTGAAACGCCGCGCTCATATGGTACCAACAGTTTTATTAGTGTCTCTTCATCGCAGTTGATAGTGGACTTCAGAAACTCTCGAAAACATCTACGTCAAAATCATTTGAGGTCGAAGCGGTCAAGGTTCATCACTTTGTCCCAGGCTGCCACGAAGTCAAGGATAAATTTTTCCTGTGAATCGGCACTTCCGTAAACTTCAGCCAGGGCGCGGAGTTCGGAGTGTGAACCAAAAATCAGATCGACTCGAGTGCCTGTCCACTTAGCTTCTCCCGTTCCACGATCACTGCCTTCAAACAGGTCTTTGTTTTCGTCCTTCGGCTTCCAGGTCGTGCTCATGTCGAGCAGATTCACAAAGAAGTCATTGGAGAGAGTCCCCGGCCGATTGGTGAAGACGCCGTGTTGAGATTGCCCGAAATTGGCATTCAAGGCCCGCATGCCGCCAACGAGAACCGTCATTTCAGGCGGCGTCAGTGTTAATAATTGTGCTTTATCGACCAGCATTTCCTCAGCCGATATGGTGTATTTGGTCTTGAGGTAGTTGCGGAAACCATCTGCTTCGGGTTCCAGGGCGGAGAAGGCCTCAACATCAGTTTGCTCCTGTAAGGCATCCATGCGGCCTGGCGTAAAGGGAACCGTCACATTGTGGCCTCCATTCTTTGCCGCTTTTTCTACACCCGCGCAACCAGCCAATACGATCAGGTCAGCCATGGAAACCTTCTTGCCGAATCCGCTCCTGATTCTTTCAAGTGTCTGCAGCACTTTGGCCAATTGCTCCGGCTGGTTGACTTTCCATTCTTTCTGAGGAGCCAGACGAATGCGGGCACCGTTCGCGCCGCCGCGCATGTCGGAACCACGGAAGGTCGAAGCTGATGCCCAGGCGGTTGAAACCAATTCGGAGATAGACAGGCCGGAATCAAGGATCATGCCTTTAAGTGTGGCGACATCACTTTCATCAATCAGTTCATGATCGACTGCAGGAATCGGATCCTGCCAAATCAAATCTTCGTCAGGAACTTCCGGGCCGAGATAGCGGGCGCGAGGACCCATATCCCGGTGTGTCAATTTAAACCATGCACGGGCGAAGGCATCCGCAAACTCTTCTGGATTTTTATGAAAGCGCCGGGCAATAGGTTCATAGATCGGATCCATCCGCATCGCCATGTCCGCAGTGGACATCATGATCGGGACCCGCTTCGATGGATCGTGAGCGGCCGGAGCAAGATTTTTGTCAGTTTGCTCCTTGGGCGTCCATTGATTTGCGCCCGCCGGACTTTTTGTCAATACCCATTCGTTGCCAAACAGCATGTTGAAATAACTCATGTCCCACTTTGTTGGAGTCGGGTTCCATGACCCTTCCAATCCGCTGCCAATCTGATCACAACCTTTGCCGCTACCATGACTGCACTTCCAGCCGAGCCCCTGTTCTTCAAGACCGGCAGCTTCAGGTTCAGGGCCGACCAGTGCCGGATCGCCGGCACCATGGCATTTACCGAAGGTGTGTCCGCCGGCAGTGAGGGCGACAGTCTCCTCATCGTTCATAGCCATGCGCGCAAATGTCTCCCGAACATCCCGCCCTGAAGCGATCGGATCCGGATTGCCATCCGGGCCTTCCGGGTTTACGTAGATCAGCCCCATCTGCACGGCTGCCAAGGGGTTTTCAAGATCGCGCTCACCGGTATAACGGCTCCTGGGTTTGTCGCTCGTAGCCAGCCATTCTTCTTCGGCACCCCAGTAGATGTCCTTCTCGGGCTCCCATATATCCTCGCGTCCGCCTCCAAAACCGAAGGTCTTGAATCCCATCGATTCCATAGCAACATTGCCGGTGAGAACTATCAGGTCGGCCCAGGATATCTTTCGGCCATACTTTTGTTTGATCGGCCAAAGCAGCCTGCGTGCTTTATCGAGGTTGACGTTGTCGGGCCAGCTGTTGACTGGCGCAAAGCGTTGGTTGCCGGTCCCTGCCCCACCGCGACCGTCGCCGGTACGGTAGGTGCCGGCACTGTGCCATGCCATGCGAATAAAAAAAGGTCCGTAATGGCCGTAATCGGCGGGCCACCAGTCCTGCGAATCGGTCATCAGTTTGTGAAGATCCTTTTTCACTGCGTCAAGATCCAGGCTCTTGAATTCTTCAGCGTAATTAAAATCCTCACCCATCGGATTGGACTTAGGGCAGTGTTGGCGCAGAACATCCAGATTCAACCGATTCGGCCACCATTCGAGATTCGACCTGCCACGCATTATATGTTTGCTGGTTATTCCTGTTACCGGGCATTTCTTTTCATCACTCATAAAATCACCTCCAATTGTTGCGAAAACGTATTCACTGTGCTGCTGTGAATAAAGGATTCTTTATCTTCCTTTCTCGACACATAGACGACAGACACCCCGCACCTCAATGCGAGTTGCTTCAATCTTACCCAAAGAATTTATCGAATCAGGGAGTTCAATATTATCAAGATCGTTGCTGTAGAAATCACGAGTGAATCCACATTGCCCACAAACAAAATGATGGTGACTATCCAGATTGGCGTCGAAACGGGTCCGTTCACGGCTCGAACCAAGCGGTACGACCAACCCGAGATCCTTTAACAACCAAAGCGTTCGATAGACAGTATCAAGAGAAATTGTCGGTATATGGCTTCTAACACGCTGGAAAACCTGATCCGCATCGGGATGATCCTCTGTTTGAGCAACTTCACGGTAAATTTCCAGGCGCTGGTGTGTCAACTTGATTCCTTCATCATGGCAAACCGACTCGAAGTGTTTCACTCGTTGTTCAACTTCTTTTTTCTTTATTTTCATAATTACCTTTTTATTCAGGAATTAATTCCTATGTAATAACTAAGTAATAATTAACCATCAACAAGGCACTAGTCAACAATTTGTCTATCATTTAATCAGATAAGATGATGCTGATCATCATATTGATATTTAACGTAAAAAATAATATTGTTTGATCAAGCCAAAGAATTGCTGAGAGAGAAAAAATAGTTCATCAAAAGTCAAACGATATGACAGGATTCAAAAGTCTACACCTGGTGGCGGAGAATGATGAAAGTTTAAGGCAAGTGAGAAAAGCTTTGATTATTTCATTTTTACCCAGGAAAGGAGCGGGTCTACCCATTCCCTGTAGGGTTTGTAAATTAAACCATGTCCTATATCTAAAGAAAGAACGATTTGCTCGAACCGGCCTAATCCTTTAGACCGCAGAAAATATACTTCTGGGGTCATCGACAGTTTATCGGATCGATCATGAATCGAGAGAACATTCCCATACAATTTCAGATTCTCGTCTTTCAAACATTTTTCGAATAATCCCGACAGAAAAACGAAATTCAATCCTTTTTCTCCGAGCATGTTGGAGATGTAAGCGCTTATGATACCGCCTTTTGATGCGCCGACTACAGTGATGTTTTCCGGGGGAATCTTGTTGGCCAGAAGCATTTTTATCTGGGAGGCAATTTTCTCAGCATATGGTAAAATTTCAGTGCCTTTTTTACGTGCCTCGCTAATCACTATGAATCCTTTTTGGGCAAGCTCTTCAAGGATGAGTTCGTATTCGTAGTATCCATGCTCTTCATTTTTTGGCCGTATTCCCGCTTCTTCCACGATCAGACCGTGAAGATAGAATAGATAATGATTTTTTATGTCAGGATTATCGGGTGCATTTTGGAGGATATTGCTGTTAGCGATTAATTGCATTGGAGGTCTCCTTTGACTTTTCCTAATAGATACTGATATAACTGTTTTTCTATTGCTGTCCATTCTAAATGGAATATTTGTTTAAATCGAGGATAAATTTTAACGGGATAACGCAGCAAGTGTTCATCTCTCGAGGGAAGAAGTATGTTTAAGAGATTTAAAAATATACAATTCACCACCAAGCTTTTTGTAGCCATTGTTTTCATTTCTGTCGCATCGGTGGTTATTATCGCCGCCAATGCAATAAGGATGTCCCATGAAGGTCTTAATCAATTTGGTGAGACTGCGATTGCCAATACCCACCAGGCTGTTTTCGATACCATTCTTATGTATGACAAAAGTGTGCGATGGAATTTAGAAGGAGATATTCGTTTTTTCAAAAGAGAAATAGAAACCAAAGGGGATGTTGAACTTATTTCAGCCAGTTTGCTTAAGCAGACCATGGTGGACGAAATAACCCAGGCCACTACGACCAAGGAGATTCCTCGATTCGTTATCGGAGCAACCTACATCAATGGGAGTAACGATTTCGTTGACAGGTTTGAAAAAACAGCGGGGGCAGCTGCGACAATTTTTCAATTGGTTGACGATAAACTTTTGCGCATATCTACCACTATAAAAAATCTGGATGGCGGACGGGCAACAGGCACTTATATCCCATCTGACAGCCCAATATACCAAACAATTGCACGTGGGGAGACATTTCGAGAAAAAGAATTTCTAGTAAACGACTGGTACCTGACAGCATATGCGCCGGTCTATGACTGGGATGATAAACTTGTTGGCGCAATCTCTGTCGGACGTCCCCTGCTGAATACACAAATAAAAGAGTATATCTCCAATGTAAAAATTGGTCATGGATATTTCTACATGTATAAACAAGATGGTGGAATACTGTTACATCCCACCCTCGACTCAAGTGATAATATTTTTGATAGAGTGCCTCAGTTCAAAGATAAGCAGCAGGGTGGTTCTTTCACATATAACCTGCAGGGGGTAAAGCGATTTGCCCGTACGGCTCTTGTTGAACAATGGGGGGTGTACCTTGCGACAGACCTTGATGAAGTCGATATAAACGGAGGCCTGGATCGAAAAATGGTGCGGAGAAACCTAATAGCCGGTTTTTTCGTTGTCGCGGCCGGGATTATCTTAACCATTTTCCTCGTTCGCTCTATCAATAGACCTCTTCGCGATCTTGCCGGGAAAAGTATCAAGGTAGGTGAGGGAGATTATACTGTGAAATTTAGTTCTGAGAACAAAGATGCCATTGGTCAACTCACCAACTCTCTAGGTGTGATGGTAGATAAATCGAAAGAAATGATAGAAGATATTGTTACTTCCTCAACAACATTAAGAGAGGCATCGAGGCATTTATTGGACATCTCTGAGCAGATGGTAACGAGTGCAGATTCTACGACAAAAATTGCAGACGAGACATCGGTAAGCGCAATCAGTGCTTCCGGCAATATGGACTCCATTTCTGCTGCCATGGAGGAATCTGCAACAAATCTTGAAATAATTGCAATAGCTTCGGAGGAAATGGGAAGTACAATTAAAGAGATTGCAGAAAATAGCTCAAAAGCTCGTCTTACAACTGAAAGTGCTGTAGCAAGTGCATTGAAGTCTCACAAAGTTATCAAAGGCTTGGGAGAAGCAGCGAAAACAATAGGTAAGGTCACAGAAACAATTACTGAAATATCAGAGCAAACGAACTTGTTGGCTTTGAATGCGACAATTGAGGCTGCACGAGCCGGTGAAGCTGGAAAAGGGTTTGCAGTAGTAGCAAACGAAATTAAGGAATTGGCTAAACAAACTGCCGCAGCAACAGGTCATATAAAATCAGCCATTATCGGTATTCAGACACAAACAGAAGAAACAATTGTTGATATTGAGGAAATTTCTCAGGTTATCGCTGAGGTAAATGATATTGTGGCCACTATTGTAACTGCAGTTGAAGAACAGGCCGTTACGACAAGCGAGATTGCCAATAACGTGACCCAGGCCTCAATGGGAATCAATGAGATCAATGAAAATGTGGCAACCAGCAGCAAGTTAACTAATTCTATGTCAGAAGGAGTTGGTCAGGTCAAGGAAAAATCGATGGAGGTGAAAGGTAATAGTGAGAAGATCCGTATTTCAGCTGTCAGTTTATCTGAGTTGTCAGAAAAATTGACAGCTTTTGTTTCAAGATTTCGTATTCAATAGAGGATGACTTCCCGTCGTTGGTGTCTCCAAATAAAAAATTACAAAACAGCCGATTGTACAGATTCCCTGGAAAAGTACAATCGGATGGTATGAATCAGAGAATTACAATTTGTTTCAAATTTTCTGCGAAAAAAGAATCTTTCGATCAACCGCTGAGGCTTTGCTGGTTCCAGTGAGGACCATCGTCTGTTTCAATTCCGACATAAGCGTGTCGATATAAGTTTCAACACCTGCCTGCAGTCCCCCGATGGCGGCAACGGAGAATGGACGACCAACCATCACTGCATCGGCACCAAGCGCCAACATTTTCAAGACATCGCCACCTGTGCGAATGCCACCGTCGGCCAGGATGGTTAGCTTGCCCTTTACCCTGTCGGCAATTTCGCTCAGAACTTCAGCTGCAGCGGGGGCATGGTCCAACACCCTGCCCCCATGGTTTGATATCACTATTGCATCGACACCGGCAACAACGGCGAGTTCGGCCTCATCGGGAGTCATGACCCCTTTAAGGATAAACTTCATTCCTGTTTTGCGGACTATCTCTGTAAGCTGTTCGAGTGATTTTGGGGAAACCGGTCGGCCCATTTTTCGAAGGGTGATAAGGCCTGCGGCGTCGATATCCATGCCGATAATGTCAGTGCCGGTTGTTTTTGCAGCTTCAATTTTTTTGAAAAGCTCATTGTCTTCCCATGGTTTGATAAAGGGAATTCCATGGCCGCCGGCGGAAGTTATGGCGTTAAACCCTGCCTGGTAAATGAAATCAGGCACGCCGTCGCCACTGCAGCCGATTATGTTCTTTGCTTTACAGCCGTGAATGACGGCCTGGATATATTCTTCTTCGGAAACCGGGCCGCCCATATTAAAGGAAATGCCCCCAATGGGTGCTGCCATGACGGGCATGGCAAGTCTTTTTCCCAACACGGTTACGGTGGTATCCGGTTCTGTAACGTCATGAACCAGACGCATATTGAACTTTATGCGGGCCAATGCCTCAATGTTGTTGATAAAAGAGGAACCACTGCCAAGCCCACCCATGCCGGGAACTTGCCCTGCGCATAATTTGCCGTTGCAAATGGGACAGACTTTGCAGAAAGTTCCCATCAATTTTTTTGCATTGTTTCGAATCTCTTGCATCCCTGTCTCCGTAAAAAATGATGCCAAATCATGGCCTGGAATTTTAGTGTCTTACTCTATTAATCTTACAATAAAAAACATGAAATTCTGAGATAATTTTAAAATTAAAGTGTTCGACGTCTCCAAGGCAGAATCCGGAGCAGGCACTAATGCCAGCCGTATTCTGCGAGTTGGCTAAGGAAAAGGTAGACTGCTACCAGGAAAACAGTGCCGATTCCAAGACTTGCCATTCCATTCTGTAATTGACTTTTGAATGACAGAACTTGTCTCTTTAAGTTTTTAAAGAGCAGGTTCGGCCGGTTTCTTCTGGTATGGACCGATGGGAAATGGGTAAAAATAACTTCGTTGATAGTATCTGTATTTTCCTTCATTGAAGACCCTCCTGTATTGGTATTTCAGAAGAGTATAACAAGGGAGGGGTATCACAGAGTGAGTACCCTGTGATTTTTTTTAGAATAAGGGAAAAAAATCACTCAATCAAAAAATGGCGGTTTTTCAGTTGGAGGATCTTTGTTCAGGTTGCAGCAGTTTTTCAAGTTCGTTTTTACCGAATCGATAGCTTTGTCTGCAAAATTCACAACGAACTTCTACGCCGCCCTCTTTTTCCAGGAGCTGCTGCATGTCCTGGTTTCCAAGTGAGAAAAGAGCTCCTTCCATCTTGGTCTTGTTGCAACTGCAGGTATAGCTCAGCTCACGTCTGCCAATCTTTTTATGGGGGACTTTCTTAAACAAAAGAGAGAGAATTTCAGCGGGGCTCTTTCCTTGCAGCAGGAGGCTGGAGAGAGGCGGCATTGAAGCGATTTCAATTTCCAGTTGTGAGAGCAGTGTTTCATCGGCAGGGGGGAGGGATTGGATCAAAAAACCTCCCGCAGTTCCAATAGAGCCATCTTTTTCCAGATGAATCGCAAGGGCAATCGCTGATGGTGTCTGCTCAGACTGGGAAAGATAGTAGGCGATATCCTCCCCAATTTCACTGGTATATAATTGGATTGTACCGGGATACTTATGGTTATCGCCAATGTCTTTCACGACAGTGAGAAAGCCGGCTTTGCCGAGCCCGGAACTGACATCTATGCGTCCGTTTTTAAGTGGTACCTCAGCATGAGGTTCCGCCACATATCCCCGGACCCACCCATCATACCCCGCTTCAGTAATGATCTTTCTGAGAGGGCCGTTTCCTTCGAACTTTAATAAGATGCTTTGGCTGTCCTTTAACAGAGCAGCAAGTAAAGCGGCACCGGTCAGTGCCCTGCCCAGGGCCGCGGCGGCCAGTGGTCCGACATCATGTCGGCTGCACGCTTCGGTTACTAGTTCTGTCGTATTGCAGGCAATTCCAAAAAAATTACCGGATTTCGAGATAACTCTTTCAATAATGTCAGCCATGATTCCCTTGTATATATCGATTGATAGGTTGCGACATAACAATGCCACAAAGACTATCACACTATAGTCTCTAATAACTGGGGAGCAATGTGGAATTATTCCCACTCGGTAATTTAACGTTTACGTATTGGTTAGAAAAAGGTACAGTGACATGGGTTTTCTCACTGTATTATTACAACCTCAGACAAGGGAGCTTTACAATGCGAATTTTTATTCTCTGCTGTTTGTTATTGTGTAGTTTGCCGGCAAATGCCAAGGAAATCGCCGGAGTCATGGTTCAGGAAACTCTGCAAACTGAAGATGGCACGCTGTTGCACCTGAATGGTGCCGGTATCAGATCCAAGTTTTTTTTCGATATCTACATTGCCGAACTGTATATGGAACATCCTTCAAATGTGGTCAGTGAGGTGATTGAGGATTTGGGCTCTAAGCGTGTTGTTATGCATTTCCTCTATGATGAGGTTGGGAAGGATAAACTGATTGATGGATGGAATGAGGGTTTTGTAGATAATAACAAGGCCGATGAATTGGCCAGGCTGCAGGATAAGATTGATCAGTTTAACGCAATGTTTGATGATGTGAAAAAGGGTGATATTGTTCTGCTTGATTTCGTTCCCGATAAGGGAACTGCAGTCACTGTCGCCAATCAGAAAAAAGGAATCATTCCGGGAAAAGATTTCAATGATGCCCTGCTCAAGATCTGGCTGGGTGAAAAGCCGATTAACAAGGGACTGAAAGAGCAACTGTTGAGTTATAACAAATAGGCAGTTTGGCCTCTTAGGAATTACCGGTAGAGGACATCGTAGCCTCTACCGGTGATTCATGGCATCTGCTTTTAACGACCGTAATTTGGGAGTAAATCACTAGTTGGCCTGGTGTTTCAAGGGGTTTCTGTCTGGAACTGTATTTCGATTTTTAAAAAAATCCTGCACATAAAGAATGTGTGTGCGCATTGCGTCATGAGCCTTTTGCGGTTCCCGGTTCTTGATATGTTGGAAGATAGCGCGGTGGTGTTCCAGGACATCTTCGTAGGCCACTATATTTTCTTTCATGTGTCCCAGATTTTTTTTTATCCCGACGAACAAAAAATCATAGAAATTTCTGGTTAGATTGATAAGCACTGGATTTTTGGTGGAATAAGTAACTGCCATATGGAAAGCGGTATCCGATGATGTGGATATGGTATTGGTACTGATCAGATTTTCTTCCATCTCTTCAAGGCTTTCACGCATGGCTTGCAGATCACTTTTTGTTGCTCTTGAGGCGGCAAGTTTTGCAGCGTTGCATTCTAGTCCCATGCGCACCTCAAGGAGATCAAAAAATGTGGCCTCGTCGGTACCCATTGCCGCTGTAAGCGGATTGCCGTCGCGGGTTTCCGGAGAACTGACGAAAGTGCCCTGGCCGTGAATCTGCTGAAGGAGTCCGTGCGTTACCAGTTTTTCGATAGCGATTCGCACTGATGTTCTGCTTACAGCCATTGAGCTGGCAAGATCGCGTTCAGGTGGTATTTGCTGCCCTGGCTTGAAAACACCTTTGTATATAAGTTCTCTTACCTGCTCGAAAACCTGACAAGAGATACGCCTGGGAGTGATTGGTCGAATTTGCATGATTTTATACCATAAAATTATTTTTCATTGTAAAAAACGACTTATTTGATTTTGCCGATCGATTCCGCCAGGAGCTCCATGGTATGGACACAGCGAATAGTTTCATCGGCTTTGCCAACTGCACCTTTCAACATGATCATGCAGCCTGGACAATCTGTGGCCACTGTTTTGACGCCTGTGGCCTGGATGGTCTCGACCTTGTCCTTGGTGATTTGCCTGGAGATCTGGGGATGGCTGAAGAAAGAGTAAGTCCCGCCAAAACCACAACATCGGTCGGAATTCTTCATTTCCTGTATCTGATACCCTGAAGCTTTAAGAAGAGCACGCGGCTCTTTCCAGACATTGGAGCCACGCTTCAGGTGGCAGGAGTCATGATACGTGACAGCTTTTTCCGAACCCATCGCCTTGAATGTATCTGAAGCACCCAGGATATTTTCTAAAAATGCAGACGCATCCATGGTCTTTTCCGAAAGGGCCATGGCCTTTGCCGCCCACTGAGGATGGTCCACCAACCTGTCAACAAAATCACGTTTCACTGCCATGGTACAGGTTGGGCAGATGGCGAGGATATAATCAACATTCGCCTCACTGAAGGCCTGAACGCTCTGTTTGGCCAGGTCAAGCCCAGTTTCGGTGTCGCCCGAATAGAGCGCCGGGATACCACAACAATTTTGGGTCTTTGGGAAAGACAACCTCGACATTCAATGAATTGAGTACCTTGATCAGGCTGACACCAACTTCCGGGTAGACAAAATCGGCCCCACAGCCGACAAAGAAACCTACTCGATATCTGGGGTTTGTAACATGCTGGGGGATAGCGTCAAACTGATCCCGAAATGATTTGGGGGCAATAGACGGTAGATCGCGCCACTCGGTAAAATCTCTTTCCATAAAATGCATAGGCAGGTGACGGATAATGCGTCTTCCCGAATCACTCCTGTTTTTGTGGGTCACGGGACGCTGCAATTTGGAAGCGGCACGGATCATGCTGTGAAAGAGTCCGCGATTCTTCATCACTGCCTTGAAAGCAATATTTTTGACAACCCCCATGCCATATTCCTTGGTCACCTCGTTTCGCAGATGGAGGATAATTTCCTCCAGGTCGATTTTTGACGGGCAAACAGCAACACAGGACCTGCAGCCAATACAGGCCCTTGTTATCTCTTTGGCTTTGTCGAGTCCCTCGTAGAAGGCTGTGAGAATAATACCGATGGCCGAAATATAAATGGAACCGAAAACGTGGCCACCGACAGTCTGGTATACCGGGCAGACATTGGCGCAGGCACCGCACTGAATACACCTGAGGGCGTCCTGGCAGGTTTTGGATTCGTAGAGTGCTTCCCTGCCGCCGTCGATCAAAACGATATGCTGCTCTTTCTGTTGACCGTCAACTGGTACTGCTCCCCTGATCCAGGTAATATAGGAGGTAAGCAGTTGACCAGTGGCGTTTCGAGGCAGGAGGCGGGTGATCTTGATGGCATCTTCCATATTACGAACCAGTTTATGGATACCTGAAAAGACCACATGTACTTTAGGAAGTGTGGCGCAGAGCCTGGCGTTGCCCTCGTTGGTGACCAGGCCTATCCCACCTGTATCGGCGATGAGGAAATTAGCGCCGGTGAGCCCGATGTCGGCATCGAAATACTCTTTTCGGAGGCGCAGGCGTGCATGGTCAACCAGTGTTTTGATCTCAGGAGAAAGGCGGGTGCCGGCTTCCTTGGTGAAGAGATCGGCCACCTCTTCCTTGAACATATGGATGGCCGGCATCACCATGTGGCTAGGTCGCTGGCCGGCCAGCTGAATGATCCATTCGCCAAGGTCGGTTTCTGCGGCCCTGATACCATGGGCGTCCAGCGCCTTGTTGAGGTGAGCCTCTTCAGAAACCATCGATTTGGATTTGGCAATGAGCTTGGCCCCTTTTTCTTTTGCGAGGTTGATTACATATTCATTGGCTTCTTTAGTATCTTTGGCGAGAAAGACTTTTGATCCGGCTGCCTCGGCGTTTTTAATGAATTCGGCCAGCAACTCTTTTCTGCGTATTCGCACCTCATCTTTAATTGCCGCGAGCTCGGTGCGCATCGCTTCGAAATCCAGACCTCTGTAGGCATTCTCTCTTGCAATCAGATAGGCATCTCCAAAAAGATGGAGCGCTTTACTTAATTTTGGGTTGGAGATTGCAGCTTCAACACTCTCTTTGTAGGTTTCGTCGGTGCTCATGGCAGTTCTCCTTAATCAGTTTTCCATTAAATCACTGGAGATGCCTTCCACCAGGAGAATGTGCACTTCTCTGGGACCATGGCAGCCAATGGTTAGTACGCGCTCGATATCTGCGGTACGGCTGGGACCGGTGATATAGGCAATAAATTTCGGGTCACTGCCCTTATGGAATGCAGTCATTGGTTGGGCTGCAGCCAGATTGTCTCCCAGAATTTTCGTCGGATCGACGAGAATAAAGTGGGCTTCGGGTAAGGTTGTGGCCAGGCGCATCTCCTCATCAGTGCTTTCCAGAACGACAGTGCCGCTGTCGGCCAGACAAAAATTGCAAAAGGTTATTCCTGCCCCGGGAAACTGACCGGCATTTTTGAATTTGCCGGTAAAAACATCAAGGCCGGCATCAGACAAAAGTGCCCGCAGGTGGTGACGTCTCACAAGTGGTGTCTCGGGAATAAGGACAGCACCTGTTGCCTTTTCCTTTATATAGGTAACAGCGGCCTGCATGGTGTCCACCTTCAGTACTTCTGCTCCAACTCGTCTGGCAGACTCGATAAAGCGTTCGGTATTTTTGTCTGTCATACTGATATGTCCCCTAAGATTTGTTGTTTGGTTTCCCTTACTACCCGGGAATGTTCTTGTGTAAGTCCATTATCCAGAAAAGAAGCAACTGCTGTGCCAAGAGAGATGAAATGGAAATTGTTTGTGGAATCTCAACCTGTTATCAAATCGATTGATGGAATTGATGAGATTCCTCAATCAAGTTTGTCTGAAAAAAAGGACAGTTCCCGGTTGTCTGTGTCCGAAAAATAAGACTGATCAGCCGGACCTGATTTGAATAAATGTATCTATATAATAGATACTGATATCCTATCGAATATATATGATTATTTGTTAATCCTGAAAAAAGGACAAGCGGATTTTGATTCTTAAAAGTGGAGCTAAATGGTCCGGATGCTCGTTTTACAAGGATAAATTATATTTATTAAGAAGTGAATAGAAATGGGAACGTGAGAGTCCTGAAATTTGCATTATCTTTTGAATATTGCCGTCGCATTGCCTGATAAGTTCACCGAGGTAGGTTTTTTCAGCCGTGTTCTTAAATTCTTTAAGCGGCAGCAATGAACTGTCAAAGATATCTTCAAAGATCTTTTGACCAACAGTCAAAACAAGGGGATTGGTTTTATCATTTGTTTCTTCAATGTTCTCTGAACCTGTGAGCTGTGAGATCTGGGCTTTGGCAACATGTATCCGCAGACTTCGCGGCAGATGCATGGCATATAACGTGTTTTCTCCACCTGCATCTATTACTGCTCTCTCCAGAATATTGAAGAGTTCCCGTACATTACCAGGCCAGCTATACTCCGTCAGTGTAGAAATGAAATCAGCACCGAACTTCTTCATTTTCAGGCCTGATTTCCGGCAAAGTTGGCCTACTTTGAATGTAGCAAGTTCTTGAATGTCGCCGGTGCGGTTTCGCAGGGGAGGAAGTTGAATACGCATTGTATTTATGCGAAACAGCAGGTCATTGCGAAATTGTCCTTTTTCAACCATCTCATCCAGGTTTCTATTGGTTGCAGCAATGAGCCGGAAATTGCTTGTCTGCTCTTTGATGGCACCAACCGGTCTGAACTGTCTTGCCTGAAAAACACGAAGAAAAGCTTTCTGGATTGAAAGCGGCATCTCACCAACTTCGTCGAGAAAGAGCGTTCCACCGTCAGCAGCCTTAATGAGACCCTGGCGATCAAAATGGGCGCCGGTAAATGAGCCCTTCATGTGACCAAAAAGTGTTGACTCAACCAGGGATTCGGTAAGCGAGGTGCAGTCGACTACCACAAAGTTTCCCAAAGAGCGTCCACTGTTATTATGGATAATGCCGGCAAATAATTCTTTTCCCGTTCCGGTTTCTCCGGTTATCAGTACATTGGAATCTGATCCCGCTGCCTTGGCGGTCAGATGAAGACTCTCTCTGATCTCCGGGCAATGGCCGACTACTCCTTTCATGACCAATGCTTCTTGTGAAATGTGGCCTTTTTTTTCTTTACGATATTTCAGTGCCCTGTTGAGGGTAAGAGTAATGTTCCGAATGGAGGTAGGTTTCAGTAGATAGTCCCAGACCCCACCCTGTATCGCAAGCTCCGCGCCATCCGGGTTGCCCTTCCCGGTTAAGATGATGACCTCGGGAGGATCGCTATGGGCCATGAGAGAGGGGAGGATATCAAGCCCATTCCCATCTGGCAGATATACGTCAAGAAACACCACATCGTAAGTGGAGCTCCGGGCCAGCCGCAACCCTTCTTTGAGCGTGTGGGCTTTTTCGGAATCATAGGAAAGCCGGGTAACCAGGCTGACCATTGTCTCGCAGGCTTCGATGTCGTCGTCAATTATAAGGATCTTGGTCATGCAATTTTCCCTTTTGAAGAATCTCACGAATGCCATCCATGAGATCTTGTTTGTGGTATGGTTTGATTATTACCTTGTGGATATTCGGGTAGTCATTTGCTGTAACCCGTGCATCTTCCCGACCGGATACGAGAATCACCGGGAGTTCGGGGAGGAGTCCTGCCAACATGGCACCACTCATGACAGGCATATCGAAATCGGTAATTAATATATCAAAATGATCAGTTTCTGCAGAGACTAGACGTAAGGCAGCTTTCGGCTCCCGAAGAGCAGTGACTCTGAAACCCATTTCTTCCAGCAGCCGCGGTGTTGTCTGGAGTTGATCTTCGTCATCTTCTACAAAAAGGATATGTCCACCGATTTCATGAGCTCCCCCGGGACTGCTTGAGACGATATCCTCGCAGGCTTCAGATTCCGGCAGATAAATTTCAAATGTTGACCCGCCTTCATGACCGCAGAAAACTCGAATAGTGCCCTGATGGCTCTTAACAATACCATGGACGACTGCCAGTCCGAGGCCAGTCCCTTCTGATTTGCTCTTTGTCGAGAAAAAAGGATCGAATATTTTATCCTGTATCTCAGGCTTGATGCCTGGTCCATTATCTGACACCGAAAGTTTTATGGTGTTGTCGGATGTCGTCTGGGCGAGCTCAGGTGTAAGGATTTCGTGCTTTATATGGGAAAGTTCGATTTTAATTTCGCCGCCTCTCGTTCGCAGGGCATGGAAGGCATTAGTGCAAAGATTGAGAATTGCCTGGTGCATTTGAGTCGGATCGGCATGGACAAAAAAATTTCCACCATTTTCAACATGACTGGAAACTGTGATATTGGCAGGCATGGTGGCCTCCATCAGCTGTACAACTTCCTGTACAACCTGGCTCATGTCGGTTGGGCGAAAGCCCTCCCGCGAGGGGCGGCTGAAAGAGAGTATCTGCTGAACAACTCTTCCACCTCTCCTGGCTGCCTTCAGAACCCTGTTTAAATCTCTTTCTGTTTGGCTGCCGGGAGTTAAATCGCCTATGGCAAGTTCTGTCGAATTAATAATCGAGGTTAGAATATTGTTGAAATCATGCGCAATACCACCAGCCAGTGTTCCTATTGCCTCCATTTTTTGCGACTGAAGGAGTTGCTTCTCAAGGTTTTGTTCCTTAGTGATATTTTCTGCGGTGGTGAGAATACCAACTATCCGTTCACCCTGGCCCCTCAGTGGCACCTTGTTGACTTCTATCCAGGCTTCAACACCATTTATGTCGGTGACTTTTCGACGCATCTTGCGAAATTCTTCTTTTTGGTCAACGACAGAAGCATCTGCTTTTATGGACCATTCGCTATAGGTTGTGTCACTCAGCAGTTCTCCGGTTTTTTTGCCTACGAGCTGGAGAATGTTCAGAATGCCGAAAAAGTCCATGAACGACTGATTGGCGCCGAGGTACTTTCCATCCACATCTTTCCATGAGACAAGCTGTGGAATGGTATCCATCAAAGTTTCCTGAAACGCCAGCTGATCACTAATTTTGCGTTCAACCTTACGACGTTCGAGCATTGCTCCCACCATGGAAACCAGAGCCAGGAACAGTATGACAAAACTTATCATCATGGTCCAGAATAGCTCTTTGGAAAGGGAGTAGCTGGCTTTTGGAGCATTGATTATTTTACTGTTTTTCGGAAGGAGGTGCTGGTTTATTCCCAGTTTATCCATGACCTTGTAATCAAATACATACATCCCATCTTCCGGTTCCCGGATGATAGCAATGTCATCGGCATTGGTTCCGGAGAGAATCTTCAGAGCCATTTCCCCGGCTGTCTTGCCATGCTCCACACCAGAGAGCGCTCTGCCACCGACAGTACCGTAACCGACCAAAAACTCCCAGGCGGTAAAGATGGGAACCGAACTATGTTTGTAGATAGCTTCGGTCACTTCTTCCGAGGTGTAAAAACGACCATTAATTGTCTGATAATAGGGGGCAATAAAGAGAAAAGTGTTGTCCGGCAATTCGCCAACCCTTTTTTGTGTTTCTTCAAGACTAAGTTGACTCCAGAATTCGATCTGCAGACCCAGATTATTCGTCTGGATCAATTTTTCAGCCTGGTGCCGAATTGCTGTGCCGGTAGTGGAGTCGTCAATAAGAAAAATCAGGCGATCCTTTTTGGGGTAGAGGTTTTTGGCTACCTTCAGGGTACCGATAAAATCATATAATTCAACAATTCCGGTAATATTACCTGTAATGATATCAGAGCCTTTTAGATCATTGACGCCACAAAATACAACCGGAATATTTTTGAAAAGATCGCCTCTGTGACGATTTACAAAGTTTAAGGCATCATTATCGGACAAGATAACGATATCAAAGACTTCATTTTTAAATTTTTCTTTATAAAGCAAGAAAAGGTTATTTGAGATGATGTCGTAGTTGTATTTCTTGGCATCCATATACTCAATCTGCAGATCAACTTTATAATGGCTTTGGTTCAAGACTGTTCGAATTCCCTCCAGCAGCCCGTCCGACCAGTGATAGCCATTGTGGTAAGAATTGAGATAGAGGACGGTTTTTTTCTCCTGGTCAGCCAGAGTGATTGATGGCAAAACCAAAAGCAAAGGGAGGAATAGAGAAGCCACCAGATAAAAGAACTTTGAATAGTGGGGTCGGAGGCCTAAATTTTCTGTCATGATGCTCAGATGTGGTCGATGATGATCTTACTATAGTAGCAAATCCCGCAGTTATTGAGAAGAGTGCCGACCTGATAGTCGGGAAATATTTTCCAGCCCTGCCATTATACCACCAGATTCCTCGTTTTGGCCATGCAAGGTCAAGTCATATCGGAAGTTTTTTAAAAAAAAATGACGAGCTGATAAGCATTGTAAGAAAATTGTAAGAACCGGAAGCTATGCTCTGGAGAATGGATACATCGATTGTCTGTTGAACCAGCATATCGGTGTTTAAAGAATGGCACGGCACAGATGCCGCCATTCAACAACCGTATATTCACAAGGAGATCGTATGAGAATTGTCTGCCTGCAGCACGACCCGGAATTTCTCATGAAAAGTTTCTGGTCGGATCGTGGTTATTTAAGATTTGCCGAATGTAGCCCTTCAACTATGAACAATCGACAAGGGAGGAATAACTGATGTTATGGCCGAATAAACCCCCCACGTGCATCAAGGAATGTAATCCGTCTCCTTGCGCCACTGCAAAAGATAAAGATGATGATCTGGCGCATACTGCCGCTCATGTCCTGCAGAAGATTACCGGTGATCCGGTAGATCCTGCCGCCACGGAGGCATTGGACTTTGAGATTCCCTATAATCTGCCCGAGCATCAACATCTCTCTTGCTGGATGAGAGCGGACGCCATTGCAAAGTCAGGGATGCTCCGCCGTTTCAACCGCTACCGGGCAGCGCTTCCCTCCGCCTATGCCGCGGAAGATATGAACACTCTGGGAGATGCCGCGGATGATGAAGACAGACAGGAAAAGCGCAAAAAACTGAAGTGCCTCACCCGCCTGCCGGATTCGGCACAAAAGCTGAACTTAGCGCTGGGCCTGCGGGAAGGGACTATAGAGGATAGAGATATTCGCAATGACGATACAGGATTTCGGGCGGGCCTGTATCGTAACGAAGCGGATGGCAAACTTATCCTGGTCCCCCGGGATACCCAGCCGAATTCGTTTGTCGACTGGCAGACCAACACGGATAACAGCCAGAGCTTTGGCACGGATCAGTACAGGGCCATGCGAGACCTTACGGAAAAACTTGATCAAAAAGGTGTGCAATTCGATCTGGCAGGCTACTCGAAAGGCGGAGGGCAGGCGCAGTTCGGGGGTTTATTTTCAACAAATTCCAAGATCCGGATATTTAACAGTGCCGGTTTGCCGGATAATGCATTTGAAGGTACCGGGTTGGAGTTCATTCCAACCTCTGGCAGCAAGGACCAGGGCCTTCAATGCGGAAGGTGATTTACTGACCTATATGAACAACACCACAGATCCTGCCAGGCAACTTGAGTGTGCCAGGTTTATACGTAATGAACTGGCTGGGGAGGGGGCGGGAATCAATCCCATAAAGATTAGATATCGAAATCCTGCGATGAAACCGGCGGTTGATGCTTACGGTTGGTGCCAACACGAAGCCAGCCAATACAACAAAAGTGCTGAACATGATCCAACCACTTGTGTTGACCCTGACCCCATGTTCTCCAAGGTCAAGGCGGACTATCTGCAAGGAATGGACACCAGGATCGCGGAGGCGGCAGTAAAAGAGGCCAAAGGGGAACCATTCCGCCTCTTTCCTCCCATACGTGCGGGCAGCGAAGAGACCCTGCCTAACTCGATGAGCCCTGCCGGCCGCTTTTTTGGTGCGACAAGGGACGAAGCCAATCTTGGCAAACTCATACAACACCAGATAGACAATGTGGTAGATGGGCTGGAAAAAACGAATAAAGCAGATCGGGAACTCCTGTATTTATTTGTTAATAATTGTCCGGAAAACTGAGTCGGTGTATGCCGATTTACCCAAGGAATCGATTAAACCGGAGAGGTGGATATGGGAAAAGCAACAGGATACTCCCTTAGCCATAGTAATTGTTTTTTCGTTATTTTTTGTATTCTTATCAAATGGTATGGCTACAGGAGCCAAGGAGTCAACTATGAAGAAAAAGTATTTTCAGGGAAGTGATGCGGAAAAAATGCTGGAACAGGCCATCAGGCAGGACAGCGCTGAGGGGATCGTCAAGGCCATCAAAGCCGGAGCCAACCCTAATACCCGCGGATTGTATGGAGTAACCCCACTGGAGATGGCCGTGGGCGACTTGAGGAAAAATGCCGTTGCCGAATTGTTGCGGCAGGGTGTCGATATGAATGTGCGGGACGTCGAAAGAAACAATGCTATAACCTGGGCTGTTGTCGCTTATAAGCGTGACCCGCAAATACTGGACATGCTCCTGGATGCAGGCGCCGACCCTAATACACTGCGTGCTGATGGTGACCCTATCATCGTTCGTTTTTTAGCTGATCATGACTTGAACGCCATCCGTTATCTTCATGGCAAGGGCGCTAATATCGATGCCCGCGACAGATCAAACGACCCGTTAATCATAAAGGAAGGAATCGGACAGGACTGGGACTCGGTCTGGACTCTGCTGGAGCTGGGGGCAAAGTTTTATTATCCAAACCATCCCTTTACCTGGGGCGATATATTTTCCAGACCTAGCCACACACCCCAGCCTCCACACTTTGGCCGTTCAAGGTCAAGGTCTGGAAATTTCTCCGGCAGCAGGGACAACCGGTCCCGGACAAACTTGAAGACCTGATAGGGCAGCAATATTGGGATTATCTGAAAGACAATAACCTGCCGCGCCCAACTCTGGAAGAATTGGAGAAACTCGGTGCGGAGAGAAAGTCCCGATTCAATGAGGACTGAGTCGACCATGAAACGGTGCCACTTTACGAGGAAGACATGGTGAAGGTAACTTCCGGCGTTCCTGGCATAGCCAATGTGGATTAAAAAATTACAGCGAAAGGATATATCGATGGAAAGGTTTAACACCGGATGGCTTCAGATTTGTGTCACGCATAAATTACTTCTTTTAGTTTTAGTGGCCAGCTTTTTATTATCAACCACTGCGCAGGCAGATGGTGATGGGTGTAAGATGAATGATGAATTTCTTATGAAAACCGCAGACCAAATCAAAACTCACGATGCCAGGGGAATCCCTGCATTTAGAGCCAACGCTGAATGCTTTATATGGCCCTATTATTATATTGTGTCCAAAATCCTCTTTGAGGCAGGGTTAAAAGATGAAGCCGTATTTTGGTTTTATGAAGGGCAACTACGTGGCCGTATTGCAGCTAGCTTCGATCCAGACCCATCAAACTCGAAAGACCTTTTATCTGCATCAAATGAGCAGATCGGCGTGACAATAAACCAGTATGCAGGTGCAGATCTGAATAAGTGGATAGCAATCATCGATAACGTCATAGCATGGGATGCAGATCATAAACTTCAGGAACACAGCATTGACATATTGGCAGCGCATTCCGGAAAAGCCGATCCCTTGGAATTCAAACAGGTGTATGAAGGAGTCTTAACCGGTCTTAAACAAATGAGAGCGGGGTTGGCTGCTGAAGACCCAAACCTGTGGAAAGAAAAACGTAAAAGAAATGGCCTTCCAGATTAAAATATACACAACAACACTGATGAGTCTGTTGATTTAAGAGGATTTTCGTTCGAGATCGAGTCAGAGCTAACTGGGGCGATATATTTTCCAGACCCACAATCTCATACCACCAGATTCATCGCTCTGGCCGTTCAAGGTCAAGTCCTGGAAATTTCTCCGGCAGCACGGTCAAACCGGTCCCGGCCAGGCTTGAAGACCTGATAGGGCAACAATATTGGGATTATCTGAAAGAGAATAACCTGCCGCACCCGACTCTGGAAGAATTGGAGAAGCTCGGAGCTGATAGGCAATCTCGGTTTTGACCGTGTCGATAATCAGCCGATAAACCGTTTCCAAAATTAATTGTGAGCAATCAAGCTGGCTTTGCACCAGGCAGCTTAAAGAATCAGTTGACTGAAGTTATTCTCACAAATTTTACTGATGCCCTGCACCCTCTTTTCAGATTTGCAGAAGAACAGCTTTTCCCTCCTATTTAGCTGGACATATTGTTGCCAATATGATTGGCTGGAAAACCCATTTCTCAAAGAATCGTTTTTTCTGACAGATTAACCATTATCATTTGGAATTTGCTTTTATGGATTTTATTACAATTGCTCTGCCATTTGTAAAAGTATTGGCAGCCTTTTGCCTTATGCTGGTTGGTATCAGAAATAAACTTGGACTTGCCTTGTCGATTTTAGCGGGCGGTTTGTTTATGGGGTTGATCTTCGGGCTCTCCACTGCAACGCTGGTCAAGGCTGGTAGCTTTGCCCTGATTCAGGAAAAATTTCTTTTTCTGGTTACCATCGTCGGCGCGATACTCATTTTATCCGATGCTCTGGAAAGGTCGGGCCAGTCCGCACGGCTGATGGAAGCCTTATCCGGTTATCTTGTGCGGCCACGATTGCGGTTGTTATTCTTTCCGGCGCTGATCGGTCTTCTGCCCATGCCAGGCGGGGCAATTTTCTCGGCTCCGATGGTAAAGGCGGTGAGTGCTGACATGAGCCTTGGTAATGAAGATCGGGCTGTTATTAACTACTGGTTCAGGCATGTCTGGGAGATGGCCTGGCCGTTGTATCCCGGAATAATTTTGACAGTCGCCTTGGCCAACATCCCTGTTGGTGCATTAATTTCCAGGTCCTGGCCGGGAGTAGTTGCCATGTTCGGCATCGGTTGGTACTTTTTCCTCCGACCTGGAGTGTTGAATGCCGTCGTGGTGGAAGACGAGACGGCGCTTCCAAAAATGAAAGGGAGTCGAAGGAAGATAGTAAAAGAAGGGCTCCCGCTGATCATTGCCATAGTCGGTGCAATTGGGTTGGAATCGTTGTTGGCCAGATTTGCCCCAGGCATCTCTTTCGAGTGGGGTGTAATCATTGCCCTCGTTGGAGCTATTATCTGTATTATGGTTCAAAACGAGCTGGGTCTGGATTTTCTTTTTTCCGTGCTGAAGAAAAAGAGTCTCTGGACTATGCTCATGGTAATTGCGGCAATTTTTATTTTCAAGGATGTAATGCAGGCGGCAGGCATCGTCGAGGCAATGGCTGCAAGTGCCGGCGGTGGAGTTGCCTTGTTTGCCGCCGCAGTATTCCTTCCTTTTCTGGTGGGGATGGTAGCGGGCATAAATGTAGCTTTTGTCGGGGCAACTTTCCCGTTGTTGATCGGGCTTCTGCATTCTCTTGGAATGGAAGATCAGATGATCCCCTACTTGATTCTTGGTTCATTTTCGGGATTTACCGGAGTCATGATTTCTCCGATACACATCTGTTTTGTGCTAACCTGCAATTATTTTGAAACGGACCTGGCAAGGGCATGGCGCAGACTGATTCTGCCTTCAATCAGTTTTGGACTGTCAGGAGCGCTGCTCTTTTGGTTTTTGTTGGCATAAATAAAAGGGGAAGGGATAAAGAGTTGTCTGTGGCGGGTAGAGCTAAGGCGAGTTCCATTGGGCTATTCATCTGAGGAGTGGGACTCGCCGTAACGTCATATTTGACAAACTCATAAAAACAATAAAATTTCGGGTGGCTAAGTAAAAGAGTTTCTACGTCACCATCATATTTCAGTAACACCGGAAGGAATAAGACAGATAAAAACGAAATCCTCACCTCCGCCATTCATGAACTGATGTACTTCATTACCGGGTATGAAAACCACCGTACCACTCGTTACATCTCTCCACTCGCCATTCTGATAAACCTGCCCTTTGCCGGAATGGACAAATATTTCGTGTTCCCAATCATGAGAATGTCTGGGAGTGAATCCTCCCGGAGCAACGGTAAAAACCCTCATACAAAAATTTTCTGCAGCGTCTTCCTTGCCGATTACAACTCTGCCGGTGACACCTTTTACAGTCTCGTTATCAAATTTATGGGAAGGTGAATCCTTGTAGTTGACAATTTTCATAATAGTCTCTCTGGTCTGATCCTTTTTGGAAAATAGATGTTGATTAGCCTTTATAAATAATAGAGTGTATTTGACAGAATGCAAATATATTACGATACCCTTTGCCTGGCTTTACCGGTTAATCCCATGTAAATCGCAGCAAGAGTCAGGATAACTCCTGTCCAGTTAAGGATGTCGGTAGGCCGGTTAAACAGCATGACATCCCATATGAAAGCAAGTGCTGGTTGAAGAAGCAAAATCAAACCTGTAAATGAGGCACGTATCTTCGGCATAGCATTGGCGATCAACACCCAACCAATTGTTTGACTAAAAAGTCCAAGACCAAGTAAGGCTGAGAGGCTTTTGAAATCAGGTATGGAGAATGAATCGCCGGTATGGAGCATCTTCATGCCGAGAAAAATGGTACAGCTTATCGACACAATCATCAGAGCAAAAAATAAGGAATGCTTCTCATCGGATTGTATTTTTCTGAGGCTAAGCAGGAAAACAGTATAGCAGACAGCAGTAAGCAAACCAAGATAGATGCCTGTTTTATAATCACTTTCCAAATTGTTCCAGTTGAAGCCGACAATCATCAAGAGACCAATTATTGCCAGGGGCACTGCAGCAAAAAACCTGGGACGGCTCTTTTCACCAAAAAAGAAAATTCCTGTTGCGGCCAGAAGGAAAACTTGAAAATTGCCGATAAGCGTCGCGAGTCCCGGACCTATATACATGATACTTTCATGCCAGAAAAAAAGGTCCAGCGCAAAAACAAAACCACAAAACGTAATAAGGCACAGCTCTGCCGGAGTGAGTTTTCTGAAATCCTTGAACCAGACGGTTGCACAAAAGAGAAAAATTGAGCCGAAGAATACCCGATAGAAACCGGAAGCAGTGGGGGACACATCTGCAATTTTAACAAAAATTCCTGAAAAGCTAATGAGAAACGCCCCACAAAGCACATGAAGGATCGGCATTTGCCGGAAATGAGAAGTGAACATATTTACAGATTATCGAAGATAAAAATTGTTAGTAATGAACAGGAAGAAGACCAGATTCAGGCCAAAATCGTTGAGCAAAACAGAATCGATTTTTTTTGTAAGATAATTGGCTTTTCGAAATTCTGCACATAATAAATATTTGTCCTGGTATACCTGGCAATGGAGGTATATAAGGGATGACAAGGTCATCGAATGCATCTTTTGCACAGCATCTGAGACCTACTTTGTTCACAAGACCTCCTTGCCTTTTGAGAAATGATAGTTGTTGCACAATTTGTTGAGGCGCGGATGGTCGATCAAAAAATCTTGTAGCCAAGTAATAAGAAAAATTGAAGAAAAATAAATATACAATAATATCAATGGAATATATATTTATACTGCATATTGCTGTGAAATATTATTGAATTTTTAGTAAAATTTAGTATGTCTCTAGCCGTAACACACAGTGAAAATTAATTATTTGCAGTTTATGTTGTGCACACTATGCATAATGCCGTGCCCAAGAATGGTGAGGGTGTTATGTTGATTGTCAGGTAGACATATTTTTGAATGGAGAATACCTCAGACGATATGAAAGATCTATCAACGAAATACCTTGGGCTGGATCTAAAAAATCCATTGATTGTCGGCAGTTGTGGATTTACGAGTTCAGTTGATAAGATAAAGGAACTGGCTGACAATAATGCGGCTGCAGTGGTGCTGAAGTCTCTTTTTGAGGAACAGATTCAGGTTGAATTGACTGCGAACCTCGAAAGCTATACTGCAGATTATCCTGGGGCAACGGATTATATTCGTGAATATACCCGCGGTAATGAGGTAGGTAAATACCTGAAGCTGATCTCTGATGCGAAAAAAAATGTTGAAATTCCAGTGATTGCAAGTATCAACTGCGTATCTGCCCATGAGTGGGTTTCCTTTGCCAGGTCACTTGAGCAGGAAGGTGCCGATGCAATTGAACTTAATATTTCCCTGCTTCCCTCAAATCCCAAAATGACCAGCGGGGAAAACGAGAAGAAATATATTGAGATTATAAGTGCTGTCAGTGAGATGGTGTCGATTCCTCTTACCTTGAAAATGAGTTATTATTCCGCATCTCTTGCCAACCTTATCCAAAAACTCAGCCGGACAGATAAGATTTCCGGGTTCGTTCTGTTTAACCGTTATTATTCACCGGACATAGATATAAATAAAATGACAGTAAAATCAGCAGATGTCCTGAGCAGGCCTGCTGAAGGATCCGGTCCTTTGCGCTGGATTGCCCTGATGTATGGTTTGATTGAAAAGGACCTGATCGCGTCGACAGGCATTCACGACAGTGAAGGTGTTGTTAAACAGATCCTCGTAGGCGCTACCGCCGTTCAGATCGTTTCCACGTTGTATAGAAACGGTGCCGGACAAATCGCAACTATACTAAAGGGCCTTGAGGAATGGATGGAAGAGAAATCATTCTCCAGCCTTGCTGACTTCAGGGGGAAGCTCAGTTATGAGAAGGCAGCGGATCCTGCAGTCTTTGAGCGAACTCAATTCATGAAGTATTATGGTGGATTGTCCTGATTATCTGATGGGCTTATCCTGCCTCAGCTGGAATACCGGTATTGACACGAAAAAATAGACTTGTCTATATCAAATTAATTACCTTAATAAGTAGATATGAAAACGTTGCTGACATTTCCAAAAGGTGGAGTTCATCCACCTGAATTCAAGGCGCAGACGCAGGGATTAGGCATTGAGATAATGCCTCTGCCCAATGAACTCGAACTCTTTCTTAGCCAGCATATCGGTGCCCCATGCACAGCGACTGTCGCTAAGCGAGATGTGGTTGCGGAAGGTGATGTGATCGGTGAGGTGAAAAAAGGGCTCGGAGTTCCGCTTCATGCCCCGGTTGCCGGAAAAATAAAAGATATTGCAACATCGGTCCATCCGGTGCGGGTAAATGCGCCTTCCATCACACTGGTGGTGGATAGAGAAGCAGAACCTGTTCAGTATCAATCGGTGGACTGGCATCAGTTATCCGGTTCTGACTTGTTAGCTAAAATACATGACGCGGGTATTGTCGGTATTGGCGGTGCCGGTTTTCCTACCCATGTGAAGCTTAATCCACCAGCAAATTCCCCAGTTGATACCTTGATACTTAATGGTGCCGAATGCGAACCGTATATTACTGCTGACCATCGCCAGATGCTGGAATATCCGACTGAGATAATCGAAGGTTCAAAAATTATTCTTAAAATTTTAGGCATCAGCGAGTGTCATATCGGTATTGAAAGCAATAAACCGGATGCGATCCGGGAGATGAGCAAAGTTGCCCGGAATGCATCAAAACCAGGCTGTTCTATCAAAGTTCAGACCCTGCAGGTGAAGTATCCTCAAGGCTCTGAAAA
Organism: uncultured delta proteobacterium; assembly: GCA_963709755.1. GTDB lineage: Bacteria > Desulfobacterota > Desulfobulbia > Desulfobulbales > Desulfocapsaceae > Desulforhopalus_A. The sequence continues at coordinate 208,955 of CAVPXO010000007.1, forward strand.
ACAGTTAATCCAGGCCGTTACCGGCCGGAAGGTTCCGGCGATGGCACTGCCTTCTTCGGTAGGGGTTGTGGTGCAAAATGTTGCCACGGCAAAGGCTATATACGATGCAGTAGTTTATAACAGACCTCTGTGTGAAAAGGTCGTCACTATTGCCGGTAAAGGAATTACCAGGCCAGCCAATCTGCAGGTGAAAATCGGCACTAAGATAAGTGATATTGTCGATTATCTTGGCGGTCTGAAACCGGGTCTGGCTAAAATCATAATGGGCGGGCCTATGATGGGCTTTGCCGTCTCCAGTTTGGACATTCCTGTTACAAAAACCACCTCTGCCGTTCTGTTTTTAACAGAAGATGAGATTGATACCAGACCGCATTCCCAGTGTATCCGATGCGGGTGGTGTCTTGAGGCGTGTCCTATGGGACTCGAACCAAAAGAGATAGGTATTTATGTCGAAGCGAACAGATCGGAAGATACCGCTCAGTTTGGTGTCTTTGATTGTTTTGAATGTGGCTCCTGCTCTTATGTCTGTCCGGCCAAACGTCCACTGGTACAGTTTGTGCGGTTGGCAAAGATGAAGGCCAAGAGGCCGCAATAGCAGATTAAGTATTTACGCACTGTCATGAAAAAGAGTTGGCCCCCTTATCAGGGTCCAGGGAATAATTAGCACGTTTTGAGGAGAGTCGTGAGCAAACAGCAAGTTTCAGACAATCTGACACCTGTAACAGCGGGATTATGGAAAGTATCCATTTCGCCGCATTTGAAAAGCAGTGAGTCGGTCGAGAAAATTATGTGGACGGTTGTGGCCTGCCTTGTACCGCCACTTATTTTGTCGGTTTTTGTATTCGGGATACAAACGCTCTTTATTACAGCCGTTTCAGTCATAAGTTGTGTTGTTGTTGAGGCTGTTAGCCAAAAGTTGCTGGGGAGACCGGTAACTATTAAGGACGGCAGTGCCGTGCTTACCGGGCTGTTGATGGCTTTTGTCATTCCACCCGGCGTTTCCCCGCTGCTTCCAATCCTTGCAGCAGTGTTTGCTATCTATATCGGCAAGCATCTCCTGGGTGGCATAGGTTACAACTTCTTCAACCCTGCCCTTCTCGGTCGTGCATTTTTACTGGCATCTTTTCCGGTGGCCATGACATCTGCCTGGTTAGCTCCCATCGACGGATTTGATATTTTTTTCTACCTGGGAAGTTCCGTCGACGCCGTTTCAACAGCCACACCTCTGGCTGTGATGAAAGAACACGGAATGGCCGCGTTTACTGAAGCATTCGGCAGCGGCGCAAGTCTCTACACCCATTTTTTTCTTGGCTTGCGTCCCGGCTGTATTGGTGAGACCTCAGGTTTGCTTCTGGTCCTTGGCGGTTTATATCTCATCTATCGAGGATATATAACCTGGCATATCCCTGTTTCACTTCTTGGCACTATTGCAATACTGAGCTGGATATTCGGCGCAGAAAGCTATTTTAGTGGCGATCCGCTGCTTTCTATACTCACAGGTGGAGCATTGCTTGGGGCCTTTTTTATGGCCACCGATTATGTCACTAGTCCAACCACGAAAATAGCCCAGATCGTTTTCGGTATTGGTATCGGTGCACTCACTGTGCTTATCAGAATAAAAGGTGGATATCCCGAAGGTATTTGTTATGCCGTACTTCTTATGAACCCACTCAGTACTGTTCTCGATAGTTGGTTTAAACCAAAACGTTTTGCTCTTCCGGCAGGAGGCGCTAAATGAAAGATATAATAACAATTGTCGTTCGTCTTACTGTATCTTGCCTGTTGGCTGCTACAGTTATGGGATTCTGTTTCATCTTTACCAGCAACGCCAAAAAGCATAATGAACATGTTAGAGAGCAACAGGTCATGTATGAATTGCTTGGCTATAAAGGTAGTGCCGAAATACCATCTTCGCTTGCCATGCACGAGGTGTATCGATACGTTATCAGCAGCAATGAAAAACAATCTATAGGTTATGTTGTCCCTGGCGGACATGGTAAGGAAGCCGGCTTTTTCTTTGTCAATATTGATCTGAGCGGTGCCTTGCTGGAAACCAAACCAATGGTGCTGAGTGAAAGTGAAGCTCTGGAGGTAGAAACTCGCAATAAAGCCGTTCTGACCGCTGTTGGCCCTGGTTATGCAGCAAGTTTCGCCGATCAGACCGTTGTCGTGACTAATAATGGTAAGCGGATTGCCTATCTGATCGGCGGCAAATTTCAGGGTTTTAAAACTTTTATTAACGTGATGCTGGCCGTTGACCCTGAATTTTCTCTCGTGGGCCTGGAAATTCTTGAGCATGAGGAAGATCCCGGACTTGGTGCGGAAATCGAGCAGGATTATTTCAAGAACCAGTTCAAAGGAAAACCCTTCGAGGCGCTGAAAACTGTAGATGTGATAAAAGCACCCATTCCGACCGATTACCTCAAGGCGCTGAACGGTAAGGTAAGTGAAGAGGAAATTTTAACGTTCCGTGAGCAATATAAAGATAAGGATATCTATGCACTTACCGGGGCCACTATCTCAACAAAGGCTGTCTCCAATGGAGTGAAAGGCATTGTTAAGAAATTTGCCTACCGCGTGAATGTGTTGGATAAGGTTCTAAAAGAACAACAGATCACTGTATCGTTTTAATTCTTGTAAGAGGAAGTCGACGTGGCAAATGATAAATCCAGTATGCAGCTGATCTCCAGAGGCATCTTGAGTGAAAACCCAATCTTCAAGCTGGCGCTCTCCATGTGCCCGGCCGTTGGTATTTCTACCACGGTGATGAATGGATTGATGCTTGGAATTGCGGTACTTTTCGTGCAGGTTTTTTCCAGTGTGACGATATCAATCTTTAAAAATGTTATACATCCGAGAATTCGTATTCCGACCTATACTCTGACAATTGCCACCTGGGTGACGGTGATTGATCTGGTGTTGGCTGCTTACATGCCTGAGGCCTATGCTAAAATGGGCATTTTTGTAAAACTCATTGTGGCATTTGCTATAATCACCATGCGCCTTGAAATGTTTGCCTGTAAAGAATCAGTGAATGCTTCCTTCTGGGACGGTTTAGGAATGGGCTTAGGTTTCATGGTCGGCATGATGGTTATAGGTTTCTTCAGGGAGCTATTGGGGTCCGGTGCAATCTTAGGTTATGACGTGCTTGGTTTCAAACCATTGCTTTTCTTTATCTTGCCAAGTGCCGGTTTCTTCGTGGTTGGATTGATGATGGCTTTTTTCAATTGGATTGAAATTTATTATAAACGTTCAAAAGGGTTAAAATGATGACTCTTGTAAAAAGAAAATATATCCTCATTGCAGTGCTGCTTTTTGGGCTGGTTCCTCTGTTTGCCCAGGCTGAAGGACTGATTGCAGACCAGAGCTTTAAGTCGGATAACGAAATTCTTGTGATATTTAGCGGGCCTGTTGATAAGGCCATGGCAGAGGATTTAGATAACTATACCGTATTTGAGGAGTCTGACCCGGATATCCGATTGGTACTGAAATCAGCTACTCTTGCCGAGGGAGGGACGCGTCTTACCCTTCTTTTTGCCGAACCACTGAATACTGCGATGACCCATGTCGTCTCAATTAAGGGACTTGCCGGGATCGAGAAAACTACCTTTACAGTGAGTAAGTCCTATCTCGGTTACTTGTTTGGTATTCTGATTTCTGCTCTCCTGATCAATAACTTCGTTTTTACCAAGTATCTTGGTCTCTGTGTATTTTTCGGAACATCGAAGAAAAAAGAAACGGCAAAGGGGATGGGTGTTGTCTTTACTCTGGTCATGGTTGTTTCAGCAATAATGAGTTGGTTTTTTTACAATTTCATTCTGATTCCTTATGATTTGAATTTTCTGCAGATTGTAGTTTTTATCGGGCTGGTTTCTCTGACGGTTCAGGCTGTTGATACGGTCCTCAGAAAGGTGAATCCCATCCTGTTTAACTCGTTTGGAGTATACCTCGTTTTGGTAATCGCCAACTGTGTTATTATTGCCGTTCCCCTGATTCTGGCAAATAACAATTACAATATATTTGAGACATTCATGCTGGCCCTTGGCGCCGGAGGCGGCTTTCTGCTTGCTCTTTACCTGATGAGTTCGGTAAGTGAGCGCATGCAGCTGGCCAATATTCCGCCGACTTTCAAAGGACTGCCGATTGCCTTTATCGTTGCCGGGCAATTCGCCATGGCTTTTCTTGGTTTTTCAGGCCTGCAGATTTTCTAGAGTAATGAAAAGTTTGGTCAAAAGGGCATTCTCGCACAGGCCCCCTAGGCCCGCTATCAATCTGTATAGCACTAAAAAATATAGAATTAATTTGAGAGTAAAAAGATATGGATCCGGCATTAATAAAATTGGCATTAGGTGGTCTGGTTCTGCTCGGCTGTATAGGGTTGTTCTTTGGCATTGGGTTGGCGATTGCTGCCCATAAATTTGCCGTAGAAGTCAATCCTCTCATTGAAGAGGTTGTTGAATCTCTCCCTCTTGCACAGTGCGGTGGCTGTGGTTACCCCGGCTGTGAGGGGTATGCAATAGCGGTGGTCAATGATCCGGATGTGCCACCGAACCTTTGTTTCCCCGGAAAAGAGAAGGTTGCCAACCGGGTTGCAGAACTGACCGGAAAGAAGATGACTGCACTTGAGGATCAAGTTGCCCTGGTTCGCTGCTCACGAGTGGAAGGCAGGGTGAGCCATAAGCACGAATATTATGGTTTTGCCTCCTGTACTGCAGCGAACCTCAGTTTTGGTGGACCTTCCTCCTGCCAGTATGCCTGTATAGGACTTGGTGAATGTGCTGACGCCTGTCCTTTTGATGCCATTGAAATGGTTGAAAACTTTCCGGTTGTGAATCCTGACAAATGCGTCAGTTGCGGTGTTTGCGTGAGGACGTGCCCGAAAAAAATCATTGAGATTCAAACCCTCAAGGCGCGAGTGTACGTTCCATGTTCGACACAGGAACTCGGCAAAAATGTGAAAGCAGTCTGCGGAGTTGGTTGTATTGGTTGCAAGATGTGTGTGAAAGTCTGCCCTGCAGACGCTGTTAAATATGAAGGCAATGTGGTGAAAATTGATCATAAAGCGTGTATTGCTTATGGTCCAAGTTGTGAAACCATTTGTGTGACAAAATGCCCGCGTGATATATTCAGACACTATGAAGGCCGTAAGGCAATCTCCAGAAGCAGCGCCGATGGCCTGAAGATGGCTGGTTAATAATTCAAGATGGAAACAGATATGAAAAATCCAGAGACTCCCTTTGATCAAAAAAGAAGATCGTTTTTGAAACTCTCCGGCCTTTTAGGACTTGGTGCCGCATCGGCGGCTCTTTTACCTGTAGAAAAAGCTGAAGCTTTGCTGTTTGGCAGCAAGGAATATAAGATCACAAAAACTCGGTTGGCTATGGGGACATTTGTGGCGATGACTGCAATCCATAGTTCTCGTGATGAGGCTGAACATGCCATTGGGCTGGCTTTCGAGGAAATCGAAAGGCTGAATGCTATGTTGACCCACTTTGAACAAAGTTCACCCATTGGTTCATTCAATGCCACAGGCAAACTTGAGAATGCTCCGCAGGAAGTGTCAGAACTGATTGCTCGTTCTCTTTACTATAACAGAGAGACCGGAGGAGCCTTTGATATAACAGTGAAGCCGCTTATCGATTTGTATAAAAACAGTTTTTCGAAGAATCATACACCTACGGAAAGTGAAATAGACCGTACAATAAAACTAGTCGGCAGCGAAAATCTTCGTTTCCAGAATGGTTCGCTGCAGTTTACCGGCAGTGATATGGGCATTACTCTTGATGGTATTGCCAAAGGGTATATCGTCGATAAAGCCTCCGAAGTACTACGGGCAAATGGGGTGAAAAATCATCTTATTAATGCAGGTGGCGATATTCGGACAAGCGGTCTGGCGGCAAAAGATAAAGCGTGGACTGTCGCACTTCAGGATCCCGCAAAATCAAAAGAATATCCTGACATCATCACCATGAAGGATGGAGCTATTGCCACCTCCGGTAATTACGAAATCTACTATGATAATGAAAAACTGTTTCACCATATAATCAATGGAAGAACAGGCCATTCACCGCATTTGTCCAGCAGTGTGACTGTAGTCGCCCCGACGGTCATGGATGCAGATGCTCTAGCCACCAGTGTTTTTGTTATGGAACCTGTGAAAGGTGTTCAGTTCATTAACAATCAACCTGATTGTGAATGTTTTGTTATAAGCAAAGATGGAGATATCAGTCGCTCAAAAGGTTGGCAGGTATAAGATAACAGAAGATAGCAGCATTTTGAATTATCTAGTTGTACGAGGGGAGTAGACGTTATTGTTTGCTCCCCATTTTTTTCTTAAGCTATTTTTTAAATTCGGAAGCATCAAGGTCATATTTTTTGCTCTTATACTGGATGGCTCTGCGGCTGATACCGAGCAATTCAGCAGCATCCTTCTTGACACCCTTTGTCTGTTTTAATGCCCGAATTATTGCTTCCTTCTCACTTTGCTCAATTGAAAAATCAGAATCGGTACTCTCAGGCATCGGATGAGGTACATCATCCAATTGTATATCTTTTGGAAGAATAGTGTTGTCAGTGCAGAGGATGATGCCGGTTTCCAAAGCATTTTTCAATTCACGAACGTTGCCAGGCCAGGAAAGTGCCTGCAGCCAGTTGAGAGTCATTGGTGGCAGATCCAACTGAGGAAGGTTATTGTCCCTGGTATAACAGTCAACTAACGACCGCGCCAAAAGTGGAATATCTTCAACTCGTTCTCGCAGCGGAGGTACCGTCAGGGTGATAACCTTAAGTCGATAATAGAGGTCAAGCCTGAATTTTCCATCCTCGGCATCTGCTTTCAAGTCTGAATTAGTTGCCGAAATCACTCTGCAGTCGATGTCTTTTTCCTTGATGGCCCCAACCTGACGAATAGTTCTTTCTTCCAGAAAACGGAGGAGTCTACTCTGCATTTCCTGTGAAATATTGCCTATTTCATCGAGAAACAGAGTGCCACCATGGGCTGCTTCGATTAACCCCTTTTTATCCTGGATGGCATGGGTAAAGGATCCTTTTACATGGCCAAAGAGTTCGCTTTCCAAAATACCCGAGGGGGTGGAACCGCAATCAACAATGATATACGGGTTATCCTTTCTGGTACTGGCCTTATGCAGCATCCTGGCAATACGCTCTTTGCCGACCCCGCTCTCGCCAAGAATCAACACGTTGGCATTGCTTGCAGCTACTTTGAATAACAGTTCTTTCAACTCTGTCATAGCCACACTCTTGCCCCATATCATGCCTTCTTCATCTTCAATCGCTGAATCGGCAGGATGCGGAGGAACAGATACAATTATCCTTTCAATTTTTTTTACAAGTTCTTTGCCGTCAAAGGGTTTGGTGAGATAATCAACCGCTCCGGCCTTAACTGCATTAACTGCATCTGGAATTGTCCCATAAGCAGTCAGAAAGATGACCGGCAATTGAGGAAAAATAAGTCTTACTTTTTCAAATAATTCCAATCCACTCATCTGAGGCATTTTTACATCAGAGACAAGGACGTCTATTCGTTTCTTGTTAAGGAGTTCCAAGGCATGGAGACCACTGACTGCTTTATAGGTCGTGAAACCAGCAGCAGTGAGCCTGGCATCCAAAACCTCTAGGATTGATGAATCGTCGTCAACTATCAGTACGTGTCGTGCTTTGCTCATAAAGATTTTCTTTTTTCCTGGACATTTTTGTCTATTGCTTCGAGTTCTGCAATTTGGTTTTGAAGTTTTTCTATTTGATTTTGCAGGGTTTCAATGGTGGAAGTCATCTGCACAATTTTGATTTGCTGGTTGGCAATTAAAGAGTTCTGTTGATTTTCATGTTTCACCTGAATTTTGCTCTTTTTCTGGATACGTTCGCTCTGTTGCTTGAGTGCAAGCACTAGCAAGTGTCGATTCTCGCCAAAGGGTGCGGTGCCTTTCAGGGCGTCCCATTTTTGAAGATTTTCGATTGCCTCAACAAGTTGGTCTTCATTGTGCGCCAACATCATTTGGGTACACGCCAGCCCATAGAGAGCATTATTGCGGGCTTCAGCTGAGAGACCAGTCATATATATTTGTTCGTATTCCCGGAGTGCTCCTTCGAAATCGCCGTTAATAAACAGCTGCTCAGCAAGTGCATGGGGCTTTTTCGATTGCAGAGTCAAAGCCGGCAACTGCATCATCGTGCAGGAAAAGCATAGCGTCAAAAAAAATAAGGCAATAACTAGTGGCGTTAGCCGACGGACAAACAGAGATAGAAATGTAATCATAACTCTTATAGACCTCCGATATTCCGGAGATGGCGGCGCATGGACTGACCTCTGGTGATCATTTTGTATACATTCCACATAACGTCAAAAAATAGCATTGTGTTGTAATTATGAACAATTCAAAAAGTTTGCCAAAATGTTCATGAGAAATGCGGGCTAAAGTCTTGTCGGCAGCGTAAAGGAAAAGGTGCAACCGCTTCCTTTATTATTAGTGACCTGTATCTTTCCACCATAACTGGTAACTATTTTCCTGGAAATTGCCAGTCCCAAACCAACTCCATCCAGATGACCTCTCACTGTTTTAGTACGGTAGTATTTGGTGAATACCAGAGAGAGTTCATCGTCAGCAATACCGGGACCGGTGTCCGACACTTGAAAGAGTAAGAATTTTCTTTTTTTATCTTTCATCCAGGAGACCATGACTGAGCCTCTCTCCGGAGAATACTTGACAGCGTTTCCAATAATATTAACAAAAACTTGTTGCAACTCTTCCCTGACTCCATACAGATCGGGACAACCAGTTGTATCCTTGATTGATAAGGTTACTTTTTTATTCTCTGCAAAGGAAGCAAAAATTTCAGTACTGCTTAGAAGTAATTGCCCGGTATCGAATCGACCGGATTTTTTCTTTCGAACATCGGATTCGAGGATCGACACATTGAGCAGATAATTAAGGAGCTTATTGATCCTCTGGATTTCTACACCGGCTATTTTAAGGAACTTGCGCTGTTTGTCATTAATCGGACCAAATACTTCTTCTCCGATCATATTCACTGACTCACGTATTGAAGAAAGTGGGGTTCTTATTTCATGGCTCAGGGTGGCAATGAATTCGTTACGAATATTCTCTTCTTCATAGAGCTGCCGGCTCATATCATTATAAGATGCAGCCAATTCATTGAATTCATCACCACCTTTCAGGCTGATGGGTTGATGGAACTTATCAATTGAGATTCGTTTTAGAGCCTTCGCGAGTATCTTCAGTGGCTTGAAAATGGATTGAGTAATAAACCAGATTCCGACAAAGCCAAAAAGGATGCTGATTAAGAAGCCATAAAGGCCGTTGCTCGCACTGAATCTGCTCCATTCATTGAGTTCACGCAGGGCGAGTTCTATCCCCTGTTGATTCTGATGTTTTCCCCTTCTTATTCTTTCGACCCAACTGGAAACAACCTGCTCCGTAACCCATTTTGAGCCAATTTCAGGAGGGCTGCCTTCATTCCATAGACCCGTTCGATGTCGTCTGTAGCTGTACTGAAACTCCTGCCACGTTTTTCCGCTCCGGGTTGATGAAGATAATTGTACGGCTTGTTTCAGCGCCTCCTCAAAGATAATTTTAGCTTGATTGAAGTACTCAGAATAGCGATCCTTTTTCAGGATATTCAGCTTTTTATGGTTAGCGTCCATATCTAGCAGGCTTGCCATCAATGTCTCGGTGAGCGCATCTATCTTGTTATTTTTAACAACTATATTTTCAGTTGTTTCAACCATTTTCTGCACATTAAATAAGAGAATGGAGACTGTTCCGGAAAAAATAAGAAAAAACAGAAAAAAAATAAGAGAAAGTTTTTGCTTTACACCAAGTTTGAAGCTCATCGTTAGCCCTGTACATATGATTACTGCAAATTGACAACCTCTTCATATTAGCAAACTGTATACCAGCTGCCACATATTGATGACAAGAGTGGGTGAATAATTAACTGACTGTTTTTGCGCTTTTCCAGGTTCAATGCCGGGAGGGTATATGGACGAGCTTCAAATAGAAATAGAAACAGTGTCCTGGCTGTGTGCAAAAGATGCACAGCGCTTTTCCGAAGTGGGAAAAAATTGACTCTTGTGTCGCCCGTATGCCAAAATATATTATGAGAAAAATCGTAACAAATCCTGGGAAAAATGGTAAAGACAAGTATTTAACTTTTAGATAATATAGTAAAAAAATATAATGAATGTTTATTCCCAAATATGGAAAGGTTGGATGGCATACCCCTTGCTTGATCGGTATAATACTAACGTATCGCTGCTATGGAAATGATAAAATCTATCTCATTTTTTGAAAAAGAATCTCCTATGAAACACATTGCTACTGTTCTGCTCGTTGCTAGTCTTTGTGCATTTGGTATGATGGCCGTGGCTGAAAAAATTATTCCTTCGGATTCCAGGGAATATGGTGATACAATGAGCCGTCTTATTCTCAGTGAACAGAGCATTTTTTCAGGACTTGTTCTCGAAACAAAACGAGGGATCGCTATCACCACCAACAGAGGAACCTTTCTTCTCAAAGGGATAGAACTGGAAACCCTTGTTGGTAAAAATGTGCGTGTAACGGGGGTGATCAAAGATGAATCAATTTTTGCCGTGAAGGTAAATTATTAGTCACAGCAAAATGTGGGAGGCAACCTCTTTAATGTCCTTTCTTACTCTTCCAGAGCGAAACAGACAGCCTGCTCGACATGTAGAGCTGTAGTATCGAACAGTTTAACATCTGTGTGGCTTTGGTTAACTAACATTCCGATTTCAGTGCACCCTTCTATCACGGCTTCAGCTCCTTGCCTGTTCATACTCTCAATGATGTTGAGATAAGCTGTTCGCGATTCGGTTCTGACAATTCCCCGGCAGAGTTCTTCAAAAATTACTTCATGGACTTTTTCGCGGTCTTCGGGGGAGGGAATGATTACTGTCAGCCCATGTTTTTCTCTGAGTCTGCCGCTATAAAATTCTTCCTCCATGGTGAATCTGGTTCCAAGAAGTCCGACTGTCTGTATATTTTCCATCTTGATTTTTTTTGCGGTTGAGTCGGCAATGTGGAGAAGCGGGATATCGACTGCTTCTGTTATGATCCCGGCTACTTTATGCATGGTATTGGTGCAGATGAGCAGCATATCGGCCCCGGCCTTCTCAGTTTTTCGTGCCGCATCAGCCAGGCACTCGCCGCATTCTGTCCAGTTCCCCTGTTGCATAAGTTTTTCCAGTGGTTGGAAATCTACGCTTACCATAACTATTTTTGCTGAATGGAGTCCGCCCAGCTTTTGATTGACGGTCTGGTTGAGCAACCGGTAATAATGTGCGGTGCTCTCCCAGCTCATGCCTCCCAAGAGGCCGATAGTTTTCATAATTTTTCTCCAGGAAAGAATAACTTGACTGATGGGTCGTCTTGATTTGTCGGGCCGGTTGAACTTTGCATTTTCTTTCGCTGTATTATCAGAATATTGCCACAAAGAATAAGAACTACTCCGAAAAGAGCAGATCCGGTCCATTGGTAATTTTCCCATACAGTTGAGATGGCAAGGGCTACAAGGGGAAACAGCAAGGTCGCATACGCCGCTCTATCTGCACCAATATTGCCGATGAGAGCCAGGTAACAGCCAAATGCGATAATGGAGCCAAAGACCGAGAGATAGACAAGGGAACCTATATACTCGAAGCTTGGTACGAATTGAAAATGTTTTCCTGTCAAGAAAGCCATAGCCAGTATTATAAGCGCTCCATACGCCATACCGAAACTGTTAGTCTGGACAATCGGCAGATGGTGTTTCTGATTTCTGGCAGACAAGATATTGCCGAGAGAAGCGAAATAGGTCGCGAGTACACTGAGCAGTATGCCGCGTTTATTATCTGAGTTGAGGGAGAAAGAAAAAACTTCAGGCATGAAGACTAAAATTATACCGAAGAGTCCCAGTATACCGCCACAAATAATTCGAAGATCAAGAGGCGATTTGAGAAAGATTGCCCCATTGACAATATTCATGAGCAGGATTGTGGAAAAGATCACAGCTGCGAGTCCACTGGTTAAATGTAATTCAGCTAGATAAAAAAACAGGTAATTGAGGCAAAAAAGGAAGAGTCCCTGCAGAGCAATGAAGAAGTGATCTTTGCGGGTATACCGCATTGGTAATTTGCGCAATCGGCACCAGAGCATCAGGAGAACTGCTGCAAGTGCAAAACGGTATCCTACGGAAACCATTGGATCCACAATGCCGAGTTGGAATTTGATACCTATCCAGGACGAGCCCCAGATCAGCACAATCATAATATAAAAGAGAAAATTTTTCATGGTCGCTCCGGAAACTGCAATGTCAACCTATAACATTTCTCAATTGAACGACAATATTTTCTGCTTTGGCAGTGTCTAAGACATTCTGCAGTGAGCGAAAAATTTCCCGGAGAACGGCCGTTTTTGGTTTTGGGGAAAGCATGTGCACCTCAATGGTTTTAAGGTCCAGTACAAGCTCCTCGAGCACATGATATTCGAGACCAAGGCCGGAAATTTCACTTTTAACATTATCAACGAGAAGATGTACCAGTTGACGATCAGTGTCGTCAGCAACCGGACCATGACTCAGCTTTCGACCACTATCTGCAGCACGGGGAGAAGGAACAGCTATCCCCAGCATCGCCAGACCTTCAGAGGTAATGCTGATGCCACCGGAGAGGGTTCTAAGTTCCACCTGTCCCTGGACCATCAGCTGTTCTGCAAGACTGCCGGCTTCGGCTTTGTTATAACCGATGGCTTCACCCAGTTCATACATGGAAATTTGTACTTCGGTATCACCTCCGGTTTGTCTGTACAGTTCTTCCAAATATCCTTTGAGATTGAGGTCCTCAATATCCATGCGCAGAATCCTTTCATTGATAGTGGTGGAGTGTCCCAGAAAAAATATCCAATCAGTGTACCATCAGGGTGCATAGGAGTCGAGCTGGATTTGTTTTCTGAAAAATGATCTATGTTCGTCCTTTCGATGGCTGACAAAAAGAATGGTTGAGATTTGCCTCTCGGCAATTTCTTCAAGCAGATCAAGAAGACTGTTCCTGTTGCGATCATCGAGCCCCTGGGTTGGTTCGTCGAGGATGAGCAGCTTCGGCCTCTTAATAAGTGCGCGGCCGATGAGAAGTAATCGCTGTTCCGCAAAAGTCATTTTCCTGAATGGCATGCCACTTTTTTCTGAAAGGGAGAGCCAGGCAAGCCAGTGTGTTGCAGTTTTGATCTCTGCAGCTGTTGCTTTTTTATACAGTCCTATAGAGTCGTACAATCCGGAAAGGATGACATGAAGAGCGCTGCCCGGTATCCGGTGTTCACGATGGAGTGCCGGTGAGACAAAGCCCATATGTTTTTTTATATCCCAGATCGATTCTCCCGAACCCCGTTTAATTCCAAAAATTCGCAAAGTATTGGCATAACATTTCTGGTTGTCGCCGGTGATTATTTCAAGGAGAGTTGATTTACCGCAGCCGTTCGGGCCGGTGAACAGGGTATGATCGCCTTCGTGTATGGTCAGGTTAAGCCCGGTAAACAATTTCTTTTCACCATAACCGGCAAAGCCGTCCTTCAGATAAATCAGTTCGTTGCTCTGGCTGGATGCAGTCGTTGCTCTGCCGGCACAGTTTACGGTAATGGGGGCAGTTTCCTGTCGGGTAGATAATTCAATATCTTTGAGAAGCGGTAGTATTTGATGTTTACAGCCGGACAGTTCGAGGCAGCCCGATGTAATCAGGGCCAGGTGGGTGCACCATGTGGGAATGTCGGTTACGCTGTTGATCAGCAGTATCAGTTCAATATGCTGACCCGGTAATTGTTGCAGGGCTAGATCAAGTTCATGACAACTCTGTTCGTCAAGCCCGTCATAAGGGTTTTGGATTACCAGGGTAGTTGCTCCGCTGGTTAGTTTTTGCAACAAAAGGAGTTTTCTGCTCTGTCCTGAGCTCAGCTGTCGATATCCCAGTTGAAGACAGTGTTCAATTCCAAAGGCTTTTAAGAGAGGGAGGTTCTTCCGGTAATCGGGTAAGAACTCACATACAAGCGTTCCGGGATCTGTCTTATTGAGGAAATCACTGTCATCGTTGCGCAGTTCTTCTTCAAAGACCTCCTGTTGAAGCTGAAAAGAGAGCATCTCAAGCTGATCAGGAAGATGCAGTAAATCTGCGGAAAAATCTTTTAATTGCCGTGACAGGAGGTCTGAAAACCGGTCGATACCAGAACGATTTTGACCTAAGATACACCATGCTTCTCCGGATTGAGTGAGGAACTCATTGATTTGCAGGTCGTGGTGGTGGAAATTCTTTATGTGCATATTTATATAGTCTGTTGAAAGAGTTATGAGAGAATCATGGTTGGGCAGGATGTGTTTTTGTTCAGGATATGGTATTTTCGATTATTCCATCCATAACAGTTCATGCAGGAATATAGTCAATCTGTATGGAAAATGGAAGTCATACACTGAAGAAGGAGATTGATGGGATCCTATTACAGGGCTTTGACCATTGCCGGTTCGGATAGCGGCGGTGGGGCAGGCATCCAGGCTGATTTGAAGACTTTCTCAGCCCTGGGCTGTTACGGCATGACGGCGATCACAGCCATTACAGCCCAGAACACCTTGAGGGTCATGGATATTCATCCCGTGCCACCGGAGTATGTCGCTCTACAAATAGATGCTGTGCTGAGCGATATCGGTGCCGATACAGTGAAAATAGGCATGCTTCATTCGTCTGATGTTATATTACGTGTTGTCGATCGGCTGAGTCATTATCACTGTGGAAATATTGTTCTAGATCCGGTCATGATATCTACAAGCGGTAAGCCTCTGCTTGAAGGTGATGCTGTTGAGATGCTGAAGTCCCACCTGGTTCCCCTGGCTGCGGTTTTCACCCCGAATCTGCCGGAAGCCTCGATCCTTCTGGGGAGGGAGGTGACAGAACGCGATCAGATGGGGGACGCATGCAGGGAATTATGCCATCTTGGCTGCCGGTCGGTCTTGCTAAAAGGTGGCCATCTGGCAGGTGATAGCTGCGTGGATATGCTGTTTGATAGTAGAACCGGCACACTTCTGGAGTTAGAAAGTGAACGTTTTTACACCGTCAATTCTCATGGAACCGGCTGCACCTTATCGTCGGCTATTGCAGCTTTTCTGGCCAGGGGGATTGATATGCCCGAGGCCGTAAAAAGAGCAAAGAGATATCTTTCTCATGCTCTGAAAGCGGGGGCCGGGGCTACTGTAGGGAAAGGCCATGGTCCGGTCCACCATTTTTATGCCTGGTGGTAGTCAGTATGTATTTTGACATTACTCTTTCAATGTGAGTAGGAGAAAATGAAGATGTCACTCGTCTTTCAACTGTTTTGTTTTTTCCTGATCGGCTACCTGTTTCTTTTGATATTTATGTATTTGCGACAGGGAGCGTTTATCTTTTTCCCCACAGTGGCTCATCATGAGAGGCATGGGTATGAAAATGTTGCCGATTACCAACTTGCACAAAAAAGTGCCACTTTGCGGGGGTGGCTGGTTAACCCGGAGTTGGTTCGGGAAAAACTGCTTATATACTATGGCGGTAATGCGGAAGATATTTTCCTGAATATTGATGAGTTTATGGATATTAAGGCTGCCTCTCTGTTTGTTGCCTATCGAGGGTACGGGCCGAGCGAAGGTACTCCCGGAGAAACTGAGCTGTTTTTCGATTCCCTGGCAGTGATTGATGACATGGTCAACAAATACTCACCTAAAGAAATATTTTTAGTTGGTAGAAGTCTAGGTTCCGGAGTGGCGTGTTATGCAGCTGCCAAAAGAGAAGTACAGGGTGTCATTCTCATTACCCCCTATGACAGTATTGTAAATATAGCCCGGTCGCATTATCCCTGGTTGCCGGTTGCTCTGCTTCTCAAACACCGGTTTGACTCAGTGCAGTATCTGGCTCGGATTAGCTGTCCGCTACTGGTCATTTACGGTGGTCAGGACAAAGTAGTTCATCCCGAACGAACAAGAAGATTAGTCGATCACATTGTGGGTAAAAAGGAAATCGTCTTTATCGACCGAGCTGATCACGGCTCAATAGACATGTTTCCTGAATACTGGGCAGCTCTGCTTCGGTTTATTAATCAGCAGGAAGAAGTGGAAGGAGGATGATTGCTCATGTTTTTTAGTCTCAGCAATTACAGTTCCGATTGATCGTTTGCTTTTTGCCATTTTCATCAACAGCAACATAAGTGAAAGCTGCTTTGGTTACCTGGAATTTCAAATTCTCGTTCATCGGTTTATCTTGAGTCGGTTTTACCCAGACTTCGAGGTCAATGGTGATTGAGGTTGTACCGATTCTAGCAACTTCTCCATAGCAGCAGACGACGTCTCCAACATGCACCGGTTTGATAAAAGTGATTGAATCAACAGCTACGGTTACGATTCTTGAACAAGTGTTTTCCCGGGCCAGTATGCCGCCTGCGATATCCATTTGGGACATGATCCAGCCGCCGAAAATGTCTCCATCGGGGTTAGTGTCAGCCGGCATGGCAAGAGTTCGCAGGATAAGCATGCCGTTGGGGACATTGTTTCCTTTCATGAATGATGTTCCTTGTTGGGTTAATAGTAAATATTACAACGAAGGGTTATTGAAAAGATCGTTTAGTGCTTTACTCCATAGTACAGTTTGATTCCTCACTGTATACAGTGTTCTATGGATTTCAATCAAAAAAGGTCCAAAGGTTAATCGAGGTCCATTGAATAGGATAAACTATGGTAGCTTAATAAAGATCATTACTTGAATTTTATATTGAGATCGATATAGTTTTTAATAAGAATAAATTATAACGAAAAAAAATAATGTGAGGGGACATGACGGACAATAAGAGGCGATTCAGCCGGATTTTTTTTAATGTCAGGGCAAAACTTGATGTGGATGGAACTGTCTACACGGTTGATCGAATCGCCAATCTCAGCGTTGGTGGTTGTCTTTTGGAGATTGATGGAAAATTTCCATTGGGAAGTGATTGTAAATTTACCATTCTTCTCCCACGAAAGGAACCAGGAGTTGATGTTTTTGGGGAAATCATCCGTGCCGGAAGCGGAGAGATAAGTTTGAAATTCACAAAAATCGATCCTGAAAATCTTTTTCATCTTCAGAATATTATTCGGTACAATGCCGAAGATCCTGACGCAATTGAGGAGGAAATAAACATTCATCCAGGACTCAAGTAATAGAGACCTGAAAATGGGGCATCCTTCTTAGTTGATGATAAAAAGGAGCTGTGAAATTATGCCCTTTACAAGCGATTCAAGGGAAAAAGCTGAGCCTGTAAGATTCAAGGTATATCGAGGCCTGATTATCGGTTTTGTCCTTATGTTTATGGGTGCGGCAATGTCCATACCGTTTGCCTATGAATCCCAGACCCTTTGGTATAAACTGGGGATAGAGAAAACGATATTACGGGGAGGGCAGCTCCTGGGGCTTCTTACGGCGATGTTACTGTTTATCCAGGTACTGCTTGCAGCAAGAGGCAGGTTATTGAAGAAACTCTTCGGCGTCGCCAGCCTGATACGATGGCATCGGGCTAATGGACTCATCGTGCCTTTCCTGGCTGTTTGCCATGCGATTCTGGTTTTGGCTCCGGAAGGGTTGACCAACCTGCCGATTGGTAAAAAATATTGGCCGGAAATGGTTGGTTCTCTGTTGCTCTTAATTGTTCTCTCCATGTCAATTTCGTCCCGGTTCAGAGAAAATCTGGGATTGGATTACAAGAAATGGAGGATGATCCATAAGATGCTGGGTTATCCGGTTATAGTATTGATAGCGGTTCATGTGCTGTTTGTCAGCGATTCGTTTGAGCAAGCGGTTCCAAAGGCGGCTCTTATTACCACCTTTCTGGGAGTACTGGTGTCAGTGATTCTGAGTAAAATTTTAACAGGACCATCAAAGCTGTAAAACCGAGAGGAATATAGTTTAACGTTAAACCTTGTATTTTCTTCGGACCTCATTACTGTCTTAACACCTCTTGCAGGACTTTCTGCCTATCAATCATAGATGATTAACCTACAGAGGGAATTTTCTCAGTAACACGTTATTCCGAGGAGAATTCCATGAAAAAATTCAGTTGTATTGTTATAGCACTTGTTTTTCTGGTTTTGGCCGGGCAAACAGTGTTGGCTGCAGCATCAGAATGGGAACTGGATAATGCCCATTCTAATTTTTATTTTCGTGTGAGCCATATTTTTTCAAAAGTTGATGGGAGGTTCAATGAGTTTTCCGGTCAGGTATTGTTTGACCCCAACAATTTAGCGCAAAGCAGATTCTTTTTCCAGATTAACACGGATTCAATCAACACGAATATAGCCAAACGTGATCGGCATCTTCAGTCTGCAGATTTTTTTGATGCAGAAAAATATCCACTGATAACTTTTGAATCCACTAAAATAACTGACGCTGGAAATAATATTTTCGACGTTTTAGGAAAATTCACTATTAAGGGAGTAACCTATGATCTGATGTTGCC
Organism: uncultured delta proteobacterium; assembly: GCA_963709755.1. GTDB lineage: Bacteria > Desulfobacterota > Desulfobulbia > Desulfobulbales > Desulfocapsaceae > Desulforhopalus_A. The sequence continues at coordinate 227,476 of CAVPXO010000007.1, forward strand.
TCTCACCTTAGCGGGAATAAAGGATCACCCTGCAGTGAAAGATAAGGAAGTCGTCGGATTTAATGGAGAATTGACTATAGACCGCCTTCATTACAAGGTTGGTACCGGTAAATTTTATGAGATCGGAATTGTTGGTAAAAATGTTGAAATCCTGGTTACCCTGGAGGCTCTCAGAGACAAATCCTGACTCGCTGCTCTTTGCTGAAAAAGTTTTGGAGCAGTTGGTCTTTTTCCCATCTTCAGGTAAACAGATTGTGCAATCTGATCCATGGAATTGTGGCAGCTGGTGATGCAGATCCGAACGGATAGGACATTGACAACCACCATAGCCTACTTAAATTCTCTGACAGATGCCTCTGGTCTGTTGGTTAGAGCAGCAGAACTTCCTCTCCGTTTACTTTGTCCTTTGGGTAATCATTTTTGTTATTATTTCGAGAAGAGTAAAGAGGTCCCTTACACTGAACAGCAGAATCTATTATCCTCATAATATTCCAAGGAGGCGGTTATGTCTCATACCTGTAAAAATTGCGGGGCGGTAGCTGATGATCCCGGTCATCTGTGCAATCCGACCGTTGAAGTGCTTTCCTGCTCGTATTGTGGAGCAACCGATGTTGGAGCTACCCATGTATGTAAAGAAAAACTTGCGGCAATGAAATTTTCCTGCCAATCCTGTGGCAGGGTTGCGGCGGATGACTCTGAACTGTGCAAACCTTCTGAAATTACCTGATGAACCCAGGGAATCATGATTGAATGCCACATCGACAAAGGCCGGTTTGCAAAGCGCACCGGCCTTTGTTGTATGCCTGATATATCTCCTGTTAACGGCAATCTTTAAAAAATCAGCTTAAAAACAGAAACCCTGCATTGGCAGGCCTGCTATCTGGAAGGCCTGATGTATACCTTTAGGAAAGAGGTTATAGAAATATCTCATTGTTCCTTTGTCCGGACCCATCATTTTGGCCATGTCTGCAGTAACAACGCGGACGAATGGATGTTTTTTTCTTGTTTTATAGGAATTTCGTATTAACTCAATGACAGTTACATGATCCTCGCTGAGCTTGAGATTAAGCTTGTCGGCAATGTGATCCCGAATTTGATCATCCCAGGAAGTCAGGTCAAGAAGGTGATTGTTGTCTGAAAGGAGATATTTTTTTCCGTTTAATTTCAAGTAGTGGCTGATGGTTGTCATAGGTCACCTCCTGCATTTTTTGTAGATACTAAAAGTCGATTCCCGGTTGGGGTTCGATTTCTTTTCGGTAGGCGTGTTTAATTTCCCGAACTTCGCTGACAGTGTCTGCGAGCTCGATAAGGTCTGGATGGGCATCTCTTCCGGTAAGAATAATGTGCATATGTTGCGGGCGGAGAGAAAGGATTTCTTTTACCTGTGCTAAATCGATCAATTTAAGATGCAGAGCATTATTGATTTCATCGAGAACCAAGGTGTCGCAATCGTCAGCGCTGATAATTTCTTTTATCAGTTGAATGGCATCCTGTGCATTTTTCCGGTGCTCGGAATGGGGAAAAGGGTTGCCTTCAATACCGCAGAAACCTTTACCGGTGTGGTAAAGTTTTACCATCGGATCCAGTTGCTTTACCCCATCCCATTCTCCTGAATAGAGATCACCCTTCATAAATTGAACAATGGTTGTTTTCAGCCCGTGTCCGCATCCCCTTAACGCCATACCCATGGCGGAAGTTGTCTTGCCCTTGCCGTTTCCTGTAATGATGACAAGGAGCCCCTGTTTCTTTTTCGGCTCAAATCTGTTGATGATAATGTCGTCATCCATTGTTGTTTTCCTCTGTGGCATGAAGCAGTTGTGATCCTGAACATCCTGGTTTAGAGTTCAATATTGGTCTGCGGAGTTTGATATATGACTACCGTGTACGGCTCTGATCCGTCGGGATAGTGTTGACGGCTTACCTCGATAAATTCTTTTTCTGAAAAGTCGGGGAAGATGACATCTCCTTCAGCCTCCCTTTCAAGAAGGGTAAGAATCATCGATGTCGCCACAGACAAACCTTGCCGGAAAATCTCAGCCCCACCAATAATAAAGACTTTTTCAGCCTGTCCACAAAGTTTCAACGCTTCGGTCATGGAAGATGCATATTCCCCACCTCGTGGTATGTAGTCTTTGTTTTGACTGAGAACAATATGGCGCCTTCCGGGAAGGGGGGCCGGGAAAGATTCGAAGGTTTTTCGCCCCATGATAATTGGGTATCCCATGGTGATTTTCTTGAAAAAACGAAGTTCTTCAGGAATATACCACGGCATTTTACCATCCTTACCTATTACACGGTTCTTCGCCATCGCGGCAATGATAATAATTTCCATTATAAGCAGTTTAGGAAGAATAACTGAAAAAGATATTGTATTTGCATTGGCTTCTATTTAATAATACGAAGTATATACGTATAATTCAATTAATTTTATGTGATGCGTTCTCAGCAGGGCCTTTGACTGACTGAGTTTATTTTCTAAGGTCAAAGGAAACTTGCCGCTTATTGTGGTGAGGCTGATTTTGATGGGACGTGGTCCGATGCAGATGTTTTAAGACTAAAAGAGTTGGAGGAGTTTGATGAAATTATATTGTCCCCACTGCGGAATAAAAGGTTCTGCAGAAGACTCATACAGCGGACGAACCGTTAAATGTCCAAAATGTCAGGGCGTCTTCGAAGTTATGCCTGATATGGCTATTGAGCAACCGGTAGATACCAATCTTTTTTCAGCGACCTCCACTGCAACAACTGAATCGCCAGCGCCATTAGACGGGTTTGACACAACAAGTGCTGTGAAGGATGATCTTTGGGAGCCCGGGGCAGATGAAGAGTTATCCATCGATGAAGGAGAGGAACCGGTAGAAGTCGATAAAGCTGCAGCTGAGTCTGAAGCAGAACCAGCCCCTGAAGCTATGCAGGAAGAAACGCTGGATTGGGAAGACATTGCTTCTGAAAATGCTCTGCAACCAGCCGAGGTTGAAATTGAAGAGCACCAGGAAATCCCGGAGGAGAGCCCGGCTGATTTGAACTCTCTGCATGACAGCTTTGCATCTCCGGCTGCGGACAATGATCTGGTTGAAGAAGAAAGTGACGCCGAAGACCAGTCCGGTGAAGATCTTTGGGCTGTGGTGACGAACGAGCCTGAGGAAGATGAGGAGACTGATCCGGAAGAAGCTCCGATTCCTGCGCCTGCTGATTCTGAGGATATTGACAATGCACTTGACGATGAACTCGAGGAAGCTGTCGAGCCCGATGAAAGATTTGAAGAGGATAATTTGGGAGATGAGGATCATTTGGTTCGGGAAGATGATGAAATAGAACTTCAGCCCTATGGAATAGACAAAGAAGAATGCTGGCAATGTGGCAGCAAAGAGAGCTTCGGACAACCATTTATTGCTAAGGATGGTCGGTTATATTGCAGTGATTGTGCACCGGTTGAAGATACTGACAAGGTATCGGAAGCTAATCTTAATCAGAATGCAGATGGCACCGTCTCAGGACAGACTCTGAACAATAATGATGCAGATTTGAACGCTGCGGCAACAGAAGATTCTGTGAGCAATTTTTCCATCAGAGATGCGATCGGAAAGGCCTGGGGAAAGACGAAAGGCGCTAAAGGCGCTATCTGGGCCGGGAGTGCAATTATGTACTTTGTAATACTGATACTTGTGACCGGCGGGGCGTTTCTGCTGCCGTCAACGGGGAGTGAGCTGACCAGTGTGACCGGATTGGTGAGTAACATATTGTTTCCGGCTGTTGCGAACATAGTTTCTGTTCTTTTTACTGCGGGGCTTCTCCTCATGGGGATTAGTAAAGTTGCGGGAGATCCAATTTCCTGGAAGATGATTTTCAAGGGATTCTCATGTGCAGGGAAAATCATTGTTGCTACCATCTTGCAGTCTGTGCTTATCGCCATTGGCTTCGCACTCCTGATTATACCGGGCATTTATCTTTCCATAGGCTATGCCATGACCCTGCCGCTTATAATCGATAAAGGCCTGTCACCATGGCAGGCAATGGAGGTGTCCAGAAAGGCTATCCATAAGATCTGGTGGAAAGTGTCGGGCTTGTTTTTCGTCATGGGACTTATTTTTGTGGTTTCTCTTATTCCGGCGGGAATAGGGGTTATCTGGACGTGGCCGATGTTCATCATTGTTGCCGGGGTGTTGTATCAGTATCTGTTCGCAGGAGAAGACAGCACCAATTAGCGACATCGACAAGGTTTCGACGTCTGTACGTATCTATTGTCCGCTTTTAAGAAAAGGCTAAAAAGAAGCCCTGTCTTCTACATCTGCGTAGAGCATAAAAAAATGTTTACAGAAGGAGGACGGATGTGCAATTTCGTTCTCCTTCTTTTGTTTTCATAAAGAAAGGAGTATCGAATGAATGATCCTGCACTGTACTGGCTGATTATTGGTGTAATGCTGATTTTTCTGCAACTGGCTGTGCCAGGGCATGTTCTTTTCTTTTTTGGCTTTGGGGCTCTGGTGACTGCTTGTGTTACCTGGCTGTATTCTTTTAGTCTCGCCTTGCAGCTTCTCGTAATGATTTCGACTTCAACCGTTTTTCTGCTCGGATTTAAAAACCTTATTCAAAATAAATCAGCTCCGGAGGGGGGAGAGGAGAGAAAGGAGGAAGAGGAGATGCTGTCCTCTGTTGTCGGTGAGAAAGGGGTTGTCAGTTCTACCATTACACCTCCGGCCGAAGGAAAAATCAAATTCTCCGGAACTATCTGGAGGGCAAGCGCTGATGAGATAATTGAAGAGGGAGAAATTATTTCAATTGTCCGTCGGCAAGACGAAGTTTTTCATGTTGAAAAAGTCTGATCTCTTCCCATGAATAGCCGGTCAAGTCAGAGGAAAGAACATTCCCAGGCTTTTATTCATCTCTTGATGGTGATTGCAGCGACACTGGTATCTACATCATTTACAGTGGGAGCGGCGATAACTGCAGAACTCGATCCAGCTGTCCTGACCCTTGTACGATTTACTCTGGCAGCCTGTATATTCGGTCCCTGGGTGTATTATAAATACGGATTGGGATTCTCATTTTCTCTTTTTTTCCGTTGCTCCCTGATCAGTGGCTGCCTGGTGATTTTTTTCTGTAGCATGTTTTTGGCTTTACGCTACACAAGCGCTCTCAATACCAGTATCATCTTTGCTCTTGTACCTTCCATTTCAGGAATTTATGCTCTCGTTATCCTCGGTGAACGATTGCAAAAAGAGCAGTTGCTCGCCCTTGTCTGCGGGATAATTGGTGTGGTTTGGGTAGTTTTCCGGGGAGATCTTTCACAGTTCCTGGCTATGGATTGGAATAGAGGGGATGCAATCTTTCTTGGTGGCTGCCTTGCCATGGGGCTCTATACTCCATTGGTAAAACTACTCCACAGGGAAGGAGAATCTATGGCAATCATGACTTTCTGGGTTCTGGTTACGGGAAGCCTGTGGCTTTTTCTTTTTACCGGCAGCAAACTGACTACAGTTGACTGGGCCGGTGTGCCGTCCTTTGCCTGGTTGGGAATTGCTTATCTGGTTGTGTTTACAACCATCATAACTTTTTTTCTGACCCAATATTGCGTATCATATCTGGGACCAACTCGCGTTGCTGCCTATTCCTATCTTTATCCTGGAATTGTTCTGGTGATTAATCTGCTCCTTGGGAACGGCTTACCGCCACTGCGAGTAATACCTGGTGTCCTGGTAGTGTTGTTGGCAATGCTCGTCCTGCAGAACAAAAAAGATGCTTAAAGTTATTTTTGGAATTTGATAATCATCAGGGATTTTTTTTAACCAGGTGCAGATAGAGGTTGCCTCTCCCAAGAGGACCGGGACGACCTTTACCACGAATGCGGAGTCGCTGTCCATCCTTACTGCCTGGCGGAATGTTGACCTGCAGTGTTTGTTCGCCTTCCTCTCCATAAACGAGGATCTGGACAGTTTTGCCGTTTCGGAGTTCTCTTTCGGTGAGAGGGGTATGATAGGTTACATCGAGATCTTTGGAATGGGAGTGGGTTTGGCCGGTATTTTTTCTGCCCGGAATACTCTCATTCTTCCCCGCACCCAGCAGGGAGCTGAATGCATTGCCAATTGATTTGAGCACTGAGGGTCTTCCGGAGAGGCTTTTTCGAGCGGCCCCCGTAAGCAGAGGTTTGGCCAGGGAGCCGATAAGAAAAATACCGCCGATAAAAATACCTCCTTTGCCGCCGAAAAAGCTCTTTTTAACGAATTGTGAGCTGTATCGAAAGCCGGAGCGTTGAAATTCTCGCAAGATACCGTTGAACATCTGTTGAAAACGCGGATCCTTAAAGAGATCCTTGAGGATGTCTTCCTGACTGTATGTAAAGCCGTCTCCACCACCTGCCTGTCCTGTCGAGTATGGCTGGCCGCTTGCCCTGCAGGCATCATATTGACGTCTTTTTACCGGATCGGTGAGCACTCCATATGCTTCAGCCACTTCTTTGAATTTTTCTTCTGCTGTCGGATCATCCGGATTTCGGTCGGGATGATACTGCATAGCCAGCTTTCGATAGCATTTCCGAAGCTCATCGTCATTGGTTGTTTTCGTTACGCCTAGTATTTTATAATAGTCTTTCATTACGCAGTTAATGTTTGCAAAGTGTCAGAAAGAAATGTTTTGGGCAGGAAGTATGTATTTGGTCCGCAGTTGATAGAAAGAATACATATATTTCTTCTGTTGCCTGGTTACAATAGTAAAACTGTTACTCTGAAATAACAAATAATTATATTTCAGGATATGGTTGATTAGCGGTTGTAGATCTTCTTATTTTTTAGAAGAATGGTTACGCTTTCATGGATTCCGGCAGAGTTATGTTGCTGTGCTGAACAAGAGAGCGAATTTTAAAGGGGAATCAATTGAAAAAAATCGTCATCGTTCTTGTGATTATCGGAGCCATTATCAGCTTCTTTGCCTTTGATCTCAACCACTTCTTAACCCTGGAAAACCTTAAGGCAAACCAGTCGGAATTCCAGCAGTGGCTGGCTAATTCCCCTATCCTGGTAAGTCTTTTATTTTTCAGTCTTTATGTGATAGTTACTGCCCTCTCTCTTCCAGGAGCAGTGATCATGACCTTGATGGCGGGTGGTCTTTTTGGATTGGTATGGGGTTTTGTGATAGTCTCTTTTGCCTCGACAATAGGTGCGACTCTTGCTTTCCTCGTTTCTCGATACCTGTTGCGTGACGCTGTACAGAAACGTTTTGGTGATCGTCTTAAATCTATCAACAGGGGGATAGAACGAGAAGGCACATTTTATCTCTTTACCTTGCGCCTTGTCCCAATCTTCCCGTTTTTTCTGATAAATATTCTGATGGGGCTGACCCCGATCAAGACATTTACCTACTATTGGGTAAGTCAGCTTGGAATGTTAGCGGGAACTCTGGTGTATGTAAACGCCGGAACGCAGCTTGCAAAGATTGAAGGGCTGGGTGGAATATTGTCGCCGACCTTGCTTTTGTCCTTTGCTTTACTGGGCGTTTTTCCATTATTCGCCAAGAAGACAATCCACTGGTTGAAAAAGAAGAAGGCCTATGCCAAATGGTCAAAACCAACCGGGTTTGATCGCAACCTTATCGTGATCGGTGCCGGTGCGGCGGGGTTGGTCAGTGCATATATAGCCGCCGCGGTAAAGGCTAAAGTTACTCTGGTGGAAGCTCATAAAATGGGTGGTGATTGTCTTAACTATGGCTGTGTTCCAAGCAAGGCTCTGATCAAAAGCGCCAAGATGGTCCACCATATGAAAAATTGCGATCAATATGGGCTGGAGCCGGTTGAACCCGCATTTAGTTTTAAAAAAGTCATGGCTCGTGTGCACCAGGTCATCGGCACGGTGGCGCCCCATGATAGCATTGAAAGGTATACCGCTCTAGGGGTTGAGGTCCTGAAAGGATATGCCAGGATTGTTGATCCCTGGACAGTAGAGGTGCAGCTGGAAAATGGAGAGAAAAAAAGACTTACCACCAGGTCTATCATTATCGCAACCGGAGCCCGACCCTTCGTGCCACCATTGCCTGGAATTGAAGAGTCCTGTTATTTGACCAGCGACACCCTCTGGGATGCACTGGCAGAGCGTGATACGGTGCCGAAGAGGCTGCTCGTGCTCGGAGGCGGTCCAATTGGCTGTGAGTTGGCCCAATGTTTTGCCCGTCTCGGCTCCCAGGTCAGCCAGGTGGAAATGGCCGATAGAATAATGATACGCGAAGATGTCGAGGTATCGGAACTTGCCAGAAAATCCCTGGAAAAGGACGGAGTTGTCGTCCTTACCGGTCACAGCGCCGTCCGTTGTGTGCAGGACGATGGTGGCAATGCTGTCATTGTCAGGCAGGGCGAGACGGAAAAACGTATCGATTATGATGTATTGATTTGTGCCGTGGGAAGATCAGCCCGTCTTTCAGGCTACGGTTTGGAAGAGATTGGTATTCAGACGGACCGGATCGTTGTTACCAATGATTACCTGGAAACCCTCTATCCCAATATATATGCAGCAGGCGACGTGGCCGGACCATACCAGTTCACCCATACCGCAGGCCACCAGGCCTGGTATGCTGCAGTCAACGCCCTGTTTGGCGAGTGGAAGAGATTCAAAGTGGATTATTCCGTCATTCCCTGGACGACCTTCATTGACCCGGAAGTTGCCCGAGTAGGATTGAACGAACAGGAGGCTCGCGAGAAGGAGATCGACTACGAAGTAACACGCTTTAATTTTGATGATCTTGATCGGGCCATAGCCGACAGCGCGGTACAGGGTTTTGTCAAAGTTCTCACGGTTCCCGGTAAAGACAAGATTCTCGGAGTGACGATCGTTGGTGAACATGGTGGTGATCTGTTGGTTGAATTTGTGCTGGCCATGAAACAAGGCCTGGGGCTGAACAAGATTCTGGGTACTATTCATACCTATCCGACGCTGTCTGAGATCAATAAGTATGCTGCCGGTGAGTGGAAAAGAGCCCATGCGCCCAAGAGGATCCTGAGCTGGATGCAATGGTATCATGACTGGAAAAGGGGGAAAGTTTGTTCCGGATACACTGACGGAAGGGAGTAATGTTTGTACATTGACATTTTCGATAAATAGTAAATTGATTACATGGAGGGTTTTAAGATGAGCATGACGGTGAAAAACAATATACGCTGGGTAGGAAAGATTGACTGGGAGCTGCGAAAATTTCACGGTGACGAATATTCGACCCACAAGGGTTCGTCCTATAATTCTTATCTGGTCAAAGAAGAGAAGGTTGCTCTTATCGATACTGTCTGGGGGCCTTATGCCCGTGAGTATGTCGAGAATCTGAAAAAAGAGATCAACCTGGAGCAGATTGATTATGTTGTTGCCTGCCATTCCGAAAACGATCATAGCGGCGCTCTACCGGAACTTATGCGGTATATCCCGGAGGTACCGATCTATTGTACCAAAAATGGAGCGAAAATTTTAAAGGGGCTTTATCATCAGGACTGGAATTTCCAGCTCGTAAAAACAGGGGATAAGCTGAGTCTTGGCAGCAAAGAACTTATCTTTGTTGAGGCTCCCATGTTGCACTGGCCGGACAGCATGTTCGCCTACCTGACCGGGGATAAAGTACTTTTCAGTAATGATGGTTTCGGTCAGCATCTGGCCTCCGAATTCATGTTCAACGATCGGGTTGATCAGGCCGAACTCTTTCAGGAAGCCATAAAATATTACGCAAATATCCTGACGCCGTTTAGTCCCATGGTAATAAGGAAAATTAAGGAAGTATTGAGTTTTAACCTGCCGCTTGACATGATCTGTACCAGCCACGGGGTAATCTGGCGTGATAATCCAGTCCAGATTGTCGAGAAATATCTTGAGTGGGCGGATAATTATCAGGAAAATCAAATTTCCATACTCTATGACACCATGTGGGACAGCACCAGGCTGATGGCAGAAGAGATAGCTGCGGGTATCCGGGAGGCGGATGACCAGGTAACCGTAAAACTGCATAATCTGGCCAAGACTGACAAAAATGATGTCATTACCGATGTCTTCAGGTCAAAGGCTGTTCTGCTGGGGTCGTCGACTATAAATAACGGTATTCTGGTGTCGGTTGCGGCATTGCTTGAAGAGATGAAAGGATTAAAATTTAAAAATAAGAAAGCCGGTGCCTTTGGCAGTTATGGCTGGAGCGGCGAGGCAGTGAAACTTTTATCGGCAAAACTTGCCGATGCAGGTTTTGAGGTCGTGGACGAAGGGGTGCGGGTTATCTGGGCTCCGGATGAAGAGGGTGCCGAATCCTGTCGGAAATATGGCAGAACATTTGTCTCCAGTATCGGGCCTAAGGGCTTTTAAAAATATATCTACCAAGGTTAAGATAAGAGGAGTTTGGCCGGCAATGAATGAGATCCGAAAATCCGAAAAGTGTCAAGAAAAGCAGATGGGACGAATAGGCAACCGGCCCTATTGGATTCTGATTCTTTCGATCCTTATCAGAGCGATTCATCAGGTTGGTGCAGCTATTTTTCTGGCAGCTTTCCTTCTTGATGAGATAGCGCGTCCGCCCTCCTTTTATCTGGCCATTGTTTTCAGTAGTGGCGTGGCGCTGTATTTTGCCGAATGGATGCGACACCGGCAGATTTACAGGGAGCTATCCGGCGTAAGTACCATCATCAAACTGCTTCTGCTTGGTGTGGCCTATCACGGCTTTGTCTCTTCGCCGATCGTGGTGCTGCTGGCTTTTATACTGGCTTCAGTCGGAGCTCATGCACCAAAACTGCTACGGCACAGGTTGCTTTTTTAATCCATAAAAATGTTAGGAAACAACAAAAACCTTCGGAATTTAGACGTTGACTTACTATAATCGGATAATGACGCTGCTGAGTTCTCGATTATTGAGAGCGTAACAGAAGGTATTTACCCGTGGAGACTGATGTATGGACATAACTAAATTTGCCATTCCCGAGATCATTTTCGGTCGGGGAAGTTTGAATTATGCCGGTCAATGTGCCTTACGTCTCGGGGCAAAGAAGGTATTTCTTGTCAGTGATACGGGTATCGAGAAAGCAGGCTGGGTGCAGAGACTGATGGATATCCTCAAGAAAGAGGGGGTGGAATGGGTTTATTATTCCGGAGTTACTTCCAATCCCCGAGATATCGAAGTGGAGAAGGGAGCTGAAGTATATCTGGAAAAAGGCGCCGATGTAATTATTGCCATCGGTGGAGGCAGTCCGTTGGATACGGCGAAAGGGATTGCGATCATTGCCAGTAATGGTGGCAAAATCAGGGATTATGAAGGGGCAAATCGGGTAAAACGCCCATTGCCTCCGATGATGTTGATTACCACGACCGCCGGCAGCGGATCGGATATTTCACAATTCTGTATTATTACCGATGTGCAGCGGGCGGTGAAGATGTCGATCATAACCCGCACCTTAGTTCCCAATATTTCTATTGTCGATCCTCTTATTCTTCAGACCAAAAGCGAAACACTTATTATTCAGTCAGCAGTCGATGCGCTGGCGCATGCGATAGAGGCTTATAACTCCACCATTGCATCTCCTTTTACCGAAATGCATTCTTTGAAAGCCATTGATCTCATCATCAGGCATCTTCCCTGCGCCGTTGAGACAAAGTCCCTGGATTGCCTGGAGAAACTGAGCATCGCTTCGGTGTCCGCCTCCATGGCTTTCAGCAATGCCAGCCTTGGTGCAGAACATGCCCTGGCCCATGCCCTGGGTGGGCATTTTGACATGCGCCACGGGGTTGTGCATCCGATACTGCTTACGGCGGTGATGCGGTACAATATGAAGAGTGCTGAAGCAAAGCTCGCTGACATAGGCCGGGTCATTCTTGACAGGAGGAGGGGCGGCTCAACCGGAAATACTGCTCTAGCCGGAATTGAAAAGTTGGATGAATTTTTTGCATCATTCAATGTCCCGCTAAGACTGAGTGAGACGATTAGGGAGGAGGATAAACACTTTTTGGAACCAATCTGTAAAATGGCAATCAATGACGCCTGTAACCTGACCAACCCCCGAGCGGCCTCCTGGCAGGAATTGTTGAAAATTTGTGAAGAGGTATGGTAATGAAACTCACCACCCTGGAAGATCTGGTCGGCATTGAGCATTGCAAGCTCGGCTTCTATCAGGAATTGCAGCAAAAAGTGGAACAACTGAAAAACTCCAATCAGGAGCTGGAGAAAAAGCGTAAAGAGATGCAGGCGGTGCTTGACGGCATCACTGACCTGATGCTGGTTCTTTCCGAAGACCTGAAAATCCAGCGGGTCAACCATGTGTTTTCTGAATGGTATCCGGGAGTAGACCCGATTGGCAGCACCTGTTGCAAGGTGTTCTGCGGTAAGAACGGCAAGTGTGATGACTGTCCGGCCCGTCGTGCTCTGGAGCTTGACGAGATCGTCAAAGATCTCTGTATCTATAAGGTGGACGGGAAATTCAGGCATTTTGAAATCATAGCATCGCCGCTGAAAACAAGTCCCGCCGGTGAAAGGAATGTACTGCTTTTTAAGAGGGACGTGACCCTGGAAAAAGAATTTCAGGCTCAATTCTATCAGGCTGAGAAGATGGCCACGGTCGGTGCACTGGCTGCGGGGGTAGCCCACGAAATTAACAATCCTCTCGCTGCAATAAGTGGTTTTGCAGAAGGCCTGCAACGGAGGATCAGCCGAATTCAGGGCAAAGTGGAACCCGAAATTCTTGATGATTTCACTGAGTATACTGATACCATTATCAAAGAATGCCTGCGCTGTCGTGATATTGTCCGGACGCTCTTGACCTTCAGCCGGCCGATAGCAGCAAGTCTTAATCCGGTGGATATGAATCAGTGTGTCAGGGATACCCTTTTTATCCTCAAACATCATTTCAAAGAGCAGCACAATATTGCTGTCAAAACCAGTTTGCAGCCAAACCTGCCGCTGATAATGGGTGATGAATCACAGCTGAAACAGGTAATCATAAATCTTTTTACCAATGCCTTTGATGCAACCGGAGAAGGCGATATGATTCGTATAATAACCGGTGCCGGACCAAATGGTGGAGTTGAGTTAATTGTCGAAGACACGGGCTGCGGCATTCCTGCCGAGTTGAATGATAAGCTCTTTGAACCGTTTTTTACCACCAAGCCGGTTGGCCAGGGGATTGGAATCGGCTTGTCCACCTGTTATTCAATCGTTAAAAATCATCACGGAGAGATCACCGTGACCAGCAAGGAAGGGAGAGGCACCTTTTTTAAGGTTTCCCTGCCGGGAATAGCGCTCTAATGGAACGAGAAAAATACGTCATTCTGGCCATTGATGACGAAGAATCAATCAGAAGGCTGTTACAAAAAGAACTCGCCACAGATCGTCGGGAAGTCCTGACTGCTGCCGATGCCTCAGAAGCGAGAGAGATGTTACGAACCAACTGGTTTGATGTCATTGTTATGGATTTGCGACTGCCGGATATCCATGATCTGGATCTATTAATCGAAATTAAAGACACTGTGCCCCATATAGAAGTGGTAGTGATCACGGGACATGGTGATATAGATAGTGCAGTCAGGGCAATGAAACTTGGGGCTTGTGATTTTATCAGCAAACCGTTTAACCTCGATCGGTTGGAACTGATAGTGGAAAAAGCCCACCAGCGAGTCCAGCTCTCCCGAGAAAATACCATCCTGCGTCATACCAGCGGACTTGATCAGGAGTTGGTGCAATTCATTGGCAATTCTCAGATAATACACGACATCAAATTCTTGATTAATAAAGTGGCTCCAGCTAAAATCCCGGTCCTGCTTACCGGGGAGTCGGGGGTTGGCAAGGATGTTGTTGCCAGGCTGATCCATCAACGTTCGGCCTGTGCCGGTTATCCGATGATAATCAAGAATTGCGCCTCATTACAGAAGGATCTTGCCCGCAGTGAATTGTTCGGCCACATGAAAGGTTCCTTTACCGGAGCCGATGAATCCCGTGAGGGACTGATGGCCTATGCCCATGACAGCACCTTGTTCCTTGACGAAATAGGCGAACTCCCTTTGGGTGTTCAGGCATCGCTCCTGAGGATCCTCGAGACACAGACCTACAGGAGAGTCGGGGAAAAAGAAGAACACAAGGTGAATATCCGGTTTCTTTTTGCCACCAATCGCAACCTTGCCGAGGAGGTGGAACAGGGACGTTTTAATGAAGCCTTCTTTCACAGAATCAACGCCTTCAATATCGAGATTCCGTCGGTTCGTGAACGTAAGGAAGATTTACCCCTGCTGGTGAATTATTTTCTGATGCGATTGAGTCCCGACAAAACACCTTATCGGATAGTCGATAATGCCATGGACTGCATTCTCCGTTATAACTGGCCAGGGAATGTTCGGGAGTTGCGCAACGTCATTGAACGATCGATCATCCTGGCCGAAAATAACATCATTACTGAGCGCTGCCTGCCCCGCGAGCTGGTCTCGGTTTCCGAGGATAACCAGGAAGCTCTGACCCTTGAGTCGGTAGAGAAGAACCATATCCTGAAAATGTTACATTTTTTTGACGATAATCGGCAAAAAACTGCGGCTACTCTAGGTATCAGCAGAAAAACGCTTTATAGAAAACTGGCCCAATACACCGGCCATTGATCCTCTGACACATCACCGGGTCGTTTTGACCAATCCGCCTCCTCGCCTGTTTCATTTTGACCCATCTCGTTCGATAGTGTTGGTATCTGTCAGTTTTAGGATGAATTTTCCCTGAAACCAGGTGCTTTATGGTGCCGCTCTCACTTCTGAGGGGACATTCTGTCGTACCTGACAAAAAATAAAAAACACATAAGTAGTAGTAATTGTAGTGAAAGATGTGGTGGCACGTTCCTTGCTGTACTAAAGTTGCGCAAGATATGGATCCAAACCAAGAAATACGGGTTAGTTAAACAATCAGAACAACCTCAGTTAAAAAGGAAGGTGTTATTATGGCAATTCGTGAAGAAGTCTACGGCTACTTTATTCCAAGTGTTACCCTGATAGGAATTGGCGCAGCAAAAGAGATTCCAGCCAAAATCAAAGCTCTTGGCGGCAGTAAACCACTGATCGTCACTGACAAAGGTATAACCGGTGCGGGCATTACCAAACAGATTACCGATCTGCTCGATAAAGCTGAAATGAAGTATGTCGTCTATGACGAGACCATTCCTAATCCCACCGACAATAACGTGGCGGCCGGGGTCAAGGTATATGAAAAGAATAACTGTGACAGTCTGATCACCCTTGGCGGCGGCAGCTCCCATGACTGCGGTAAGGGCGTTGGCCTGGTCATTGCCAATGGCGGCACTATCCATGATTATGAAGGTGTTGATAAATCATCCAAGCCCATGCCCCCATATGTTGCTGTGAACACCACAGCAGGAACAGCTTCGGAAATGACCAGATTTTGTATTATCACCGATACAAGCAGAAAGGTAAAAATGGCCATTGTCGACTGGAGATGTACTCCAGGTATAGCTTTGGATGATCCGCTCCTGATGATGGGTATGCCACCAGCGCTGACCGCTGCAACCGGAATGGATGCTCTCACCCACGCGGTGGAAGCCTATGTCTCAACCATAGCGACTCCGATGACCGATTCGGCTGCGGAAAAAGCTATCGAACTGATTGCCGTTCATCTTCGTCCGGCGGTTGCCAACGGCCAGGATATCGTAGCCCGCGAAGGGATGTGTTATGCGCAGTATCTTGCCGGTATGGCCTTTAACAATGCCAGCCTCGGCCACGTTCATGCCATGGCCCACCAGCTCGGTGGTTTTTATGATCTGCCCCATGGTGAATGTAATGCCATACTGCTTCCCCATGTGAGTAATTTCAACCTGATTGCCAAGATGGACCGGTTTGTAAAAATCGCCAGGCTGATGGGAGAGAATGTTGACGGTCTTTCCCCACGCGACGCGGCAGAGCGGGCACTGGTTGCAATCAAAAAACTTTCAACTGATATCGGAATTCCATCAGGTTTGATAGAACTCGGTAAGCGCTACGGTAAAGACGTTAATGCCGGTGATATCGATACCATGACCGGCAACGCCCAGAAGGATGCCTGTGGGATGACAAATCCCCGTACTCCAACAGATGAAGACGTCAAGGCTATCTACAGGGCCGCATTATGATTTTCTGAAATAGCATAATAATATATTGCGGGGTACGGATTTATCCGTATCCCGTCTTTTTCGTTTTTGCTGAGGAGTAAAGAAATGGCTGATAGAATATTTCGAGTGAACATGTCCGATCTAACCACAACTGTCGAAGAGGTACCGGAAGCATGGGCGGGGCTGGGTGGTCGCGGGTTGACCTCCAACGTGGTTGCTGCCGAAGTGGAGCCCACATGTCATCCGCTTGGAAAAAATAATAAACTGGTGATCGCGCCGGGGTTGCTCTCCGGTACAGTGGCAGCCAACTCAGGCCGTTTATCCTGTGGGGCCAAGAGTCCGTTGACCGGAACGATTAAAGAAGCCAATTCCGGTGGAACGTCTGCCCAGATGCTGGCTAAATTAGGCGTCAAGGCACTGATCATCGAAGGAAAGCCGCAGGATGAGAAGTGGTACAGCCTCCAGGTAGCTGCAGATGGCGTCACCATTAAAGAGGAAACCGAGCTGATCGGCAAGGGTAACTATGAGGTGGTCCAGACCCTCAATGCCCGACTGGGTGAAAAATTCGGTGTTATCTCCATCGGACCGGCAGGCGAGATGAAGATGGCGGCGGCCAACATCTCCATCAAGGATCCCGGATCAAGAATTCGTTCCAGTGGACGCGGTGGTTTGGGCGCAGTTATGGGTTCAAAAAAAATTAAATTCATCGCAGTGGAGCCAACTGACAAAAAAGTTGATATAGCTCAACCGGAGAAATTTAAAGCCGCCAATCGGGCCTTTGCCAAAGCGCTGGTTGAAAATCCCATCAGTCAGGCTCTGGGGCAGTATGGTACCAATGTCCTGGTGAATATCATCAATGAGGCGGGGGCATTGCCCACCCGCAATTTCACAACAGGTCAGTTTGCAGGCCATGAGGAAATCTCAGGAGAAACCATGTACGACACCATAGTCGCGCGTGATGGCAAACCCAAACACAACTGCCATGCAGGGTGTGTGATCAACTGCTCCCAAATTTACCATGACAAAGATAATAAATATAAGACCTCGGGATTTGAGTATGAGTCGATCTGGGCCTTGGGCGCGGACTGCTGTGTAGACAATCTGGATCAGATCGCAGAAGCCGATTACCTTATGGATGATCTTGGTCTTGATACCATCGAAACCTCAGTAGCCTTTGGCGTTGCTATGGAGGGGGGGCTTCTGGAGTTTGGTGATGGCAGCGCTGTCTTGAAAATCCTCCGTGAGGATGTCTGCAAGGGCACGGCCCTGGGACGAATTATAGGTGGTGGTGCCGGTAATGTCGGCAGGGCTTTTGGAGTCACCAGGGTGCCGGTGGTCAAAAATCAGGCAATTCCAGCCTATGATCCTCGGGCCGTTAAAGGTATAGGCATCACCTACGCTACCTCGACTCAGGGTGCCGATCATACTATGGGTTATACCATTGCCACCAATATTCTCGGGGTTGGCGGTACGCTTGATCCGCTCAGCAAAGAAGGACAGGTGGAACTGTCGCGAAATCTCCAGATCGCAACCGCCGCTATAGATTCTACCGGCATGTGCCTGTTTATCGCCTTCGCGGCCCTTGATGACGCAAATTGTCTCCCCGCGTTAATCGACATGATTAATGCCCGGTTCGGCATCGCGTTAACCGCAGATGATGTTACCAATCTCGGCATGAGTATTCTCAAAACGGAAAGGGCGTTTAATTTGGCTGCAGGTTTTACCAATGCGGATGATAGATTGCCGGAATTCTTTACCGAAGAACCGATTGCCCCGCATAACGTCGTCTGGGATATCGATAACAAAACCATTGATACCTTCTGGAATTTCTGATCACGTTCTATTCATTATCTGTCTCTACGTCGGCATCATCATCTCACCTGTAACTGACAAATGATGATGCCGGCTGAGATATCTCTTGTCTTTTTCTCAGGTTCCTTCTAACTATCGTCCTCAATTACTACTTTTAAGAGGACTTCTATGTTGTTTACCGGAGAAGCAATCGCGCTTACTACAGTGCTGTGCTGGACGTTCAGCGTACAGTTTTTTGCAGCTGCGTCCAGAGAAATAGGGGCAATTCCTGTTAATATTATTCGGCTTTCTGTTGCCCTCGTTCTCTTTGGTGCGCTGCTGTTATTCAAAGATGGTAGCCTTTTCCCCATTCATTTTCCGGTCCGTTCCTGGCTTTTTCTCAGTCTCTCAGGGGTAATCGGGTTTTTCATAGGTGACATTTTTCTGTTTAAGGCGCTTGTTGAACTGGGGCCTCGAATTACCATGTTGATCCAGAGTCTTGCTGCGCCTACAGCTGCAATATTCGGTTGGACGTTTCTCAATGAAAGCTATAGCCTGCATCAATGGAGTGGGATGGTTATTACCCTTGCCGGGGTTTCAGCTGTTGTACTCGAAAAAGGCAAAGAATTAATGCCTGCCCGAAAACTGAAAGTGACCCGGGTATCCTACGGAGGTGTTGTTTTTGGCCTTTTGGCGATGTTTGGTCAGGCAGGCGGATTACTTCTGAGCAAAGCTGGAATGCAAACTGAAACAGGATATCTGGATGCCTTTTCCGCAACGCAGATCAGAGCTCTTGCTGCTTTTTTCTGTTTCGTCGTGTTTTTCACAGTCACCAATAAATGGAAAGATGTCAAACTGGCACTGACCAATAAAAAAGCAGTGGCCTTTACCGCCATAGGTGCTGCCATTGGCCCTTTTCTGGGAGTCTCTCTGTCGCTGATGGCGCTGCATTATCTGGCGACCGGGGTTGCCTCTACTTTCTTTTCTCTCATCCCGATCTGTATCATTCCCTTCTCAATTTATCTCCATAAGGAGCATGTGTCCCTTCGGGCGATTGGTGGTGCTGTCACGGCGGTTTTTGGGGTGTATCTCCTTATGGCCTGAGGAAAATAAAAAAAATCATGCTGCGTCTGGTTTTAACAGGGATTCTTGCTGCGCTGTTTTTTAGCTCTACCTTTGTTTTGAATAGAGGCATGAGTCTTCAGGGCGGTCATTGGCTATGGACGGCATCACTGCGGTATTTCTGGATGCTGGTTCTGCTTTGTATATGGCTGGCTGTGACCGGGCGTGTCGCTCTGGGAATACAGACACTACGGCTTTACCGCAAACATTGGGCTTTCTGGACTATTGCAGGCAGTGTGGGGTTTGGTGTTTTTTATGCTCTTATCAGTTTCAGTGCTTCCTATGCCCCCGCCTGGGTTGTGGCGGCAACCTGGCAAATGACTATCCTGGCGACTCCTGCAGTATTGTTGCTGTTCGGTCGCCGGGTTTCTCTTTATGCTTTGCTGTTTACGCTCATGGTCTTTGCCGGGGTGCTCCTCATAAATATTGAGCAGGCAACTGCAGTGCCACTCCATGATGTCCTGTTTGGAGCGTTACCTGTTCTGGGAGCGGCAATAGCCTATCCCATTGGAAATCAGATGGTCTGGGAGGCGAGAATAGCTATCGGGAAGCAACGTGTGTCACTCCTCAGGCGCATTATTCCAACCATAGAACATCCGGTGATGGAAGATGCTATCTGTCGTGTCCTGCTGCTTACTCTTGGGTCACTCCCCCTGTGGTTTGCGCTTCTGATGTGGTTTTCACCTCCGTTGCCGAGTGAAGGCCAGGTCGTTATGACTTTTCTTGTCGCGCTCTTTTCAGGAGTCGCCGCCACAAGTCTGTTTCTTGGCGCCCGGCACATGGCCAGGAGTCCTTCTGAATTGGCCGCTGTAGACTGTACTCAATCTATGGAGGTGGTTTTTTCCCTTGCCGGAGAGGCACTTCTTCTTGGTGGTGTACTGCCCGGCTTAATGGGCTGGGCGGGTATAAGCCTGACTCTTCTCGGTCTGGTGTTGTATCTTCAACAACAGAAAATGTAGAGAGTGATGTCAATCCATAGGGACAAAAGCGTATCCCCGGGACTGGTAACCAATCATCGAGACATAGCCGTTGGCAACAAGGTCTACCTGGGGCAGAAAATCATCTACATCAATATCTTCAAAGCCTGCGGCTATGCGGCACTGTTCAATGCCGATTTTCAGATTGCTCAACGTTTTCACCAAGGTTGCGATCTGTTCTTTTTCCGAAATATCAGCATCCAGAACATAGTCATTACCCTTGGTGAAAAAGTTGCTCGCCTTGCTTCGTACGCCGATTATAAAAGCAGGTGTAACTCCAGCCGCAACCAGTTGGTTGAAAGTTTTTTCGATAAGCTGTAATCTAACAAGAAGAGCTTTGGGGTTACCGTTGGTGACATCAAAATAAGCTTTCGTTTCCGATAATCCTTTTAGGGCCTTATCATTATTGTAATTTTGCTCCGCGGCATGAGCGAAGGTTGAAATAAGAAAAGGTCGTTGTTAGTATGAGAAGTATATTTTTCATAGCTCTTTATTTTTGTTGAGATAAAGGAAATCCTGTTTTCTTCAGCATCCTAATTCCAGTGGTTTAAGTATCTTCAAAGCTTTATTTTCTTCTTCCATCGGCTGATACCAGATCTTCATTTTTTGGCGAATCTTGAGTTCTGACAGTTTATAAAAGCCTTCGAAAACAGTATCCTTATCGATAGAGATTGAAATATTGGGTCCCTCTTTCTGTTTAAGTGTTATCGTCTGTTCATCAATAGAAATTGATTTTATTATTCCTTTGGCGAACAGGTAATCCTGGGTTGAAACTTCTTCTTCAAATTGAACTCCATAGACGACCGGTATTGCGAGGAGCATCCAGCAGAGAAGAAATAAAAAACAGCTAAAGATCAGTCTGGTCCATTTATGTAGATTCATGAGAAACTTCCTTAATTGATGATACTTGACTCTGGTTATTTTGGAACACTATGGAACTTTTTTCAGTACCCCTTTTATTGAGTTGCAAAAGGATGGTCGACTGTCTCTTATCAATTAAGCATTGAAATACATTTGTGCAACATTCGTTGGAGTGGCTAAAGAAGTTACTTCTGTTGTTGTTGGGTTACAGAAAAGTATTCAGGGTCGAGGACGTTTTTTTAAGAGTTTATACAGACTCTTTTGATTGTGCAGAAAGTGTACGCCGACTTTAAAGGCAGGTTTGTTCAAGTGTTCACATGAATCCATCCAGACTGGCCGGGCAGTTATTGTAGACTTATTTTCGTCACTATTCAGGCCCTCAAGGTGAAGGATCAGGTTATACTGGTCACTGTTCAGGGTGGCGTAAAAAATGTGTGTGCCGTTGATTGTCAAATGAGGGAGGATCAGGCAGGCACCTTCCTGAGAAAAATTGATTACGGTTGCCGCGATCAGACCAGGAAGCGGTATGCCGGTATGCATATCCTGCAGTCCGACGCTCATTGCCAGTTCGAGCTCAATCCTGTGGGATCTGAAAAGGAATGGAACCATAATCATTTTTCAATACAGCCGTTTCGCTGATCCAAAATGAATCTTTTCAGAACTTCGAGATCCCGAAGATATCTGAATCTATGTTTCATTAAAAAATTCAGTTTTTCCGGTTCGTTTGCATATGAGGAACCATCAAATCCAAATATTATATTTTTGACTCTATACAATTGTACATATATTGTCAAATTATACTGAGCTAACAGCCGGATAGATCGTATATATAAAAACAGAAACATAGACGGTGCCGAATAACCCCCGGTGCTGCTGCAGCTATATAATCCTTCTTATATTTAATTTTTAAGAGATTATTGCTGGATTATGACATGTTTTTAATTTCTTTCATGGTTCAAGCCTGTGTGTACATATATTAATCAGGATTCTAATGCAATGGTCCTTGCCCATTAACGGCTGGTAGAGCAGTCCATCACTACCAGCTGACTTTTATCGTCAATATTAACAGAGGAGATTAGAATGAAACTGACATCGTATCTGAAACATTTCGTGGTTGCAGCTTTAACCATCGGCTTCTTCTGTGCAGGAAACGTTCAAGCAGCAGATGATCAAAATTATTTGCTGGCTACAGCCAGTACCGGAGGAACCTATTATCCAGTGGGTGTTGCTCTTTCCACTCTTACGAAGGTAAAACTGCAACCGAGCCATAAGATCAGTATGTCGGCTATCAGCTCCGCCGGTTCTGGAGAAAATATAAAACTGCTTAGAGACAATGAGGTCCAGTTTGCAATCCTTCAAGGGCTTTACGGTTACTATGCCTGGAATGGTAAAGGACCTCTCGCTCAGGACGGCCCGCAGAAAGACCTCCGTTCAGTTTCCATGCTCTGGCAGAATGTTGAACATTTTACTATCCTGACTGATAAGGCCAAGACAGGTACCATCTCTGACATGGCAGATTTGAAGGGTGAGCGAATGTCCATGGGAAAAAAGAATTCCGGCACCCTCGGTTCTAATGAAGTGATCCTCGGCAACCTTGGGATTGACATCAATAAGGATTATGATTTGGTATATGTCGGCTACGGACCAAGCGCCGATGCCCTGCAGAACGGACAGATCGCCGGTATGTCAACTCCTGCCGGTGTTCCTGCCAGTGCCGTCACCCGCGTCCTCGCCTCCATGGGAGAAAAAGCCACCCTGCTGAGCTTTACTGAAGAGCAGGCCAGGCAGGCTGATGGTGGTCTTAATCTCTGGACTCCTTATCTCATCCCGGCCACCGCCTATCCCGGTTTGAAAAAAGACACCATGACCATCGCTCAGCCCAATTTTCTTTCAGTTCGTGCGGATATTCCCGAAGAAACAGTTTATCTCATCACCAAGACGATCTACGAGAATCTCTCCTTCCTTAATGCAATACATAAAGCAACTACTGCGATGAGTACCGACAAGGCGCTCGCCGGGCTGCCAATGCCGCTGCATCCGGGAGCTGCCCGCTATTACAAGGAAATTGGACTGACTATTCCTGAGAACCTTATTGCCAAATAGCAACCGGTCAGCAATCCACCTCTATCCAGGCGTCCGGTCCAGACTTTCAGGGCAGATGCCTGGCGGTGGCAAGCAAGTGTGTGTAGTGATGGCAATGCGCAGCGCACAAATGTCAGGGCAATGGTAAACTGAGGTTCACACTGTTGGAGAGCGACATTGGAAAAAAACGAGATTTTTCTGACGTACAAATCAGGGGGAAAAGACAGGATAATTTTTGTGCTTGCAATAGCCATCTCCCTGTTGCACTTATACTTCAATATCATCACTGTTTTGCCAAGTCTTTGGCAAAATGCCTTGCATTACTCCGGTTTTGCCCTGCTCTGCAGTCTGACTTACCCCCTGGGAGGCCCAAAGCGAAAGAAAAATTGGCTCCTGGCGGTTGACCTGTGTATGGGAATATCGGCTGCGACGGCAGCCGTCTATATGATCTCGATGGAGGATGCGATCTATGCCAGGGGCGTCCACCTGTCTTCTGCTGAATGGATCGCGGGGTCAGTCCTGATCCTTTCAGCTCTTGAGTTTACCAGGCGGACTACCGGCTGGGTCATCCCTCTGCTCATCGTTATTGCTCTTACCTATGTTGGCTGGTGGGGAGCGATGCTCAACAATGTGTTCAAATTCACCGGTCTGAGCACAGAAACCCTTCTCTTTCGCTCAGTGTATGGGGATGATGGGCTGTTTGGGAATATCGCTCTGATATCTTCTACTTTTGTCTTCATGTTTATTCTTTTCGGTGCCTTCCTCCTTCGTTCCGGTGCAGGTGAATTCGTCATTAATCTGGCTCGTGCTGTTGCCGGAAAAACTGTAGGTGGTCCTGGTTTGGTCGCGGTATTCGCCTCAGGTCTGACGGGAACCATTTCAGGCTCGGCGGTCGCCAATACAGCCTCAACGGGGGTAATAACTATTCCCCTGATGATAAGAGCCGGGTTTGACGCAAAATTTGCAGCAGGGGTTGAAGCAGCTGCGTCTACTGGGGGACAGCTTATGCCGCCTATTATGGGTGCCGGAGCCTTTGTCATGGCAAGCTATACCCAGATTCCTTACACCACTATTATTACTGCCTCTGCCCTGCCTGCCATCCTTTACTTTGCCAGTGTTGCCTTTTATGTACGGATCGAGGCTAAAAAATGCAACATCACTGTGATTGAGGACGATGAGGTGAAAATCCTTGATGTCATCAAGGAGGGCGGTTTGCCCTTTTTACTGCCAATCTGTGCCCTGATAGGCATGCTCATTTCTGGTTTTACGCCTACCTACGCTGCGGGCATTTCGATAGTTGCAGTTATAGTCGCATCCTGGCTTACCCCAAACAAAATGGGGATTAAGGCTATTATGGAAGCCCTCGCCCTTGGGGCAAGGAACATGGTTATGACCGGCATCCTGCTGTGCAGTGTGGGTCTGATAGTTAACGTTATCGCCACTACCGGCATCGGCAATACCTTCTCCCTGATGATAACCGAGTGGGCCAGTGGCAGTCTGATCGTCGCCATCGTTCTGATCGCCCTCGCTTCTCTGGTTCTCGGCATGGGGCTGCCGGTAACCGCAGCGTATATCGTCCTGGGTACTCTCTCCGCACCTGCTCTTTATAATCTGATCGTCGATTCCCAGATAACTGAGATTATATCCAGGGGTCTTCTCTCCGAGGAAGCCAAAACCATTTTCTTGTTGGCCCTGCCTGAAAAAGCTTCCTTGTTGAGTCAGGCAATGCCTGTTGAAGAGGCTAGAGCCCTGCTCGAGGCGATTCCTCAGGATCTTGCAGGAACCATACGCGACATGGCTATCTCCCCACATGCAGCAACCTTTGCCTTGCTTTCGGCTCATATGATAATTTTTTGGTTGAGTCAAGACAGTAACGTCACTCCTCCGGTATGTCTCGCTGCCTTTACCGCAGCAGCCATTGCCAAGACCCCGCCGATGCAGACAGGACTCTATTCCTGGAAACTTGCTAAAGGTTTATATATCGTGCCGATCCTTTTTGCCTACACCCCGATGCTCGGTGGTAACTGGATAGATGATCTTACCATTTTCTTTTTTGCGTTAATAGGTCTGTATGCCTTTGCCGGTGGATTTCAGGGTTTTCTGGAAAATCGCCTCAATCCGTTATTGCGTATCTTTTCACTTGTCCTGGCGTTTTTTCTTATTGCACCATTTTCCAGCTTGATCCATAGTATGGCAACAGCTCTTTTCGGAGCCTTATTTGTATTTAATCTGAAGCAGAATGTAAATACTTGTAAATCTAATAAATTAGAGACGAGTTAACCGTCGCTGTCGGTTGATGAAATCGTCATTTTTAATAAGCGGGATTGTCATGGCCAAGAAGAAACTGAAGGAAATTAAAATCAACCGGGACTGGTGCAAAGGCTGCGGCATCTGCATCAAGTTTTGTCCGACCCAGGTTCTGGAGCTGGACGACCGGGATAAAGCGACTGTTGTTCGTCCTGAAGACTGCATTTGCTGCAGGATGTGTGAACTGCGGTGTCCCGACCTCGCTGTTGAGGTATTTACAGAGGTATCGAAAGAGGAAGGTGATAAAGATGAGTAAAAATATCCGGTTTGTTCAGGGCAACGAGGCCTGTGTGGAAGGAGCTCTCTATGCCGGTGTCGATTTTTTTGCCGGCTATCCGATTACCCCGTCAACAGAGATTGCCGAACTGCTGGCGGCGCGTCTGCCGGAAAAGGGTGGCAAATTCATTCAGATGGAAGATGAGATTGCTTCGATGTGTGCCATCATCGGGGCCTCGCTGACCGGCAAAAAAGTAATGACCGCAACCAGCGGCCCGGGTTTTTCCTTAAAGCAGGAGGCTATCGGCTATGCCTGCATGACGGAGATCCCTTGTGTCATCGCCAATGTGCAGCGGGGCGGCCCATCAACCGGCAATCCGACCCATGTCAGCCAGGGGGATATCAACCAGGCCCGCTGGGGGACCCACGGCGACCACTCGATCATCGCCCTGACAGCGTCCAATCACCAGGACGTGTTTACCATGACGGTCGATGCCTTCAATATGGCCGAGACCTACCGCACCCCCGTTGTACTGCTCTTTGACGAGGTTGTCGGCCATATGCGGGAAAAACTGGTCATCCCTGAACAAGGGGAACTGGAGATTGTCGACCGGCTGCGGACATCGGTCGCCAAGGGTGTCGACTATTATCCCTATCTGCCAAGAGAAGACGGACGTCTGCCGATGTCGGATTTCGGAGGGGAACATCGTTATAACGTGACCGGGCTGTTCCATGACATGTGGGGCTTTCCTTCCAACAACCCGAAAGTCGTCAACGAGCTGCTCCGGCATCTGGTCGACAAGATTGACAACAACGTCCAGACCATTACCCGCTATAAGGAACATTTTATGGAGGGGGCCGAGTATGTACTGGTCTCCTACGGTTCTTCCGCCAGGTCGGCAATCCACCTGGCGAACAGCAGGCGGGCCAAGGGTGAAAAACTCGGTGTTCTGGAGCTGCAGTCCATCTGGCCTTTCCCGAGCGAACTGGTCCGGGAAAAATGCGCACATGCAAAAGTTGTCCTGGTGGTGGAGATGAATATGGGTCAGGTCATGGCCCAGGTCAAAGCGGCGGTGAAAAAACCAAACCGGGTGTTTCTTGCCAACCGGATCGACGGTCAGCTTATCACACCTTCAGATATCAAAAGACTCCTTCGGGTAATCCAGGGGAGGGGAGTATAATATGGCAGTCAAAGACTATTTACGCGAGCGCTTCTTCCCGCACATGTGGTGCCCGGGCTGCGGCCACGGGACTATTCTGGGCTCGCTCATCCGGGCGGTGGAAGAGCTGCAGTTAAACAAAAACGAGATCGTCATGACCTCCGGTATCGGCTGTTCGGCGCGGATCTCCGGCTATGTCGATTTTCACTCTCTGCACACCCTGCATGGCCGTGCCCTGGCCTTTGCCACCGGGGTGAAACTGAGCAGGCCGAATCTGACGGTGCTGGTGCCGATGGGTGACGGCGACGCCCTGGCCATTGGCGGCAATCACTTCATCCATGCGGCCCGCCGCAATATCGATATGACCGCCATCGTCATGAACAACCGGATCTACGGCATGACCGGCGGCCAGTTCTCGCCCCTTTCCGGGCCGGGAGTAAAGGCCACCACGGCCCCCTATTTGACCATTGACAGCAACTTCGACGTGGTCGAGCTGGCTAAGGCGGCGGGTGCCACCTTTGTTGCCCGTTCCACCGCCTTTCATGCGAAAGAAAGCACCGAGCTGCTGAAAAAAGCCATCCTGCATAAGGGTTTTTCCGTGGTTGAGATCCTGTCTCAGTGTCCCACCCATTACGGCCGGAAAAACAAGGAAGGCGATGCGGTCTCCATGCTGGAGCTGCATAAGACCAACACGGCCAAGCTCGGCTCCAAGGCCCTGGCGGATAATCCCAGCCTCACCCCACGGGGTATTTTTGTGGAAGTAGATCGCCCTGAGTACTGTGAAGAGTATGACAAAATAATCGCCTATGCATCCGGGGAGAAGAAATCATGAACAGAGTAAGACTGGTATTCTCCGGCTCCGGTGGTCAGGGGGTGATCACGGCGGCCATAATTCTGGCCGAGGCGGCAGTTATCCACGAGGGCATGAATGCCACCCAGTCCCAGAGCTATGGCGCAGCAGCCCGTGGCGGCTCGACCCGAAGCGATATCATTATCTCCGACAGCGAGATCAACTTTCCGGAAGTCACCCAGCCCAATATCCTGGTGTGCCTGACCCAGGATGCCTACAACAGCTATTCCTCCATTATCCGGCCCGGCGGCACCCTGTTGACCGACAGCCGCTATGTGCAGATCACCCGCAAGGTGGACGCGAAACAGATCGAGCTGCCGATGTATGATCGTGTCATGGAGAAGATCGGCAAGCCTGTGGTCTTCAATATCTGTGTACTTGGCGCGTTGATCGGTATTACCGAAGTCATTCGACCAAAATCGGTCATGGCGGCGGTTGCCGACAGAGTACCCAAGGATTTTGTCGATTTGAATAACCGGGCCTTTGATCTCGGTCTGGTAATTGGTCAGGAATATAATTAGCCAGGAGCCGAGTACATCTTGTCACGATACCATGAACCAAAAGAATACTTTTCACATCCCTTACGGAAATGATCGACTGGGGCTCTGTCTACCTGCCCACACCAGACAACTGCAGGTGCATGAACCTCAAATGTTGATAACTCCAGTCCTTTTTCAAAAAAGGCTGGACAGTTTTCTGCTTCAAACTCCTCTTAACCTCTCGAATCCGGTCCTTATTCTTGCTGATAAAACCAGGCTCTGCGGTTATCCGGAGTATCTGCCTTTTCTCCTCAATAACCTTGAGCAACATGGGCTGGATCCTGATAACCTGAAAATTATTATTGGCTATGGTACCCATCTACGCCAGAGTGACGAGGAATGCAGGCTGACGTATGGTTCAGCCTATGACCATTATTCTTTTATTCACCACGATTGTCAGCTGGAAGATGGTTTCAAGGAATGTGGTCACACCTCGAAAGGCACTCCCATTCGCTTTCGACGTGACGTCTTTGAAGCAAGTGCCATAATTACCATGGGGGCAGTATCTCACCACTATTTTGCGGGATACGGCGGCGGTCGAAAGTTAATCTTTCCTGGCTGCGGAGAGCGCGATTCCATATACAAAAACCACAGTCTTTATCTTGATAGTACTGCCCGAACGATTGCCGCTGGTTGCCGGCCTGGAGTGCTTGACGGCAACCCACTGGCTGAGGATTTATTTGAAATTGAGGAAAAACTGCCCGCGGATCTCGCTATTCATGGCATCCTTGATTCCTGTGGCGGTCTCTGTAATTTGCTCCTTGGTCCCGGACGAAATACATTCCTTGAAGCTTGTAGTCTTCATGGTCAGAACTGTGAGGTCGATGCTCCTTGCTATGATGTTGTCGTTGCTTCCTGTGGTGGCTATCCAAAAGATATAAATTTTATCCAGAGCCATAAAGCCGTCCATAATGCGGCGATGTTTGTTCGAGACGGCGGGCTGTTGCTGCTCTATGGGGAATGTCGGGACGGGATAGGGTCGAAAACATTTCTACCCTGGTTTGACATGGATTCTTTCGAAGCTGCATTCAAGGAATTGTCCCGCAACTATCAAGGCAATGGAGGAACGGCTCTGGCCATGATGACCAAGTCGCAGCGGATTCGTATAGGTATGGTCACCAGGTTGGATGATGCAACCTGTCGGCTGATCGGCATTGAGCGCTGGGCTCATAAACAGGTCGCCACTTATCTCGACAACTTGAGAAAAGAGGAGAGTATCGCTTTTATCCCCAATGCAAGTCTGACAGTGAAGAGGTTTGGGCAACTTGGAAGAACCGAGCCCTGATCCCGAATTTACGCTGATCTTGACAGGGAACGAGAAGAGTGATTATCCAGTTAGATATTGTCTTTTTACACTCATTCATTAAGAGGAGAAACTGACATGAAAGACGGAAAATGCCCAAAATGCGGGTCCAGAGAAGTCTATTCCGGTACGAATATCCCCTTAAAAAGCGGCCCGTTTACCAGCAACGCTATTCCCATCAGCTTGACATCCATGGCCGCGCTGGATAATTATGTCTGTGTTAGCTGCGGCCTGGTGGAGAGCTATATCGCGGATAGATATAAACTCGAAGATATTGTTAAAAACTGGGATAAGGTCGAACTGGATATCAAGGAAGAGAAATAACCGATAAACCCATATGCAGGCATAGGGAACATATGAAAGGAAAACGTCGCTTCGGGACCATCGCCGGCGTTCTGGCCAGAAATGGTTTCGGCAATGTGATCGATCACATGTTCAGGCAAGGTCCTGCAGTAAGCGATGCCGATTCTGAAAATATTCCGATCGCAGCTCCGGCTTTTCACTCACCCGCCCGTATCCGGTTAATGCTCGAAGAACTTGGTCCAAGCTTTATCAAACTTGGCCAGCTGATGAGTGTTCGGGCGGATATCTTCCCACCTGAATATACTGAGGAATTCAAAAAACTTCAGGACAGCGTTCCGCCTGTATCTTTTGCCTCGATCAAGTCAGTAATTGAAGCTGAACTTGAAACGTCAATAGAAGAAATTTTTTCCGAATTTTCCACGGAGTCGATAGCCGCAGCGTCCGTCGCCCAGGTCCATGAGGCGCAGCTTTTAAACGGTGATCGAGTGGCAGTCAAGGTCATTCGACCGGGGATAGAAAGTAAGATCCGTGAGGATATTCACCTGATGGTTTTTTTTGCGGAAAAGCTGGAAAAGATGTTCGAGTTTGCCAGGATCCTCGGAGCAGTAAACCTGGTCAAGGAATTCGAGCGGACTATTTTCAGGGAACTGGATATGTTCATAGAAGGCGGAAATATCGAAAAATTCGCCGCTAACTTTGAGAATAGCCAGGAAATTTACATAGCCAGGGTCTACTGGGAACACACAGCCAAATCCGTCCTGGTCATGGAGTATATCGATGGCATAAAAATGGACAGGGTGGACCAGATCCGTTCGGCGGGCATTGATCCGAAAGAAATAGCCTTGATTGGCCTGCGTTCATTTTCCCGTCAACTGATGGATTTCGGCTTTTTCCACGCCGACCCCCACCCTGGAAACGTCATCGTCATGTACGACGGCCGTGTCAGCCTGGTCGATTTTGGGATCATCGGTTACCTGGATGAAGAAGCCATGATGCAGGTGGCCAATATATTTCTCGGCTACGCTGAGCATGATTATGACGTGGTTATGGACGCTTTTCGCGACGCCGGTCTCATCGACGACGAAAATATCGATTTGAAGCAGTTCCGGATCGATCTGAAAGACATGAGTGAACCATTCTACGGGCGATCCCTCCAGACCATTGCGGTAAAAGATGTCTATGAACAGGTAATGCGGCTTGCCTATAAATATCGTATCCGTTTTCCTCGCAACCTGCTCCTTCTTCTTAAAACTTTTGTCCAGACGGAAGGTCTGGGCAAGATACTGGGCAGCAACGCCAGTATTCTGGAGGTCACAAGGCCTTATGCGAAAAAGCTGGTTCAGCGGGGATATGACTCCCAAAAACTCCTGAAAAACCTGGGCAGGGATACCCGGCTCATGGGTAGCTACCTGAGAATGATGCCCCGTCTCACCTATACCATCTTCAAACGGACCGCTGAGGGTGGACACCGGCTGGAGCTTCGGCATAAGGGCATCGACTCCGTTGTCGGTAAATTTGAACGGGGTCTTAACCGGGCTGTGATGGGGATGATCATCTCGGCTTCAACTATTGCAGGTTCCCTGCTGCTCAATTCTCCGATCAAGGTCATGGAAGTCTCTTTTGGCGGATTCACCTTCTCCCTGACGACCCTGCTCGGCGTTACCGGCTACTGCATAGCCACACTTCTGGGCCTTTGGCTCATTATATCAATTTTAAGGTCAGGTAAAATGTGATTACTACTTAGTCTCTGAAATTTCGGGTCCTGTATTATGAACATGCATAATTGCAGAGATATTTGAGCCGAACAAGCAGTTTACAAATTTCACGAGCAACCAGAATAACAGTATCGGCAAACCAATAACCTGAATGAGAAACAAACCGACATAAAGGAAGGTGAGGGTTAAAAGATTATCTATTATCTCTGACATATTGGTAACAAAGCCTTCGATAGTCGTCTTGAGGTCAACGGATGTTTTTTTGAGAAATGTTGGGCTCTTGCCTATAGTTGCCCAAAAACCGCCAGACTCGGAAACCGCAATATCTTTGAATGGGCTTGATGATTCAGAACGAAGTTTTAATTCATTGTTGGCGGTTGAGATCTGCTCCGCGAAATAATTCTTATAGAGAAAATCGTTTGCCAGAGAAGATAGGGGAAGGCAAAAACGTAGAACAGCAATGAGTATCAGGATTCGTTTGCTCATGTGTTGGATAGATCGTAACCGTTCATTTTCGAACCAGCTGCATATCATTACTAAAATAAGAAAGATGGAAAATACTTGTGGCGCGAGGGAAACACTGATCTCGTAGGAAAGCTTTTGCAGGCTCAAAGAAGTGATTGCCGTTACCAGTACATCAGACAGTCGTTCTGTCATATCATCCAAAGGATCCAGAACTTGTCCTATAGCCAGTGATACCCCCAAGCCTGCCGGTTCCAGCTGTAGATTTGACTCCTTGATGAGGGAAACAGCTGCATTAATAGTTCTGCATGTCACATATGCCAGGCCGGCTTTGGTTATGGCGTCCTTGAAGTACATATCTGTATTGGTATCAAGAAATGGCGTTCTGACAACTGGGGAAAAAAAGAGTATCGCGGCAATAATAATTCCTAGAGCAGATACGAATGCTTTTTGTTTCAGTTTTGCTTTTGTCATTCAAAGTTACTCCAGCCAAAAAAAATTGATTATAATATCTGGAATTATTTTAATTCTTCTTCGCCTGTTTCAGACAAACTTTTTGAAAGATCAAACTCCTGTTTGTCCAGGTTCTCTACCATCTCACTCATCATGTTCTCAAGTGCTTCGGCTTTAATAGAAGGGTCAAAAGGTTCGGTATTCCCCACATGATGCCACAGCTTTGAGTCCAGGCGATAACATGAACAAAAAGCAGAGGTGATTTCGTCATTAAGTTTCAAGGCTGTCTGACCTGATTTTGATTTGTAAACTGTCATTTTTTTCCCTTTTCCTTTGATTTTTTTTGGTTCACCAGCCTTGGGCACATGATTCTCTTCTTGGGTCTGCACCGGCTACAAGTGATTTTGAGTCTCCTTTTATCAGGATAACACAGACACCACCGGCCTTCCATGCCCAATCGGGCCAAGCCATAACTTCGTGGCCTCGACGTTTGAGTTCCACTATGACCTGTTCACTTATCCGGCTTTCCACCCTTAGTAAGTTAGGATGGTAGTCATGGGGGGCAAAGGAATTGGGGAAGGAAAATGTGGCAAATCGCGGCTGCTCTGTGGCAGTCTGCACTTCCATGCCAAAAATTGCAATGTTTAAAAAGACCTGTAATATCGTCTGGCACTGGGTGTCTCCACCTGGTGTGCCTATAAGCATGCATGGTTTATCGTTTTTAAATATCATAAATGGGGCAGGAGTGAGTCGAGGTCGCTTCCCTCCAACTATTGAACTTGCATGTTTCTCATCGACAAAGGATTGAGACCCGCGGGTAGATATCACCATGCCGGTTCCAGGTATTACCGGTCCGCTAAAGGACATGTCACTTGGCACTGCAGAAATACAGTTGCCCTCCTTGTCGACTACACAGATATAGCTGGTGTCGAGGTTGTCATTAGGCTCTTTATTCGGTTGCGCGGTATGGTGATGGATATCATAATCTTTCGGCATGGGAGTGTCGTTAAATTGCCATGGATCACCAAATTCCGGCATCAACTGACAGGATGTATCTACGATGCGTTCTGTGCATTTTCGGGCATATCCCTTTGACAGCAATCCACCGATTGGCACTGTAATAAACTTCGGGTCGCCGTAGAACTTTTCCCTGTCAGCAAAGGCAATCTTGAGTGCTTCGGTGAGAGTATGTATATATTCAGCGCTGTTATGGCCCATTTTCTCTAAGTCGAAGTGTTCAAGAATATTGAGGGACTGCAGCAAGACGGGACCCTGACACCATGGACCTGCGCCTTTAATGGTGTATTCTCGAAAGCTTACGCTAACGGCGTTTTCTTCAGTACATGTATAATCTTCCAGGTCACTGGCCTGCATCAGTCCCTTATTTTCCACATTGTATGCGATGATATCTCTCGCAATCGACCCTTTGTAGAACTCATCGCGGGCACCACGAAGGCCTGCCTCGCGACCACCATTCGTTAAGGCAATTTTTTCAGCTGCGCACATCCGCCGCATGGTTTGTCCCAGGTCTTTCTGGTAGAAAATTTCATCGACTTCAGGAGGTCTGCCGTTTCCCATTGGCAGGTATATTTTTTTATTAGATGGCCATCTCGCATACTTGTCCTTCATTTCGTGCAGGGAATTTCGCATGAATTGATGCATGGGGAAACCGTTTTCGGCAAGATCCAGGGCGTCGGCGCAGATTTCCGTAAAAGTCATGGTGCCGTATTGCAGCAGAGCGGTTATCCAGGCATCGGGCGCGCCCGGCACGATACAGCGATGTATGCCATCGGGAATTTGACCATCATGATTCTCTTTGAAAAAAGCCACGTCCGCTTTCTCAGGCCAGACGCCGAGGCCATCGAAGGTGGTCGTCATGCCAGTATTCGCAAGGTAAATCATCATGGGGGCGACTCCTGCAAAACCCACCATGTCAGACTGAACTACAGTCAGACATAATCCTGCCGCCACCCCGGCATCAATAGCATTGCCGCCTTTGTCGAGGATCCGCATTGCCGCTTGTGTGGCAAAGTTGTGGCCGGAGACCACCATCTGTTTTTTAGCGCGAATGGCTGGGCGATATGAGGTTCTGGTTTGTTCATACGATGAAAATACTTTTTCGTCAGACATCCTGTTGTTCCTTGTAAAATTTGTGATTGTTGAGTATTGGCTTTGCGATTTCAACAAATTTCTGCTGAGATAAAATTATTTGTTTTGAGTTTGCAATACCTTCAACTCACAGGCTGCATTTGAACATATATGCATTCCGTCTTTCAATTTGCACCAAAATCCTTATAATTGTCTTCACCTGCTTCGCTGTTGCGACTTTTCTAAAAATTTCTTACGGTTGTTAATAATAGGATTTGGCAGAAATACCAAAGGAAATAAACATATATGGACGAACGGATAGTCAAGGAACTTAAAGATATTGTTGGTAAAGATAATGTGTCGACCTCGATTTCCGACAAAATTACCCATTCCTATGACGCCACCCAGGAGCGGCATTTGCCCGATGTGGTGGTGTATGCCGGAACAACAGAAGAAATCAGCCGGATAGTCAAGCTTGCCAACCGCTGGAAGATCCCGGTTTTGCCACGTGGTGCGGGCAGCGGGTTTACTGGGGGAACTCTGCCTGTTCGCGGTGGCATAGTTCTGGTGCTGACCAGAATGGATAAAATTATTGAAATTGATACTGAAAATCTCACGGCAGAAGTTGAGCCCGGTGTTGTGACCGCTGAACTGCAGCGACAGGTTGAAAAACTTGGTCTTTTTTATCCGCCGGATCCGGCGTCGAAAGAATTCAGTACGCTGGGAGGGAACGTTGCGGAATGTGCAGGCGGTCCTCGTTGTGTGAAATATGGGGTGACGAAAGATTATGTTCTGGGACTGGAAGTAGTCACTCCCACGGGGGAAGTCATCAGGACCGGCGGCAGGACTTTAAAAAATGTGGTCGGCTATGATCTCACTAAACTTTTGGTCGGTTCGGAAGGCACGCTTGGGATTGCCACGAAAATTATCTTAAAACTGCTACCAAAACCGGCTGCGAAAAAGACCATGTTGGTTCAGTTTGAGACTATCGATGGAGCGGCCAAATCGGTTTCGGCGATAATTGGGGCAAAGATCATTCCCACGACCCTCGAATTCATGGATGCTGCCACTATCAACTGTATCCGTGGCGTAAGCACCATCCCTTTGCCGGAAACCTGCAGGGCTATCCTGATTATTGAAGTAGATGGCGATGCCGCGGTACTTGCTCAACAGGTTGAAAACATTCTTGCCGTTATCAAACCTTTTGGCATCCTGCATACAAAAATTGCCGAGACCCACGAGGAGTCGGAAGAAATCTGGCAGGTACGCCGCATTGTCAGTCCAAGCCTGCGTAAGGTCAACCCCGACAAATTCAATGAAGATATTGTCGTGCCCCGATCCAAGGTGCCGGATATGATCCGTGCCCTGGAGAAGATTTCAACGGACTATGGAGTGCCAATCGTCAATTTCGGGCACGCCGGGGATGGCAATATCCATGTCAATGTAATGGTCGACCTGAAAGAAGAAGGGATGCCGGAAAAAATCGAGAAAGTGATGGATGAGGTTTTCAGTGCTGCGGTCAGGCTGAAAGGTGCTATTTCCGGAGAACATGGCATCGGAACGTCTAAGGCTAAATATATGAATATGGAGTTGGATATCGCCACAATTTCTTATATGCAGCGGATTAAAGAGGCTTTGGACCCTAACAATATCCTTAATCCCGGCAAGATTTTTCTTGAAAACTATCCCCAGCCACCGGCAGGATTGAGCACCAAATAAGAAATAGATTATGAGCACGAATAAGAATCTGAAAGATTTTGAAAAGGTGATCCGCGAATGCGTCAAGTGCGGTATTTGCCAGGCCCATTGCCCAACCTATCAGGTGAGTAAAAAAGAAGGTGCGGTTGCCAGGGGGAAAATCGCCCTCGCTGCTGCTCTTCTTGATGGTGAAATAGGGCTTGAGGAGCAGTTGCAGCAGGATATCAATATGTGTCTGATGTGCGGTTCCTGTGTCAATAAATGCCCGAACAAGGTGCCGACCAATGAGATTGTTGGTGCCATTCGTCGGGAAATCACCGACAGCAAGGGCCTGTCCCTCATCGGGAAAGGGGTTTCAACCCTTCTGGGTTCCAGGGCATTGATGAAAACACTCAGTAAGAGTGGGGCGTTTCTCTCTCCTCTTGTACTGAAAAAGGTGCCTGAGACCAGTGGACTGCGATTGCGATTTCCTTCACCCGTAATGAAGGGTCGCACGGTACCGAAAATAGCCTTTCGCAATCTCTTTGACCGGGTGCCGGAGTTCATAGAAGGTCGGCCGGACAAACCGGTGGTAGGCTTTTTTGCAGGCTGTTCCATAACTTATGCCTATCCTGAAATAGGTGAAATAATGGTTTCCATCTTGCAGCGGATGGGATATTCGATCTTCATACCGAGGTCACAACAATGCTGTGGGATTCCTGCTCTCAGTTCGGGGGATGGTAAACTGGTCGAGCAACTGGCCGAAACCAATGTGAATGCTTTTGCAAAAAACAAGGTGCAGTACGTCATTACTGCCTGCGCTTCGTGTAATGGTGGAATCGGGGAATACTACCAGACCATGAAGGCCGATTATGGTGATTTTACAGGCAAGGTCATCGACTTCAGCGTTTTTCTCAAAAAAGAAGGATTATTTGAACAGCTGGCCGATCTTGCAAAATGGCCTGAAAGAGTGAAAGTTACCTATCATGATCCCTGTCATTTAAAGATCCAGGGGATAACCAAAGAGCCTCGGGAACTGCTGCGGTTGCTTCCTAATGTTGAGTTTATCGAAATGGAAAACGCTTCTACCTGCTGCGGCCTGGGTGGTACCTTCTCGGTTTATCATTATGAGACCAGCAAGGCGATTGGCGCGAGGAAAATTCCTGGCCTGAAAGAGAGTGGCGCCGAGCTGATAGCCACTGCCTGTCCCGGTTGTATCATGCAATTGCAGGATATCATCAATCATGCCGATCTGAAGGTGAGAGCAGTACATATTCTTGAACTGATGGCAGAAGCGCTCAAATGATTTCATCGATAATCCCGGCAGACGACTTCAGACTTCTGGTAGTATATTTTTATAGAGGAAAGTAGCTTCCGAGCCATTGCCAATAAAAAAAATATGTTTAATTGTTTTTGATACATTTCATCAGAATGGCATTAAGCACAGGGCACTTGCGCGCCCATTTTCGACACGTTGAAGACGAACAGGCGGTATCCTGTTGCGTCATTAAAATTGAAGGAGGATTTATACAAAGGCACCTGGGCTGACAAAACAACTTCTTTTCGCCTACCCACCTCCTCAATCAGGATCCTGATCTTCCATTATTCCCACAGGCAGGACCGCAACGGTCCGAAGGAGTTCGATTATGGTCGAGAACGGAAAAATCATGGTGATATCAACTAAATGGCTGGGGGCAGCGATACTGACCTTTGTGATTGGATTTTCAATTCTTGGGGTCCTGGCTTACAGGGTTTACGATCAAAGCCCTCCCATTCCCACGGAGGTGGTCTCCCAAGATGGTCAGGTCCTGTTTTCCAGTGCCGACATTATGAATGGGCAGCACATTTTTCAGAAATACGGTCTGATGCAGTACGGCACGATTTTCGGTCACGGCGCATATCTGGGGCCGGATTTTACCGCCCAATACCTGCATCGTGCGGGATTGCACATGGCTGATTTTCATAGGCAGTCCGGTCGCTCTGAGAACGAATCGATTGCCGCGGTAAGGCAGGAGTTCAAACAAAATCGTTATGATCAACAAAGTCGCAGACTCACGCTGACCGCTTCCCAGGTGGCGGCATTCAAAAGCCTGACTTCCTTTTACGCAGATTATTTCACTCAGGCTGACCAGCAACAAGGCCTGAAACGACCGGTCATCACGGCCCCCGATGAGATTAGACACCTGACGTCTTTCTTCACCTGGGCGGCCTGGGTTTCTGCAACCGCACGACCCGGTGAAGTGTATTCATACACCAATAACTGGCCCCCAGAGCCACTGGCGGCCAACACGCCCACTCCGGATACATTGCTGTGGAGCGTTCTGAGCCTGATCGCCCTGCTCGGTGGAGCGGGGCTGTTGTTTTTCTTTATTGGCCGCTATGATCTGCTGGGCTGGCATCGCGCCGACTCCAAAGGTTACGAGCTCGCCTTCCGGCCTCCCGGTGAGGTTCGTTTAACTCCCTCCCAGCGTGCCACAGCCTGGTATTTTCTGGTAGTGGCCGGATTATTTCTGGCTCAGGGCCTGCTTGGGGGACTAAACGCCCACTACCATGTCGAACCTGGCAGTTTCTATGGTATTCCGGTGGATTCATGGATACCCTTCAATCTTTCGCGCATGTGGCATTTGCAGCTGGCTCTGTTCTTCACTTCCTCGGCCTATCTGGCCATGGGAATATTCCTGGCACCTATGATCGCCGGCAGTGAACCCCGTCACCAGTCCACCCTGGCGATCACGCTGTTCGGTGCACTCGTGGTGGTAGTGGTTGGCAGCCTCCTGGGTGAGGCGGGCGGCATAAAAAATTTCATCACCAGCGAGGGTCCATGGTTCTGGCTGGGTACCCAGGGCTGGGAGTTTCTTGACCTGGGCAGGGTATGGCAGATCCTCCTGCTGGGCGGCATGATCTTTTGGGTGGTGATCGTGTTTCGCGCCCTCAAGGTCCGGCTGAGCCGGGAACACCCCGGCAACATGCCCTGGCTGTTCTTCTACAGCGCTCTCTCCATCCCACTTTTTTATGCGGCAGGGTTGGCCTTCTGGAAGGATATCAACTTCACTGTCATGGATTTCTGGCGCTTCTGGGTAGTTCATCTTTGGGTCGAAGATTTTCTGGAATTGTTCACCACCATCATGGTTGCCTATTTGTTCGTGCTGCTCGGTGTGGTCCGGATGACTGTTGCCACCCGTATCGTCTATCTTGATATCATTCTCTATTCCATCGGCGGAGTTATCGGCACACTCCACCATCTTTACTTCAATGGTACGAGTGCCATGTACATGGCCTTTGGTGCCTTCTTTTCTGCCATGGAAGTGATTCCACTGCTGCTGCTGACCCTCGAAGCCTGGCGCTTCATGCGCCTGGGAGCAGCCACAGATGCTGCCAATGGAAGCGTTCTGCAAGTCTCGACGGTGGATTTTCCGCACAAGTGGTCCGTCATGTTCCTGGTGGCTGTTGGTTTTTGGAACTTTCTAGGTGCCGGCGTCTTTGGTTTTTTGATCAATCTCCCTATTGTCAGCTATTATGAGATAGGCACGCAATTTACCGCCAACCATGCCCATGGGGCCATGATGGGCGTCTATGGCATGCTGGCAGTGGCCTTTTTGATGTTCGTGGCCCGCTACTTTATACCTCCGAACCGCGGCGGTCGCGCAATGGCAATATCCTTCTGGAGTCTCAATATTGGTCTGCTTATGATGATTTTTGTCAACCTCGTTCCCATCGGCGCTTTGCAGCTTTACGATGCGGTGGCCAATGGTTACTGGCATGCACGCGAGCCGGAATTTTTTCAAAGCAGCACAGTGCACTTGTTCGAATGGCTGCGCATTGCCGGGGATATGCTCTTTATTGTCGGAGGCATCTTTCCCGTGGTCTACCTGGCCATTCTCATGTTTCTCTACCGCAATCGCGGCGAAAAACCCACAGATGGAGTGGCCGAAGCGTTCACTGCCTGAGCCGTTTTATCACGCATTTTGAGTTCACCTCCAAAAACATTATAACTGTAATTGCAAGAAGAATGGGTTTATTGTAAGACACAAACGTCCTAACCCTCTTTTCGTTTATTTGAGATTGAAATGTAGTTCCGGTATTCCATTGTTAGTACAGGAATACATGTGAAAGGAATTTTTAAATGAGACATTATTTTTATGCTGTCGGTGCAATACTTTGTTGGGCCAGTCTGCCGGCGGCTACCGGATCAGGACTGGCTGAACTCAGCTCAGAGGAGTTGATGTTTTTCAGCTTTACCAGTGCGGCTCTCTATCTTTACATCCAGGATGTTATAACAACACGATCGACGGCAATTTTTATCCCCGACCTCAAGGTAACACTTTTAGGAATATGGGGAATATTTCTCTATCATTATGTTTATTATCAGGCCCTGAGCCGTGCTCCTCTGGCAGAGGGGGCTATATTGGCGACGACCTGGTCATTCTGGATAGTGGTATTTTCTTCCCTGTTGCTGCTGAAAAAAGTAAAAATATCTATAATTGTCACGGGATTTGTGGGGATGATCGGCGCTGCAGTGGTCATTTCATCCGGAAAGGATTTAACCTTTAACATGGAGTATATGAAGGGGTATTTGCTGGCGCTCGCCTGTGGCATTATCTGGTCCAGTTTCTCAGTTGCACTTGGTTATGTGAAAACCAAAAGAGAGCCAATGACAATTTTCACCATCTATGCAGCTGTTCTTTCCACTGTATTATACCTGGCAACCTTGCCCCATGAAATGCCGTCGCTCCCGTCGCTTTATTCTGCTATATATCTTGGTTGTGTCCCTCTGGGGCTGTCTTTTTTTCTATGGAACCGCGCTCTGAACGGCGGAAATATGGTGATTATAGGTTTCCTCAGCTATTTTACTCCGCCCTTGGCTGTTTTGATGGTGGCCTTAACCCACGGAGAAAAGGTCTCGGTCCAGGTTCTTATTGGTATGGCCATTATTATTGCAGCCGCAATTGGCGGTAAAATATATTTAGGTCCAGGCGGATATACGAAAAAAAGTATCTGACCCGCTGCAAGCACTCACTACTATGGAGTACATTAATGAAAGAAATGGAAATGATTGAGTGGCAGGATTTTGCCAAGGTTGAATTACGCGTCGGCAGAATTATTGCCGCAGAGGTTTTTAAAGAAGCACGAATACCCGCTTATATCCTGCAGGTTGACTTTGGTGAAGAGCTTGGAGTAAAGAAATCGAGTGCGCAGGTCACCGATCTTTACACTCCGGCGCAGCTGGTGGGCAAGCTTGTTGTGGGAGTTGTCAATTTTCCAAGAAAGCAGATTGGTCCAGTCATGTCGGAATGCCTGGTCACCGGATTCCATGATGCAGGTGGTGCCGTCGCACTTTGTGTGCCTGATAAAGATGTTCCTTTGGGAGCGAAATTGTGTTGAATGTCTAGTCCGTGCGGAGAAAGTCCGTATTTCCGGAGACAGTACGAAAAAGCGGTCATTTCTACCCGGAGGCCAGGCATGTAAGATACACCCGGCCTAAAGCTGACTGTATGGCATTAGTTAGCCCAATGTGAATAATATCATACGCTTAATTCAGCTGGTAATAGTTTTTGTCCTTGAGGCGAAAAAACGGCACAGAAATTGAAAGAAGATGTGTAAGAGAGGGAGAGAGTGCTGGATCAGTGTAAAGGCAAATCTCATGGTTCCGGCATAGGCACAAGCTGTACAGAAAGAAATTTTAAATATGCGGAGGGGATTATGACTGCCAGAGAAGCAATTAGAATCCTTATGCTTAGCCCTATTTATTTTCAGATTCCACCCAGTGATCGAATCCAGCTAATCAAGGAATACTGTATTTATTTTGTTTCGATTCCTGAAAAAAAGAAATAATTAACCTGTTTTTTATTTCCGGTGGTTTTCTCCTGCCAGTCGAATCCACAGGCGATTTGACAATTCCTGTTGCAACCCGACCCTTTGGGGCCGGTATTTAAGAGAATATAGCGGAGTTAGATTTCGGCGGCAAAATCAAATTCCATATCGATCATTTCACGGGCCCTTTCCATGGCCCGTTTTTCATTGTCGCCACCCATAGTGACAATTTGTTTGTGCCCTGACGGATCGGTTATCTCAAACCTGAAATTTGCACACATATTTTTTTCAGCCTTAACACTAATATTCCAGCCACGATATAAATCCTGTGCCACAGTTTTCATGATATATCTCCAGTTGTTGAAATTTTAATCCACATTCCACCTGTAACAATAAAACAGATCACTCCAGTTGAAAAGCATGCAGGAGCGAGAGTATTTCAATATTTTGAAGAGTACTGGCGCTTCAGAAAAATAATTTTCTGCTTCCCCTTCATTTTATCCAATGGGCTCAGTTGTGTATTGTTCGATCTTGATTACTTTACAATAAAAGATTCCTAACCCTGTTAAACGAGCAAGAGACTTTTCCTGGTTTAAACCGGGAAGACTATCACGGTACAGATCATGCCCGGGTTGTACGGAATTTTGCGATCTCTTGCAGGAAGACATCGGGAAATAACTGGCAAGTAGTTAAACTCAACGAGGAGTAAACCTGTTGAGTGGGGGAACTATGGATTACAAAGATTATTACAAGACTTTGAATATATCCAAAAATGCATCACAGGACGAGGTTAAAAGAGCCTATCGAAAATTGGCTCGTAAATATCACCCCGACGTAAATAAAGGAATTGATGCCGAGGCGAAGTTTAAGGAAATAAGTGAGGCCTATGAAGTGCTGAAGGATGTTGAGAAGCGCAAGGCATACGATACATTTGGCAGCGACTGGCAGGCAGGTCAGGATTTCAGGCCACCTCCGAATTGGGATACCCGTTTTAACAGGGCAGGCAGTGGATCGCAACAGAGATCTTCCGAGCAATTCAGTGATTTCTTCGAGTCACTCTTTGGTAGAGGCAATGCTTCATTTTCCGCCGAAGATCTCTCTTCCTTTGGCCGGGGACATCATGACAAAGGCGAAGATCTGCATGCGAAAGTTTCCATATCCCTTGAGGACAGCTATCATGGGGCTAAGAGAACCATCACTTTAAACAGAACGGTGAATGACGGTAGAGGCCATTTGTCTATGCAACCTCAGTCGCTGCAGGTCACTATTCCTAAAGGAATAATCGAAGGCCAGCAGATAAGGCTGGAAGGCCAGGGAGATGTCGGATATGGCAGGGGTCAGCGTGGAAATTTGTTTCTTGAGATTGTCTTTGAGCCGCACCCGATTTTTACTGTCAATAAACGAGATATTTTCCTTGTTCTGCCGGTGACACCATGGGAGGCTGCCCTCGGGGCGACGATTTCGGTCCCCACTCTTGGTGGCAATGTCGATCTGAAACTTCCACCCAACTCCCAGGCGGGTCGTAAATTACGCCTGAAAAATCGAGGACTTTCATCGAAATCTCAGACCGGGAATCAATACGTTACCCTTGCTATCCATACACCGCCGGCAAAAACGGACGAGCACCGAAAATTATATGAAAAGATGGCACAGCTGATGCC
Organism: uncultured delta proteobacterium; assembly: GCA_963709755.1. Classification (GTDB taxonomy): domain Bacteria; phylum Desulfobacterota; class Desulfobulbia; order Desulfobulbales; family Desulfocapsaceae; genus Desulforhopalus_A. The sequence continues at coordinate 270,917 of CAVPXO010000007.1, forward strand.
CTACAATCCCAGGTCCGGGTTTGGAGGTTGAGCAATGAATGATGACTATCACTATATTATTCTGGATGACGCAACTACTTGGGGTATTACCGAAGTGTGTTCGCTTTGCAGGGTTGATTTTGGGGTGGTTTATGAGATGGTAGACGAAGGAGTACTGATCCCGGAAGGAAAATCGCCCGAAACCTGGCGTTTCAATGCATTGGCAATTAAAAGAATTCAGATAACTCTCAGGCTGCAGAACGATCTGCGAGTCAATCTTCCAGGAGCTGCCTTAGCGCTTGATCTGCTGGAAGAGCTTGATGAGTTGCGCGCTCTGCTGAGGCAGGTCTCTTGATTGACGATCTTTCATTATTACAACTGACCAGGGATTTTGGAAATGAGAAAAATAACTCTGTTAATTGCCATAACTCTCTTTAGTTGGCTTGGCTGGAGTTTGGGTGAATCCTATGGTTTGATGACTGCGTATTGGATGAGCTTTTTCGGAAGCCTGGCAGGTGTTTTTGTGGGGTGTTTTGTTCATCGGAGATATCTGGATTGATAAATATAATCCATAAGGAATATTCAACCGGATGTTACCTTTCCTAGTTTAAATTCGATTGTTCAGTAGTGGAGTGACTGACTTGTAAAAAGAATGATTTAATGGCCTGAGAGCAGTTCGTACCTTGAGGTTTGACGATGTGAAACTGAAGCAATTGACCGCCCGGAAAAACGGGATAGAAATTCTGGAGTAAGGGCACTAAAAAGGAGGAGTAAATGAAGATCTATGTTGGGAATATGTCCTATGATGTTACTGAGGATGATTTAAGGCAGGCTTTTAATGAATTTGGCGAGGTTGTCTCAGTCAGTATAATAATGGATAAGATGACAGGCAGGTCCAAGGGATTTGGTTTTGTCGAGATGGCCACCAAAGAGGCTGGTGAGGCCGCCATTGCCGGTTTCAACGGCAAAGAGTTCAAGGGCAGGGCAGTTACGGTCAATGAGGCCAAGCCCCAGGTGAAACGTGATAGTGGAGGACGTGGCGGCAGCAGAGGAGGTTTTGGCGGCGGCGGCGGAGGCCGTGGTGGACAAGGGGGCAATAAAGGCAATTTCAGTGGTGGCCGAGGTGGTGCCGGTGGTGGAAAAGGAGGTGGCTATGGCGGCGGCGGTGGTGGTCGAGGCGGCCGTGGTGGCGACAGGTAATAACACCGACATACGACAAAATATTTCTTCTTAAATGACAGGCCGGCCAAAAGCGACATTTTTGGCCGGCTTTTTCCACTATTTGTTGCATTTGTTCCATTTGTACGCGCTATCTGCAGCAGGTTGTATTGAAAAATTAAGGATTCTAAGGGGGCTACTGAAATGTTCAATCAGTTAACTCGTAGAAGTGTTTTGGGTATGGCGGGAATCGTGATAGTATTGTTTTCCCTGACAGCCCATTCTGCTTCGATCCTTGAAGGTGAGAGGATGAGCCCCGTGCAGGGCCGTGAGGGGATGGTCGTTACCAGCCATTTTCTTGCCACACAGTCTGCCCTGGACGTACTGAAGAAAGGTGGTAATGCCATTGATGCCGCTGTCACTGCAGCATTTTCTCTGGCTGTCACCCAGCCTCGATCGGGCAATATAGGTGGTGGCGGATTTATGCTGGTCTCCTCCGAGCATAAAAATGAAGTCGTGGCCATTGATTACCGGGAGAAGGCGCCCTCCGGGGCATTTGCCGACATGTTTCTGGATACGGAAGGTAATGCCGACATTCAGCTCTCGAGATATTCCCACCTGGCGGCCGGTGTACCGGGAACCGTCGCAGGTCTGGCTTTTGCTCTGGAAAAATATGGTACCATCAGTTTAAAGGAGGCGATGACTCCGGCTATCAAGCTGGCAGAAGAAGGATTCATCGTCACTCCGCATTTTAGCGACGGCCTTAAGGAAAAGGAGAAGATGCTCAAAAAGTGGGAATCCTCTGCCAGGGTTTTCTATAAGTCTGACGGCAGCTTTTATAAACCTGGAGATCTCTTTGTGCAAAAAGATCTTGCCGCAACGCTGAGGCGTATTGCCGATGAGGGTGCAAAAGAGTTTTATGAAGGTAAAACTGCTCGGTTATTGGTCGCCGAAATGGTCAAAAATGGCGGCCTCATTACCATGGAAGATATGAAAAACTATTCCCCGACCCTGAGGGAACCAGTGCATGGCAGTTATCGTGGCTATGATATCTATTCCATGTCTCCGCCAAGCTCGGGAGGGGTGCATGTGGTACAGATCCTGAATATTCTGGAAGGATATCCTGTCGCAGAATATGGTCATAATTCAGCCCGGACCATTCACCTGATGGCCGAAGCGATGAAACGGGCATACGCTGACCGTTCCCTCTATCTGGGAGATGAGGATTTTGTAAAAATACCGATGAAAGGTCTTATTTCAAAAGACTATGCCGCTCAAATCCGCAAGGGTATCGATATGGACAAGGCGACACCAAGCGCTACAATTGCACCGGGCAAGCCGCAACTATTCGAGAGCAGCGAGACGACACATTTTTCCATAGTCGATACATTCGGCAATGCAGTGTCCAACACCTATACCATCAACTTCAGTTATGGTTCCGGTATAGTTGTTGAAGGAGCAGGTTTTCTGCTGAACAACGAGATGGATGATTTTTCAGCAAAACCGGGCGTACCGAATGCCTATGGTCTCATTGGCGGTGAAGCCAACAAGATCGAACCCAACAAGCGTATGCTCAGTTCCATGTCACCCACCATCGTCAAGAACAGGGGAAAGAATTTCCTGGTTACCGGCAGCCCTGGCGGCAGCAGGATTATTACCACCACGCTCCAGGTGATCATGAATGTTATCGATCATGGCCTTAATATCCAGAGCGCAGTGGCGGCTCCCCGTATCCATCATCAATGGCTGCCGGACGAACTGCGAATAGAAGAAGGCATCAGCCCGGATACCATTAAAATACTGCAGGAGATGGGACACCAGGTGAAGCAGAAAGCAGCAATGGGTGCTATCCAGTCCATCATGATCAGAGATGGCATGATGTATGGTGGCGCCGATCCTCGCAGATCCACTTCGCTTGCTGCAGGGCTCTGATCAGCCATGGAGTTTTGGCACTGATGTCCGAGTGGTGTCTGCGGTTGACGATATACTCCATAATGATCAATCATCGACAGAAATGGACCGGCCATGCTTGACAAGTCGATTATCTTCGTTCCCCATTTTTTATCTCTTGTTGCGCATTCGGCAGCAAACCACCGTCGGATTATACATGCGCAACATTATACTCCAGGAAAACAACCCACCAATTTCGTCAAAGACCGCAGCCGTTTTGCCTGATTGTTGAGCCCTCCCATCCGGCTGACAGTATTTATGCCAGGAAGAGGCGTGAGCAGATCTTTTTGGCTTAAGGGTTTAGATGAATTGCTTTTTATAATTTAATGGGTGTGCCCTTCTTTCCCGTCGTATTTCACATTAGAAAATTAAAATTATTTTTCTACAATTAACCATCTATGGGAGAATTGTAAGATATTTGTGGGAAAGCAAATAGTAAGGTGTCGATGATATTTTAAAGCGATCAGGAGAAGTAATTATTGAGATTCTATCTCAAGAAAAACAAACCAGCCATTATTTTTTAACATCAACTTTTAGGGAGATATTCATGTCTACTAATATTGTAACTCTTCGCAATTTCAGCGAGAGCGAGTTCACCTTTTACGAAGCGGAAATGAGGGGTATTCTCAAATTAGGCTATACAAGTAAAGGAAGAGGGCGCAATGGCAAGCGATGATAATTGGAAAGATTCAATTTGGCAGGGGTGGGATGGGGTTTGCCATCCAGATGCTCCGTGCGGCGGAGGTGGTCCTGGCAGTTTTAGGTTGCCGGGTCCATTGGGTATTGAAAATTCAAGATGTTCAGCACTTCCGCACCCTCACTCACCTGCTGGAAGACAGATACTTCCAGCAGATATTAACAAAGCGTTTCAACATCGAAACAGCCACCGCCAGAAATCATCTGTATCTCAACCAGTCAAGCCTTATCCAAAATGGGCAGTTGCAGACACAGCAATGTGGAAGTTATGGCCTGAATCCATGGGCGGTGGCAATACCTACCTCTTCCTGTACAAAGATGGTTGGATTGCACATAATAAATCAGCCATAAATGCAGCCGCTAATTCAAATCAGATTCCCGTTGACCTGCTTGCTGGCGTTGCATGGGCGGAAGTAGGTGGGATGCCAGATATTATTGATTCAATTGCCTACCCTATTCGTTCTTTCGACTGGAGTGGTCCTCGTTGGGTTGACAACAATCTTACAGTTACAAAAGATCCATATCAAACGTCAGTTGGTTCTGTTAGTATTCAACTCAGAAACGTGGCTAAGATAATGGGTGTTAATTTAGATAAACTGACTTACACACAGCAGTTGGAGCTAATCAAATGTATGGAAAACGATGCGTCTAATATAGAAATAGTCGCCAAACATTTGTTACAACTTATAAGGTATGACTTTCCAAATGGAGGCACAAGCGTTCTGAATGATATACAGATGATTGTTGTCGCCTCAAGGTATAACCGTGGAACAGCCAGAGATTTACGCGAGTTAATCAAATCTATTGGTGCCCCAGTAAGTGACACAACAGTAAGAACATATACTTCTTACGGCAGAACGGTTTTACGACATAGAGAACACGTCAGAAACCTTCTGTTGTGAACTAGGGGGCGCGAGATGAAAATAACTAAACTCATTGTTTTCCTGCTGCTCAACATAGTCTGTTTGCTGAATATAGTCCTATGGCCAGTCAATCAATATGAATGGATGTTATTGGAAGAGCCGGACTTGATATTGCCAATTGATGATAAAGTAGCTTTCTATCTGCTATTTGCAGGATTGCCAATCCCGATAATATTGCTGTTTTTAATAGGTACTCAAACAAAAAGAGCCAGGATAATGGTTGCCATCAATGTAAGCATACTCCTCGGTATTTGGATGATTAAATATCGTTCAGTATTCTTTGAATAACTTAAGCGCTTACATTGCGCTCGAGCCGACCAGCTTCCGCTACCAGCGGTCGGCTTAGCTTTAAGTTGATCAAGGCGCTACGCTCCTTGATCAATGGCCGGGGTCGACCGGCAAAATATACAACGAAATAATACAATATCTCGCTGGAAAATCACTACTAAACCACGCCTTTACTCCGCAAGAATGAATGGACCGGCCATGTTTGACAGGTCGATTATCTTCGTTCTCTATTTTTCATCTCTTATTGCGCAGCGGCAGCAAACCACTGTCTACAGTTACGCGCCAGCTATTAACCGGCCATGCCATGGGCTTGAACCTGCGCAAATTCTATTCCAGGAAAACAACCCACCAGGGTCAAAAACCGCAGCCATTTTGCTGATTGTTGAGCCTTTCCCATCCGGCTGTCAGTATTTTATGCCAGGAAGGGGGAGAGCCCTTCTTTCACGTCGTATTTTACATGAGGAAATTAAAATTTTTTCTACAATTAACCATCTATGGGAGAATTGTAAGATATTTGTGGGAAAGCAAATAGTAAGGTGTTGATGATATTTTAAAACGACCAGGAGGACTGACAAAGATATGGTGATCCTGATTAATACAGCAGCTTCGATCAGGATGCCAGTTATTTAGGTCAATCTGAGAAAGCGACTATTTATCACAAACAAGGAGAACAATATGAAACGTTTTTGTGTGCTTATGCTTATGTTTACGTCTAGCATGAGTTTTGCGGGAGGTGATGTGGCTAACATCATCGACTATGTGCAAATTCATAAGCCATATATGTCACTCGCCTGTGTCGACGCCCAGACACAGGCCGATATGGATACCTGTTCAAAGTGTAGTCTGGAAAATTCCATCAAACAGATGAATCTGATATTGGGTATGCTTCACATGAACCACAGCAAGAGCGAACCTGAGTTGCTGACAATCCTGGAGAAATCTCAGAATGACTGGAAAGCCTACATGAAATCGACCTGTCGTGTAGAAACCTATTATTCACGCAGTGGCACAGGTTTCGTTTCTATCTGGAATGCCTGCCTTGAAGGTAAAATCAACGAACGCGCCAGCTTTCTTCACTGGATGTTGGATAATCCATAATAACAATTTAGGGAAAATTACATGAGTGCATTACAACCACTTTTAGGTAAGGTGACTTTTGAATCGGAGGGTACGGAAGGAGGTCCTTTTCACAGCCGTATTTTACATGTGCCGAGTGCAACATCGGGATTGACCATAGGGCGCGGATATGACATGAAAATGAAGGGTGCTGTGAAAATTCAAAATGATTTGCTAATTGCGGGCATTCCGCAGAAAGATGCTGTGCTATTAGCAAAGGCAGCTGGCCTGGATGGCCCGGCGGCGAATGCATTCATTACCAAACATATGCTGGAAAAGTATGAAATAACTCAACAGCAGCAAGTCAAGCTATTTGAGATTAGTTACAAGCAAGAAGAGGCTGAGACAAGGCGCCTGTGTACTAAACCGGATGTAGAAGCTAAATATGGTAAGTGTAACTGGGTAATGCTGGACTCGGCAATCAGGCAAACTTTAGTTGATCTAAAGTTCAGGGGGGATTACACCAGTGATACAAGAATCGGAGAAGGGGGACAGTGATCACAAACAAGTCATCCGAAGGCAGGGGCGTTTTTCCATCGTTCCCAATGGATGAAGTGTGTTTTCTTGTCGCCACCTAACCCATAAACAAAAATGCACCATACAGCGGCGTTATGCGGGAGATAAAACTAATAATGATATCGGAGTTGGTATGCAATACAATAGTTAATGGAAAATCACTACTAAACCACGCCTTTACTCCGCAAGAATGAGCTATACTTCATGTCGGTTTTTTTGATATGGTTGAGAAGCCAATCCTTGAGGAACTCCATCAATTCGATTGAAATATCCTTTCCATCTTCCTTAAACTGTCTTTGAAAATCAACGACTTGACTGACCAATTTATGGTGCAGTTCCTTGTGACTCGCTTGTTCCGGATACTTGTATTGAACAAAAAGTTCCTCTTCGTACTTAAAATGGCTTCCGGTATAATCAATCAGTTTATCAAGAGCCTCGCCTACTGCATCTTTAGTCGCTCCTGATTTTATTTGTTTATAAAGCTCATTGATCAGGTCAATAAGTGTCCGATGCTGGCTATCAATAGCGTCAAGGCCAACGGACAGGTTTTCCGACCATCGAAGCAAAGGTCTGGAGTTTGAGATAGACCCGACGATCACTTTTCTATGCTCAACTTTTCCAAGATCAAACTGGTTTGTTTCCCGGCTGATGCTCTCTGCTATTTTTTTGAGTTCCTGCGAGCTTTCCTGCAGCAGCAGACTGCCCTCCCTGGTCTCACTCGATACCTGGCTTACATCGGCGATGTCTCGTGCAATCTCACTTGCAACCATTGAAGATTGAGCAACATTTTCATTGACTTCACTAATACCACTGGCAGCATCCTGTACGTTTCGCGAGATGTCACTGGTCATGACAGACTGTTCTTCGGCAGCTGCGGCAATATTGGAGACAAGCTCGTTAACACTGTTGATAACCTGACTGATTTCGGTAATATCATTCACTGTGTCATCCGTAGAGGACTGGATGGATTCGATCTTTGCTTTTATCTCCCCAGTAGCCTGGGCAGTCTGTTTGGCAAGTGCTTTAATCTCGTTAGCCACTACAGCAAAACCTTTGCCCGCATCACCGGCCCGGGCAGCTTCAATCGTGGCATTAAGTGCCAGGAGGTTGGTTTGTTCTGAAATCTCCGTAATCACCTGAGTTACTTTGCTTATTTCTTTGGCAGCCAAGCCCAGCTGATTCACTTTTTCGGAGGAGCCTTTTGCATAGTTTACTGCATCTCTGGTCATCGCACTGGCCTTCGATGTATTTTGGGCAATTTCCTGTACCGCCGCGGTCATCTCTTCCATGGCAGCGGCAACTACATTGACATTCTGCGCAGCCTGTTCACTCGCCCCGGTAACAGTTGCCAGGTTGGCACTCATTTGCTCGGTTGCGACAGCCACCGCATTAGCCTTTGATGCAGACTGCTCCGCTCCTCCGGTCATATTCTCGGCTGCCAAAGCGAGTTCGGTAGAGGTGGACTGAAGAGCACGACCTTCTTCAACTATATTGCCAATCAGGCGGCGCAATTTTTCACTCATATTCTGCAATGCCGCCTGAAGACTGCCGGGAACATTTTTAACACCACTTCTTGCTTTAAGATCTCCACCAGCAATAGACTGAGCAAGCGCCACCATAGCTGCCGGTTCTCCACCCAAAAGTTTCAGGATGGAACGGGCATTCAGAAACAGTATGCCCAAAACAAGGATGAAACCGATAATTGCACCAACGATAAACAGGTTTCTTGTCCGACTGCTTAAGGAGTTGCTGCTGGCGGTTATTTCACCAACAGTTTTGGTAGATCTCTCCGAGATGTCCTTTTGAAGATTTATAACTACAGTTTGTAAAGCTTTATTGATCGTCTTTGACTCCTTACCAAGAACGAATTCAATGAGTTTACTGTTGCTGTCGACCAGGTCATCAAACTGCTCACTCATCACCTTGGCTTGTTGCATTGCTTCGGTCATATCCAGTGCAAGGGTTACACTGCCGATACTCTCCCCCTCGGATTTGATATCTTCGGTAATCACCAGCACGTCCGGATCACGATTTCCCGCTTGAATGATTTGAGCTATATCGGGTTTACCTTCCGGCAGATACGATTTGAGTTTTTCGTTTTTTCTGTTCAGAAAACGTGTAAGTGGATTTTGGTCTTTATCATGATAAAACACAAAAACTATGTCTTTATTTTGATGTGCACTGCGGACATACCCGTTTAACCCAGCAAAATCTTTGGTTATTACCGAATTTATCGCAGATAATGCCATAAGCTGAACCATATCCTGCCCACTCTTTTTCCTGGCAGCCTGCATATTCGTTCGAACTGCTGTCGCCCTCGCCTGTAAAGCATCCGCTGATTTTTCAGCAAGCTGTTTTGAGGCTTCCTCCTGCATAAGAACGAGGTTGTTGTCCAGTTGCCTGGACAACTCTCCAAGATCTCGATCAATAGAGGTTTCAATCTCGATAAAAGATGATGCAACCTGTTTGTTGAGAGAGTCACGACTGCTCTTTTGCGTCAATACCGTGAAGGTGATGGCGCCAATAAAAATAATCAACAGAGCAATTGCTACTGGAACGATGAGCTGAGCCCGGAAATTTTTGTGCAACAACGATTGCAGCATGACATTCTCCATAATAAATCAGTTAGGCAGATTCTGTATTTTTGACGAACTACTCCCCTGAAGACAGGGGGCTGGCTGTCTTCAGAGTCTGTTGGTTTATTGATGCATATTATTTTGCGAAGGCACCTACTTTGAGTGATTGCTGTAAAGCCTCAATGCCGGAGTAGTCGAGAGGATCATCCCAGCCGATAATTTTGGCAGCCTTGGCAGCTTTGTCTTCGGATTTCATTTCCTTGAGTGCTGTCACCACTTTAGCGGCCAGTTTGTCATCCGTGGCCGCAATCTTTCCTAAGGGCCATTCAGGATACAATTTGGTTGAAAAGACGAAAGGGAAATCAGCTGATTCTTTTTCAGCTATAATTTTGAAATCTTCCATGGCAATTGCACCTGTAGCGGCCATTCGTTCCAGCGTGTCGGTTCGCACCGTCCCGGCATCTACCTGCTCGTTCTGCACAGCAAAAACCACATTGTCATGTTTTCCCGAAAATTCAACAGAAGCAAAATCCTTGAATGGATCGATTCCGGCATCGGTGAGCTCTTTGTAAGCCATTTGCCAACCGCCGAAGGAAGATTCTTTCACTGCAGCAAATTTTTTCCCTTTCAAGTCATCAAAGGAATTGATTTTGTCGTTATAGGCAGTGGTAAAGATTACACCGCCAAAGGACTTGAGAGCTTTTCCCTGGCGGGAGTTAATCATGGTTGCGATGGGGGTAGTATTATATTTCAGCTTTGTTGTGACAAACATTGATGAGTTAACGAGAAAAAAGTCGACACCACCGGCTTCCACTGTTGGCATGACTTTATCAAAATCAAGAGGGACGATTTCTACGGGCTGACCAATTTTTTCAGTGAGGTATTCACCGGTTGCACCCCACTTTAAGAGCGCCTTAGCAGCTCCGTCATTGGCCAACACGCCAATTTTAACGTTCGCAGAAGCCTGAAAGGCATAGGTTGTAAGTAGAGCAGTAACAAGTGCAACCGTAAATAAAATTTTTCGCATCATCTTTCTCCGTTAGAAGTATTTCTTATTTCTGTGTTCGAGCATTTTATTAGGTTGTCTCACAATGAAGATAACTATGTCAAGAATTCATTTTTCCTTAAATACACTCATAAAGTATTTAAAGATTCCGGCCAAAAAAAACGGCTTTCCATCCCCGGTCTCTCCACTTTTCTACACTCGCCTGAATTTTTTGCATGTCGTTCTAATCTGTGATATTCATTAAAGAGTAGTTGATTATATGCAAAGGTCTCTAACCTCATCCCTTCGTTGGCTGATACGGTTGTTGTAATGATTTTATACCAAAAAACCTGTGTGCTGTGCTTCTGTGCGTTGCTGATTCTGCTCATAACCGGCATATCATTTGTGACGACAAGTAGTGAAGGCGAATTACCGGAACAAGCAAACAAAAGTCAAATGTCAGAAGAATTCCTGACAACTTTATCCGCCGAAGAACGAGCCTGGATGCAGGCTCATCCTGTTATTCGCATAACTCATGATCCAGGCTGGCCTCCCGTTGAATTCACTAACCAGAAAGGTGAGTCATCCGGTATGAGTGCGGATTATGTGCATCTCATCGAACAGCGGCTGGGCATAACCTTTAAACGGGTACAGGTAAAGAGCTGGGGGGAAGCGTATACAAGGCTGAAGAATTGGGAAATTGATATGACCAGCAGTGTTGCCATCACCCCCCAGCGCACAGCCATTTGGGCTTTTACCAAACCCTATCTTAACATTCCAATTGTCATAGCGACGCAATCAGACGTTACCTATATTGCAGACATAAAAGAACTTGCTAATAAAAAAGTTGCTGTTGTAAAAGGCTACGCGGTGGAGGATTGGATTATCCGGGACTTTCCTGAAATCCAGCTGATTCAAGCTAAGTCCACCTTGGATGGTCTTGAAATGCTGCAACGAGGTGAGGTTTTTGCTTACCTCGACAATCTGCTTATTATCGGCGATTTCCAGGCAAAAATGAAAGTAAGCAACATTAAAATTGCCGGACAGACTCCCTATATAAATGCTCAATGTATGGCAGTTCGCAAAGACTGGGCACCTTTGGCATCAATTGTGCAAAAAGCGCTGGCCTCAATATCTGAAACGGAACGCAGGGAGATTTACCGAAAATGGTTGCCTGTCCGATATGAGCACGGATTTAATTATATCTTCTTCTGGAAGATAGCAACCGCTTTCATGGTAATCATTGTTGTGATGCTGCTATGGAATCGACAACTAACAAAGGTAATAAAATCTCGCAAGCAGGCAGAAGAGGCGTTACGGGAAAGCGAACGGCTTCATCGGACATACATAACATCAGCACCTTATGGTGTCTTCATAACTGATACACACGGCAGATACGTGCAAGTCAATCCCTCTGTATGCCAGATTACCGGATACACGGAACAGGAACTTCTGCAAATGCAACTTACAGATTTTTATCCTGAAGACAGTATGCCTGAAGGGCTGAAAGGTTTTCGGGCCGTTTTGCGGGATGGACTACTCAAAGGTGAAATGCTGTTCCAACACAAAAACCGTGATCGACGATGGTGGGTACTGACAGTGGTGCAAATCTCTGATACCCGATTTCTCTGTTTTTGCAGTGATATTACCGAGCGTAAAAAAGCTGAGGAGAAAATTCTGGAGACCAACACTCTCCTTAATTCAGTTCTCGAAGGGACAACCGATGCGATCTTTGTTAAAGACAAAAATGGAAAATATATTCTGGTAAATTCCGGCACCTGTAATGCCATCGGCAGGAATGTACAAGAGATAATAGGGAGGAATGACAGCGAACTTTTTCCATCAGAATCGGCAAATGTCATTAATGAGATAGACCAGCAGGTAATGTCTACAGGAAAAACAGTTCTTGCCGAGGAGAAGCTTCAAACCTCCGAAGGAACAACATACTGGCTGGTAAACAAGAGCCCATATTTTAATGAAGCCAATGAGATAAACGGCCTTATCGGTATTTCACGGGATATTACATCAATAAAAAGAGCGGAAGAAGAAAAAGAAAAGCTCCATGAGCAGCTTAGGCAGGCGCAGAAGATGGAATCCATTGGCCAATTGGCAGGCGGCGTTGCCCACGACTTCAATAACATGCTGGGAGTCATTTTAGGGCATTCGGAATTAGCCATGGAAAATATCGATCCTTCGCAGTCTCTCTACGGAAACCTGAAAGAGATCCGCAAGGCGGCTGAAAGATCCGCCGATATCACCAGGCAGTTGCTGGCTTTTGCCCGAAAACAAACCATCAGTCCCGCGGTTTTAAATCTTAATGACATTGTGCAAAGCATGCTCAAAATGCTGTTGCGCTTGATAGGCGAAGACATTAATCTCACCTGGATTCCGGGAAATGCTCTCTGGTCGGTGAAGACAGATCAGTCTCAGATCAATCAGCTGTTGATCAACCTCTGTGTCAATGCGCGGGATGCTCTTACCGGTGTCGGTAAAATAGTCATAGAGACGGCAAACTGTACTATAGACGAAAATTACTGTGCCAATCATGCCGGTTTTCGGCCTGGAGAATTTGTGAAAATGACGGTGAGCGATAATGGCCATGGTATGAACAAGGAAACCCTGACACACATTTTCGAACCATTTTTTACAACAAAAGGAGTCGGTCAAGGCACTGGGCTTGGTCTGGCCACCGTATATGGAACGGTCAAACAAAATAATGGCTTCATCAATGCCTACAGTGAACCGGGAAAGGGGGCGACCTTTTCGATTTATCTGCCACGTCACCTTGGAACCTTAGAGCAGCTACAACAAAAGATTGTTCCCGAAGGCACGGTGGGTGGCCATGAAACCATCCTCCTGGTAGAGGACGAATCGGCGATTCTGGAAATCGCCAGGAGGATTCTACAAAATCTTAATTATACAGTGCTCGCAGCAAGCGGCCCGGCAGAGGCTCTCATTCTGGCCGAAAATTGTGCACAAGAGATCCATCTGCTGGTAACGGATGTGATCATGCCCGAGATGAGCGGTCGGGATCTGGAAGAACAGCTCCGAAAAAGCAGGCCGGGGATAAAATGTCTGTTCATGTCAGGCTATACGGCCAATATAATCGCCAACCAGGGAGTGCTCGATGATGAGGTCGATTTCATCCAAAAACCCTTTTCAAAAAATGATCTGGCCGGCAAAATAAGAGAAGTCCTGAATTCAGACAGGGTATCTCAGCCTTTCTCATAAACCCGCACCACCTCCTTGCATTCAAGAGGTGAAATCAGCCTTTCCTTTCCGAAGATTCCCTTTCTCCCGCAATGGTTTTAGTCAAAAGTAACAGGCATAGATTATGCATAATCTGTAATTAAGAAGATGAAATCGTAGAGATCCTTAATCAAGGAGGATTGCATATGAATAGTGAAAAGGAACAGCGGCGACCGCCCCAGCGACAGGAAAAGCAACCAGGTGAACGCTCTCCCATGACCCCCGAGCCCATATCGGAAAATGATAATTATCGCCCCAGTGATAAATTGAAGGATAAGATAGCAATTATCACCGGCGGAGACAGCGGTATCGGACGGGCCGTCAGTATTCTTTTTGCCAAAGAAGGTGCCGATGTGGCCATCGTTTATCTGGATGAACATGAAGATGCCCGGGATACTCAGCGACAGGTCGAGAAGACGGGACGACGATGTCTCTGCCTTTCGGGTGACATAGGTGATCCCACATTCTGCCGGTCAGCCGTCGAAAAAACAGTCAAAACCTTTGGTGATGTGGATATTCTTATTAATAATGGTGCAGAACAGCATGCGTACGAGTCTATCCTGGATATCAAAGTGGAAGAGCTCAAAAAAACTTTTGAGACGAATATTTTTTCCATGTTTTATATGATCCAGGCAGCTTTTCCCTATCTGGAAAATGGAGGCAAAATTGTCAATTCAACCTCAGTTACGGCTTACGAGGGTCATCCCGCCCTGATTCCTTATGCCTGTACCAAGGGGGCCATCTTAGCATTGACCCGTTCACTTGCCAGAAGTCTGGCTAAGAATAATATCAGGGTAAATGGCGTTGCTCCCGGTCCTGTGTGGACACCTCTGATTCCGGCAAGCTTTGATGAGGAAAAAATCGAATCGTTTGGGAAAAGCACGCTAATGGGGCGGGCCGGACAGCCGGTGGAAATCGCTCCATGTTATCTGTTTCTGGCCAGTGATGATTCGTCCTATATGACGGGGCAGGTTCTTCATCCCAATGGAGGACGTATAGTTAATGGATAATGACGAAGCCGAAAAACGATAATGGAGGTTATAGTATGCCGAGTTCTAAAATAAAAGACGAAAAACAATACCGGGCACTCCGGGATAAAGGCATGAGTAAAGAAAAGGCTGCACGAATTGCCAACAGTCCGAAGAAAGAAACAGGAAGAAAAGGAGGAAAATCAGCAAAGTATGAGGAGTGGAAGAAATCGGACCTGTATGGTAAAGCTAAGGATGTGGGCATTAAGGGCCGTTCAAAAATGAAGAAGAATGAGCTGGTCGATGCTCTGCGAAACCATTAAGCTGTTATTTAAATGAGTAACCAGTAACCAAGGCTGGTTACTCATTTGGTCCTTACCAACGAAACATTTACCGCATATAAAAACCGCCTCCGCCAAATAACCCAATTAACCCCATTACAATCAAATATGTGGCGACGATGTAATTCAACAGACGAGGTACAATCAAAATGAGAATGCCTGCGATCAGCGATACTAACGGGGCAAAAGCCATATTCATGTGCATATTCATTTTATATCTCCTTGTACATCAGCGTTCAGGTTGATGGTGGACAGGTACTTATGTCGGGATCAACGATTTTCCCTTCTGTTGATCAGGTTGATCGTCAGCGGCGCGTAAGACACACAGCGAACGAGATTCAATCCAGACCTTTTCTCCTGCTAAAAATTCTCTGTTCCCGTTTTCACTCCACCCCGTGTCGGTATCAAAGACAAAGAGCCACCGACAACTCCATTGATCATCGGGGAGTATAAAATTCAATGATTCATGGTGGGCGTTTATCAGGATATAAAAATTATCATCTGTCAATCCTTCTCTTTGCGGATAGGGAACCTTGACGATACCGTTCAAAAAAATTCCGAGTGTTTTAGTAAATTGTTGCCAATCCTGTTCGGTCATTTCTTTGCCCTGGTCTGTGAACCAGGCAATATCTCTTGTTTCACTGCCATGTATGAGTCCGCCTTGAAACCAACCACGCCTGCGAAAGGCCGGATGACTTTTGCGGAAGCGGATGAGGTTTCGGCAAAAATCCAGCAGCTCTTCATCTACGGAATTCCAGTCATACCAGGAAATATCATTGTCCTGGCAGTAGACATTGTTATTGCCGCGCTGAGTCCGACCGATTTCATCTCCGCCCGAGAGCATGGGAACTCCCTGGGAAAGCAGCAGGGTTGCCATGAAATTGCGGATCTGCCGCCTGCGCAACCGATTTATTTCCTCATCGTCAGTCGGACCTTCGGCGCCGCAGTTCCATGAACGGTTATGATTCTCGCCATCGTTGTTTTCTTCGCCGTTAGCTTCATTATGTTTGTAATTGTAAGAAACAAGATCAGTCATGGTAAAACCGTCATGTGCAGTGATGAAGTTGATACTGGCAAAAGGTCGTCGCGAGGAATTTTCATAAAGATCAGGACTGCCGGTAAAGCGGGAGGCAAATTCCTGGACGGTTTGATTTTCTCCGCGCCAAAAATCACGTACACAGTCACGAAACTTGCCATTCCATTCAGTCCAGACGGCCGGAAAATTGCCGACCTGATATCCGCCTTCACCGACATCCCAGGGTTCCGCAATCAGCTTGACCTGATTGATTACCGGATCCTGCTGGATAATGTCGAAAAAGGCGGAAAGCTTGTCCACGTCATGCAGCTCACGCGCCAGAGTCGCAGCCAGATCAAAACGAAAACCATCGATATGCATTTCCACTATCCAGTAACGCAGGGAATCCATAATGAGCTGCAGTACATGGGGGTTTCGCATATTGAGACTATTGCCGCAGCCGGTGTAGTCCATGTAGTACCGTTTATCTTCGGCCAAGCGATAATAATAGGCGTTGTCTATGCCCTTAAAACATAACAGCGGCCCTAGATGATTGCCTTCGGCAGTATGATTGTATACAACATCAAGAATGACCTCGATTCCGGCCTGATGCAGCAACTTTACCATTTGTTTGAATTCGGCTACTGCGCTGCCGGCATAGAGATCGTAGGTGTATTCATCGTGGGGCGCAAAGTAATTAATGCTGTTGTAGCCCCAGTAATTTCGTAAGTTTCTATCGATAAGATGCTTATCATGGACAAACTGGTGAATAGGCATAAGTTCAACAGCGGTTATACCGAGATCATTAAGATATTTGATTATCGACGGATGAGCCAACCCTGAATAGGTACCCCGCAGATGATCAGGTACATCCGGATGATTCATGGTGAGGCCTTTTACATGGGTTTCATAGATAATGGTTTCATGCCAGGGGATGCGGAGCTGGCGATCTCCTCCCCAGTTAAAAAACGGTTGGTGTACCACACAACGGGGAACAAAAGGTGCGCTGTCGGTCTTGCTGCAAAATTCCGGACCTTTATCGAAATCGTAAGGAAAGACAGTCTCACTCCATTTAATACCACCACTAAAAGCCTTGGCATATGGATCGAGAATCAATTTTGAGGGATTACATCTATGACCATTTTCGGGATCCCATGGTCCATAAACACGATAGGCATATCGTTGGCCGGGCTCTATAGTGCGTAAATATCCGTGCCAGCAATATCCTGTCACCTCCTCAAGGTCAAAGCTGGTTGCCCGACCATTTTCATCAAAAAGACAAAGTTCTACCCGTTCGGCAATCTCAGAAAATAAGGAAAAATTAGTTCCAAGACCATCAAAAGTGGCCCCAAGTGGATATGGATACCCCCCCAACAGCTTCAAGTCCATATTACCCTCCATATTGAGTTCCTCCTGCACCATTCCATTTATCTTTACCTTCTCGTCGTTTGCGGCATTTTCTCATAGCTGAGATCATACAATTTATGTGCCATCATCTAATGATGAGCTGTGAAATCTGCAGAGTGTATTGAAATTATAAACTCGACTATATATCCGAGGCATTTATCCACCCTCAAGGGAGAGCTGAACAGAGTATCCGTAAAGCACGGACAATAAAAATAGTATCCCTTTGCGGGGCGTTAGCAGAACCACTCGCAACTACAGAAGAAAGAATTTGCTTATACAAGTGCTCCACTCAAGCAGGATAGTGTCCGATTTCATCGGACAAATCTGCTGCGGTTTTTGTGGAGTACTTTCCGGATGTATATTTTATTGCAGCACGATTTCTGCTGAAAAACAGGAAGAGCAGGCTATTGTCGATGATTCCATTCAATGGAACATATATTGCTTTTTAAAAGAGAGAACACCGCCATCTTGCCTGGAAACACGAAATATCAACAATAAATATAAATATAAGGAAGGAACAAATATTATGAATAAAGATATCCTGAAAGGAAAATGGAGTCAGCTCAAAGGCGAGGCAAAAATCCAATGGGGGAAACTGACGGATGATGAATTGGATGAGCTTAAAGGAAACTATGACAAGATAGTCGGCAAACTGCAGGAGAGATACGGCTATGGAAGGGAAAGGGCAAAAAAGGAAGCGGATAGTTTTTTTGAAAAATTCAAATAACAGGAGCGAACGCTGAGCCAGGTTTCCACTTTTATGAATATATTGGACACACTTGTGGAACAATGGAATACCCAATGGGAAATCCTCCTGAATGTGCTTATCGCCATGGTCTTAGGTGGCCTCATTGGTTTAGAGCGTGAACTCGCACAAAAACCGGCTGGCTTCCGTACCCTGATGCTCGTTACGGGAGCCTCGGCTATGTTGGTGGGCATAACAGATGTTTTCATTGCTCATTTTGTCGTTGATGCAAAGGATAATTTTGTTTGTGCAGATCCTGTCCGTATTGTTGGAGCAATCATTACCGGTATCAGCTTTCTTGGTGCAGGCACCATCTTCCGGTCCGGCAGTGAGGAAGGTATCGAGGGACTGACAACAGCTGCTTCCATTCTGATCTGCAGTGTCATCGGCATTTCTGTAGCTCTAAACCTGTGGATCCTGTCTGCAGGAATAACTCTTTTTTCTATTATTATACTTCGTGCGGCGGCCAGGCTGGAGCAAAGAATGGCGTCCAGGAAATAATCAGCTGTTCTCTTTTGCTTTCTGTGTCTTGCGAATATGACCGTAATTGAGCAGGGCGACAAAAATACTTCCGCCCACCATGTTACCCAAGATCGCCAGGATGACAAAACGGAAGACCTGACCTGCACTAAAGGTATCACTGATAAGATAAGCGGTGAACATCTCGACGGAACCGGCGATAGAGTGATGCAGCCCCCCGATCCCGATAATAAAAGTAACGATATAAATCGAAGCAATCTGGCTCAATGCCGACGAAGTTGCCAGAATCAGCCAGGCTCCGAGAGCCATGAGCCAACCCGCGAGCAGCGCACTGAAAAATAACGATTGAGCGCCGTAATCAACTAAATGTCTGCCGATCTCAATGTAGCCTGGCTTGGCATTGACCACATCCTCGGCCAGGATAAGAAAAATGGAACTGATCAGGGCTCCGACTACATTGCCTATTATCACGATCAGCCAAAGCCGCAATAACCCTTTCATATTGCCGCGATGATCGAGGACCGGATAGACGGCCGTTGCCGTATGTTCAGTGAACAGTTGAGCGCCACTCATAATACAGAGCACGAAACCAAGCGGGTAGACGATTGCCGTTGCCAAACGGGCGGAGACTATAGATGCCAGTTTCAGCATCTGATTTTCAACGATAGCGACGGCCATGGCCGTAAAGCCGAGTATGAGACCGGCCGCCATGGCGGAAAGGCACAGGGAAAGAAACGCCCGGTTCTGCTGCTCAATCCCTGTATTTATAGCTTTCTCCAGAATATCGTCCGGATGTCTCAATGCTTCATCCGTACGCTTGACGATTACCGGAACAAAATCCTTATCTTCTTCCTGCCGCTCGATTTCCCGTTCAGTTTGCATAGTTTTAATCACCTTTTTTAAGCAAATTATTTGAACATAAACTAACCGCCCATGTGCGGCTGCTCCTATCGATATGAAGGGGCGAAAACCGGAAAACCAGTACGGGCAAAAACGGCAATGCAGTCCGACGTTCATTCAACCTCTGTTTCAAAATTAGCAAATAATATACCAGGCTGAATGGAAAACCTGCTGCCTATCCGGTTAAGTAGGATTTATTCCTGTTAAATAGGACAATATCAATGGTTTGATTTTCTGTGGTATGTGACTATTTCTGCGAGAAAACAAGAAGAAGGCAGGAAAGTTCAGATGAAATTGATAGTTGGCATGTAATTCGCTATGTAATGAGAGGAGACATGCAATTTAAGTGGTATAGTTGCTAGGCAAAGGCCCCTGCTGAAGGTGTTCTACTGGCGGGAAGACTGATGAGAGATTTCAGACAACAGGAGACAGGATAAAACATGACATTTACCATGACTATCGAAGGGATATTTCTGTTGCTTTTGGCTGTACTTGGCCTGGCCGTCGGCAGTTATTTACTGGTGCTGTTGAAAAATGCCAATCGTCTCATTCTCGATGTAAACAAGTCCCTCACGAAGAACGAGGAAAAGATTGACCACCTGCTGTTACATCTTGAGGAATTAGGCGGGAATACAGTGTATTTCAGTGGAGAACTGAAAAAGCAGTTTGATAGCAACAAGTTGCTTGTCGGCTCCATCTTTCAGTCTGGGATGGATTCCGTGTTGCTGCTGAAAGACACTTCCGGCAGAATCAGGACACTGATTTCAAATTTTAATCAAATAATCAGCATGGCAAATCGTTTTTTGAAAAAATAACTTAACCTGCGCAGATATTTTGGAGCGGGATAGAAGAAGGACGATCAGTACTTAAGGGAGAGGTTATGAAAAATTATCTGAATTGGAAAAAGGAAAAAGAAACCAACTCCAGCGGCAAAATGATTATGGGAGCCGTTGCAGGAATGGCTGTAGGTTTGACAGCCGGAATTCTTACGGCACCACGTCCGGGAAAGGATACTCGACACCTGCTCTCTTCACGGACCGGCAAAGCCATGGAAAAGATAGGGGAAATCATGCAAAGCCGAAATCATTAAAGGTCAAAGGAGACAAAAAAAAATCACATCTTGGAGGAAATAATAATGAAGAATAAAATAAAACTGCCGGCATTCCTGCTGATAACCACGTTCTTATTGAGCATTTTCATTTCCGGCTGCAACACCATCCAAGGTGCGGGAGAGGATGTGCAACAGGCCGGTCAGGCGGTCGAAGATACCGCTGAGGATGCCGCTAATTAACCTTTGTGCAGACAGTCAGCCCGGATTGTTTTCCTGGCCTTTCGCAAGAAAACAATCCGGGCTGAACGTTCTTCTTACTCACCTTTTTTGGGTGTCAATCTAATCAGGTATTCCGAAATCATCTGTTTGGCCGACTGGTTGATAATACTCTTTTCGTTAGGATCTCCCTGAAAGAGTGCCGACATATAGCCTTTCGCCTGTTCAAAATTGATGTGAGGCGGCAGCGGAGGGACATCCGGATCGCAATGAGCATCTATGACTACCGGCCGTGTAGCCGCCAATGCACGTTCATAGGCCGGTTTGATTTCCTCGGGATGTTTAACTTCAATTCCTTCAATTCCAAGAAGCCTGGCATATTCGGCATAATTGAAAGCCGGTACATCCTGGGAAATTGAAAATTTCGGATCACCCGACATGACTCGCTGTTCCCAGGTTACCTGATTCAGATCGCGATTATTCAATACCAGCACTATCAGGCGCGGATCGGACCATTCACTGTAAGATCTGCCGATATTGATAAGACAGAGATTGCCGAGCATCTGCATAGCACCATCGCCTACCATTGCCACCACCAGACGATCCGGATGGGCGAATTTAGCAGCCAAAGCATAGGGTACGCCGGGACACATGGTTGCCAGCCCGCCGGAAAGAGAGCCCATCATGCCCTTTTTAACTTTGATATCACGGGCGTACCAGTTGGCAGCCGAGCCTGAGTCACAGGTTAAAATACAGTTATCCGGCAACATCGGCGAGAGCTCCCAGAACAAACGCTGGGGATTTATCGGTTTTGCCGACATCATCGCCCGGGATTCCATGATCTGCCACCATTCGGTGACATCTCTCTCGATTTTCTGGCGCCAGGAACGATCTTCCTTTCTTTTCAGTTTTGGCAGGAGCTCCTTCAGGGTAAGGCTCGTTTCACCGTGCAGATTAACATCCATTGGGAAGCGAGTGGACAATGCTCTCGCCTGAATATCTATCTGCACACCCTTGGCCTGGCCTTCTTTCGGCAGGAATTCTGAATACGGAAAAGTAGAACCGATCATAAAGAAGGTGTCGCAATTCATCATTAAATCCCAGCTTGGTTTGGTGCCGAGCAGCCCGATTGATCCGGTAACATAGGGCAGATTATCCGGCAGGGCCATTTTACCCAGCAGCGCCTTGGCAACTCCCGCCCCAAGCTTCTCCGCCGCCTCCATAACCAGGTCGGTGGCACCAAGCGCTCCGGCTCCGATCAACATGGCCACTTTCTTTCCTTCATTAAGGACGGCTGCAGCCCTGTCGAGGTCTTCTTCGGCAGGTACAATTCGAGGGCGCCTGTAGCCTACACCGGAAAAATTGGCTCCGTGCTTTCTGGGAGGCGCCGTAACCATGTCCATTTCCTGAATATCGTTGGGGATGATAATGCAGGTTACATCACGTTCGGCCAAGGCGATCCGAATGGAGCGATCAACCAGATGCCGTATCTGGGCTGGATGTGACGCCATATGGACATAATTATGGGCGACGTCCTTGAACAGGGAAATAAGATCAACCTCCTGCTGATAGTCCGATCCCATCGCTATAGTCGCCTGTTGGCCGACAATCGCCAGTACCGGCATGTGGTCTTTTTTAGCATCATAGAGGCCGTTGAGCAGGTGAATGGCTCCCGGACCCGATGTTGCCATACAGACTCCGATTTCGCCGGTAAATTTGGCGTGAGCACAAGCCTCAAAGGCGGCCAGTTCTTCATGCCGCGACTGGATGAACCGTACTTTATCCTGGGCTCGGTTGAGGGCTCCCATAAGACCGTTAATTCCATCGCCGGGAAAACCGTATATTCGTCTGATGCCCCAGTCATAGAGACATTGAATCAAAAAATCACTGGCATTTTTTTTCATGGTGATCTCCTCATTATTTTGTTTCAAATTAACAATGGGTTTTGACTGGTACTTGCAATAGTCAGACCAGGAGTTTTTTCAATGACTGTCGGCAAAGTTTTTTATATCCTGCTCTTTCAGCACAAGTCCCATTCCCGGACTATCCAGATCCGGCCAGAGCTCACCATGTTCAAGGCGGGGAAAGCCGTCGAAGAACATCTGTTCAATTCGCACATGGTCATGAAAATATTCCATATGACGTACCGGCAGCAGAGCGCAGCAGACATGGCAGTGCAGAGCAGGGGCAGTGTGGGAAGAAAAGGGTATGTTATACGCCTGGCAGAGATCGGCCGCTTTAATGAAGACGGTCAGGGAGCAGCGTGTGGCATCGGCCTGCAGTACGTCAACCGTTTGTGCTTTCAGCAGCCGGTGAAAGTAGTCCAGATTAAAGCCGTATTCGCCTGCGGCTATTTCGATCCCTGCCGGGCAATGCTGCTGGAGGAAATGCAGGCCACTGAGATCCCGATGCTGCACCGGTTCCTCAAACCAGCTCACACCGAGGTCGGAGAGAATTTGAGACATAGCCATAGCCTGCTTTTGGGTATAGCCGCCGTTGGCATCGACATACAGTTCAGCATGATCACCTATCGCCATTCGTGCCGCCCGTACCCGGTCCGGATCCTGATCCGGATGTCGACCAATTTTCATCTTCATTCGAGGTATATCATTTTCCTTCCAACTGCTTAATTGTTCCGTCAGTTCCTGCAGATTATAGGACGTGAATCCTCCACTGCCGTATATCGGGACGCTTCTGCGCGCTGCCCCGAGCAGGGTGACCAGGGGCAGCCCGAGGATTCTTGCCTTCAGATCCCAGAGGCTGTTATCTACGGCAGCAATAGCCATCATAACCAGGGATGAATCGCCATAATTGCGGCATTCAGCAACCATGATTCGCCAAAGTGCGGAAATATCCATGGGATTTTCATTATGCACCAGCGGGGCAAGTTTTTCATTTATCAGCTGAGCCACACTTCTCTGGGTATAGGAATAACCGAGACCTGTCTCACCACCTCCTTCCGCTTTCACAATTACCATGGTGGTGGAATCCCAGGCCAGGGTCCCATCGGATTCCTTTTTTTCGGTCGGCACCGTATAGGAACTTGCTGTCACTCGTTTCAGTTTGATTTCGCTTGGTTTTTTCATATGGAGACCTTTATTTTTTTCCTGATTACTGCAGGGAGCGAACAAAAAGAACCAGATATCCATAATACTCATGGGGCACTACCCGGTTGATTACAGGCTCATGTCCCGTGCCCAGCAGCATGGCCCGAAGCAGATCATCGTCGCTCATGTTTTTCAGTCGCATGGACATCAGGTTGGTGGGTTTTGGCATGTAACTTTTGCCCACCGGACCTTCTCCATCGCCGCGATCGCCATGGCAGAACACACAATAATAGCTGTAATAGACTGCTCCTTTCGCAACATTTTCCCTTGTCTTCTCAATTGTCAGGTTGATGGCGGGAGCGCCTTTGCTATCCGGAAGGTAGTCTGTCTTTTCCAACGGCACCGATTCTGCGGGCGCCAAGGGCATGACAGCTTCAAAATTCCTGATATTTTCCTGTATTCGCATGCGCGGTGTAGTGAAGAAGACAGCATAGAAAATCACCACTGAGCCAAGCAGGAATACTACCGCTATCAATATAAGGCCTGTTTTTTTCCAGTTCATTCGTTTTCCCTCTCGTAGCCCACCGGAGGCAGTTTTTGGAGCGGCCTGGCACCGGGCAGCGGAGTAATCTGGTTAGGAATCCTGTTTGTCTCCTCCGGTGCCACACCCTCCGGGGTGGGCGACATGGAAGAATAAATCGACGCTCCCGGGATAGTCTCAAGGGCACCGTAATTCCACTGCCGCTCTCTGTCCGGAATGAGGCCATGAATTATGATGCCGCTAAAAACCAGGAACAGGGACAGGCCGATTATAATGGCCCAAGACCATTTGTGTTCTATCTTCTGATATTCTTCAAAGAGATATTTCTCGGGTTTTGATTTTTTCATTACCATTGCTCCGGCCAGTACAGCCATAAAAAGGGGCTGATGAAATAATAAACGAAGATAATGATATAGGTAACGATCAGTACCCAGGGAATAAACTCCAATGTTGCGTCGGAGGCGGGCAGGGGTTTGTCATGTTCGGCAGGTGGTCGCGGCCGCCAGCCGGCAATGAAGGACAAGGTGATCAGCAGGACGAGTATGAGACCTCCGCCCAAAGATAGGATCAGCCATTGATCATGTTCGTAATTAAAGTGATACATTGCGGCCGGACTCCTTCAGTTTTTCTGATGGTTCAGGTGGATTACAGCCTTCTTCCGGAATATAGCTTTCAAGGGGCAGGGAAGCGCTGCGCTTCGGGTCTGAGAATTGTTTGTTTTTTATTCCCCACCGGAGAAGAAGGGCAAGACACAGGGGACTGACGAGAGATAACAGTAGCAGCACCAGATTATTTGCGGAGAAAACCTTTTCCATGAGGAAACCCCTTTTGGTCAGGTGGAGCATAAGTATTGCGGTATTCCGGTTCATAGGCCGCATCGATACCTTCGGGTGCTATGTCGCCATCGGTATAACCAATGAACGAAACTGCCACATAATTAGAGACGTCCCATATCTTCGCAGATTCCAGTGCCTTTTTGAAATAGGGCATTGCCGTCCCGGTAATGCCGTTCATGATCTGGTAATAGAGAATGCCGCCGATATAGCGATTTTCGACCAGGTTGCGGCGCAGGGAAGTAAAATTAAGAGGAGTCGGGTTAAGAAATTTCGCGGCAGGTCCCTGGCCATCACCGATCGGACCATGGCAGCCGATACAGAACTGTTGAAAGATCTTTTTGCCACGGGCAAGATTGGCTTCCAGAGGTGGATATGGATTGGGCATTTTTCGCCACACTTCGGGCACCATCTCATGGAGCCATTCGATGTTTGGGTCTTCTCCTGCGAGGAACTTGTCTACTGCCGGTTTCTTCCAGTATTGCTGCCGGTTGACCCGCTTGTCTGCGGCTTTCATGCCTTCAAACTGAACCAGGTGAATGAGCTTTTGAATGTTTTCCAGGCCGAGATAGTGAAAAGAGGGCATTACCGAAGCCGGGCTGGTAAACCGGGGGTTGGTAAAATGAGCTACGTGCCAGTCGTCGGGGTGTTCGCCGCCTTCCTGGCTCAGATCGGGACCGGTACGTTTTGAGCCCATGAGAGTCGGACTTCGGTCTACATAATCACCGGCCCGGGCGATCCGTTCCGCCCCCAGGCCCCAGTCCATTACGCGGACAAATTGGGTGTGGCAGTAGCTGCAGCCGTTCTGGACAAAGAGCGTGTATCCTCCTTTCTCCTGCTCGGTCATAGGCCGCCATATTTCCGAAGGCTTGATGTCGAGAGTAAGCATAGGCATGATGACCAGGACCGACATCGAGGCCCAATACACCAGGAAACTGCCAATTATGAGGAGTGCGGGGGTCATTTTCATAGAATTCCTGCCTCCGGTTCGACAATATATTCGGGCATGAAGGACTCTCCGGCATAAACTGTCATAAAAAAGTTATAGAGGCCGATCAGGGCAGAGGCCAGAATGGAGACTCCAAAGGCAGCCCGAACTCCCATGTAGGGAGGCATCTCGGGTACGGTTCGATAGACCACCTCGCCGTTATACCAGGCCTGTCCCTGAATAAGGCCGGCGATAGTCAGGACGACAAAAAAACCAGTTATGCCGGTCAGCAGCAGGCCGTACTGCAGGTTAACCAGCTTCAGGGAAAAAACCCGTCGTTTAAGAATCAGCGGCAGAACGTGCCACATCCCTCCCAGGGCGATAAAGCCTGAAAAGCCCAGTACGGCAATATGCGAATGGCCGATTGCCCAGTTGTTCAGGTGGGTAACCCGCTGCAGGGCGTGAGTTGCCTGTGCCGGTCCCTGAATACAGGTGATGAGATACCAGATAAGGCCGGTCATTACCAGTCGACCGGAAGGGTCCCCCATGACCCGGCCTCCAAAACCCCGTGCCGTCAGCCACAGATTGGCCAGAACGGTAAAGACAGGAACAACCATGACCATTGAGTGGACAACGGCGATATTCTGCATCCAATAAGGAATAGGCGTCTGGATAATATGGTGACCGCCGATATGCGTATAAAAGGCGACCAGGGTCCAGAAACCGATAAGGGACAGGGTATGTGAGTAGAGCGGGGTACGGGTAACCCTGGGAATAACATAGTAGGCGACACCGGTCGCCAGCGGCGTCACCAGCAGACCGACCAGGTTGTGCGCATAGAACCAGAGAACAATTGAATCAAGTATGCCCGAAAGAGCCCCGGTTTCCGGATGCCACATTACATTGCCTATGAAATAGGTGGAAACACTCCAGATAAAGGTGCCGACAAAATACCAGACGGCCACATAGATCAAATCTTCACCTCTGTTCAGAATGGTCATGATGGTATTGAGCAGCAGCAGGACAATGGCCAGCCAGATGCCCAGATCCCCCAACCAGATATATTCAGTATATTCCCGGCCCTGGGTCAAGCCGAAAGCAAAGCTGACGGGACCGCTCAGTACTCCAAGGTTCCACAGGATAAAACTGAGCCAGGACATGATGGTCGACCATATTTTAGTCTTGAGCAGGGCTGCGACAAAATAGAGGCTGGAACCGATCAGCATGTTGATCACAAAGCCGAATATAACCGTATTGACATGAGCGGGACGAGCGCGTCCGAATATCAGGAATGGCAGTTCGTTGAAAAGATCGGGAGCTACAAAGTGGATGGCTGAAACCATTCCGTACATCGCGCCGATTACAAACCATATAGTGCCCGCCGCCAGAAACGCCAGTGCCGGACCATTGGATGTTTTGAACTGTTCGAACGAAATGGACATGGTCATGAGACCTCTTCTCCTTTATTTTTTATCGATGACAGGTGAAACAGTCATGGGTAGCATTGTAATGCTTATGGCAGGTGATACAGAAACCCATGTTTAAATTCTGAATACGTACAACCCTATCCATCGTGTCTACAGGGCCATGACAGTGTCCGCAGTCAATGGACCGGTTGAGATGCACACTGTGATTGAAATAGACGAAATCGGGGAAAAGCAGGTTGTGACCGGCCCATTCCGTTCGTTTCCAATAGACGGGAATCTGCTTGTAATAGTGATCCCGCAGGTTTTGGATCGGTGGAAAGTTGACAATAATCCGGCTGTGGCACAGCATACACGTCTGCAGCTCCGGAATTCCCGCCCGGGCACTGGAAGTTGCGCTGTCATGACAGATAAGGCAACTGATCTTCTTCTTGCCCGCATGGATGCGGTGGCTGAAAGGAATAGGCTCTTCCGGTCCCGCAGCCAGATGAAAGGCCAGACTGTAACCGAGCACGGTAATCAGCAGGACAAAGAGCAGCACGGCCGAGAGAATAAAACCCAACCTGAATCTATGCCGGGCACCTTTATCCGGGCCGATGACATATTCCTTCATGACCGGTTCTCCCCTTTGATTGCAGGATTGCCGCTGTAGAGCACAGATCCGGCTCCCAGCGCACCGAGAAAAGCCAGAGCAATACTTATCTCTGCAGTCCCCATTGCAGGATGCTCCGAAAATGTGGGTGCCACAAGCCACCAGCGTTCAAGCCACATAAAGACCAGGATAAGAGCGCTGATCAGGCCGAGTGAGAGCCTGCCCGTCCTGGCTTTTTTGGTCAGCAGCAATGCAAGCGGCCCCAGATAAACGATACCGAGCAGGATAAAGGAAATCTCCCTGGCAGGCGAAAAATGCAGGCGGTCATAAAGGAACCGGGTTTCACTGGGCAGGTTCTCGTACCAGATCGGCAGGAGCTGGCAGAACATCATGTAGGTTGTGAGTATGCTGAAAGAAAGCAGCAACGTTCCAAGAATATGCCGGACTTCAGGGTCGCTGTCGGGCAGTAAAGTAGTGGTGAAACCCCAGGCGGCAATGGCGATATAGAGGCTGGAAATAAAAAAATATCCTCCAAAAAGAGAGCTGTGCCAGTGATAGTCAAGGGACATAACCAGATCAAAGGCTATAAGAGTGAAGATCAGACAGAAGATCAGGATGAATATGCCGGCTATCTTCCTACCGTCTGCAGAGTCATACTTCTTGAGAAAAAACCAGGCAGAAGCCCAGAAAAACAGGAGTACAACCAGTTGACGGGTGAAGAGAAAGGTGTTGTTAAGCCAAAATCCCTGTGGCGTAAGACTATGGTACCACGGAGCCCAGCCAGAACTGCCGCTCCAGAGGACCAGCAGGGCGATGACGCTCGGCAGGAAAAATACAATTCCCACGGCTGCTTTATATTCATAGCCTTTTGCCCATTTCCCGTCGGCTGCTTTAACAATGGCCAGCCAGACTACCATTCCGCCACTGAGCGGTGTAAAATAGAGGAAACTGATGAGCAGGGCACGCCAGACTCTTTCATGTGGTGTCCAGTGAAATGAAAGCAGCCAGACAGACAAGCCTGACACCAGAAGAAATATCCAGAGGAATATTTTAACTGCCTGCGGCGACCAACCTTTCATTTTAGCGATCATTGATCTCCTCCGGCCCTGTGGTTTTGAGTATTGAAGCAGCTTTTTCTCTCTGCTCTGCGGGACATTGCACGTACATGCCAAACTTGTCACGGGAAAACCTTGTGTCATACATCGCCGGGGTATTCAGGCTAAACAGGCGGGAAAGGCAGATCATTCCAATAAGATTAACTATAGAGCCAATAAGGATTGTTCCTTCGAAAGTCGGCAGCATAAAAGGGATGAAGGCATCGGGTCCCTTGCCTCCGACAAATAAATTATTTACCTCGGCTGTGCCGATAGCCAGCCAGAAACCGAGCAATCCGCCGGCCACGGCACCTGCCAAAGTAATGAAGCGGATCGGGCTCTTGCTTCGGCCCATGACCTCCATAAGGCGCGGCATTTTGGTAGGGGTGAAGGTTTCCAGCTGGTTAAATCCCTGGAGCCGCATTTTTCGTACTCCCTCAACCAGTTTGCCGGCGTCTCCATAGACCGCCAGTAAGCCGTTGCCGGAAGAAATCTTTGGGGAGACTTTTCCTGCAGGTGCTTGCGAAACCGCTTCTTCCGCATCTTTTTCCGCTTTCGGCGACTTCAGGTCGGTTATGGGAACTACCGGCAGAATCTTGGCAAAGATCAGGAAAAGAAAGAAAAAAATTGCATAGGAGCCGGCGGTGATCATAATTTCCACCCATGACGGCAGGTAGGCACTCCAGGTGTGCGGCATGAAATCGTGGCTGAGAGAGGCAGTTACCAGCATATATCTCTCGATGTACATGCCTATGAGAATGCTGACGGCAACAAGAATGAGAAACCAGTGGCTTCTGCGGAGCCGCCTAAAAACGAGGAGCGCAGGAATGAGTACATTGAGAGGAATGATTGCCCAGTATATTGGTGAAAACCAGCCGGTCGCCCTCCAGACAATATATTGCTGTTCGATAGGGTCGCCGGTGTACCAGGCAACAAAAGGTTCGACCATGTAGGAATATCCCATAATCGCTGTTGTAACGAGAATGGTGAGGGCAATGGCATTCAGATGGTACTCCTCTACCAGCTCTTCCAGATGGAGAATCCTGCGCATCGGTATCATCAGGAAAAGCACCATTGCCAGTCCTGAGTGGATGGCACCTGCAACAAAATAGGGAGCATAAATGGTGGTGTGCCATCCGGTAGGCAGGCCCATGGCAAAATCCCAGGAGACGATGGAGTGGACGGAGATAACCAGAGGAGTAGCCATGGCAGCGAAAAAGAGATAGGCTTTTTCAAAATGCTGCCATTGTCTGCCACTGCCGGTCCAGCCAAGAGCAAGTACTTTATAAATGAATTGCTTTACCGGATGTTTACCGCCTTTTTCGGCATACCAGTCCCTGGTGGTGGCGGCATCGGGGATCATTCCGACCAGGAAAAAAATAAAACTGACGGTAAGATAGGTGGAGACGGCCAGGACATCCCAGACCAGCGGGCTGACAAAGTTCGGATAGATATCCCTTTCGGTAGGATAAGGGAGAATAAAATAAAAGACCCAGAACCGGCCGAGATGAATCAACGGATAACTTCCCGCAATCAGGATGGCGATAACGGTCATGGCCTCGGAAGCCCGTGAAACTGCATCGCGCCAGTGCGCGCGGAGCAGAAATAATATTGCTGAAATCAAGGTCCCGGAATGGGCGATTCCCACCCAATAGACGAAATTAGCAATATATACCCCCCAATCCACAGGATGATGGATCCCGGCCACGCCCATCCCCAGGAAAATCTGATACAGCCAGGCAAAAAAGAATCCGCCCACTCCAAGGGCCAGCACCAGCAGAATCCAGTAATAATAGGTTTTAGGCGGAGAGGTGGCTTGCAGCGTTTTATCATTGATCTGACCGTAGGAGAGTTGCATCAGTGTCGCCTATTCCTGTTCAATTTTTTTGAGATAGAGAACCGCTGTTTTAGTATTCAGCTCATGGAGCAGCTGATACCCGCGTTTATCCTCTCTGAAAAGTTTATTGACAGCTGAATCTTCATTGAGCAAATCGCCGAAGGTGTATACCTTTGCCGGACAGGATTGCACACAGGCCGGTTGAATTTCGCCGTCTCTTATTGGTCTGTCTTCTCGTTTGGCCTGGTATTCGGCATGTCGAATCCGCTGCACGCAGAACGTGCATTTTTCCATGACTCCGCGACAGCGGACGGTAACCTCTGGATTAAGCTGCCACTCGAGAGGCGGTGTCCAGGTAGTGTTGAACCAATTGAACCGGCGAACCTTGTAGGGACAGTTCTGCGAGCAGTACCGGGTGCCGATGCAGCGGTTGTATACCTGGGCATTGAGGCCATCCTCGGTATGGACGGAGGCAAACACAGGACAGACCGGTTCACAGGGGGCCTGGTCGCAGTGCTGGCAGGGTAATGGCAGGAATCCAACCCTGTCCTTTTTTATCGGATGATTGTAGGGAATGACTTTGAGCCAGGCTATTTCCCGCCCTTCCCGAACCGATTCGGGGTAGAGGATCGGCAGGTTGTTTTCGGCATAGCAGGCCACGGCACAGGCACCGCAGCCGATGCAGCGATGCAGGTCGATGACCATGGCCCAGCGGTGTCCTGCGTGTTTATGGCCTTTGTAGATGTCGTTTTTTTTGTTGTAGCCTTCGGGCAGGGGCATGTCGATTTTTCGTGGCAACTGGCGGCCAGCTTGTATTACCGATAACTTTTCCCAGCGCAGGATCTCCCTTTCGTGCTGTTCACGATCCGATGTGAGGCAAATAGGTTTTCCCAATTCTTTGACCCGGGAAATCGATACTTTGCCGAACATATGGGTTTTTTCATTTTCATCAAGAAGGGAAAAACCATTTATGCCGCGCCCCGCCGCGATTTTACCCAGCGCCCAGTGTCCCTGCCCGATAGCAAGGCCGACAGTATGTTCATGGATTTCTTCCGTGATGCGGACTGGTGCCTGTACCATTATTTTCCCGGTGCTGATTTTCAGCCCGTCGCCCTCTTTGATCTCCAGTGCGGCGGCCTTGACCGGATGAATATCTATCCAGCTGTCCCAGACGATATAACTGACCGGCTGCGGATTCTCCTGCAGCCAGGTACGGTTACTGGTGCGTCCGTCAAAAAAGAAAATTGAAGGCCAGACCCAGAGTTCCGCGGTATCGACGTCGTGATTCTCGTAGATATGATCCGGCGTCGGTGGAGTGACAATGGATCTTGGCTTTGGTTCCGGCAGATCTGCGCCGGTGTCCGAATTTTTAAGGAAACCAGCCCGCAGCAGCCTCGGGAGGATCTGTTGCCCCTTCCTTTCATCGCTTTCGGAAATTTCCTGCCAATCGGATCTGAGCCAGGAAGCAAAATTCAAAGCACTCTCGCTGTTCTCCTGCCTGGACAACGGACGGCCACCGATATCGGCCATCGACAGAAAAATATCACCAGCCGCCCGGCTATTATAGAGTCTTTTCATGGTCGGTTGCATAAACCCCCGGATACCTGTCCAGGGCGAGTATTCTCCCCAGGATTCGAGGGGATTATCAACTGGGAGAATCAAATCAGCCGACCTGGTGGTCTCATCGGGCATCTGGGCCAGCGCGATCACCAGCCCAGCCTGTCCTATGGCAGTCTCCAGCTCCGGCTGCACATATACCGGATTAGCCTGATGAAAAATGACAATGTCGTCACTTGTCAAATTTTCAAGCAGGCGGTTCAAATCTTTCTGATAAGTTGTCTGGCTGAGAGCATGCACTCTGGTGAAATCAATAGTTTTACCAAAATTGCCGGCGGCTTGATTGAGCATAAAAACTGCTTGCGCCAGCTGTTGCGATCTCTCGCCTGCGGCGGGTATCGGACCGGCGAGTGCTACACTTCGACCAGGATTGCCTGAGCCGCTAAATTTTTCCGCGAGGCTTTCGATTCTTGCTGCTGCATCGGGAACAGGCAAAGATTCAGGCGTGAATTCACGGGTAAGCGCCTGGTAATCAAAATCCGTAGAGTGCGTCCAGCCACGTTCGGCCATAACCTTAAGGATATTCATGGCCACGGAGTATTCGGCTCCCGGCGGAACCTTAAGAAAATCATCGGCACTTGTCGCTGTCATCGACAGGCGGGGCCCGATATAAGAAAAGTTGCCCATTTTCTTTTCAGTTGTGAACGTATGCATTTTAGTAAACATCCAGGTAAACTGGACATTTGAGACCCAT
Organism: uncultured delta proteobacterium; assembly: GCA_963709755.1. GTDB lineage: Bacteria > Desulfobacterota > Desulfobulbia > Desulfobulbales > Desulfocapsaceae > Desulforhopalus_A. The sequence goes on from CAVPXO010000007.1 coordinate 304,083, forward strand.
GCTTCAAGGAAATCAGTGGCGAAGCTCAGAATGCATTCACATTTATCAAGTGCATACCAGGGTATGACCGGAGAACCGGTTGCTGCGTCATATATCTCACGCTGGGGGCGATAATCGAACGGTTCATAGAGATGAAGTTCGCCATTATAGTTCGAGGCAAACTTTCGCATGATATCGGCAAGTGGCCCCGTCTCCAGATCGCTTATAACCAGGACCCGGCCTTTGGTATTCTGTAGACTTTTACCTATTCTCTGCAAAGCCTGCTGCCAGGAGAGCGGAATCATACCGGTATCGGGAAAAGTAGCGGCGGCGGGTGAGATGCGCTGCAGGGGCTCGGTCAGTCTGTCGGGGTCATAGAGACCCTGCAGAGAAGACTGGCCACGTGCACATAATCCGCCTCGATTAACCGGATGATCGGGATTGCCTTCTGCTTTAATGCTCCTGCCGTTGATATGGCGAATATGCATACCGCACCCTGCCGGACATTCCCGACAGGTCGTAGCATATCTGATAAGGTTGACCGGTTTGATATTGAGCTCCGGCGGCAAGGGCTCAGAAATCCAGTTTGCCGGGAACTGGATTCCAATCCCTCCGGCCGCATAGGCCAAGGAACTTCCGGCAGTCAGACGGAGAAAAGCACGCCGGGTCAGGTTTCTGCTCATTTCATATGCTCCGGTTCGGGTAGAGGTTCATTATTCCATACTGAACGCGATCGTCGAGATAAGGGCATTTGCTTCCTGCCTGGAATCAAGCCTGGTGTGTTGCACCACAATCGGAATATCCGAAATAATGACCGAGGAATAATCAGTATCCCTCGGGACCGGTTCCGGATCCTTTAAATTGTTAAATCGCAGGTGAAGCGTTCGCTGTGCGGGGACAGTGATCTTATAAGGGCCGACCGGATCGCGGTCGCTGAAGTAAATGGTCAGCGTTACGTTGGCATCCATGTCTGAAGTATTGAGCAGACAGGCTGATTCGTGACTGGTCATCTGCGGTTCGGGACCGGTGCTTTTGCCGGGAATATACCCCTCGGCAATCGCCCAGTATTTTCTGCCAATCGTTTTCATACTCATTCTCCCAAAGTATCCCTCGATTGTTTCTGCCGAACGGAAAAAGGAATTTCTCTTTCCGTTGATCCTCTTGTCTACTGGGTCTTTTTCCGGTGATAGATGGTATCGAAAAAAAAGCAAATTATATGCCAGTTCCTGGCAAAATTTTTATCTCTTCGCATCAGTGCATGTGCATCCTTTAATAACTGAGCCTTAATCTTTTTTAGATCTATATGAATGTGCCGATTCAAATTCCGATAGAGCAGGATTAATCCGGTCCAGCAGGAATAGGTGACGAAACAAAAGACAGTTCATACAGGAATATCGCACTGTGTTTTATAGCAGAATTCGAAATTGAGCTGGCAGGGCTGTAGCAAGGAAAGAGCGTGCTGGAATGAAACTTGCTGGTTTGAATCTCAGACAAGGTGGAAAAAAAGTAAATTTAACAAGCAAAAGGAACAATTTCATAACCTATGAATGCCTTCTTTTCAATACTAGTCGTTTCGGCTGTAGTCTTTATTATAAGCTTTACGGCCGTATGGTTTTTCCGGCAACGGGATCCTGCCGGACTGAACTGGTCGTCAACCCTTCCTGTGCTGGGCGGGCCGATTCCGCCAACCCATGCCTGGACGCAGTTCCATATGCGTTACTACCCGATGGCTTTGCTCTTTATAGCTTTCGAAATGGAGATGATGTTCATGTATCCATGGGCGGTTGTCTATGTACAGGAGGGCATCAAGGCCCTTATGGAGATGGGGATGTTCCTGGTGATCCTGTCGCTTGGAATCCTCTATGCCTGGAAGGAGGGGGCGCTGCGGTGGCAGTGAATCTTGTTGCACGCTTTGCAGCACGGGCCAAGGTGCCTGTCTTCTGCCTGCCGGGCCATGGGGGAAGGCAAGCCTGCCGCGAGCTCCGTCTTGACAGCCGAATACGGCTGGTCAATTCTCCCCGTCACGCCGCAATTCTACTGCTGGCAGGTACCATGCCGTCAGAATTGAAGCCTGCCATCCGCCACATGCATGACCAGCTTCCGGAACCTCGCGGAGTTCTGCTCTGGAACAGTGACAGCGGTGCCTCTGCTTTCGAAAGATCAACTATCATCGAAAGTCAGGGAGGCTATCCGCCTGCCGATGCCATTGTTGCTCTCTTTCGAAATCTTCTTTGGGAGCGACAACCCTCAACTCCTCTTTTCGGCCCTCCGCAGAACCCGGTGTCCTGGCAAGGAAAGGGTGACTACGGTCAGGGTGGCAAGGGGATGATGATGGGGAAACCCTATGGCAGACGCATGGGGATGACCGATGAGGATATTCGGGATGGACTGCAACTGGGAAGCACAATGGTCAGTCTTGGACCTTTCCTGCCGTGGATGCCTCCGGGATTGCGCTTCATGGTGACTTTGCAGGGTGATGTTATCCAGCAGCTCAAATGTAAGGCTCCGGATATGCCGGGGCCGGACCTTGACGAAGTCTTCCTCCGTGCGTTGACGGAACCGGTTCCGATCGCCGCCATAGAAATTGCCCGTGCCCGTCATCATTTGAGTAGTGTTGCCGATCTGCTGTTTTTGCTTGAGCTGGGCGATTATGGCCGACAAGCGCTTCGGGTAATGGAAGAGACCGCGCCGGGCCGGGCGCAACCTGTCCGGCAGCTGGAACGTTCACTGAAGCGTATCGGATTTTACTATTTTTCAGGAAGCGGCGCGGGCAGGCTACCGGAGGATGCTGTTGCTGGATTGGGTCTGGTGTCCAGAACTGCCGGACTGGCGGAAGATGCCCGCCTCGACGACCCGTCTTACCGCACACTCGGTTTCACTGTTGTAACCGGGAAGAGGGCAGATGCCGGTGCTCTCTGCAGACAGCGGATGGCGGAAGCTGCTCAGGCAGTGGAATTGGCCGGACGCGCCGGCGAGATGCTGCGAGAGCCCGGACCACCGCTGGAAGGTCCGCGCGGGATTGTACGCCGTGAAAAAACTTTTGTCTGGCAGGATCTGCTTGAAAAGCAGGCGGTTGGAATGGCCTGGGACGCCTTCGTCACCCTGCTGGTCAGCCTCGATATCGATGCCTCAGTTCTGCCTCCTGCGGAGAACTATGGGGAGGACGACCAGCCGGAGATGGACGAAATGGAGCATGACCACGGCGGCAATGGCAGTGAAGGAGGTGGCCATGATGAACATTAAGGAGGAGTCAAGCAGCTATGCCTGAGGTCAATACTCTACATCCTCTGATAAGTACCATCATAGCCCTGCTGATTCTGCTGCTTGGTGCCTATGTTGTCGCAGTTTTGAATCAGGCCCTCTCTGTAAGACAGGGGGAGTTTACTTTTGCAACGGTATTGCTTGAGCCCATTCGTGAAGGCTCCCTTCTGCTCAATCAGCGTTTATCCTGCACGGAGCGTCCGGATCTGTTGCTATGGGTGATGGCCCCGGCAACGTATGCTGCTGTGGCTGCGTGCGCTCTGACGGTTGTGCCCCTTGCCGATTCTACCGCTATTGCCGATGTGCGTACTGGAATCGTTCTTTTTGGGGCGGCAGAGGCGCTGGCGATTGTCGCCCTGTTCATGCATGGTTGGGCGCCAAATTCTCATCTTGCGCTCATCGGCGGCTATCGCTTTGTGGCGCTTGGGCTTTCCTATGAACTGCTCAGTATGTTTGTCCTGATCGCAGCGGCCTTACCTGCGGAATCATTGCAAATATCAAAGATAGTCTCTTCGCAGGAAGGATTGTGGAATGTTGTACGTCAGCCGTTGAGCCTGCCGTTATGGATCGTTGTCAGCCTGGGTGTGACCTTTACCGGGCCGCTTAATCTCGCAGATGGCACGGATCTGGTGTCAGGAACTTCTCTTGAGATAAGCGGGCGACACCTGCTCCTCTGGAAAATAGGACGAGGCGGCATGCTCACAGTATTCTCGGCCATGGGGGCAAATGTTCTGCTCGGAGGCTGGACAGGACCGCTCCTGCCCGGCTGGACCTGGATTCTCATCAAGACCCTTGCGCTGATGCTGATCTATACCTGGGTGGGACGGAGTGTGCCGCGAATACCGGTTGAACGGGCAGTGCTGTATCTCTGGACCATTGGTCTGCCTCTTTCGTTTCTCCACCTGCTGTGGGCGGGAATAGAGGCACTTTAGCAACTCCATTTTAAAGGATCTTCATGATCGAACTGTGGATGGACATAGCCTTTTGGATCTTTTCGCTTGCATCCATCTGGTTTGGGTGGCGGGTCTTTTGTGCCGATTCCATGGTGCGTGCTTCTTTTTCCCTGCTTGCGTCCTTTCTCAACGTCGGTGCTCTGATGATTCTGCTGCTGGCTGAGTATCTCGGGGTAGCCCTCTTTTTCATGATGGCTGTGGAGATGACGGTGATGGTGCTGTTCATGGTCGCTTTCATGATGAATCCTGCGGGCCTGAATCCCATGATGATGGTGCACCGGCACAAGCTTTCCATCGCCTTCGGCTGCGGCGCTGCTCTCCTCCTGATTGCGGTAGCCGTGTTCGGGGATTTCCCGCTGCGCCCTGTAAACAATGTAGCAGACAGTATCCGGTTGTTGGGAACGGAAATGCTTGGTGATTCCATGCTCATCTTTGAAACTGCGGGTGTCGCGCTGCTCGCTACCATGCTTGGAGCAATCATTCTTTCCAGCCGTTCGAGCCGCTTCCATTCCCCGGCAGATCAAGGTTCCCGCCCTCCAGCCATCGATCCGGACGATCCGGCAACCATTCCGGAGATTGAGCAGGAAAAAGAAGAGGGCGATGATGATAAACATCACCACCATCACTGAGAGGGAGCAATGAATCTTCAAGCTGCCTTGATTATTTCAGCCATTCTTTGGGGTATCGGCCTCTACGGGGCTCTCTCGCAGCAATCCTTTGTCATGCTGATGATGGGGCTGGAGATGATGATCAATGGCGCCCTGCTGGCGGGCGTGGCTGTATGGCATTATTCCGGCGGGGGAAACCCGGAGGGTCAGCTGCTCATCATCATCGGCATGGCCGTCATGGCTATCGAAATGACTCTGGGTTTTGCTGTGGTCATTAACGTCTACCGGGTGCGTCAGGCCGACGTAACCGAAAGCATAGAGGATTTGAAGAGATGATATTGTGGACGACTGCACTTATGCCCCTTATTCTCGGCGGACTGATCTGGCTGCTGGGAGAACGCCTCTGTTCTCCCGGCAATCCTCGCCGCAAACTGCTCGGCAGCATGGCAGCGCTGGTTATGCTTATGGAATTCTTTTTTGCTTTGACAGCCGCAATCGATGGCGGCAGCAGTTCACTGAGCTGGGGCCGTGGGTTAGAGCTCACGTTGCGGATAGTACCTTTGGTTAAGGTGGCCGCGGTTGTCATTCCTATGATCGCGCTGCCGGTGGTTATCTGGGCTGCATCTGCCGAGGCGGAAAACGGTCTGGCAAAACTGCTCGGGCTGCTGGTAGCCTTTACCGGCTCCATGGAATTGCTGGTTCTAGCAGCGGATCTGCTCACAGTGGCCATTGCCTGGGAGCTCCTCGGACTATTTTCCTGGGTATTGATCGCTCATTATTGGCAGGAAGAAGAAAAGGTTGCGGCGGCAAATTATGCCTTCAATGCTACGCGACTGGGTGGTCTGGGACTTTGGTTTACCGCCGCCTCGGCTCTGGTTGCAGGCGGCAGCTTTGATTTTCAGGCACTCTCTGCAGTTGGGGATGGCCCCCTGGCGCACTGGATGGCCGCAGGGATTTTTGCGGCTGCTGCTGCCAAATCCGCGCAGGGACCATTTGCCGCCTGGCTTTTCCGGGCCATGGAGGGACCATCTTCCGTTTCTGCCCTGTTACATTCTTCGACCATGGTGGCGGCGGGCGCCTGGTTGCTCCTTCGTCTGCATGAACCACTGGCGGCGGTCGCCTGGTTTTGTCCTGCAGCCATAGCCCTTGGGATGACGACGGCCATAGCGGGAGGGATCGCAGCTATAGTCCAGCCGGACGCCAAACGTTTGCTCGCCGCTTCCACCTCGGCCCAATATGGGCTGATATTTATAGCTGTCGGGGCGGGTTATTCGGCTGCGGGGATGGCTCATTTTGTGACACATGCTGCCTTTAAAGCACTGCTTTTTCTTGCTGCCGGAACAGCAATAAATGTAGCTGGTTCTCATAACCTGGCTGATATGCGACTCGGAAGAAGATTACCTGTCATAGCGGCGGCAAGCTGGGTCGGGGCATTGTCCCTGGCTGCCATTCCACTGCTCGGCTCTGCATGGAGTAAAGAAAAGATCATTACTGCTGCAGGACATTTTTCGCCATGGCTCGCGTTATTGACAATCATTGCCGGTACGCTCAGTGCCTGGTATGCCCTGCGTTTCCAGGTTCTCGCATACGGCAGGCGTAATCGGAAAAAGAAAGGGAAATTTGAAGAAGGTAATCCTGCAGAACAGGCAGGGGTTTGGTTGCTGGCTGCATGGAGCATTTTTTTGGGTCTTCTTTGGTTTATTGGAGAGAAAGAATCTGTCACCGATCTGTTAGGCGATCTGCCTGTTCTGCGACAGGGCCAAACTTGGGAATTACCTGTTTCCATTGGAGCTTCAGTCGGAGCTGCCGTTATTTCATGGCTGGTTTACAGCCATCCAAAAGATGTCTCGGCGAAACGAGCCGCCGATTCCAAAAAACATGTTGCCGCGGCCGCTGACTGGTGGGGCCTGCCGGGACTGATCGACGTGCTGATAATACAATCGGTAAGATCGCTGGCTGGATATTGTGCCGCTTTTGATCGGCACATTGTCGATGCAGGTCTATGGGCAGCAGTTGGCTTCGTTCAGTTTATCTCCAATTCCCTGGCACGTCTTGTGGAGTTTACGCTCGACAAATGTATTGAAGGCGGTGCGATCAGCGGGTTGTGGTTGGCTGAAATTTTCCGCAAATTGATCGAAAGAGCTCTTGATTCCGTAGTAGACAGATTCGGTTCAGGGACAAGCAAGATTGGCAGCAGGATCAGGATGATCCAGACCGGAGCTGTGCCTATGTATTTAATCTTTCTTGCCTGCGGCTTTTTCCTTTTCTTTATAACCTTCATCATTGGAATCTGATAATATGCTGATCCTCATCATCATCCTTCCTCTGCTCGGCGCTCTTCTTCTTGCCTCCTGGTCAACCCTGAGTGAACGGATCGCCCGTATTCTTGCCGCTCTCTTTGCGGCACCTTCCTTGCTGCTGCTCCTTCTCGCCTGGTCACAGTTTAATTCCGGCGGCAGCGATTTTCAATTTGTGGTTGACAGGCCGTGGATACCGGCAGTCGGGGCGGGTTTTCGTTTCGGCCTTGACGGCATTTCCCTGGCGGTCGCGACAATGAGCGCCTTGCTCTATTTTGTGGCTGCCTGCTATCCTGTGGATTTTCGGGGAAGGGCGCGACAATATCTGGCCTGGGTTCTTTTTCTTGAGTTTGCTTCCCTCGGCCTCTTTCTGACGCTTGATCTCTTGCTTTTTTATGTCTTTTTCGACCTGTCCCTTATCGGCATGTATTTTCTCATTGCCCAGTGGGGGCATGAGGATGCCAAACGGGCTGCGATCAAATTCATTCTCTATACTTTCGCCGGTTCCCTGGTCATGTTGCTGGGACTGCTCAGTCTTCTTCTGGCAACCGACCCATTGACCTTTGACATGCGCATCCTGACCGCAAAGCAACCGCTGGCAGGGACCGGCGTCAGGGCAGGGCTCACCTTGCTGGCCGTCATGTTCGGCCTGGCGGTGAAGACGCCGCTGGTGCCTTTGCACACCTGGCTGCCCGCAGCTCACGTGGAAGCGCCGGCCCCTGCCTCGGCTTTGCTGGCCGGCGTTCTTCTGAAAATGGGTGTCTACGGCATGATACGTATCGCCTGCGGCATGATGCGCGAAACCTTTGCCGCCTGGTCCTTCGTTATCGGTATTTTTGCGGTTATCGGGATCGTCTACGGATCCCTTGTTGGTCTCGGTGAGCACCATATCAAGCGCAGGATAGCCTACACCTCGATCATCCATATGGGCTATGCCGTGCTGGGTATCGCTATGGCCTTTGCCGTCTTCACCGGCAATGAAGACGCAAGGCGAATGGCGCTTACCGGCGCGACACTGGAAATGGTGGCCCATGGACTCATCACTGGAGCGCTTTTTCTGCTTGCCGGTTCGCTCTGGCAACGGACGGGAACTTTTGTCATGGAGGAACAAAGCGGAGTTCTAGGTGTTGCCCCACGACTGGGAGGTTTTATGGTGGTAGCGGCTTTTGCCAGCCTCGGCTTGCCGGGATTGGCAGGTTTTGTCGCAGAATTCCAGATATTTGCCGGAACGCTCGCCTTGCAGCCGTGGCTGGTCGGCACAGCCCTTATAGGTGTTTTACTGACCGCCGCGCTTTTCCTGCAACTGCTGCAGAGTGTTTTTATGGGGAAGGCTAATGAGACAGTGGCCGGAATAACTGATCTCGGTAAGATAGAAACTGTAATGCTCGCAGTGCTGCTGGGGTTGACGGTTGTTATCGGGGTGGCTCCGGCCTTCATCGTCAACATCATCGACAGTGCGGGCAGAACTCTGCTGGGGGGAGGACCCTGATGGGCGGTATGCCGGTGGGTGACATCTCTCCTGCCCTGACTTTAATAATTGGGGCTGCGCTGATCCTGCTCATTGCGCTTTTTGTGTCTCGAAAAAACCAGTGGTTCTGTGCAGTTGCCGCGATGGCGACCATTTTGGCTGCTGCATTTTTAACCCTGAGACTGCAGGTGACAACTGAGCCGAAACTTAGTTTCTCAGGCACCTGGGCGCTTGATGGTCTGACTGCCTGGAGCAGTTATGCCATCCTCGGCACTACCGGGCTGGTTATCCTGCTTTCCCCTAACTGGTTCAAGAGCGACAGGCGCCACGGTGAGTGGTATGTGATTCTGTTGTTTTCGGCGCTCGGCTCAATTTTGTTGGCCGGAGCAGCGGATCTCATGGAATTAATGGTGGCGATGCTGCTTTCTTCGGTTACCGGTTATACCCTCGCGAGTTATCACCGGGCTTCGAAAATGTGCTCGGAAGCAGGAGCGAAATATTATTTTCTGGGAGCGATGGCTAACCCCATGATGTTTTTCGGCATCGTTTTTCTCTATGCCCTGGCGGCGGATACTTCCTATTCCGCACTCGCGGCTGCCTTGCGCGGCGATGGTGCCGATCCGGTAATTTTGGCCGCCGGTCTGGGACTCCTGCTGATAGGTCTTGTCTTTAAACTCGGAGCAGTGCCCGGTCATCCCTGGGTGCCCGATGTGGCGCAGGGCAGTCCGGCCCCGGCGGCGGCATTTATCACGGTTGCGCCGAAAATCGGAGCACTGGTCGCTCTTTCCCGTCTGGTCTGGCTTATTCCGGAAGATCTTTTGTCCTGGCGGTGGGTGATGGCAATTCTGGCTGCTTTGACCATGAGTCTTGGCAATCTGGCTGCGCTTCGGCAGGAAGATGTGCGGCGGCTGCTCGGGCTGGTCTTCAGTGTCACAGGCCGGTTACGGCCTGATGGCGGTCGTTGCCATGGGAGCAACGGGTCAGGCTTCACTTGCCCGCCCGGCCCTGGTCTTGTTTATCTTTGCTTACGCTCTTGCTAATCTGGCCGCTTTTGCCGTGGTGGTATCGTTGCGGGGACGGACGAAGCTGCAGGATTATCAGGGGCTATCCAGCAAGCGGCCCTGGCATGCGGCCATTATGACGCTTGCACTTCTTTCCCTGACAGGTATTCCTCCTCTTGTCGGTTTTACCGCAAAGCTGGCACTGTTCGGAGCGGCTATCCAGGCAGGTTTTTCCTGGCTGGCCTTGCTAGCCGTGCTGAACACCGTGATTTCGCTCTATTATTACCTGCGGGTCATTGGCGCGATGTACCTCGGCAGTTCGATGACTCCGATAGCGCTGCTGGACCATTCTTCACAGGTGGCGTTCGGCACTGCCGGAGCTTTGATCATCATCCTGGGACTCGCCGCCCAGATGATCATTGGTGGCGATCTGAGCATCATGACCACAGGGCAATGAAAGGATGCAGCTTTTTTTTACTTTTTCTTTTCAACAGGAGATAACTCATACCCAACCCCAGACTGACAACCATGGTACCCAGGCCGACCTTTGTTCTGTTTTTGGAAAGTGTGAATTGCAGGCTGTCGGGCTTTGATTGAGCATCAAAAGGACCGTGGGCCGATTGCAGGCCCTCTGCCGGGTCAAATAAATTATCCGGACGGTCCGGAGCAACCGGGTCATCGGTCATCTGTGCCTCGTAAACCGTCCTGGCCACATACTCATCGAGCATCGACGGAATAATTTTCTGGCCATAGATCGCCTGAAGCGTGGAAAAGCCGACATAGATCTGCTTTTTCTTCTCTTTGGCAGCATAGAGAATCGCCCGGGCTCCTACTTCCGGCTGGAAGATAGGCGGTACCGGCTGCGGATTCCTGGGCATCCGGGAACGGTTCCAGGTGAATTGCGGTGTATTGAGTGCCGGCATCTGGACAACAGTGACATGGACCTTGCTCCCCCGGTGCAAAAGTTCGGTGCGTATCGATTCTGTGAAGCCGTTGATTGCATGTTTAGCGCCGCAATAGGCAGACTGTAATGGAATACTTCGTTTGCCGAGGGCCGAGCCGACCTGAATGATCGTGCCTCGATCGCGGGGCAGCATTCGTTTCAGCGCAGCCATTGTGCCGTTGACGCAACCAAGATAGGTTACTTCGGTCACCCGTTTAAATTCATCGGGCTGGATATCGGCAAATTCGGCAAAAATGGTCACCATGGCATTATTGACCCAGTAATCAATGGGGCCAAAGGCCTTTTCGGTGTCGTCCGCCGCCTTTTCAAGTACTTGTGGATCGGCAACGTCGCCGGGAACGATAATGGCCTGGCCGCCAAGATGAATGACCTCCTTTCTCGCCTCCTCCAGGCGCTCCCGGCCCCTGGCAACGAGACAGAGTTTTGCCCCCTGGCGGGCAAAAGCCTGGGCGGTTGCCCGTCCAAGACCAGCACTCGCGCCGGTTATAACCACAACAGGTGAATGCTGTCGGGAACCTTCGCTTCCTTTTTGACTTTCCATACGGTTGAGTCCTTTTTTATTAAGTTTGAAACCTTCCTCTATCAATTCAGCCAGATGGATAGCTTCTCTGCCGGTTCCGTCCTTAATCTGGGTGCGGCAACTGAAGCCGTCCGCGACAATCCAAGTGGCAAGATTCGCACCACGAACCGTGGGCAGAAGATTAATTTCGGCGATTTTTTTGGAAACTTCATAGTGCCCTTTTTCGAATCCAAAAGAGCCGGCCATGCCGCAGCAGCCATCCTGGGGCGCAGTAAAGTCGAGACCTATGGTCTTAAGTACCTTTTCTGCCGGCTTAGTTTTGAAGACGGCTTTATGATGACAGTGTGCATGATAAACCGCTTTGCCCTTTATTTCCGGCAGGCTCAGATCATTTTCAATAATAAATTCACTGAGCAGCTTGACCCGGTCGGAAAATTGTCTGGCGTCGGGATCATCCGGAAAAAGTCCGAGGAGATCATGCTTGAAGACTGAGGCGCTACTCGGTTCGAGAATGACCACTGCAATATCCTGATGGATATGGGGTGCAAGCATGTTTACGACCAGCTTCAATTCTGTTCTGGCCTTGTCCAGCATGCCAAAATGCAACAATGGCCTGATGGCCGGATGGTGAGGCGGTATGATTACCGTGAATCCCCAATGTTCGAGCAGGCGCACAGTTGCCTTCAGCACCCGTGGATAAAAATAGTTATTGAAACTGTCGGGATAAAGGAAAACCGGTTTGGCATGTTTTGTTGAAGGTGGTCTCTTGTTGAACCATTCGATGAATGTTTCATTGGCAAATTTTGGCAGGGGCCGATCCTGGTGTGTCCCGACAATCTCTTTGGCTATCGATTGCAGCAGCGGTGCAGTGGAGAAAAAATTCGCTATGCGTGGAATCTTTGAGCCAATTTCCGCCACCCGGTCGAGCTTACCGAGGAAGTAGTGGTGACGGGGACGCATTCCCGACTGATAGTAGTGGGCGAGAAATTCATTTTTGTAGGTGTCAATATCCACATCCACAGGACATTCGTTCAGGCATCCTTTGCAACCCAGACAAAGATCGAGAGTTTTTTTTACCTCATCACTCTGCCAGCCGTTTTTTATGAAATCGCCGCGCATCATTTCAAAAAGTATATGTGCCCTTCCCCTGGTAGTATGCTGTTCATCCCTGGTTACAAGAAAACTGGGGCACATGAATACATTTCCGGAGCGACGGCATTTGCCGACTCCGACGCAGCGCAAAGTGGCGTGGGACATGCTGCCGAAATCTTCAGGGAATTTGAAGTAGGTTTCAGGCTGCCAGGGAGCATAATTTTCACCAAGGCGAAGATTGGTATCCGGCTGGCAGGGGTTGACAACCTTTCCGGGATTCATCTTCCATTCCGGATCCCACAACAATTTGAAATCCCTGAAAGACTGAAGCAGCTCCGGACCATACATTTTACCCAGCAGGGCCGCCCGTGATTGACCGTCTCCATGCTCGCCGCTGAAAGAGCCATGATGTTTCATAACCAGATCGGACGCCCGGTCGATGAATTTCAGATATTTATCGATTCCATCGCTGGTGAAGAGGTCAAAGTTAATCCGGCAGTGGATACAGCCCTGGCCAAAATGTCCGTATAGAGCGGCATTATATTCAAACTCATCCATCAGTTGCCGGAATTCCCGCAGATATTCGCCGACGTGTTCGGGATCGACCGCAGCATCCTCCCAGCCCGGCCAGGTGAGTGGTTCTCCGGTGACATGCGCAGTGGCGCCAAGGCCAGATTCCCGAATGGTCCAGACTTTCTCTTCTTCCTCCTTATCCTCAAAAATTTTCATGGAGGGGGGCTCTTTTTCTTTCTGCAGTACCTCCACGACTGATTTTGCTTTGTTAAGTGATTCTTCTTCGCTCTCTCCGCCGAATTCAACCAGCAGCCAACCTCTGCCGTCCGGAAGCAGTTGGATATCCTGCGGGTGCATACCTTTTTTCTTCATAAGATCGATCAGCATGTCATCTATGCCTTCCAGGCCGATCGGTCCAAATTTCATGATTGCCGGAACATGGTCTCCGGCAGAATACACATCGGGATAACCAAGGACCAGAAGCGTCCGGTGAGCGGGATTGTGGATTAGCTGCAGGGTGGCTTCAAGAATGGTCACACAGGTGCTTTCGCTGCCGATCAGGGCTCTGGCGACCTGAAAGCCTTTTTCGGGCAGCAGCTCATCAAGGTTATAGCCGGAAACCCGACGGGGAATATCGGGATAGCGCCGCCGGATATCTTCCGCTCTGCTCTCCCTGATTTTCTTTAATCCTGCATAAATTTCACCCCTTCGACCGCCTTCGGCGATTATCATCTCCAGCTCCTCGTCCGAGGTCGGACCGACCCACATACGGACGCCGTCATAGGTGAGGATCTCCAGTTCATGGACATTATCCGCCGTCCGGCCGGACATGACTGAATGTATTCCGCAGGAATTATTGCCCATCATACCACCCAGAGTGCAATGATTGTGGGTGGCGGGATCAGGTCCAAAGGTCAGTCCGTATTCCTCGGCAGCGTGCCGCAGGTCGTCGAGTACGACACCAGGTTGAACCCTGGCTGTTTTTTTTTCGGGATCTATCTCCAGAATAGCATTGAGATATTTAGAATAGTCAAGGCAAACAGCGACGTTACAGGTTTGTCCGGCCAATGCAGTGCCGGCGCCCCGATTGAAAAGCGGCGCCTTGTATTTATGGCAGAGCGCCACCGTCTTAATAACGTCATCGACAGTTTTGGGGATCACGACTCCAATCGGTACCCTCCGATAATTGGAGCCGTCTGTGGCATACAGGGCACGGGTTGTCGTGTCGAACCGGACTTCGCCTGTTATAGAGGCTTTCAGCTCATTTTCCAGGGCGAGAGCCGCCTCACTGTCGATGGGATTCCTGTCTTGAGTATCCAATGATGCCGACATATTTTCAGGGCGGGGGACACAGTGAACCAGTTCCATTGGCATATTTTCCATGGCTAATTTTCCTAGATTTGATCTTAGGGAAGTCCCGGCAACGGATCATCTGTAACATACCGGCCGGGGGTTCAGGCAGTATCTCTGCCGGTCAAGGAATTATTTTTTTCTACTGAAAAGATACAGTAAGCCGAAGAGTGCGACAGAGCCGACAGCTAATTGACCGCTTTTTTTGAACAGCCCGTTGTTGGTGCCGGCATATTCGCTATAGCTTGGGTGCTGTCCGGAAATCGATCTTGGAGCCGCATCAAAGTAAGTCTCTTTTTTAGTCGAAGAATCATCTTCCGGATGAGATGACCCTTTGGCAGAACGAAACAGGCCCGGCATGTATGACAAAAGAAAGGTCACACCAAGACCGAGGGTGGCTATTTGGGCTAGAGAGGACGAAGAGGAAAAAGAAGAAAAGGTCTTTTTACAAACAGACCCCATGATACTATGTGCTGGATGGAGATCATTTCTACGCAGGATTTGACTTAGATAATATTTCATTCGTGTACCTCCCGGAGTTTTTTCCACAACCGTATCTTTTCGGTTTTGTCGATTATGAATACTGATAGTTAGAAATGATTGGCAAGAAGACATTCTACATGCCAGGGAGATGCAACTAGTATGCCATTACCTGGTATGGAAATTGCTTTTCCAGATACAAATCCCTGCTTCATCTTCATGCAAAAATATTGGGAACAAATATAATAATGGCAGAAAGAGGAGATGTGCATCTATGAAGGATCAGTCCTATCAACCCATAGAAGATTATGCGGCCATCGGCGATTGCCGTTGCCTTGGGCTCATCTCCAATCATGGTTCTCTCGATTGGCTCTGCCTGCCCCGGTTTGACAGTCCGGCCCTGTTTGGAGCATTGCTGGACTCGAAAAGAGGCGGGAAGTTCTCCATACATCCTGTTGCGCCTTGTCAGGTTAAAAGAAGCTATATTGAAAATACCAACGTTCTCCAGACAACATTTACCACTGAAAGTGGACAGCTCCGCCTCACAGATTTTATGCCGGTTGGTTCTCGGAACGACTATCAGCGAATACTCTGGCCGGAGAGATCTCTTCTGCGTATGGCGGAGTGTTTGAATGGAGAAGTGGAGATAGAAGTTATCTATAAGCCACGGCCGCAATTCGGCCAACATGCAATATCTCTTATCAATCGCAACCGATTGGGGCTCCATTATGAACATCAGGGAAACGCACTCACTCTGCTGAGCGGCTGCCCTCTCCGGCTGACTTCCGACGGTTCGGTCGGCACTGGTCGTTTAAAGCTGCATAGTGGTGAAAACACCGCTTTCAGCCTGTGTTTTTCTGAAAGGAATGTGGCAACGATTGCGCCGCTTGATAACAATTACCTCAAGGAACAGCTGCAAATGACCATCAAATGGTGGCATCATTGGGTGGAACGCTGTACCTATCGCGGCAGATATAAAAAAGAAGTCTTACGCAGTCTGCTCACCCTGAAGCTTTTATCCTATGCCCCTTCCGGAGCTGTAATAGCTGCACCGACCTGTTCTCTGCCTGAAATCATAGGCGGCAGCCGCAACTGGGATTACCGGTATTGCTGGCTCCGTGATGCAGCGATGACGATTCGGGCCTTTCTATACCTTGGTTACACTCAGGAGGCGGAATCCTTTCTTTCCTGGATGCTGAACAGCACCCGACTCTCCCGTCCGGAATTGCAGGTTCTTTATTCTGTCTATGGAGAAACCCATTTCAACGAATACGAGTTGAGCTTTTTGGATGGTTACCGCTCTTCCAAGCCTGTTCGTGTAGGAAATGGCGCAACCAGTCAACTGCAGCTGGATATATATGGAGAAGTGATCCAGGGTGCTTTTGAAATTGCCCATAAAAAAAAATCCTTTGATCGTACCACTACTAAAATGCTTCGGGATTTCGGGGAGGTGGTCTGCCGGAAATGGCAGCAGCCCGATAAAGGGATATGGGAAATTCGTACCAGCACGCGCCATAATACGCATTCCAAGGTCATGTGCTGGGTGGCGCTGGACCGGCTGCTGCAGCTGCAGAAGATGGGCTTCATGAAAATCCCGGTGGAAAAGTTCACCAAAGAACGGGACAAGATCAGGGCAACTATTGAAGAAAAGGCATACAATGCAGGATTAAAAAGCTATACCAGCTACTTCGGTTCAACGGATGTTGATATCAGCCTGTTCATGCTGCCCATTTACCAGTACATAGATGCCGCCGATGAAAAAATGGTTGGTACATATAATCGGATCAGCAACTCTTTGGGGAAAAACGGCTTATTCTACCGTTTTCCCTTCGGCTACGATGGAATTCAAGAGGGAGAGGGGACCTTTGCAATCGCCGTTTTCCTGGCAGCCAAGGTTCTGGCTGAGCGCGGTGCCTTGCAGGATGCCCATAGTATATTCGAGGGTGCACTTCGCTACGCCAATGATGTGGGATTATACGGGGAGGAAATAGATGCCTCGACCGGAGCGGCTCTTGGAAATTTTCCCCAGGCCTATACCCATGTCGGTTTGATCAACGCCGCTGCAGCTCTGGCAGAAAAGAATGGCTGATCCGTACGCTTGAATAAGATTTTAAAAATTTAGATAAGCCGGAGTAAATATAATGGCAACTTCGATATTTGCTGCAATCAATTTTGAAATGGATTTTATCTGGGGTACTGTTGCGACAATTTTGATCACTATTATTCTTGAAGGAAGCAGGGCGTTAGGATTGTCCCGTATGAGCTTCACTTTTATGATGGGAACAATGTTTACCTCGAACAGGGATTATGCAGAAGTTATAGGATTTGTCTGCAACTTTGTCATGGGATGGCTGTTCACTTTTCTCTATGCACTGATTTTTGCGAGCCTTCGCTACCATAGCTGGTGGCTGGGTATGATTTTTGGTTTTATTCATGCTCTATTCCTTAATCTGGCGGTCCTGCCGGTTCTTCCGCATATCCATCCCAGAATGGCCAACGAACATACTGGTCCTACTCCTACACGCATGCTGGAACCGCCCGGTATCATGGGACTTAATTATGGACGTAGAACCCCGATTATCAGTTTCACCGGCCACATTATATTTGGTCTCATCCTCGGTATATTTTTGATGGGATAGATTTGATATTTTCTGGACGGCTATGGGTATACGGCATGGCCGTGTATCCATTCCGACCGGACTCCTGTCCATTAAAATCGGACATGAGTCAGGCTTTGTTCATCTGAAAAATTATAAATTTT